>NZ_SJEX01000063.1 GCF_005930495.1 Modestobacter excelsi | reverse complement strand
GGCGGCTGACCGCGCAGAAGGGCTTCGACGTCCTGCTGGAGGCCGTCGCCGGCCTGGTGGCGGACGACGTGGACCTGGAGCTGGTCATCGCCGGGCGCGGCCGGGACGAGGACGGGCTGCGCGCGGCGGCGGCCGGGCTGCCGGTGACCTTCGCCGGTCACGTCGACGACGTCCCGGCCTTCCTCGCCGGCCTGGACCTGTTCTGCCTGCCCTCCCGCCGCGAGGCCCTGCCCCTGGCGCTGCTGGAGGCGATGGCCGCCGGCCTGCCGTGCGTGGCCACCGACGTCGGGGACGTCGCCGTGGCGGTGGGCGGGGACGCCGTCGTCGTCCCGGCCGGGGACGCCGGGTCGCTGGCCGGCGCGCTGTCGGTCCTGCTGGCCGACGCCGGGCTGCGCGCCGACCTCGGCGCGCGGGCGCGGGCGCGCGCGGTCCGGGAGATGGACGCCGACCTGATGGCCCGGCGCACCTTCGCCCTGCTGGACCAGCTCCTACCCGGATGAACTGCTGCCGTTGGTTTCCCGGCCCCGTGATCCGGACAGTCACGAGGAGCTGGCGAGACGTGCCGGCTCGCGCGCCGCTCCCTCGGACGGCGCTGGCCGGCTGGAGTCGCGTGACCCTCGTCGAGGACTTCCGCAGCACCGTGGCCGCGTGTGCAGCGCGGCTGCCCGGGCCCGAGCTGCTGCCTGAACGGCTGGCCCGGGCCTGCGCCCGGGTGCTGCCCGTCGACGGCGCGGGCATCAGCCTGTTCTTCGCCGACGACCGGAGGCTGCCGCTGGGGGCGAGCGACGCGGTGTCGGCGGAGGCCGAGCGCCTGCAGTTCACCGTCGGGGAGGGCCCGTGCCTCAGCGCGCACGCAGAAGGGCGCCCGCTCATGGCGGACGAGACGACCATCCGGTCCCGGTGGCCGGCCTTCTACGACTGCCTGGCGGGCACCACCCCGATCCGGGCCACGCTCTCGATCCCGCTGGAGGACGACCTGCGGGGCATCGGTGCGCTGGACCTGTACCTGGTCCCGCCGCGTGACCCCGGGTCGCTGCCCCTGGCCGACGCCCTGGCCGTCGCCCACGAGGTCGCTGCGACCTTCGGGGTGGTGAACCAGCGGGACCGGGGGCACGCCGACGGGCCGGCCTGGCTGGACGCCCCGGCAGCCGGACGACGCGCCACCGTCTGGAAGGCCATCGGCATGGTGAACGCCGGGCTCCGGGTGTCCAGCCCCGACGCGCTCGCCGTGCTGCGGGCCCACGCCTACGCCACCGGGACCTCGCTGGACGACCTCGCCGCCCGGGTGGTCGACCGGCAGGTGCCGATGACGGAGCTCTCCTTCGACACGGACCACCACCGGTAGGTCCGACGGGCGGATGCGCCAGGATGGGCTCCCGCAGGTCCGCCCAGCCCCAGGAGCAGCTGTGACAGGTCCGTCCGCCCCGATGGTCGTCCCGGCCTTCTACGTCAAGCAGCGCATCACGGTCATGGTCAACCGGTACGAGGTCCGGGCGGTCGGGCCGGACGGCGGCGAGGGCCAGCTGCTGGCCTTCGCCGAGCAGAAGCGGATGAAGCTCAAGGAGGAGGTCGAGTTCTTCGCCGACGAGTCCCGGACCCGCCGGGTGTTCTCCTTCAAGGCCCGGCAGCGCCTGGACGTGCACGCCCAGCACGACGTCCTCGACGAGAACGGCGCGCCGCTGGGGAGCTTCAGCAAGCAGTTCGGTGCCAGCCTGCTGCGCTCCACCTGGAACCTGTCGGTGCCGGGGCTGGAGGCGGTGGGGCAGGAGCGCCGCGTGTCGGTGGCCGTCCTCCGCCGGGTCTGGGACGTGCTGCCCTACGTCGGCGACGTGTGGGTCCCCTTCGTCTTCCACTTCGACTTCACCGACACCGCCACCGGCCGTCCGGTGCTGGTCAGCGAGCGGCAGAAGGCGATCCGCGACCGGTACACGGTGACCGTGCCCGACCCCCGGCTGGACTTCCGGGTCGCCGCCTCGATGGCCGTCGCGCTGGACGCGCTGCAGAGCCGCTAGCCGGCCGGCTCCGCCGACCAGTCGATGCGCTCGGCGAGGGCGTGCAGCCGGGCGCCGAAGGCCGGGTCCAGGGACGCCGCCCACGCCACCCGACCCAGCACGTGGTCACGGGAGGTGGCCGGCTCGCGGCCGCGGGTCTGGCCGGGCCAGCCGGAGGTGGCGCAGTTGTGCAGCAGCGCCCGCAGCGCGTCACGTTCGCGGCGCGGCAGCGTGGGCCGGGTGTTCACGACCGCGCCGAGCACCGACTGCCGGCGCGCGGCGCTGGTCGCCGCCGTCTTGGCGGCGTTCACCCGGAAGCCCTCGTCGGCGACGACCCGGGTCACCAGGTCGGCGAACCGGTCCCGGCCGAGGGCCGTGCCCCCGCTGAAGGTCAGGTCGTCGACGTAGCGGGTGTACCGCGCCCCGCACGAGGCGGCGAGCCCGGCCAGCCGCCGGTCCAGCCGGAAGCACACCAGGTTGGCCAGCGCCGGGGACGTCGGCGCCCCCTGCGGCAGGTGCGGGACGGCGAGCTGCCGGCCCAGCCGGCGGTGCCGCTCCCGGGCCTCGATGCCGGTCGGCAGGGAGACCTGCCGCCACACCTGCGCGGGCGCCACCGTCGTCACCAGCGAGGCGAGCACGTGCGCCACCGGCTCCGGCAGCCCGGCCGGGCCGAGGAGCAGCCCGTGCACCCGCTCGGCCGCGATCGAGGCGAAGAACGCCTCCAGGTCCATCCGCAGCACCACCGGCGACCCGGCGTGCGGGGCGACCGCGGTGCGCACCGACCGGCCCGGCACGCACCCGTGCGCCGCGTCGTGCACCGGCACCCGGGCCAGCACGTGCCGCAGCAGCCGCCGTTGGGCCTCCTTCAGCCGCGGCTTGGGGGCGGCGAGCAGCCGGACGCCGTGCGGGCGCGGGACGACCTGCCACCGGTAGTGCCGCAGCGGCTCACCCACCGTGCGCTCCAGCCCGCGGGCGTCGGCGAACCAGGCCAGCTCGCCCGGGTCGACGTCCAGCAGCCGGGCCACCGCGGCCTGGTCCGGCAGGTCTGCGACCGGGGCGCGCGACCAGGCCAGCCGGGTGGGCTGCGGCTCCCAGCGCAGCACGGGGGGCGGTGGTGTCGTGTCCTGACCGCGGGCCCAGCCCCGCGTCGTCCGCAGGAAGCGGGCCAGCTCCCGCGGCCGGTCCACCGGCGCCTGCGGGTAGCCGGTCTGCACCTCGCCGACCATCGTGCCCACCCAGGTCGCGGCGCGGGCCTGGCCCAGGGCGACGGCCACCCGGCGCACCATGTCCCGTCGGCGCCACGGCCCGGCCAGCAGCGCGGTGGCCAGACCCGAGGCGGTGACGGCGGCCACGCCGGTCGGGAGGGTGCGCGACGGGGAGACCAGCCCGTCCCTGGGCGATGTGCCGTTGCGTGCGCGGAGCGCGCCGTCCGGCTCATGACGCCGTGCCTGGGCTTCTCACGATGCCCCGGGGTTGCCATGGGGGGACCGGCTCGTGCCGGTCGTCCTGCCCTCCCCGTCGCGCACAGGCACACCGTAGTGACCGGCGGACGGGAACCGGCCGGAACGGCGCGCGGCGGGAGCCCTTCCCCGGAGGAGGCCCCGGCTCCAGGATGGCCGACCGTGCCGACCTTCGCCGACGACTTCGACGGACCGGACCTCGACACCGCCGTCTGGGTGCCGCACTACCTCCCGCAGTGGAGCTCGCGGGCGGCCACCGCGGCCGCCTACGAGGTGCGCGACTCCTGCCTGCGGCTGTTCCTGCCCGCGGAGCACCCGCTGTGGTGCCCCGACGACCACCCGCCGCTGCGGGTCTCCGCCGTCCAGTCCGGGGTGTTCTCCGGCCCGGTCGGCAGCACGGTCGGGCAGCAGCCGGTGCGGCCGGGCGCGGTCGTCCGCGAGGAGCAGCCGGCGCAGGCGGGCTGGACGCCGACGTACGGCCGGCTGGAGATGCGGGCGCGGATGACCCTGACCGCCCGGTCGATGGCGGCCTGGTGGCTGGTCGGGTTCGAGGACCGGCCCGAGCGCTCCGCGGAGCTCTGCGTGGCCGAGGTCTTCGGGGACGCGGTCCGCACCGGGGACGACGGCCGGGCCAGCGCCGCCGTGGGGATGGGTGCGCACCCCTTCCGGGACCCGCGGGTGGTCGAGGACTTCACCGCCCCGCGGCTGGCGATCGACGTCACCGACTTCCACACCTACGCGGTCGACTGGCAGCCCGACGGCGCCGTCTTCTCCGTGGACGGGGACCGGGTGCGCTCGGTGGCGGTCACCCCGGACTACCCGATGCAGTCGATGCTGGCGGTCTTCGACTTCCCGGAGCGCGCGGTGCCGGGGGAGCCCTACGTCGTCCCCGAGCTCGTGGTGGACGTCGTCCGGGGCTAGAGGTAGGCGTTCTCCAGCTCGGCGAAGAAGGCCTTGGCCAGGGCGACGAAGTCGGCCTCGCGGACCGCGATCTCGTCGCCGTGCCGGTAGCCCAGCACCGTCCGGTCCGGGTCGAGCCGGATCTGCCGGTCGTTGATCAGCGTGTTGCCGCGGTGCAGCGACTCGCTGATCAGCCGCACCTCGTCGAGGGCCGTCCCCTCGCTGTCCTCCAGGCCCCGGCCCCGGTGCACGAAGCTGTGCTCCAGCGCGATGACCATGTTGTTGAAGAAGACCGGTTCGAAGTCGAACAGGGCGTCGGGGGCACAGTCGGCCGCGGCCACCAGCCTCCGGTAGGCGCCCAGCTGCGCGTCGACGGCGGCCTGCCGCTGCTCGACGTAGTCCGGTGCGTACGTGCTCCGGGTCAACACGGCTGCTCCAGGGGAGAAGGCGTTGCGTCCACGGTGGATCCCCCAGCGTGACACGTGCGGCGGGGTTCCGGAAGGGGCGGACCGGAACCCGTGGCGCGCTCGCAGGTGACGGTCGGGACGTGCCCTCGCCGGCGAAGGGGGAAGGGCAGCGGGGCCTGCCGCGTTGGTCCGGACAACCGACCGGAAGGCACCTCATGCGCATCCCGCTGTCCGTCCTCGACCTCGCACCGATCGCCCGCGGGGAGACCGTGAGCAGCAGCATCGCGGCCAGCGTGGCGCTCGCCCAGCGCGCGGAGGAGCACGGCTACCGCCGCGTCTGGTACGCCGAGCACCACAACATGCCGACGATCGCCTCGTCGGCGACCAGCGTGCTCATCGCGCACGTGGGCGCCCGGACGTCGTCGATCCGGCTGGGGGCCGGCGGGGTCATGCTGCCCAACCACTCGCCGCTGACCATCGCCGAGCAGTTCGGCACGCTCGACGCGATGTACCCCGGGCGGATCGACCTGGGGCTCGGCCGCGCGCCCGGCTCGGACCAGAACACCATGTACGCGCTGCGCCGCGACCCGAACTCGGCCGACACCTTCCCGCAGGACGTGCTGGAGCTGCAGGCCTACCTGGCCGGCCAGACCCGGGTGCCCGGGGTCGACGCCATCCCCGGCAAGGGCTCCCGCGTCCCGCTGTACGTGCTCGGCTCGTCGCTGTTCGGCGCCCACCTGGCCGCGGCGCTCGGGCTGCCCTACGCCTTCGCCAGCCACTTCGCCCCGCAGGCGCTCGAGGCCGCCGTCGCCACCTACCGGCGGGAGTTCCAGCCCTCCGCCGAGCTCGAGGCCCCGTACGTGATCGCCGGGGTCAACGTCATCGCCGCCGACACCCGCAGCCAGGCGGAGGAGAACCTGCAGGCGGTGCGGCGGACCATGGCCGTCGGGTTGTTCGGCCGGGGGCGCAGCTTCACCGACGAGGAGGCCGACCTGCTGCTCGAGCAGGGCGCCGGCCACCACGTCAGCTCGATGTTCACCTACGCCGCGGTGGGCACGCCGCACGACGTGGGCGAGTACCTGGAGGGCTTCCGCAAGCAGGCCGACGCCGACGAGCTGATCGTCGCCCACCAGTCCCCGACGACGGAGGGCCGGCTCCGCTCGGTCACCCTCACCGCCGAGGCCCTTGCCTGACGGCCCCGGTGCAGCGGCCCACGCCGAGCTCGCGAGGCGTGGGGGGCAGCGGGGTCCTCTCAGGCGCTGGGGCGGGCCCCGCCGATGAAGCCGCTCCAGCGCATCGCGGTGACCCGGACGCGGGACCCGCTCTCCGGTGCCTCCAGGATCTGCCCGTCGCCCAGGTAGACGGCGACGTGGTGGATCGTCGCCGGGCTGCTCGTGTCGGTGGCCCAGAAGACCAGGTCACCCCGCTGCAGGTCGCTGCGGGAGACCCTGGGCAGCGACGAGTACTGCGCGCTGCTGTTGCGCGGGATGCTGATGCCGGCTTGGGCGTAGGCGTAGCGGGTCAGCCCCGAGCAGTCGAAGCCGACGACGCCGGCGTCGATGCCCCAGCCCACGCTCGGGCCGCTGAGCGAGCCCCCGCCCCAGGCGTAGCTGGTGCCCAGCCAGCGGCGGGCCGCGGAGATCGCGGTCTCGGCCGCGGCGGAGGAGCCGGCGCCGGCGGTGGTGACGGCGCCGGCGGAGACGGCGTGGCTGGTGGCCCGCTGGTCGGCGGCCGCGCGGGCCGCGGCGGCGGTCTGCTGCGCGGCGTACTGCTCGGCGGCGGCACGGGCGCCCTCGAGGCCGAGCAGGGTCTGCTGGGCCTGCTCGAGCTGCTGCTGCACGGCGGCCTGCCGGTCCGCCAGTCCGGCGGCCTGCTGCCGGGCAGCCACCTCGAGCGCCTCGGCGGCCGCCAGCGCGTCGGCGGCCTGCTGCTCGAGCGTGGCCGCCTGCGCCAGCGCGGTCTGCGCGGTGAGGTCGGCGGCGGTGGCCTGCTGCTCGGCGGCGGACACCTGGACGACGACGCTGCCCTGGTGCGCCCCGGCGGCCTCCAGCAGGGCGGCCCGCTCGACCATCTCCGTGGGCCCCTGGGCGGTCATCAGGGCCTCGAGCGTGGGGGAGGTGCTGCCCTGCAGGTAGCTCTGCCGCGCGAAGTCGGCGAGGTCGGCGCGGGCGGCGGCCAGGTCGTCCCGGGCGCGTCGGGCGGCGGCCGCGGCCTCGTCGGCGGCGCTCTGCGCGGCCTCGTACTCGGCCTGCTTCCCCTGGAACGTGTCCAGCGCGATGGCCGACTCGGCGCGGGCGTCGTCCACCTGGGCCTGGGCGGCGGCGAGGGCGGCGGACAGTGCGCCGACCTGCTCGGCGGCGTCGGCCTTGGCCTGCTGCGCCTGGCTCAGCTGGGTGTCGCTGGGGTTGGTCGGGGCCGCGGTGGCGGTGCCCGGAGCGAGCACGAGGCCGACGGCGACGGCCACGACGACCGTGGCGGCAGAACGCGCCAGCCGGGTGCCGGTCCGTGCCGGGATGGTTGCCTGCGTGCCCATGTCCGTTGCGCCCCTTCCGCTCGATGGTCATCCGATCGGGTGACCCAGGACCTGATCGGCCGGTTCGGCGGAGTGCTTGAGCGTGGGGCGACAATGAGTTGGTAAAAGCAACTGATGGCCGGTGTGACCCCGGTCGGGGAGCAGGCGGCCCAGGGGCGGCCGTTGGAGGATGCCGACCGTGACCAGCACCGCCCCGAGCGCGACGGGACAGCTCGACCCGCGACGGTGGGTGGCCCTCGGTGTGTGCGTCTCCGCGCTGTTCATGACGCTGCTGGACGTCAGCATCGTCACCGTCGCGCTGCCCTCGATCGGCGCGAGCACCGGCGCCGGCCCGTCGCAGCTGCAGTGGGTGGTCTCCGGCTACGCGTTGGCGTTCGGGATGGTGCCGATCATCGGGGGCCGGCTGGGTGACGACCGCGGGCGCCGGCGGGTGCTGCTGGTCGGGATCGCCGCGTTCGTCGTCTGCAGCGCGCTGGTCGGGCTGGCCCCGACCCCGGGGGTGCTCATCGCCGGGCGGGTGCTGCAGGGGCTGGCCGGCGGGCTGGTCAACCCGCAGGTCTCCGGCCTGGTGCAGCAGCTGTTCCCGCAGCGCGAGCGCGGCCGGGCGTTCGGCACGATCGGGGCCGCCGTGGGCATCGCCACCGCCGCCGGCCCGGTCGTCGGCGGTGCGCTGATCGCCCTGGGCGGGCAGGAGTTCGGCTGGCGGCTGTGCTTCCTGGTCAACGTGCCGGTGGGGCTGCTCGCGCTGGTGCTGTGCGCCCGGCTGCTGCCCTCGCCGCCGCCCCGGGACACCCACCGGCCGCTCGACCTGCCCGGCGCGGCGCTGCTGGCGGTCGGCGTCTTCGGGCTGCTCTTCCCCGCCGTCCAGTACGACGCCGGCCACGACCTCCGGCTGGCGCTGCTGCTCCTGCCGGCGCTCGCGGTGCTCGCCGGCTTCGTCGGCTGGGAGCGCGGGCCGGGACGACGGCGCGGCTACCCCCTGGTGGACCTGGCCCTGTTCCGCATCCGGTCCTTCGCCGACGGCACCGTGCTGGCGGTGCTCTTCTTCTGCGCCTACACCGGCACCCCGCTGGTGCTGGCGCTGTTCCTCCAGGAGGGCCTCGGCTACAGCCCGCTGCAATCCGGGCTCACCGCGTCCTCCTACGCGGTCGGCGCGGCCCTGTCCGCACCGATCGGCGGCCGACTGGTCAGCCGGCTGGGGCAGCGGGTCCTCGTCGTCGCCCTCGGTCTCTTCCTGGCCGGCGTGGCGTCGGCCGCGCTGGTCGCCGTCGCGCTGGCCGGCGACGTCGACCCCGGGCGGGTGGCGCTGGCGATGGCCCCGGCGCTGCTGGTCGCCGGGCTCGGCGGCGGCTCGGTCATCACGCCGAACCAGGCGCTGTCCCTCGCCGAGGTCGACGTCCGCGGCGGGTCGACGGCCGGCGGGGTGCTGCAGACCGCCCAGCGCTTCGGCAACGCCGTCGGTGCCGCGGTCATCACCGCGGTGTTCTACGCCTCGGTCGCCGGCGCAGCGGCCGGCGGCGCCGGGCGGCAGGGCGACTACGGGCGGGCGTACGCGCTCAGCCTCACGGTGAGCGTCGTCTTCGCCGCGGCCGCCGCGGTCCTGGCGATCCGGGACGTCCGCCGAACGCGCGAGCCGGAGCAGACCTGAACCCCTGGGCGGGCGATGGGCCACTCTGCGAGGGTGCGTCCGTGACGTCGATCGACCAGCCAGCGCTGCCCGGCCCGCTCCGGTCCATGCTGCGCGAGCTGCACCTGCTCGCTCCCGACAGGCTGGCCGAGCGGGTCGCCGTGCACGGCCGCCGACTGGGCTTCCGCGACACCGTGCTGTACCTGGTGGACTACGAACAAGTGTTGTTGCAGCCGGTCCGCGGCGAGGGTGTGGCGGAGCGCCAGGAGCTCTCCGTGGAGGGCTCGGTCGCCGGCCGGTGCTACCGGAAGCACGAGACGGTGCGCACCACGGGCGGCAGCGGGCCCCGCCTGTGGGTGCCGCTGCTGGACGGCGTCGAGCGGCTGGGCGTGGTCGAGCTGCTCGTGGGCTCCGTCACCGACGAGGTGGAGGAGACCGCGAAGGCCTTCGTCTCCCTGCTCGCCGAGGTGCTGGTCGTCAACGAGGCCTACACCGACATCTTCGCGCGGCTCCGGCGGCGGAAGACGCTCAGCGTGGCGGCGGAGATCCAGTGGGAGCTGTTGCCGCCGATGACCTTCGCGACCGATCGGGTCGTCGTGTCCGGTGCCCTCGAACCCGCCTACGACATCGGTGGGGACAGCTTCGACTACGCCGTCAACGGATCCTCCGCGCACGTCCTGGTCCTGGACGCCGTCGGTCACGGGTTGCCCGCTGCGCTGCTGGCGAGCGCCGCGATCGGCGCCTATCGGCACGCCCGGCGGGAGATCTACGACTTGCCGGACATCGCCGTGGCAGTGAACCGGGTCATCGCGGACAACTTCACCGGCAGCCAGTTCGCCACCGCTGCGATCGCCCGGCTGGACCTGGACACCGGGCTGCTGCGGTGGGTGAACGCCGGGCACCCGGACCCCCTGGTCCTGCGGGACGGTGCCTTCGTCCGCCCGCCCGTGTGCCGGCCACACCCGCCGCTCGGGCTCCAGGTGCGCAAGCCCGACGTCTGCGAGATGCACCTGCACCCCGGCGACCGGGTGCTCGTCTACAGCGACGGGATCGTGGAGGCCCGCTCCGAGTCCGGTGAGTTCTTCGGCGAGGAGCGGCTGGCTGACTTCATCCTCCAGGCCGGGGCCTCCGGGGACGCCGCTCCGGAGGCGCTGCGCCGGCTGATGCGCAAGGTCCTGGAGCACCAGGGTGGCCAACTGCAGGACGACGCGAGCATCGTCGTCCTGGAGTGGCACACCGGCACTCCTCAGCAGCTGGTCCCCTGACCGCGGCGCCCGGGTGACAATGCCCGCCATGCAGTCCAGCCCCGAGGTGCCCGCCCTGCCCACCGCCGAACTGCACCTGCACATCGAGGGGACCCTCGAGCCCGAGCTGGCGGTCGAGCTGGCCGGGCGCAACCGGGTCCCGCTGCGCCACCCCGACCTGGCGTCGCTGCGCCGGGCGTACTCGTTCAGCGACCTGCCGTCCTTCCTGGACCTCTACTACGAGCTCACCGAGGTGCTGCAGCAGCCGCAGGACTTCACCGACCTGGCCGAGGCCTACCTGACCCGGGCCGCGGCGCACGGGGTGCGGCACGCGGAGGTCTTCGTCGACCCGCAGGCGCACACCGGCCGGGGCGTGCCGCTGGAGGTCGTCCTCGACGGGCTGGCCGAGGCCTTCCGGACGGCGGAGCAGCGGCACGGGCTCAGCGCGCGGCTGATCGCCTGCTTCGTGCGTGACCGGGACCCGGCGGAGGCCGAGGCGCTGGTGCCGCGGCTCCGCCCGTGGCACGACCTCGTCATCGGTGTCGGGCTGGACAGCGCCGAGGTCGGCTTCCCGCCCGAGCTGTTCCGGCGCGCCTACGCGCTGGCCGCCGACGAGGGCCTGCACCGGGTCGCGCACGCGGGGGAGGAGGGGCCGCCGAGCTACGTGCGCGGCGCGCTGGACGCCCTCGGTGTCGAACGGGTCGACCACGGCATCCGCAGCATGGAGGACCCCTCGCTGGTGGCCCGGCTGCGGGAGGAGCAGGTCCCGCTGACGGTCTGCCCGCTGTCCAACGTCGCCCTGCGGGCGGTGCCCGACCTGGCCGCGCACCCGCTGGGCTCGATGCTGGACGCCGGTCTGCTGGTCAACGTCAACTCCGACGACCCGGCCTACTTCGGTGGCTACCTGCACGACAACACCGTCGCCGCCTGCCGGGCGCTCGGCCTCGGTGCCGCGGAACGGCGGCTGCTGGCGGAGAACAGCTTCCGGGCGAGCTTCCTGCCCGAGGCGGAGAAGCAGCGGCACCTGGCGGCGGTGGCCGCGGCCGCCGGCTGAGCTCAGCCCGGCCGGCGGTGCTCGGCGACCAGCCGGCGGGGTGCTCGGCACGCCCACGCCTCGTCGAGCAGCTCGGTCAGCTCGGCGGCGTCGATCTCGGTGAGCCGGACCAGCACCGAGGGGTGGCCGGCGAAGTGCGCGGTGGTGAAGTAGATGCCGGGGGAGGCGGCGATCAGCGCTCGGCGTGCGCCGACGTCCGGGACGTAGGCGCCCAGCACCGGCCCGGCCGGTGCGGCGTCCCCCAGCTCGGCGAGGTCCCTGGGCCGCAGCGGCCGCTGCCAGGCGAACTGCTTGTCGCGCACCCGCCAGCTGCGGTTGCCGCCGTGGGTCGGTCCCTCCGTCGCCTCCGGGAGGGCGAGGGCGAGCCGGGCGACGTCGTCCCAGGTGGCCATGCCGGGACGCTACGACCTCCCGCGCCGCTACGCCGTCTGCACGACGACCAGCGTGTTCCCGTCCGGGTCGCGGAAGGTGAACATCGGCGGGACCTGCGGGCCCATGTCTATCAGCTCGGCGTCGACGTCGGCCCCGGCCGCGCGCAGGGCCGCGTGGTCGGTGGCGGCGTCCGTCGTCGCCAGCCGGATGCCGGTGTCCACGCCGGACGGCCCGTCTTCCCGGCGGACCAGTGCCAGCGTGGTCGGCGCACCCGGTGGCGCCACCTCCAGCCAGCGGGCCCCGGGACCGTAGGAGCCGTCCAGGCGCACCTCGAAGCCGAGGACGTCGACGTAGAAGCCCAGCGCGCGGTCCTGGTCGGTGACGGGGACGGCCACGGTGTGCACGGAGGTGAGGTGGGTGCGGCGGGTGGTGCCGGTCATGACGTCCTCCCGGGAGTGGTGGTCCAGTGCAGACCGCCCCGGTCGGCCGGACTCATCGGACCGGCGGTCAGGATGGCGGCATGAACGTCTTCACCGACTACGCCGAGACGCACTGGGTGCCCATCAACGGGGAGATGGTCACGGTCCAGACCGTCGACGCGACCGGCAGGCGGGAGACGCACGTCCTGTCGGTGCCCGACGCGCTGGCCCAGTTCACGGTGGAGTACCCGTTCGTGGACGACGCCCAGGCCGCCGCCCTCTTCGCCCAGGGAGGGTAGGCGTCCCGGATCACGGCACAGCGCACGCGGCACGGGTGTTGTCCCTCCTGTGACCCTGCGCTTCCTCGTCCTCGGTGACTCCCTCGCCTTCGGCACCGGTGCCGCCCGTCCCCAGGACACCCTCGGCGCCCGGCTGACCCGCACGCTCACCGACGCCGGCTCCGACGTCGAGCTGCACGTCGTCGCCGTCCCCGGTGCCACCTCCCTCGACCTCGCGGCGCAGGTCCAGCGGGCCGCCGCCGTCGACGCCGACCTGGCCCTGCTGGTCGTCGGCGCCAACGACCTGACCCGCCAGGTGCCGCCGGCGCGGGCCGCGGCCGCACTCGGCGCGGCGGTGCGGGAGCTGCGCGCACGCGGCACCGAGGTGCTCGTCGTCCCGACGCCCGACCTGTCGTCGGTGGCCTGGGTGCCACCGGCGTTCCGCGCGGTGGTCGCCGGCATCTGCGACCAGCTGCGGGCCCGGCAGACCGCCGCGGCGGAGACCGCCGGCGGCGTCGTCGTCCCGGTCGCGCCCGAGCTCACCGCCCGGTTCGCCGGTGACCCGTCGCTGTTCTCCGCCGACCGGTTCCACCCCTCGTCCGCGGGCTACGCGCTGGTCGCCGACGCGCTCGCGCCGCGGCTGCTCGCACTGGCCGCCCGCCGGCAGGACCGGGCTGCTTGATCAGGCGGCGTCGCCCGGGGGCACGCGGCAGGCCGCCGTCCCGCCGGGCAGGCGGTACCGGTTGTCGGCGATGAGCCGGTAGAGGACCGGGGCGGCCCAGCGCAGCGGCGGCAGCGACAGCAGCACGCCGATCGGTGACCAGGGCAGCCCGGCGGCCCGGAGTGCCAGCGCCACCGCGGGCGCCCCGCCGGCCACCCCGCCGTCCACCCCGCCGTCCCGGCCGATCCAGAGCACCTCGTGCCGCGCGCGTGCCGCGGTCGTGCCGAGCGCAGCGAGGTCCAGGAACTGCCAGGGCTCGACCCGGACGTCGGCCGGCAGCAGCCGCCGGGCCACCTCGGCCGACCGGGTGCAGAACGCGCAGTCGCCGTCGAAGACGAGCGTGGGGGCGGGCACGGGTCCCATGGTGCCGCTCAGCCCAGGTCCACGGTGAGCGCGCGGTGGTCCGACAGCGGCAGCGCGGGCGCCGACACCGCGGTGACCGGGGCGAACGACCCGCGCAGCAGCACGTGGTCCAGTTGCCGGTCCGGCTCGTCGAGCGGGAAGGTCAGGCCGCTCGCCAGGGACTGCCAGCCGGTGACCGAGGTCGGGGTCGGTGGGGTCATGTTCAGGTCGCCCATCAGCACCAGCGGGCCGGGGAACGCGGTCAGGTCACGCTGCAGCCGGCGCAGCTGCCGCCGGTTCCACCCCGGCACGAACGACAGGTGGGTGTTCACCACGGTCAGCTCGCCGTGCGGGGTCTCGACCACCGCGACGACGGCGGCCCGTGGCTCCTCGTCGACCACGATCACCTTGCGCGGACCGGGCAGCCACATCGGGAAGCGGAAGGGGATGGCGGGCAGCCGCACCACCTGCCAGGACCGCACGGGGTACCGGGACAGCAGCGCGATGCCGTACTCCGCCGTCCCCGGCTGCTCGCGCCCGGTCGCCGCCATCCAGGTGGCCCCCGGCGTGCCGGCGATCGCGGCGACGAACCGGTGGGCACCGGCGCCCATCGCCTCGGCGGCCACCGCGGTGAGGTCGGCGTGGTGCGACCGGGGTTGCTCCCGGTCGACCTCCTGCAGCGCCAGGACGTCGGCGTCCAGCGTCCGCACCGCGGCGGCGAACCGGTCGACGTCCACCCGGTCGTCGTCCTGGGAGCGTCCGTGCAGGATGTTGAAGGTCGCGAGGCGCACGCGTGACCGCTACCCGCCCGGGTAGTGCTCCACCCGATCCTGCCCCGACCGAGGAGTGTGACCCGTGCCCGCCGACCGGGACGCCCTGCGAGGGGCCCTGAAGCGGACCGCGTCCGCGCTGAAGGCCGACGGGGTGCCCTTCGCCCTGGCCGGTGGCTACGCGCTGTGGGCGCACGGCGCACCGGAGTCGGAGAACGACGTCGACTTCGTCGTCGCCGAGGAGGACACCGAGCGCGCGGTCCACGTGCTGGAGAGCGCCGGGTTCCAGGTCACCCGGCCGCCGGAGGACTGGTTGTTCAAGGTCGGGTGCGACGGTGCCGAGGTCGACGTGCTGCACCGGGTCGTCGGCGAGCCGGTCGGCCTGGGGCTGATCGAGCGGTCGGAGGAGATGGACCTGCTGGGCATCCGCGTGCCGGTGCTGCCGCCCACCGACCTGCTGTCCAGCAAGCTGCGGTCGATGACCGAGCACTACTGCGACTTCGGCCGGCTGCTCCCGCACGTCCGCGCCGTCCGGGAGCAGCTGGACTGGGAGCGGCTGCGCAAGGAGGTGGCGGACAACGACTTCGCCGTCGCCTTCCTGTTCCTCACCGACCGGCTGGGCATCTCCTCGACATGACGACGGGCGGGCACCCCGTGAGGGATGCCCGCCCGGTGACGTGCTGGAGCGGCCCCCTCGCAGGGGCCCGCCGCGAGCGTGCGAGTGGTGGGGGGCGAGGGGGTCCTTCGTCAGCTGGCGGGGACTGCTCCTGCACGCAGCGCGCCGAGCAGGTCGTGGTTCAGCCGGGAGATGGTCTCCATCGAGATGCCCTTCGGGCAGACCGCGGAGCACTCGCCGATGTTGGTGCAGCCACCGAAGTCCTCGGCGTCCTGCTGCCCCACCATCCGCAGCACCCGGGCGTCCCGCTCCGGCTGGCCCTGCGGCAGCAGCCCGAGGTGGGCCACCTTCGCCGCGGTGAACAGCATCGCCGAGCCGTTGGGGCAGGCGGCGACACAGGCACCGCACCCGATGCAGGTGGCGGCGTCGAAGGCGGCGTCGGAGTCCTTCTTGGGCACCGGGGTGGCGTGCGCCTCCGGCGCCGTGCCGGTCGGGGCGCTGATGTAGCCGCCGGCGGAGATGATCCGGTCGAAGGCGGAGCGGTCGACGACGAGGTCCTTGACCACCGGGAACCCCCCGGAGCGCCACGGCTCGATGTCGATGACGTCGCCGTCGGAGAACGACCGCATGTGCAGCTGGCACACCGTCGCCTGCTCCGGGCCGTGCGCGACGCCGTCGATCATCAGGCCGCAGGAGCCGCAGATGCCCTCGCGGCAGTCGTGGTCGAAGGCGATGGGGTCGTCGCCGTCCAGGATCAGCTTCTCGTTGAGCACGTCGAGCATCTCGAGGAAGGACATGTCAGGCGAGACGTCGGTGACGTGGTAGCTCACCATCTTGCCCTTCTTGACAGGGCTGACCTGCCGCCAGATCTTGAGGGTCAGGTTCACTTGTAGCTCCGCTGTGCTGTCACTTGTAGCTCCGCTGGGCAAGGTGGATGTACTCGTACTCGAGGGCCTCGCGGTGCAGCACCGGCGGGGTCCCGTCCGGGGTGTACTCCCAGGCGGCGACGTAGGCGAAGTTCTCGTCGTCGCGCAGGGCCTCACCCTCGGGGGTCTGGCTCTCGGCCCGGAAGTGCCCGCCGCAGCTCTCGTTGCGGTGCAGGGCGTCGACGCACATCAGCTCGGCGAGCTCGATGAAGTCGGCGACCCGGCCGGCGTGCTCCAGGTTCTGGTTGAACACGCCCTGCTCGCCGGACACCTTCACGTTGGTCCAGAACTCGTGCTTGATCTCCGGGATGCGGTCCAGCGCCTTGCGCAGGCCCTCCTCGGAGCGCTCCATGCCGCACAGGTCCCACATGAGCCGGCCGAGCTCGCGGTGGAACGAGGCGACGGTGCGGGTGCCGTTGATCGACAGCAGCCGCTCGGTCTGCGTGCGGACCGCCGTCTCGGCCTCCACCACGGCCGGGTGGTCGGCCGCCACCTTCGGGAACGGCCCGTCGGCGAGGTAGTTGGCCAGCGTGTTCGGCAGCACGAAGTAGCCGTCGGCCAGGCCCTGCATCAGCGCGCTCGCGCCCAGCCGGTTGGCGCCCTGGTCGGAGAAGTTGGCCTCACCGATGACGAACAGGCCGGGGATGTTGGACTCCAGGTCGTAGTCGACCCACAGCCCGCCCATCGTGTAGTGCACCGCCGGGTAGATCCGCATCCCGGTCTCGTAGGCGTCCTCACCGGTGATCCGGTTGTACATGTCGAAGAGGTTGCCGTACTTGGCCTCGATGGTGCTCCGGCCCAGCCGCTCGATGGCGTCGGTGAAGTCCAGGTAGACGCCCAGGCCGGTCGGGCCCACGCCGCGACCCTCGTCGCAGACGTTCTTCGCCTGGCGCGAGGCGATGTCCCGGGGCACCAGGTTGCCGAACGCCGGGTACTTGCGCTCGAGGAAGTAGTCGCGCTCGGCCTCGGGGATCTGCCGCGGGTCGCGGTCGTCGCCGCGCTCCTTGGGCACCCACACGCGACCGTCGTTGCGCAGCGACTCGCTCATCAGCGTCAATTTCGACTGGTAGTCGCCGCTGACCGGGATGCAGGTCGGGTGGATCTGCGTGTAGCAGGGGTTGGCGAACAGCGCGCCCCGCTTGTGCGCCCGCCACGCCGCCGTGACGTTGGAGCCCTTGGCGTTCGTGGAGAGGTAGAAGACGTTGCTGTACCCGCCCGAGGCCAGGACGACGGCGTCGGCCAGGTGGGTGCTGATCTGCCCGGTGATCAGGTCCCGGACGACGATGCCCCGGGCCCGGCCGTCGACGACGACCAGGTCGAGCATCTCGGTGCGGCCGTGGGTCTCCACGTTGCCGAGGCCGATCTGCCGCTCCAGGGCCTGGTAGGCGCCGTAGAGCAGCTGCTGGCCCGTCTGGCCCCGGGCGTAGAAGGTCCGGGAGACCTGCGCGCCACCGAAGGACCGGTTGTCCAGCAGGCCGCCGTACTCGCGGGCGAAGGGCACGCCCTGGGCGACCGCCTGGTCGATGATGGCCGCGCTGACCTCGGCCAGCCGGTAGGAGTTGGACTCCCGGGAGCGGAAGTCGCCGCCCTTGACCGTGTCGTAGAACAGCCGGTGCACGCTGTCGCCGTCGTTGCGGTAGTTCTTGGCCGCGTTGATCCCGCCCTGGGCGGCGACGCTGTGCGCACGCCGGGGGCTGTCCTGGAACCAGAAGTTCTTGACCCGGTAGCCGGCCTCGGCCAGCGTGGCTGCGGCCGAGCCGCCGGCCAGGCCGGTGCCGACGACGATCACGGACAGCCGGCGACGGTTGGCCGGGTTGACCAGCCGGGCACGGAACTTGCGCTCCTCCCACATCTGCGGGACGGGGACGTCGGTGGGCGCCTTGGTGTCGGCGATCGGCTCGCCGACGGTGAAGAGCTCGAGTGGCATGGCTGATGTCTCCGTCAGTCGATGAGGCCGAACGCGATGGACAGCGGCACGAGGATGAAGCCCGCGGTGATCAGCGCGGACACCACGTAGGCGATCCCGTTGACCGCGCGCTCGCGGCGCTTGTTGGTCTGCCCCAGCGTCTGGGTGGCGGCGAAGATGCCGTGCCGCAGGTGCAGGCCCAGCAGGATCATCGAGACCACGTAGAACAGCGTGATCGGGATGTTCGAGAAGCTGGCGATCAGCCGGTCGTAGGGCGTCGTGTCCGTGCCGGCCGGGTTCACCACACCGAAGGTGAGGTCGAGGATGTGCCAGATGATGAACAGCGCCAGGATCAGGCCGCCCCAGCGCACGGTGCGCGAGGCGAAGCTCTGCTGCACGCGCTTCTTGGTCACGTAGGGGACCGGCCGGGCCCGCCGGGCCTGGCGCCACAGCGAGATCGCCGCCCAGAAGTGCGCCACCACGGAGACCAGCAGCACGAGCCGGATGATCCACAGCGTCGTCTGCTCCGGCACGGCCGGCTCACCGATCGTGCGGATCCAGTGCGAGTACCCGTTGAACTCCTCGGCGCCCTGGAACGCGTGCAGGTTGCCGATCATGTGCGCGATCAAGTAGAGGATCATGATGATCCCGGTGACCGCCATGACGGCCTTCTTGACCACCGAGTTGCCGAACTTCCCGGGCTTCCGGGCGGTGCGTGGAGCCTGCTGCGTCGTCACTGTCGCCACAGCGCCACGGTAAGCCCAGGACACACGTGACACCCAGGTGAACCGGTGGTGACACACCTCATGTAAGGCCACCCTCACCTGCGGGTTCCTCCGCTGCGCCGACGAGGCGGGGTCGCGAGGTCGGGCACGGGTCGGTGCAGACAACGGTGCCGTGGGTGCGGGAAGATCGTCCGTGACCGAGTCGAGTGCCCCGGAGGGCCCCTGCAGACAGGACGAGAGACGTGCCTGGACCCACTCGCGGCTTCCTCGGACGCCGCCGCACCGCCAGCGACCCGCGGCTGCCCCCCGGCCAGTACGACGTCGGGGGTGACTGGCCGGTGCTCACCGCCGAGCCGACGCCCCGGATCACCCCGGAGACCTGGAGCATCACCGTCGACGGCGAGGTGGCGAACCCGACCACCTGGAGCTGGGACGAGGCGCACGCGCTGCCCGGTGCGGAGTACCGCGGCGACATCCACTGCGTGACCACCTGGTCGAAGTTCGACACCGCCTTCGGTGGCATCAGCGTCGACTCGCTGCTCGACGTGGCCCAGCCGAACCCCGAGGGCCGGTTCGTGATGGCCACGTCGAAGACCGGCTACACGACCAACCTGCCGATCGAGGACGTCACCGGCGGCAAGGCCTGGATCGTGTGGGAGTTCGACGGCAAGCCGCTGACCGCCGAGCACGGCGGGCCGGTGCGGATGCTCGTGCCGCACCTGTACTTCTGGAAGAGCGCCAAGTGGATCAGCCGGATCACCGTGATGAAGCGCGACCAGCCGGGCTTCTGGGAGCAGAACGGCTACCACGACCGTGGCGACCCGTGGAAGCAGCAGCGGTACCAGGGTGACTGACGGAGGACCCCGTCCCCCTCACCCCTCGCACGCTCGGGGCGAGCCTTTGGACGGGGCCGGACCGGCGCCGATCGAGCTGTCGTCGCTGGAGGGCACCCGCGCGCCCACCGGGGGGTGGCGGGCGGCGACGGTGGCGGGCCTGCGGCGGCCGATCGCCCGCTCGGTCGAGCTGCGGCTCGACGTCCACGACCGGGTCCAGCACATGGCCGGTCAGCACTACGTCGTCCGGCTGACCGCGGAGGACGGGTACACCGCGCAGCGGTCCTACTCGGTGGCCTCGGCGCCGGGTGACCCGCTGGTCGAGCTCTTCGTCGAGCGGCTCGACGACGGCGAGGTCTCGCCCTACCTGGTCGACGTCGTCGAGCCCGGTGACGAGCTCGAGGTCCGTGGCCCGATCGGTGGCTGGTTCGTCTGGGACGGCGTCACCCCGGCGCTGCTGGTCGGCGGCGGCACCGGCGTCGTCCCGCTGGTGGCGATGGTCCGGCACGCCCGTGACCTGGGGCGGCTGGACCTGCTGAGGGTCGCGGTCTCCGCGCGCACGCACGCCGAGCTGCCCTATGCCGACGAGCTGGTCGACGCCGGCGCGCTGGTCGTGACCACCCGGGAGGCGCACGGCATCCGCCCGGCGGCCCGGCTGACCGCGGTGGACCTGCTGCCGCTCTGGGAGGAGGGCCAGACCGCCTTCGTCTGCGGCTCCGCCGGCTTCGCCGAGTCGGCCAGCCAGCTGCTGGTCGGGCTGGGCATCCCGCCGACGTCGGTCCGGGTGGAGAAGTTCGGGCCCTCCGCGCTGGACTCGCCCGGGCGCTGAACAGCGCAGCCCCGCTCCCCGGAGGGGCGGGGCCGCGCTGTTCCTCAGCCCAGGACGGCGGGCTTGCCCGGGGTGAACAGCCAGGTCTGGAACAGCTCGTCCAGCTGCTGTCCGGAGACCTCCTCGGCGAGCGCGATGAAGTCCGCCGTGGTGACCGCCTCCCCGGCGTAGCGGGCCGTCCACTCCCGGACGATCGTGGCGAAGTGCTCGTCCCCGACCTGCAGCCGCAGCGCGTGCAGCGTCATCGCCCCGCGGGAGTAGACCCCCGAGCTGAACAGGTCCTCGATGGCCGGCCCGGGGTCGCCGGGGGCGCCGACCCACAGGTCCGCGTCGGCCGGCAGCGCCGCGAGCTCGTCGAACTGCTGCTGCACGGTCAGGATCCCCTCACGCTCCTGCCACATCCACTCGGCGTAGGTGGCGAAGCCCTCGTTGAGCCAGATGTGCTGCCAGGCCGCGAGCCGCACCAGGTCGCCGGTCCACTGGTGGGCCAGCTCGTGCACCACCACGAGGTCACCGGACAGCTGGTCGGTGAAGAAGACCGAGCCGTAGACCGGGCGGGTCTGCGTCTCCAGCGCGAACTGCAGGTCCGGTGTGTCGTCGACGATGCCGCCTGCGGCCCGGAACGGGTAGGCACCGAAGTGGTCGCCGAGGAAGTCGATGATCTCCGGCTGCCGGGCGAAGGACGCCGAGGCCACCTCACCCGGCGGCGGGCCGCCCTCGACGGGGGAGAAGAGGTCGGGGTCCAGGGCGTCCCAGTACCGGACGCCGTCGACCTCGTAGGCCCGCAGGTCGAACTCCCCGACGGCCAGGGTGACCAGGTAGGTCGCCATCGGCTCGGCCGCCTGCCAGCGCCACGTGGTCCAGCCGTGCCGGGTCCGCTGGTCCTCGAGCACGCCGTTCGAGACCGCTTCCAGCCCCTCGGGCACGGTCGCGGTGACCGACACGGACGCCGCGTCGAGCGGGTGGTCGTTCGACGGGAACCAGGTGGCCGCCCCGTCGGGCTGCCCGGCCACCACAGCACCGTCGTCGGTGTGCAGGAACCCCGAGGCGCCCAGCGCGTCCTGGATGGTCTCCGGGACCCCGTGGTAGCGGACGACGGTGGTGAAGTCGCGACCCTCCCACACCGGCCTGTGCGGGGTGATGACCAGCTCGCCGCCCTCCCGGGTCCAGCCGGCGGGGGCGTGGTCGACCCGCACCGCGTCGACGGTCAGGCCCTGCAGGTCCAGGTCGAACGCCGACAGGTCCTGGGTGGCGACCGCCTCGATCGTCGCGGTCGCCGTCAGCTCGTCGGTGGCGGGGTCGTAGCGCAGGTCCAGGTCGTAGTGGTCGACGTCGTACCCGCCGTTGCCGTCCAGTGGGTAGTACGGGTCGCCGATCCCCGGTGCCCCGGGGGAGGGGGTCCCGTGCCCGCCGGGACCGGGCGACGCGAGCGCCGTCCCGGGCACCAGGGCCAGCGCTGCCGTGGTGAGGGTGAGTCCTGCCAGCCGCCGGTTCATGGCCACCTCCGTGGGGTGCAGGGTGCGAGATCGGGCTGACGTTAGGGGTGGGGCCCTGCCCGGTCGGGGTGCCGGCCGACGCCCGTCTCCGGGCGCGGCGCGCGGTCACCCTGGGTGGCGGCTGGGTGGGCGCTGTGCGCGCCGCAGGTCGGCTGCCCGGTGCAGGTCGGGAGTCGGAGTTAGGGCAGGCTGTCCTCAGTTCCCCACGATCACCCAGGAGTCGCCGTGCCCCGCCGTACCGTCCGTCGTGCCCTCGTCCTGATGGGGACGCTCGCCGTCACCACCGGCCTGGCTGCCTGTGGCGGCACGGAGGACGAACCAGCGGCGCCGTCCGGCTCATCGGCCGGCGGCACCTTCCCGCTGAGCATCGAGAACGAGTTCGGCACCACGGAGATCACCGAGGCGCCGGAGCGCGTGGTCACGGTTGGCTTCAACGACGCGGACTTCGTGCTGGCCCTGGGGGTGACCCCGGTCGGCGTCCGCGAGAACCTCGGTGACCACGACGTCACGAAGCGACCCTGGGCCCGGGAGCAGCTGGCCGGGGCAGGGGACATCCCGACCGTCGGCGGCGAGGAGATCGACGTCGAGGCCGTCGCCGCGCTGCGGCCCGACCTGATCGTCGGCGTCTACTCGTTCATGGACCAGGCCGTCTACGACCAGCTGTCCGGCATCGCGCCGACGCTGGCGCAGACCGACGAGCACGCCGACGGTGCCACGCCCTGGCAGGAGCAGACCCTGCTCACCGGCCGGGCCCTGGGCGAGGAGGACCGGGCCCAGGAGATCGTCGACGACGTCGAGGCCCGGTTCGCCCAGGCGACCAGCGAGAACCCCGCGTTCGCCGGCACCTCCCTCGCCGTCGACCTGACCGGCGTCGGCTCGGGCCACTACCTGCTCGGCCGCGACGATCTGCGCACCCAGTTCTTCACCGACCTGGGCTTCACCGTCCCCGACACCAGCACCGACGTCAGCCAGGAGCGGCTGGACCTGCTGGAGGCCGACGTGCTGGCGGTCAACGGGTACACCGAGGCGGACGCCGCCGCGGACACGCTGTTCTCGGGCCTCGACGTCGTCACCGGTGGCCGGACGGTGCTGCTGGGCAGCTACTCCGGCGCCGTGTCCGCCGCGCTCGGCTTCGGCAGCCCGCTGTCGCTGCCCTACCTGCTCGACGAGGTCGTGCCCGCGCTGGCCGCCGCCGCCGACGGCGACCCGGCCACCACGGTGCCCGCGCTCGGCTGAGCCAGGCCCGCGCGTGCCCACCGCCGGCGGCCCTCCCGATCTGCTGGGGTGGCCGCCAGAGGTGTCGGTCGTCCAGCTGGTGCGTCGCGACGTCTGAGCGCGGACGAGAACTGCCAGGCCCGCCGAGGCCGGTTCCGCCGTCGCTGGCCGGGTACGCGGGGGGTCATGACGCAGGCGCGGGACGGGGAGACGGTGGAGTCGCGACCGGGCGTGGGCGCCGACCCCGAACACGACCCGGAGGTCGCCGAGCAGCCGGTCGAGGAGACGGTCACCCGGGCGATCGACGAGGGCCGCCGGCGGATCTCCCGGCGCACCTGGCCGCTGCTGGCCACCGGCGTGCTGGGCGGCATCGACGTGGGCACCGGCGTGCTCGCGCTGCTCTTCGTCGAGCACGAGACGCAGAGTGCGCTGCTCGCCGGGCTGGCCTTCACGATCGGGTTCATCGCGCTGACGCTGGCCCGCAGCGAGCTGTTCACCGAGGACTTCCTGGTGCCGGTGATGACCGTGATCGCCCGGCAGGCCCGGACCCGGATGCTGCTGCGGCTGTGGGTCGGCACGCTGGTGGCCAACCTGGCCGGCGGCTGGCTCTTCACCTACCTGATCATGAAGGGGTTCCCCCAGTTCGCGGAGACCGCGATCAAGGCGGGGAGCTTCTACGTCGACCTCGGCCTGGGCACCAAGGCCTTCTGCCTCTCCGTCATCGGCGGCGCGGTGATCACGCTGATGACCTGGATGCAGCACACCACCGAGTCCGTCGGCGTCCGCCTGGTGCCGGCGGTAACAGGGGGTTTCCTGCTGGCCGGTGCCCAGCTCAACCACGCCATCGTGAACTCGCTGCTGATGTTCGCCGCGCTGCACACCGGGCATGCGCCGTTCGGCTACGTGCAGTGGGCCCAGACCGCGGGGTTCGCGGCGGTCGGGAACATCGTCGGGGGCGTCCTCCTGGTCACCCTGCTGCGGTTCTTCCAGTCGCCGCACACCGTGCAGAAGGAGCGGGCGAACCCCGCTCTCGGCGTGCCGATCGGCGACACGCGGCGCGAGGGCGACCGGCCCCGGTCCGAGCCCGGCGTCTGAGGAGACCAGCCTGCCCGTCCCTACCGTGCGGCCCTGCGCATCGCGGCGACGTAGCGGTCCAGGGCCAGGGTCTGCACCCGGTGCCCGACCGGCGCACCGAGCCGGGAGAACGGGGTCGCCAGCCGGGAGAAGGCGCGCAGCTCGTAGCCGACGGCGCCGTCCGGCCGCAGCGAGACGACGAAGGACTCCTCACCGCTCTCCGGGTGACCCGGCAGCGTGCCGTAGCCGAAGCCCCGCCGGTCCGGTTCGTCGACGACCCAGACCACCCGGCAGGGGATGTCCAGGCCGGCCCGCCGCAGACCGGCGGTCATCAGGACGACGGTGCCCGGGCTGCTCGCCGGACCGCTGGCCTGGATCCGCAGCCCCGCGCCGCGTTGCGCCGTCCACCGGAACACCGCCGCGGCCGCACGCTCGAAGTCCTCCCGGCCGGAGCCGATGACGTGGTCGCGCTCGACGTGGTCGTACCCGGGCGGCAGCTCGGCCTCCCGGGTGCCGCCGACCTCGGGGTAGGTGAACGGTGCCTCGGCGAACTGCTCGAGGGTCGCGCGGCGGAGGACTCCCACCGGGTCAGTGTGCGTGGGGCCGGGTACGGCCCGCCGGGTGGGAACGGCGTTGGTCGTGGGTGCGAGCAGTGACATCGGTGCGGCCGTCGTCCGGGCGCTGACCGCGGCCGGGCACGACTGCCTGGGCTGGGGGCGGGACGTCGGGCGGCTGCCCGCCCGGTCCCGCGTCGTCGACCTGCGGTCGCCGACCGAGGTGGACGCCGCGCTCGCCGAGCTCCCCGAGCGGCTGGCGGTCGTCGTCTACGCCGCCGGCCTGTTCGACTGGGCCCCCGCGGACGCCGGCGACCCCGGCGTCTGGGACGAGCTGGTCACCGTCAACCTGACCGCGGCGATGCGGGTGACCCGCGGGGTGCTGCCGGGGCTGCTGGCCGGCGCGCCGTCGTCGCTGGTGTTCCTCGGCTCGGCGGCGGCGCACTCCGCCTTCGCCGGCAACCCGGCCTACGTCGCCAGCAAGCACGGCCTCGCCGGCTTCGCCCGGTCGGTGTTCCTCGACGTCCGCGACCGGGACGTCGCGGTCACGCTGCTGTCGCCCGGCCTGGTCGCGGCCGGCGCCGGGCTCCGCGCCCCCGGGGTGCGGCCGGAGCAGCTGCTGCGGCCCGCGGACGTCGCGGACGCCGTCGCCTGGGTGGTCGGCACGCCGCCGCACGTCTGCCCGGTGGAGGTGCAGCTCCAGCCGCAGCGGACCGCATAGGGTCTGGGCACTGTGCTGCCCGCCGTCACCGCCACCCGCTACGTCACCCCGCTGCGCGAGGGTGGCTCGCTGCCGGGGCTCATGGAGGCCGACGACCTCGGCACCTACGTGGTGAAGTGGCGGGCCGCCGGGCAGGGCGTCAAGGTGCTGGCCGCCGAGGTGGTCTGCGGCGAGCTGGCCCGCCGGCTGGCGTTGCCGGTGCCCGCGCTGGTCACCGTCGACGTGGCGCCCGAGCTCGCGGTCGGCGAGCCGGACCAGGAGGTCCAGGAGCTGCTGCGCAACTCCGCGGGCGTGAACCTGGGCATGGACTACCTGCCCGGCGCCCTGGACTTCGAGGCCGGGGCGGCGCGGGTCGGCCCGGAGCTGGCCGGCCGGGTGCTGTGGTTCGACGCGCTGACCGGCAACGTCGACCGCTCCTGGCGCAACCCGAACATGCTCTTCTGGCACGGTCGGCTGCAGCTGATCGACCACGGCGCCGCGCTGACGTTCCACCACAACTGGCCGGGGGCGGCCGCCGCGGTCGCCCGCCCGTACGACGCCTCGCAGCACGCGCTGGTCGAGTGCGATCCCGACGTGCGCGCCGCCGACACGGTCCTCGGTCCGCTGGTCACCCGGCCGCTGCTCACCGAGGTGCTGTCCCAGGTGCCCGACGCGTGGCTCGAGGGTCCCGCGCCCGACGACGCGCCGGACGACGTCCGGGAGCGCTACGCAGCCCAACTGCTGGACCGGCTCGCGGCCCGCGGCTCCTGGCTGCCCGGCGTGGTCGCCGCGGCAGCCGCCGGCGGCGCCGGGCGGCGGAGTGCGCCGCGGGGTCAGAACCGGCCGTCGTGGTTGGGGCCGCCGCCGCCGGAGGGGGTCACCCAGCGGTGAGGGCCAGGGCATCGAAGGACACCTTCGAGTACGCGGTGCTGCGGGTCGTGCCCCGGGTGGAGCGGGGGGAGTTCCTCAACGCCGGCGTGCTGGTCTACTGCCGGCAGCGCGACTACCTGGGTTCGCGGGTGCACCTCGACGCCGACCGGCTGCGGGTGCTGGACCCGACCGCCGACCCGGTGGCGATCACCGGGGCGCTGCAGGCCGCGGCCGACGTCTGCTCGGCCGCGGTGGGCGCGGGCGCGGCCGGGCGGGAGGCGCTCGGCTCGCGGTTCCGCTGGCTGACCGCCCCGCGGAGCACCGTCGTCCAGCCCGGTCCGGTGCACACCGGTCTCACCGCGGACCCCGAGGCCGAGGCCGACCGGCTGCTGCGCCTGCTGGTCCTGCCCGTCACCGACTGAGCAGCCCTGCCCCTGGTCGCACGCGCCGGGTCCGCCCGTCCGTCGGACCCCCGGGGTAGACCGGGGGCATGGAGATCTCCGCGGTGGGCGTGACCGCCACCGACCTCGCCCGGGCCGTCAGCTCCTACTCCCTGCTTGGCTTCTCCTTCCCGCCGGTGGACGACGGGGAGGAGCACGTCGAGTCCACGAACGCCGGGGCCCGGCTCATGATCGACTCCGCCGAGCTGATCACCGGTCTGCTCGGTGAGCCCCCGCGGCCGGGCAACACCTCGGCCTTGGCCGTCCTGCTGCCGGCCCCCGGGCAGGTCGACGGGCTGGTGAACCGGGTGGCGGCGGCCGGGCACACCGTCGTGACCGCGGCCTTCGACGCCCCCTGGGGGCAGCGCTACGCAACGGTCGCCGACCCCGATGGGCACCGCGTCGACCTCTACGCGCTGCTGCCGGGGTGAGCGGTCGGCGGGCGCCGTGATGCCAGCTCAGGACCCGGGGTAGAGGGCGTCCACGCGCCGGGCGAGCTCCAGGTCCAGCTCGGTCAGCCCGCCCGCCGAGTGGGTGACGACGGCGACCCGCACCTTCGTCCACCGCAGGTCCACGTCCGGGTGGTGGTCCATCAGCTCGGCGGCGTCGGCGATCACGCTGATCGCCTCGACCGCCGCCCGGAAGCTGGGCAGTTCGAGGGTGCGTTCGATCCCCTCGGCACCCCCGGACCACAGCGGGAGCCCGCGCAGTGCGGCGGCGACGTCGTCAGGGGACAGGCGCGGAGGTCGGGGCATGCCCCGATCCTGGCCTACGGCGCCGTCCAGAGGCTCTCCCTGAGCCTGCGAAGGGTGAGGAGGACGGTGTCCTTCCTCAGGCGTGCAGCCCGCACTCCACCTTGTTCCTGCCGGCCCAGCGCCCGGCGCGCGGGTCCTCGCCCGGGGCCACCGGGCGGGTGCAGGGCTGGCAGCCGATGGAGGCGTAGCCGATCTCCTGCAGCGGGTTGACCGGCACCTGGTGCTCGGCGATGTAGGCGTCGACGTCGTCCTGGGTCCACGCGGCGAGCGGGTTGACCTTCACCATGCCGCGCTTGGCGTCCCAGTCCACCAGCTTCGTACCGGCGCGGGTGACCGCCTCGTCCCGGCGGACGCCGGAGCCCCAGGCGCGGAAGCCCGCCAGCGCGGCGGCCAGCGGCTGCACCTTGCGCAGCGAGCAGCACAGGTCCGGGTCGCGCTCGTACAGCGCCGGACCGTGCTCGGCGTCCTGCTCGGCCACGGTGCGCGCCGGCATGACGTTGTGCAGCGTGATCGGCAGGACGCCGGTGACCCAGTCGCGGGTGCCGATCGTCTCGGCGAAGTGGTAGCCGGTGTCGAGGAAGACCACGTTGACGCCGGGGACCGCCCGGCTGGCCAGGTGCGCCAGCAGCCCGTCGGCCATGCTCGAGGTGATGGCGAACGCCTCGCCGAAGGTGTCCCCGGCCCAGGCGAGCACGGCCAGCGCCTGCTCGACCGGGTCGGCGATGCCGGCGAATCGTGCCTCGGCCTCGGCGGCGAGCTCTGGTGTGGGCGTCGCGACGGCGGTCGTCATGGGCGCTGCACCCCCGTTCCGGTCAGGTGCACGGTGAAGGTCCGCAGGCAGGCACCGCAGTGCCAGCCGTCCGGGTCCTCGCCGTGCGGTGTCAGGTCTTCCTCGGCGCAGTACGGGCAGTGGAACACAGGAACCGCCCGCTGCCTTCCGGGTGCGGGGTCGGTCACAGCAGCCAGTCGTCCTCGGCCCGGCCGACGTAGGCCGCGAAGCTCTCGCCCTCGGTCCGCCGGTCGAGGTAACCGCGCAGCACCCGCTCGCAGTAGTCCGCCGTCTCGTCCTTGGTGATCTTGTGCCCGCGGAGCTTGCGGCCGAGTGCGGCGTCCACGCCCAGGTGACCGCCCAGGTGCACCTGGAAGCCCTCGACGCTCTCGCCCTCGGCGTTGCGGACGATCATGCCCTTGAAGCCGATGTCCGCGGTCTGGAACCGGGCGCAGCTGTTCGGGCAGCCGTTGACGTTGATGCCGATCGGCTCGTCGAAGTCCGGCAGCCGCTTCTCCAGCTCGGCGTAGAGGTCCTGGGCGTGCTGCTTGGTCTCCACGATGGCCAGCTTGCAGAACTCCAGCCCCGTGCAGGCCATGGTGCCGCGGCGGAAGGCGCTCGGCCGCACCAGCAGGTCGTGCTGGGCCAGGGCCTCGACCAGGTCCTCGACGCGCTCGTCGGGGACGTCGAGGATGACCAGCTTCTGCTGGGTCGTCGTCCGGATCCGGCCGCCCTGGGTGCCGTACTCGGCGGCGAGGTCGGCGATCCGGGTGAGCAGGCTGCCGGTGATCCGGCCGGTGCGCAGCGCGAAACCGACCGCGTTGGCGCCGTCCTTCTGCTTGCTCACCCCGACGTGGTCGCGCTGGTCGTGCACCGCCGGCGCGGCGGCCGGCCCGTCGGGCAGCTCCGCGTGCAGGTACTCGTCCTGCAGCACCTGGCGGAACTTCTCCGGGCCCCAGTCGGCCATCAGGAACTTGATCCGCGCGTGGGTCCGCGACCGGCGGTAGCCGTAGTCGCGGAAGATCGAGGTGGCGGCCACCCAGACGTCGGTGACCTGCTCCGGCCGGACGAAGACGCCGATCCGCTTGGCGAACATCGGGTTGGTCGACAGCCCGCCGCCGACCCACAGGTCGTAGCCGGCCTCGCCGTCGGCGTTGCGCACCCCGACGAAGGAGATGTCGTCGATCTCCGGCTCGGTGCAGTGATCGACGCAGCCGCTCATCGACGTCTTCCACTTGCGCGGCAGGTTGCTGAACGCCGGGTCGCCGACGTACCGGGCGACCGTCTCGGCCATCACGTCGCTGGCGTCGAGGACCTCGTCGGCGAGCACGCCGGCCAGCGGGCAGTTCAGCATGCCGCGCGGGGTGTCGCCGCAGGCCTCGGTCGTCTGCAGGCCGACGGCGGCCAGCTGCTCCCAGATCTGCGGCACGTCCTCGATCCGGATCCAGTGGTACTGGACGTTCTGCCGGTCGGTCACGTCGGCGACGTCCCGGCCGAACTCGGTGCTGATCCGTCCCAGCACCCGCAGCTGCTCGCTGGACAGCTGCCCGCCGTCGGTGCGGACCCGCATCATGAAGTAGGAGTCCTCGAGCTCCTCGGGCTCCAGCACGGCGGTCCGGCCGCCGGGGATGCCCTGCGCCCGCTGGGTGTAGAGCCCCATCCAGCGCATCCGCCCGCGCAGGTCGCCGGGGTCGATGCCGTCGAAACCGGTGTGCGCGTAGATGTCGAGGATCCGCTGGCGGACGTCGAGCCCGTCGGAGTCCTTCTTCATCCGCTCGTTCGGGTTCAGCGGCTCGCGGTAGCCGAGCGCCCACTGGCCCTGACCGCGCTGCGGCCGGTTGGTGGTACGGGTGGGGGTGGACACGTCAGGGGATCTCCATCTGCGCCGGCACGCCGAGCGTGCGCGACGCGGCCGGGTGCGGGGGAGCAGCTCTGGGAGGCTGCGCGAGCGGGGCCGGGGTCAGCGCTGGGCGCGACACGCGGCGCTGGAGACGCGCGCCAGGTCGACGTGCAGGCGCGCCACGAGGAGAGCGCCGCAGTCCGTCACGGTTCCATGGTCCCACATACCGGGGAGGGTGGCCCCAGACGGCCGGGTCAGCCCAGATCGGCGGCGCCGAAGGAGCGCCACGCGCTCTCCAGCTCGATCATCTCCGCCACCTGCGGGGGCATCTCCCCCGAGACCACGTCGGCGAGCGTGACGTTCTCCAGCACCCGCCGGTAGGCCTCCCGGGCGGCGACCCAGACGTGCGCCAGCGGTGCGGCTGCACCGGGGTACTCGACGTCCTCGGGCCGCTGGCCGTGCACCTCGGCGAGGAAGCCCTGCTCGATCCGCATGACCCGGGCGATCGACACCTCCGACGGGGGGAGGGCCAGCCGGTAGCCGCCCTCCCGGCCGCGCTGGCTGGTGACCAGCCGGGCGTGCTGCAGGTCGCCGAGGATCGCCTGGAGGAAGCGTGCCGGGATCCCCTGCGCCTGGGCGATCCGGTCGGAGGTGAGGGACTCGGGGGCGACGGCGGCCAGCTCGACGGCCGCTCGTACTGCGTAGTCGACCCGGGCTGAGATGCGCACGGAGGTCATCCTGCCGTGTCTGCCAGGCTGGACCCGTGTTCCAGCTGAGGTTCACCACGTTGGTGGAGGCCCCGCTCACCGTGGCCTTCGACGTCGCGAGGTCCCTCGGTCGCCCCTGGGGGCACCCGCTCGAGGAGGTCGTCTCCGAGCGGCCGTGGCGGGACGTCTACCGGGCCGCGCCCGGCGACGGCTGGCGGACGCTGGTGCACACCCGGCAGTTCTCCGCGACGGGCGCCGGCACGCTCGTCGACGAGCAGGTCGACTGGGACACCGGCCTGCCCGGCGCGCTCGGGGGCCTGGTGGACCGTGCGGTGCTGCGCAGCCGCGTCGTCCGGGCGATGCAGGCGCACCTGGACGCCTTCTCCGCCGCGGCCACGCGCAGGTCCCTGGACGTGACCCAGGTGGTCGGCGCGGCGCTCGTCGACGACCGGCGCCGGGTGCTCGTCGCCCAGCGCGGGTCCGGTCCGCTCGCCGGGCTCTGGGAGTTCCCGGGCGGCAAGGTCGAGCGGGGGGAGTCCGACCTGACCGCGCTGGTCCGGGAGTGCACCGAGGAGCTCGGCATCCGGGTGCAGCCGCAGGCGTTCCTCGGCGAGGTGCCGCTGGACGGCGTCGTCGCCGGCGGCCCGCCGGGCGCCTCGACCCTGCGGGTGTGGTGGGGGCGGATCGCGGCGGGGGAGCTGGTCGCGCACGAGCACACCGAGCTGCGGTGGCTGGGCGCCGACGAGCTCGAGGACCTGGCCTGGATCGCCGCCGACCGCCCCCT
>NZ_SJEX01000062.1 GCF_005930495.1 Modestobacter excelsi | reverse complement strand
GCGGCCTGCGGTCCACTCCGCCTGGGCCCGTTCGACGTCGGCGCGCTCGGCCGCCGCCTTCTGCTCGGCTGCCCGCTGGGCGGTGGCCGCCTGCTCGGCGGCGCTCGCCGCGGCCTGCTCCTCGGCGGCTTGCTCGGCGGCCAGCCGCTCGGCGTCGGCACGGGCCCGGGCGGCCTGCTCCTCGGCGGCCTGCTCGGCGGCGGCCTGCTCGGCGGCGGCACGCTGCGCGGCCCACTCGCGGACGGCCGCCAGGTCGGCGGCGGCCTGCTCGGCCCGTGCCTGATCGAGCTCGGCCTCGTCGGCGGCCGCCTGCACGGCGGCTGCCTCGTCGGCGGCCTCGCTGGCCGCGCGCTCGGCCGCGGCCCGGTCTGCCGCCCACTGCTTCACCGCGGCGAGGTCGACAGCCGCCTGGGCGGCGGCGCGCTCGTCCGCGGACGGCTCGACCTGCGCTGCCTCGACCACACCGGCACCGGAGGGCCCTGCGGCGTCGTCGTCCACCAGGTGAGGGACCTCGGAGCCGGCCTGCTCTGCCACCTCGGACGGCGGTGGCGCGGGTGCCGCTGCCTCGTCGGCGGACACCTCCGGCGCTCCCCCGTCGGACTCCTCGCCCGGCCTCGCCGCGATCTCCCCCACCCCCTGGAGTGACCTCCGCCGACGCGGCGGCCCGTCGTACGACACACTATCGGCGTGCAGTTCGACGTGACGGTAGAGATCCCCAAGGGCCAGCGGAACAAGTACGAGCTGGACCACGCCACCGGACGCATCCGGCTCGACCGGATGCTGTTCACCTCGACCCGGTACCCGGCCGACTACGGGTACATCGAGGAGACGCTCGGGATGGACGGTGACCCGCTCGACGCCCTCGTGCTCCTGGAGGAGCCGACCTTCCCGGGATGCCTCATCACCTGCCGGGCCATCGGCATGTTCCGGATGACCGACGAGGCCGGCGGGGACGACAAGGTCCTCACCGTCCCCGCGACGGACCCCCGGATGGCCCACCTGCAGGACATCAACGACGTGTCGGAGTTCGACCGGCTGGAGATCCAGCACTTCTTCGAGACCTACAAGGACCTCGAGCCGGGCAAGTCGGTCGAGGGCGCCGAGTGGGTGGGCCGGGCCGAGGCCGAGGCCGAGATCGAGGCCTCCCGCCAGCGCGCGGTCGACACCCCGCTGCACTGAGGAAGGACCCTCCTCCCCCGCCCCGCAGGAGGGCCGAGCCGAGCACGCACCGACCGCCGACGGCGGCGCACCCCACCGGGTGCGCCGCCGTCGGCGTCTGGCGGACGCGGGGGGTGCCAGGCAGGCTGTCCTCCGACGTGCCCACCCGGACGGAACGGACGACGTGACCACACCTGACGAGCAGGCCACCGCTGACCCGGCCGCCGCGGCCGACCCCGTGGCCGGCGAGATCGCGGCCGGCTACGACTTCCCGGGGCCCGCACTGGAGTTCGGCTCGGTGGTCCACGGCGGCGTCCCGCACCCGACGGCGCAGGTGCGCGTGCCGCTGTCGATGATGAACCGGCACGGACTGATCGCCGGGGCCACCGGCACCGGCAAGACCAAGACCCTGCAGCTGCTCGCCGAGCAGCTCTCCGCCCAGGGCGTGCCCGTCGTGCTCGCCGACGTCAAGGGCGACCTCAGCGGTCTGGCCCGCCCCGGCGAGCCGAGCGACCGGCTCACCCGGCGCGCCGCGGACACCGCCGACGACTGGACGCCGACCGGGTTCCCGGTGGAGTACCTGGCGCTGGGCGGCCTGGGCACCGGCGTGCCGCTGCGCGCGACGGTCACCAGCTTCGGCCCGCTGCTGCTGAGCAAGGTCATGGACCTCAACGCCACCCAGACCAGCTCCCTCGGCCTGGTGTTCCACCACGCGGACTCCGCCGGGCTGCCGCTGCTGGACCTCAAGGACCTGCGCGCGGTGATCAGCTGGCTGACCAGCGATGCCGGCAAGGCCGACCTCGTGCAGCTGGGCGGGCTGTCCCGGGCCACCGCGGGCGTCATCCTCCGCGAACTGGTCACCTTGGAGGACGGTGGCGGCGACGTCTTCTTCGGCGAGCCCGAGTGGGAGACCTCCGACCTGATGCGGACGGCGCCGGACGGGCGCGGCGTCATCACCGCGGTCGAGCTGAGCGAGCTGCAGGACCGGCCGCGGCTGTTCTCCACCTTCCTGATGTGGCTGCTGGCCGACCTGTTCGAGGAGCTGCCCGAGGTCGGGGACCTGGACCGGCCGAAGCTGGTGTTCTTCTTCGACGAGGCGCACCTGCTGTTCACCGGCGCCAGCAAGGCCTTCCTGGAGACGGTGACCCAGACGGTGCGGCTGATCCGGTCCAAGGGCGTGGGCATCTTCTTCGTCACCCAGAACCCCACGGACGTGCCGACACCGGTCCTCGGCCAGCTGGGCAACCGGGTGCAGCACGCGCTGCGGTCCTTCACCCCGGAGGACGCCGACGCGCTGAAGAAGACGGTGCGCACCTACCCGAAGACCGACGCCTACGACATCGCCGACACGTTGGGCGCGCTCGGCACCGGCGAGGCGGTGATCACGGTGCTCAGCGAGCGGGGGGCGCCGACACCGGTCGCCTGGACCATGCTCCGGGCACCCCGGTCGGCGATGGCCCCGCTGGACCCGGCCGTCCAGCAGCAGGCGGTCGCGGCGTCCCCGTTGCAGGCGCGGTACGGGACCCCGCTGGACCGCGACTCCGCCTACGAGCGGCTGGCCGCGCGGATGGCACCGCCGGAGCCCGCTCCGGCGTCCCACCGGGCGCCCGAGCGGGAGCGAGAACGGGAACGGGCCGATGACGCGGCGCCGCGCGCACGGCGACGCACCCGGTCGGAGCCGGCCGACGACGGCGTCCTGGGGCAGGTGCTGAAGTCCTCGGCGTTCCGCTCCTTCGCCCGCTCGGCCGCCTCGGCGCTGGGCCGGGAGGTCACCCGCGGCATCTTCGGCACCCGCCGCCGGCGCTGACGCGCCGCGCGCGACGACTCAGGCGGCGCCGCGCCCGGGCAACAGGTCGGCCGGGTCCGAGGCGATCGAGCGGAAGATGCCGCCGACGACGGCAGGGGCCAGGTCCGGTCGGACGCTTCCCGCGATGGCGTCGACGAGGCAGACGCACGGCGTGCTGGCCGGCGAACCCAGGTAGTACTCGGACGTCGCTCCGGCCATCGGGGCCCATGGCACGCCCATCACCCGCAGCAGCCGGAGGACCCGATCGTCCAGGATGGTGACCAGGCCCTGGGCGCCACCGGCCTGCGAGTGCCGGAACAACCCGTGGCACAGCGCGAGGCTGACCTCGGCGCCGGCGACCCCGCTGGGGTGCCTGCGGTCCACGGCCAGGGTCGCGACGTCCCAGACCGGCCGGCCGGCGAGACCCGCCGCCCGGAGGCTGTCCGGCACGGAGAGCTGCCAGGGCTCGCCTGCCACGTCGGCCAGCGTCTTCACCTCACCGGTGTCGTCCGGGACGATGAGTCGGGCGGCGCCGAGAGCGGACCCGTCCGAGTCGTCGATCACCGTGACGAACCGGGACCTGTCGGCGTAGGAGCCGTACTCCTGCTCCATGACCTCCGGCGTGTTGCCGAACGCCGCCAGGAACACGCGTCCCTCGGCGTCGCGCGCGGCGTCCCTCTCCGCTGGGGAGTCCGCGACGAGCAGGCGGAGGGTCACGTCAGAAGGGCTTCGCGACGATCGTGCGCGCGGAGAAGAAGTCACGGGTGAAGGAGATCGCGGTGTCCACGTCGAAGGCCTTGCAGGTGTACACGTCCACGGAGAAGAACAGCCGCGGCTGCTCCCAGGCGTAGAAGTGCGCTCCGGACGTCTCCCAGTGGATCCACCCGGCCCAGCCGTACAGGTCCGAGCGGTGCGTCACCGGCTCGATGAGCTGCACCATGTCGACCGCACGGGACAGCGCGGACAGGTAGCTCCGGATCAGCTCGTCGTCGATCGGTCGGGCGGGGACCCCCTCGATCACCAGGCGCTGGCGGAGGATGTCCGGCGCGAGGTCGCGCCACTGATCGGTCCCGGTCTGCAGCGACTGCCGGTCGCCGGTGCCGAAGAGGTGTGATCGGACATGGTCGGTGGCGGTGATCGGGGATGCTGTCACGGGACTCAGCGTGGTGTGTCGACAGCAGACGGCACGCGAGCGTGGCGGCGTGTCCCCTGGTGAGATCTGCCGAAGTCGGCGGGCCGCCCTCGTCGGATCCCCGCCGGAGGTCAGACGGCCGTCGGGTCCAGCTCGACGGCGGCAGTGGCGGCGGCGACCCAGCCGAGGAAGTCGTGGACCGGCATCGGGCGGGCGATCGCGTACCCCTGGGCCACGTCGCAGCCGAGTTCCGCGAGCACGGCGCCGGTCGCGACGTCCTCCACACCCTCAGCCACCAGGCTCAGCCCGAGGTCGTGGGCGAGCGCGACCGTGTGCCGCACGATGGCCGCGGCCCGCGGGTCGCGGTCGACGTCGGCGGTCAGGCTCCGGTCGAGCTTGAGCTCGTCGGCGGGCAGGTTCCGCAGGTAGGCGAGCGAGCTGTAGCCGGTGCCGTAGTCGTCGATCGACGTCCGGACGCCGAGCCTGCGCAGGTCCCCGAGCACGGCCCGGCCCCGCTCCGGGTCCGCCATGAGGGTGTCCTCGACCAGCTCGAGGGTCAGCGCGCGGGTCGGCAGCCCGTGCCGGCGGAGTGCCGACGAGACCTTGTGGGGCAGGTCGAGGTCGTTGACGTTGGCCGCGGTGAGGTTCACCGAGACCGGCACCTCGTGGTCGGGCCACCAGCGGCCGGCTGCCGCCAGGGCCAGCTCGAGCACCGTGTCGGTGAGCGGTCGCAGCAGCCCGGCCTGCTCGGCCGCGGGCAGCAGGTCGGCGGGGCCGAGCAGACCCCGGGTCGGGTGCTGCCACCGGACCAGCGCCTCAGCGCCGGCGACACTGCCGTCGCGCAGGTCCACCTGGGGCTGCAGGAACACGACGAGCTGGTCGTCCGTGAGCGCGGTCCGCAGTTCCTCCATGGTGCGCAACCGGTCGCCGCCGGCCTTGACGGAGTCGGGGACGTGGACGTGGACGCCCTCCCGCGCACTCTTGGCGGCGTACATCGCGACGTCGGCGAAGCGCAGCAGGTCCTGCACGCTGGCTGCGGGGTCGGGGGTGGACGAGACGCCGATGCTGACGCCGACGTGCAGCCGGACGCCCTCCACGGTGTACGGCTGGAGCAGCAGCTCGCGCAGCCGGTAGGCCAGGGCCTGCGCCTCGTCGAGACGCGTGTCAGGCACCAGGACGGCGAACTCGTCGCCGCCGAGCCGGGCGAGCACGTCGTCGGGGCGCAGCGCGTCGCTCAGTCGTGGGCCCACCTGACGCAGCAGGTCGTCGCCGGCGGGATGCCCGAGGCTGTCGTTGACCTCCTTGAAGCCGTCGAGGTCGAGCAGCAGCAGGGCGGCGGGCCGGCGGGTGGTGGCCGAGGTGACGATCCGCTGGGCCTTCTCCAGCAGCGCCCGGCGGTTGGCCAGGCCGGTGAGCTCGTCGGTCCGGGCCTCCAGCGTGACCTGGTTGAAGCTCCGGACCTCACGGAAGGTGACGGCGATGCGGACCACACCTGCGAGGACGCAACCGATCGCCAGCCAGGCGGACGCCGCAGGCATCGGGTGGACCCAGCCGACCCCGAGGACTGTCAGGCTGGCCACCGTGCAGGCCAGCGGGACGGCCAGCAGCCGCCAGCCGATGCGCGAGCCGCCGCTGCGGTCGACCGGCGCAGGCCGGTCGTGGGCACCCGACGCCGCCAGTGCCGCCAAGACCATGCACGCCAGCCAGCCGAGCTCCAGCGGGCCGCCGTCGACGTAGCGACCCTGGAACTGGAGGGCGAACAGCGCGATGTCCGAGGCGCAGACGCAGCACAGTCCCGCGGTGACCGTGAGGAGCGTGCGGTCGATGCGGACTCCCAGGATGGAGCCGACCGCCACGAGCACGGCCAGGAGGAGCACGTCCGTCGTCGGGCCCACCAGCTCGGCGAGCTCCACGGCCACGCCGCCCGAGCCCGGGTAGAGGTACGGGCCCAGCACGAAGGCCACCCCGACGGACAGGCTGCCGAGGGCGCCGATGACGCCGTCGAGCCACATGCTGGGGTGGAAGCGAGGCACCCGGGTGCGGATCAGCCCCACGACGTGCACGTAGAGCATCAGGTAGCCGACCAGGGTCACCGCGTCGGACAGCGGGGTCGTGGGCCCGTTGCCGTCGACGCCGGCCGCCAGCACCCGCAGCGCGTTGCCGACCGCGCTCAGCGTCAGCGCCGCACCGAGACCGGACCAGGCGATCCGCTCGCTCCGCACCCGCACGGCCGCGGCGAAGCAGGCCGCTGCGGCAGCCAGGTAGGGCAGGTTGAACAGGACGACGTCGTAGGCCCGGTCCCAGGCCACCCCGGCGGGCCGGTCCCCCACGCCGGTGGCGAAGAGGGCCGACAGGGCGACGGTGAGCAGCAGCGCCCAGGATGGTCGGCGCCGCGCCGTCACCGGTCGTTGTAGCTGCTCCATGGACCAGTCATCGACCTCCGGGAGCGGCGACCGCAGGCCGATCCGGGTGCTGGTCACCCGTCCGGGTGACGTCTTCGCTGTCGTGATCTGCGCTCGGGCGACTGCCGAGCGGCTCGACGTTCCCCCGAGCGCGATCGCTCAGCGGATCGCCACGCGACACGGCATCAAGGGTCCGGTTGCGGGTTGGCGCCCAGGTCCGTGACTGCTGGCTGTCCGAGATGCCGTTGGGTCCGGCAACCGCTCGGCTCTCACCCCGCTGCACGCGCCGACGCCGGCTCAGCGACTCACCGCTGAGCCCGCCGCACTTCGGAGGTCGGGCCGTTTCAGACTCAGGCTTCGGCGGAGAAGCGGTAGACCACGTCCTGAACCGAGTCGGTTGCGAAGGCATAGACGAAGCGCAGCGGCTCGTCCGCGGCATTCCGGATGCCGTGCTCGACGTCCCCGGGGATGAAGACGACCGATCCGCCAGTGACAGCGTGCTCAGCCCCGTCCAGGACGACGACCCCGGTGCCCTCGAGAACGTGGTAGACCTCGGCCTGGGTGTGCCTGTGCCGTCCGAGCCAGCCAGACGGCGGTAGCTCGGTGAGGCCGGTGTAGAGCGAGGACGTCGGAGTCCGGTCCCGGCTGATCAGGACCTGGAACGCGACGTGGCCCCGAACCGGGTCGTTCCACACCTCGGTCTCGGTCTCGGCGGTCGTGCGCACCACGGCTTCCATGCTCCGGGACTTCCCCTGGCGGCGGCGGGGCAACCTGGTCCGCACGTGTTGCTGCGCGGCGCAGCCACGTGCGCACAGCAGCAACTCACCGTCTCCGAGTGGGAGGACGCCGGCCGGTTCCGCCCGTCCACCGCATTGCACACACAGCAGCACCTGCGGGACTACTGGATCCCGTTGCTCGGGCACTACCGGCTCGCAGATCTGACCGTGGACGACGTCGATCGGGCGTTGGCCTCGTTGCGCCGGCAGGGCACGCGGTCCAGGCGGCTGTCGCCGTCGTCGGTCCGCCGGATCCACGCGACCCTGCGGTCGGCGCTCAACGACGCGGTCCGTCGCCGCGTGATCCCCTACAACCCGGCGGCGCTGGCCGAAGACAGCGCCCTGAAGGCCCCATGGCCACTGTTGGGGAGCGCCGTTCCGGGCTGGAATTGAGTGTGCGGCCGCTCGTTGAGGTCGTAGTCGCCTGGTCGTTCGAGGCCGTTGTGAAGTCGGGCGCCGGGAGCTGTGCCGTGGGCCGTTGCGTGTGCTGCGAGCACGAGGATCGAATCCGCCGTTCTCTGCAGGGACCTCGGTTCCTGTCCGTTCGGGCGGGCGCTACAGCGTGTCCAGGTGGTCGTGACCGACGGACGGTCAGCGGTCGAGCGTCCCTGTGCGGGTGAGGTCCTCGGCGACCACGTGCAGCTTGCGGTTGGTGTCCTGGCTGACCTTGGCCAGCACGTCGAACGCCTGATCCGCGGTGAGCTGGAACCGCTCCATCAGGATGCCCTTGGCCTGCCCGATGATGTCCCGGTTGACCAAGGCCAGGGCTGCGTGCCCCAACTTCTGGGCGTCGGCGACGGCGATGGCGGCGTGGCTGGCGAGCAGCAACCCGATGTGCTCGGACTCGTCGGTGAAGGCTGACTTCGCTTGTGCGAGCAGGTCCAGCGCGCCCAACGTGTCCTCGTGAACGAACAGTTGGAGGCACAACATGCTGCCCACCCCCCGCTCAGCGGCGCGGGGGCCGAGGACGGGCCAACGGGGGTCGATGGCCAGGTGGTCGACCCGGGTCGTCTGCTGTTTCCACATGGCATCCAGGCACGGCCCATCACCGGTCTCGTTCTGGAGGACGTCGAACCACCTGGCCAGGTCTCCCGTGGCCGCCGCTGAGTAGACGTGGCGACGGGCGCGGACCATGGTGATCGTGGCTTCGTCGGCACCGGGGACCATGGCCACCGCCAGGTTCACGACGCGGTCCAACACCTGCTGAGGGTCGGTCTGCTGTTGCAACCCGCGCGCGGCCTCGGCCAGTCGCCGGGCCAGTTCGTCCAGGTCGACCGTGGTGCCTGTGTCCTGCGCGGAAGGCTGCCCCCGTTGAGTCGAGTCGCCGCCGCCCTGGGTGCTCACAAAGCACCATGGCACGGACGAGCCCGGCTGGACAGTCCCCATGAGCAAGGCGGCCCCGCGTGCGGCTTTTGCACACGCGGAGCCTGACCCGCTGCCGCGCCCAGGGCGCCGCAGCGGGCTGCGTTCAGCACAGCACGCCGGCGCGGCGGGCGCTTACCAGGGACCAGCGCGGCTCGAGGCCGATCGTGCGTAGGGAGGTTCGAACAGGCCCAGGCCGGGACTGGCCCGCCGCCTCGGAGCAGGCCGTTGAGAGCAACGGTCGGCAACTGGGACATGTCCGGGCTCGACCGGCGGCCACTCGTCGACGTGGAAGCGTGTGGGGCAGTAGGTGCTGGTCGCCGGGCCGCTCCGAGCAAGACTGGACGGATGCGAGCCGTGCTGCTCACCAGCTACGGGAACCCCGACGTCCTGAGGTGGGCCGACGCTCCTGATCCGCGCGCGGGGCGGGTCAGGTCCGGATTGCTGTGCGCGCGGCGAGTGCGAACCCCATCGACCGGGAAGTGCTGACCGGGGCGATGTCGGGGAGGTCAGCCCCAGGTCGGACCGGGGTACTTCGGGTACGACGCGGCCGGCGTGGTGGACGAGGTCGGCGAGGGGGTCTGTCCCGCCCCGGGTCAGCGTGTGTCTCTGAGTGGGCCGCCCAGGGCGACGAGGACGGCTCCGTGGATCACCCTCGGGCCTGGGCGTCCAACGGCGGACGGAGCGACGCGCTTCCGGAGCCGCGTGTGACGGCCGTCCGCTCAACGCCCCTGCCCGCGTTGTGACACCGGCGTACGGCGGCGACCGCAGACGGTCCCGTGCCCAGTTCATGCCCAGTCGGCCGCAGAACAGGGCCTTGAGCGGGCCGACCGGCGGCGAATACGCTGGTGGGATGCGAGCCGCCTGTCGGAATCGAACCGACGACCTTCTCATTACGAGTGAGATGCTCTACCGACTGAGCTAAGGCGGCGGACTGCGCGGGTGAGCTTACGGCACCGCCGCCCTCCTCCCGGCGACCCCCCGCCGGCGCGGGCCGGCGTCGGACGACGGCTCAGGCGGGCAGCCGCAGCGCCACCGTGAGCGCCTCCACCGCGATCTGCGGTTTCACGTTCTGCTCCAGCGCGGTGCGAGCCGCCAGCACCGCGTCGATCCGGCGCAGCGCCCCCTCGGCACCGATCCGGCGGGCCAGCTCGACCGCGTCGGCCCGGCGGTCGGGATGGGCCAGCGGCAGGGTCAGCTCCCCCGACCCGGCACCCACCGCGCTGACCACGAGGGCGTCCCGGTAGAACGCGGCCAGGTCCACCAGGGCGCGGTCCAGGGAGTCCCGGCCGATTCGAGTGGCACGGGACTTCTGCCGCTTCTCCAGCTCCTTGAGCTGGCCGGCACCACGGCTTGCTGCGGCCACGCCCGGCCCGCGGGCGCCCACGCCGAGGCTCGCCTTGACCGCCTCGGTCTCGGGCACATCGACCTCAGCCACGGCCTTGTCCGTTTCCTCCTTGGCCGTGCCGACCAGGTCGTCGGCGGCGTTGAGGCAGGCGGCGAGCGAGACCAGCGAGAGCGGGATGTCCAGCACGGCCTTGCGGGCCAGTCGCGCCGCCTCGTCGCGGGCCAGGTGCCGGGCTCGGCCGACGTGTCCGCCGGTTGCCGCCGCCGACCACGCGGCCAGCGCCGGGTCGATGCCGTCCCGGCGGACCAGCACCTCGGTGACGGCCTCGATCGTCGGGGCGCGCAACGCCACGACCCGGCAGCGGGACCGGATGGTGACCGGCACGTCGTCGGGGTGCAGCGACGGGGTGCAGAGAAGCACGACCGTGCGTGGCGGCGGCTCCTCGAGCATCTTCAGCACGGCATTGAACGCGCGCTCGCCCATTCGGTCGGCGTCCTCGACGAGGACGACCTGCCAACGCCCCTGTGATGGCGCTCGGGCGGCTGTCAGCACGATGTCGCGCATCTCGGCGACGGCGATCGACAACCCGTCGGTGGACACCACATGCACGTCGGCGTGGCTGCCGGCCAGCACGGTGCGGCACTCGTGGCAGGTGCCGTCGCCGCCGGCCTCGCACTGCAGGGCCGCGGCGAACGCCCGCGCGGCGACCGAACGGCCGGAGCCAGGCGGGCCGGTGAACAGCCAGGCGTGGGTCATCGCGGCCGGCTGGGCCACCGCCGCCTGCAGCTCGGCCACGACCGCCGGCTGCCCGACGACGTCGGCCCACACCCCGCTCGCGCTCACGTGCCCATCCTCCCGCAGTAGTTCTTCCGGCCCCCTCCAGAGGCTCGCCGCGAGCCTGCGAGCGGTGAGGAGGAGGGGGTCCTTCAAGGGTGCAGCTGCGGCGTCGAGCCGGTCTGCACCACGTGGTCGCCGTGCCGGCGGGTGCGCGGCACCCGGGCGTGCGGCGGCAGCTGCTGCAACGGCAGGCCCTGCAGCAGGTCCCTGACCCGGGTCCGGATCGCCGCGGCGAGCTCGTCGGGGCTGCGGCGCGCGTCGAGCACCAGGTACCGGTCGGGCTGGGCCTCGGCGAGGGCGCGGAAGGTGCCGCGGACCCGCTGGTGGAAGTCCAGCGACTCCGACTCCAGCCGGTCGGCGGCGGCCCGGCCGCGGGCCCGGGCCAGCCCCACCTCGGGCGGCAGGTCCAGCAGCACGGTGAGGTCGGGCTGCAGCCCCTGGGTCGCCCAGCGGGAGATCGACCGGACGTCGTCCATCGGGATGGTGCGGCCCGCCCCCTGGTAGGCCAGCGAGCTGTCGACGAAGCGGTCGGTGATCACCACCTCCCCGGCGTCCAGCGCCGGCCGGAGGACGTCGTGCACGTGCTGAGCACGGTCGGCGGCGTAGAGCAGCGCCTCCGACCGCGGCGAGAGCCCGGCGCTCGCGGGGTCCAGCACGATCGACCGGATCTTCGCCCCCAGCGGCGTCCCGCCCGGCTCCCGGGTGGTGCGGGCGACCAGCCCCTCCTCGGTGAGCCACTCCTGCAGCCGGCGGGTCTGCGTCGACTTGCCCGCACCCTCACCGCCCTCGAAGGCGATGAACGCCCCACCCCCGGCCAGCCGGCGGCGGGCGGTGGTGTCCCGGCGCAGCGCGGTGACCACGTCGGCGACCAGCGGCACCGGACGGCCGTCGTCCATCTGCCGGTAGGACAGCAACCCGACCGCGACGGCGAGGAGCCCGGCCACGAGGAGCATCACCCGCTCGCCGGTGACCGCGAGCGTCACCGAGCCGAGGTCGACCGACGTGCGACCGAGCACCCCGACCCCGAACGGCACGACGGCCAGCGAGACGATCAGCGACGCCCGGACCAGGGACTGGACCAGGGCGAAGGTGCGGCCCCGCAGCGCGTCGTCGACCTCGGTGCCCAGCAGCGTGAAGCCCGCCAGGTAGGCGATCCCGGCGAAGAAGCCCATCACCACGACCAGCAGCAGGGCGATCCACAACGTGAACGTCCAGGCCAGCAGCCCGACACCGACGCCGGCGCCGACGATGGCGATGCCGAACAACCGCTCCCGGGAGAGGTCCCGGGCGATGCTGGGCCCGAGCGAGATGCCCAGGCCCAGGCCGATGAAGACCGCGCCGAACAGCAGGCCGTAGGCGGCCTCGCCCCCGCCCACCGAGCTGGCGAAGGCCTGACCGGTGGCGATGACCACGCCGGCGGCGGCGAACGCGCCGGTGATGCCGACGACCAGGCCCCGCACCAGCGGCGTGTGGCCGGCGAAGCTGAACCCGGTGCGCAGCGAGTGCAGGAAGCTCTCGCCGGTGACCTGCCTGCCGGCGGCCCGGCGGCCGCTGATCGAGGGCAGGTTCCAGATGACGACCGCGGCCACCAGGAAGGTCAGCGCGTTGAGGTACAGCGCCAGGGCGGACCCGTCGAGCGAGGGCACCGTCGCGACGAGCCGGTCGCCCACGGTGGTCAGCACCGCGAAGACCAGCGCGGCCAGCACCGGCGTCAGGCCGTAGGTGGTCACCAGCGAGAGCTGGTTGGCCGGCTCCAGCTGGTCCTTGCGGAGCATGTTCGGGACGGCGGCCTCCTTGGCCGGGATCCAGAACAGGCTGATCGCCTCGATGAGGAACTGCGCGATGAACAGCCAGACCAGGTCGCCGACGAGCGGGATGGAGGCGAACAGCGCGAAGCGCAGCACGTCGGAGACGACCATGGTCTTGCGCCGGTCGAAGCGGTCGGCGAACGCACCGGCCAGCGGGCCGAGCAGGATGGCCGGGAGGAGCCGGAACAGCAGGACGGCGCCGAGTGCGTAGTTCTGACCGGCGAAGCCGTCGACCAGCGAGGTGGCGGTGGCGGTGATCGCCAGCAGGCCCAGCCAGTCGCCGAAGCTGGACAGCGACATCGACAGCCACAGCTTGCGGAAGTCCCGGACCCGGAGCACGGCGCGCACCTTGGCCACCAGGCTCAGCCCGCCGTCGTGGTGGTGGTCGTCGGGGTCGTCGTGGTGCTCGCCGTGGTCGCCGGCCGGCTCGGCGCCGGACCGGTCCCCGGCCGGGGTCTCCTCGAGGTGCAGCCCGGCCAGCGGCACCCCCGCACCGTCCGCGCTCGGCGTGCCGGCCGGCGGCAGCCCGTCCGCGGGCACCGCGGCACCCGGCGGCTGGGGAGTCGCGTCGGCGACCCCGCCCGACCCCGAGCCGGGTACGGCGGGGACGCCGTCGGCGGACGGACCGCTGCTCGAGGGGCGGTCCGTCGGGTCGGAGCTGATCGAGACCCCCCGGGGTGGTGTGGTGTCTGGCCGGTGGCTCGGCTCGGCAACGGTACCGGGCGGGGACGACGGAATCGGCCGTGTCCGGCCCCTGCGGGGGAACTGCCTGCTCCCCGGCCGGCGCTAGCCTCCCCCCGTGCAGAGCCCCGGCGCCTGGGACCCGACCACCTACCTGCGCTTCGCCGGGGAACGGGCCCGGCCCTTCGCCGAGCTGGTGTCCCGGGTCGACGCCCACTCACCCCGGGTCGTGGTGGACCTGGGCTGCGGGGACGGTTCGGTCACCGCCGGGCTGGCGCAGCGCTGGCCAGGGGCCCTGGTCACCGGGGTGGACAGCTCGGCGTCGATGCTCGCGGCCGCGGCGGCGCACGCCGTCCCCGGGCGGTTGGAGTTCGTCGCCGGGGACCTGCGGGACTGGCGCCCGGCCGGCCCGGTGGACGTGCTGGTCAGCAACGCGGCGCTGCACTGGGTGCCCGGGCACGGGGAGCTGCTCACCCGCTGGGCCGGCGACCTGGCGCCGGGCGGGTGGCTGGCGGTGCAGGTGCCCGGCAACCAGACGGCGCCGACCCACGCCCTGCTGGCCGACCTGGTCGGCAGCCGGCGGTGGCGAGCGCGGCTGGCCCCCGGCCACGCGACGGTGCTCGACCCGGCCGCCGTGCTCGACCCGGTCGGCTACCTGGACGTGCTCTCTGCGGCCGGGCTGGTCGCCGACGTGTGGGAGACCACCTACCTGCACGTGCTCAGCGGGGCGGACCCGGTGCTCGGCTGGGTCTCCGGCACCGTGCTGCGCCCGGTCCTGGGCCGGTTGTCCCCGACCGACGCGGAGGAGCTGACCGCCGAGTACGCCGCCGCGCTGCGCGCCGCCTACCCGGCGCGCGCGGACGGGACGACCGTGCTGCCGTTCCGCCGGCTGTTCGCCGTCGGCCACCGGCCGGGGTGACCGTCAGCGGAGGGTGAGGCGGTGGGCCCGGGTCGTGTACGGCAGCTCCAGCCGGTCACGGCCGCGGGTGTCGGGGTGGGTGGCGACCAGCTCGCGGACCGCGCCGAGGAACCGGTCGCGGTCGGCGTCGTCCATGGTCGCGACGTAGCTGCGGGTGCCGATGCCGCGGACGACCTGCTCGGGTGTGACGTGCTGGACGGTGCCCGAGTCGAACACCTCCACCGTCGCCGGCAGCTCGGCGGCGAACCGGTCCACGACCCCCTGGTCGGCCTCGTGGTCCCGGGCCTCCTCGGCGAGCAGCTCACCCAGCGCCCGCACCCAGGGCACCCGCTCGTCCCGGGTGTTCCAGACGAAGCCGACGACGCCGCCTCGGCGCAGCACCCGGCGCAGCTCCGCGGCCGCCGGTGCCGGGTCGAACCAGTGCGCTGCCTGCCCGGCGACGACCGCGTCGACGTCGGCGTCCGGGAGGGGGACCGCCTCCGCTCCCCCGCGGACCGCCCTGACGTGGGGCAGCCGGGCGCGCAACTGCTCGAGCATCGGCTCGCTCAGGTCGACGGCGACGACCTCGTGCCCGGCCGCCAGCAGCACGTCGGTCAGCAGTCCGGTGCCCGCCCCCAGGTCGAGCACCCTCCGCGGCCGGGTCCCGAGCAGGAACGTCACCGCGTCGGCCGGGTAGCCCGGCCGCAGCAGGGCGTAGTCGGCGGCCACCGCGCCGAACGACGTGCGCCGCTGCTGCCAGCCCTCCACCGCGGTGCCCGCCTCAGCTGCCCGCGGGGACCGTCTCGGCGACGTCGGACACCCGGACCGCGGTCTTCTTCGCCGCCGTCTTCGTGGTGGTCGTCGACTTCGCCGCCGCCTTCTTGGCCGCCGCCTTCTTCGCCGGGGCCTTCTTGGCCGCGGTCTTCTTCACGGCCTTCTTCTTCACCGGCGCCCGCTCGCGACGGTCGGCCAGCAGCTCGGCGGCCCGCTCCAGGGTGAGCGTCTCGATGTCGTCGCCCTTGCGGAGGCTGGCGTTGACCTCGCCGTCGGTGACGTAGGGGCCGAACCGGCCCTCGCGCACGGTGACCTGCCCCTGGCTGACCGGGTCGGCGCCGAGCTCCTTGAGCGGCGGCTTGGCCGCCGCCCGGCCGCGCTGCTTGGGCTGGGCGAAGATCGCCAGCGCCTCGTCCAGGGTGACGGTGAACAGCCGGTCCTCGCTCTCCAGCGAGCGCGAGTCGGTGCCCTTCTTGATGTAGGGCCCGTAGCGGCCGTTGAGCGCCTGGATCTCCTCGCCGTCGGCGTCCCTGCCCACCGTCCGCGGCAGGGTCAGCAGCTGCACCGCCTGCTCGAAGGTCACCGTCTCCGGCGTCATCGTCTTGAACAGGCTGGCGGTGCGCGGGGCCTCCTTGCTGCCCTCGGGGACCAGCGTGGTGACGTAGGGGCCGTACCGCCCGGCCTTGACCGCCACCGGGAAGCCGGACTCGGGGTCGGTGCCCAGCTCGCGGTCCGAGGACGGCGCGTCGAGCAGCTCGGCGACCCGCTCGCTGGTCAGCTCGTCGGGGGCGATCTCGTCGGGGATGCTGATCCGGGCACCCTCCTCGCCGCCGGCCTGCAGGTAGGGCCCGTAGCGACCGACGCGGACGACGACCGGGTCGCCGTTGGGCGCGGTGGCCTGCAGCGGGATGGAGTTGACCCCGCGGGCGTCGATCTCCTCCAGCCGCTGGCCGATGACCGACTTCAGCCCGCCGGAGGCGGCGATGCCGCCGGCGTGCCCGCCCCCGCCGCCGAAGTAGAACTCGGTCAGCCAGTCGACCCGGCGCAGGTCACCGGCGGCGATCTCGTCGAGCTCGGCCTCCAGCGAGGCGGTGAAGTCGTAGTCGATGAGGGCCGCGAAGTGCTGCTCGAGCAGGTTGACCACGGCGAAGGCGATGAAGGTCGGCACCAGCGCCGAGCCCTTCTTCCACACGTACCCGCGGTCCTGGATCGTCTGCATGATCGAGGCGTAGGTGGACGGCCGGCCGATGCCCAGCTCCTCCAGCGCCTTGACCAGGCTGGGCTCGGTGTAGCGGGCCGGCGGCGAGGTGGTGTGCCCCTTGGGGTCCAGCGCGGCGGTGTCCAGCGGCTGGCCCCGCTCCAGGCGGGGCAGCCGGCGCTCGGCGTCGTCTGCCTCCTCGTCGGTGGTCGCGCCCTCGTCCTTGCCCTCGACGTAGGCCCGCAGGAACCCGGGGAAGGTGATGGTGCGGCCGCTGGTGGAGAACTCGACCGCCTCGTCGGAGGTGGAGCGGCCGGCCAGCCGCACGCTGACCGTCTGCCCGACGGCGTCGGCCATCTGCGAGGCCACGGTGCGCTGCCAGATCAGCTCGTAGAGCCGGAACTCGTCCCGGGCCAGCTGACCGGCGAGCTGCCCGGGGGTGCGGAAGGAGTCACCGGCCGGGCGGATCGCCTCGTGCGCCTCCTGGGCGCCCTTGGCCTTCTTGGAGTAGCGGCGCGGCTCGGCCGGGACGTAGGCGTCGCCGTAGAGCTCGCGGGCCTGGCTGCGGGCCGCGGACAGCGCCGTCTCGGACAGGTTCGTCGAGTCGGTGCGCATGTAGGTGATGAAGCCGTTCTCGTACAGCCGCTGCGCGGTGCGCATCGTCTGCTGCGAGGACCAGCCGAGCTTGCGGCCGGCCTCCTGCTGCAGCGTCGAGGTCATGAACGGCGCGTAGGGACGGCGCCGGTACGGGCGCTCGTCGACCCGGCTGACCGCCATCCGGGTGCCCTCGAGGCGGGCCGCCAGGCCGCGGGCACCGGCCTCGTCCAGGTGCACGACGTCGCTGGTGACCCGGCCGGTGTCCGGGTCGAAGTCGCGGCCGGTGGCGACCCGCCGGTCGTCGACGGTGACCAGGTTGGCCGACAGCTGCCGGGGCTCACCGGCGTCGCCGGCGCCGGTCTGGCCGACCACGTCGAAGGTGCCCTCGACGCTCCAGTAGTCGGCGGCCCGGAAGCGCATCCGGGCGCGCTCCCGCTCGACGACGATGCGGGTGGCGACCGACTGCACCCGGCCGGCCGACAGCTTGGGGAGCACCTTCTTCCACAGCACCGGGCTGACCTCGTAGCCGTAGAGCCGGTCGAGGATGCGGCGCGTCTCCTGGGCGTCGACGAGCGCGGTGTCCAGCTCGCGCGGGCTGGCGACGGCACGGGCGATCGCCTCGCGGGTGATCTCGTGGAAGACCATCCGGCGCACCGGCACGGTGGGCTTCAGCGTGTCGATCAGGTGCCAGGCGATGGCCTCGCCCTCGCGGTCCTCATCGGTGGCGAGGTAGATCTCGCTGGCTTCCTTCACCAGCTGCTTCAGCCGGGCCACCTGCTGGCGCCGGTCCGGGCTGACCACGTAGAGCGGCTCGAAGCCGTGGTCCACGTCGACCCCCAACCGGGCCCAGGACTCCCCCTTGTGCGCCGCGGGGACGTCGGCGGCGTTGCGCGGCAGGTCGCGGATGTGCCCGATGCTCGCCTCGACGACGTAGTCGCTGCCCAGGTAGCCGGCGATCGTCTTCGCCTTGGCCGGGGACTCCACGATCACCAGTGGCTTGCCCCCGGCCGCGGCCGTCCGCTTGCGCGGTGCGCGGTTGCCGGTGCTGGTGGCTGACGTGGTCTTGGTGGGCGGCACGGTGCTCCTGTCGGGGGTGCTGACGCGGGCGCCGGGAGGACCCGGACGCACACGGGGACAGCGCGAGCTGCACCCGTTCGGCGAGGCCACGGTAGGCCACGCCGACGGGAGGAGCCCGGGCGGCGAGCAGATCCGGGCGCGCCGTCGACCGTCCAACGGTCGGCGGGCGGGCGTGTTCCCGGGGTGGTGGCCTGCCGTCCCGCCTGCTCATCGGGGCACCCGGACCCCGGCCACGACCTCGCCGACGGCGGCCAGCGTCGGGCGGTCGGGGTCGAGGTAGTCGGTGTGCCCCTCGGTCAGCTCGGTCGGCAGCGGGGAGTCGCCGAAGGAGGGATCGGACGGGGTGTCCCCGAACCACTGCAGCCAGGACACCGGGTCGGCCACCGACCAGGCGCCGTGCACGTCGGGGGCCTCGAGGTCCTCGGCCTCCCCGCCGGCCAGCCCGGGACTGCCCAGCAGCACGACCGCGTCAGCGGCGAGCCGGCCCGGTGCCCGGGCAGCCTGACCGGTCACCACGGTGCCGTAGCTGTGGGCGACCACCGTGGTGCGCGGCGGGGCGAGCACCCCACCGGGGACGGCGCGCGCGGCGGCGAGGCCGTCGAGCGCCCGGTCGAGCGCCGGTCCGCCCCGCCGGGCAGCCGTGGGGAGCGCCATCGTGCCGAGCCCCGGCGTGCGGTAGCCGAGCCAGGCCACGGTGGCGACGGCGAGCCCGGGGGCGGCTGCCGCCGCGGCGGACCCGACGGCGGCCGCGTCCCCGAGCAGGGCGGGCAGGTCGTCCGCCGGTGTCGTGTTGATCCCCGGGACCAGCACCGCCACCGCCGCGGCGGTGTCCAGGTCGCCCAGGGACACCGCGACCAGGTCCGCGGTCGGGTCGAACTGCACCAGCTGGGCGGTGCCGCCGGCGCGGTCCAGGGCGGTGAGCCGACCGGCCAGCACCTCGGCCGCCCGGCGCTGCTCCCCGGCGGGCAGCGACCCGAGGGCGGCCGCCAGCCGGCGCCGGTTGGCCCGGTCCCGGGCCCAGGCGGGCAGCCCGTCGAGCGCACCGACCACAGCGGGCCGCGCCGCGATCTCGGCCAGCTGCTCAGCCGCCGGGAGCCCGGCCCACCACGCGGCCACCCGTAGCGGACCGGGGTCCGGCGGGACCGGCAGCGGCCGGGCGGCCGGCAGCCGGACGACCAGGTCGGCGAACCCGACCGCGCTGCGACCGCCGACCCCCAGCGCGGCCAGCGGCTGACGGGCGGCGCGGGCGCAGGCCAGCGCTCGGGCCGCGGCGAGCAGCGCCTCGTCCGCCCGGGCCGCGGCGAGCCGGCCGGCCTGCCGGTCGGCCAGCACGTCGGCCACCTGGTCGGCGGCCATGGCCGCGCCCGGCGGCGCCGCCAGGCCGACCGGCGAGCCGGTCCCGTCCAGCGACATCCGCCCGGCCTCCGCCGTCGCGAGCGCTCCGGCGGCCCACTCCTGCGCCTCGGTCGCCGCGGCGGTGAGGCCCTGCAGGTCGGTGAGGGAGGAGCCCAGCGCGCCCGACACCCCGCACGCCACCGTGGACAGCTCGACGACCGCGGCTGCAGCGGCCGTGCCGGCCGGGCCCGACCAGCACTCCGCCCGGCCGAGCTGCCGGCCGAGCACGTCCAACCGGGTGCGCCAGGGCAGCAGCCGGTCGGCGACCTGGTCCAGCCGCCCGACGCCGCCGCGGAGCTCCGCGACGTCCCAGCCGGCCGCCTGCTGCACCGTCGTCGGCTCGCTCACCTGGGCACCGCCGGCAGGCCGGGCCGGGCCGGGGCGATCCGGCCGGCCAGCTGGAGGTCCGCGGCCCGGTAGGCGGCCACCGCCGCCTCGAGGGTGGCGGCCACGGCCAGCGTGCGGGCGGCCAGCGCGCCCAGCGCGCCGGCCCACTCGGCGCCGGCCTGGGCGGCCTCCTCCCCGACCCGCCCCGCCAACGACCGGGCGAGAGCCTGCCCGGACGCCGCGGTGAGCTGCTGCTCCCCGCTGAGCTCGACACCCAGCGCCCGCAGCTCCGCCAGCAGCCCGCCCAGCACGTCGAGTTGGACGGCGATCAGATGGGACACGGCGCCTCCCGGTGCGGCACGGGCCCCGACGGGACCGACAGCACGACGCTAGGAACCCGGGCACGCTGCCCGTGCGCCGTCGTCCACACCACGCGGCGGGATCCACAACCAGGGGGTGGGGGCCGCCGCGGAGAGCGCCGCCGTGCTCAGGTCGCGCTCTTCGTCAGCGCCTCCGCCGGCGTGTCGCTGTCCCCGCCCACCACGGTGGAGCGGCGCTTGCTGATGACGACCGCCACCACGATGACCGCCGCTGCGGCGAGCGCGATGAGCACCCGCAGCGTGGTGTTCTGGTCCTCGCCCACCGTCATCCCGACGACCGCCGGCGCGATCAGGAGGGCCACCAGGTTCATCACCTTGATCAGCGGGTTGATCGCCGGGCCGGCGGTGTCCTTGAACGGGTCGCCCACCGTGTCCCCGATGACGGTCGCGGAGTGCGCCTCGCTGCCCTTCCCGCCGTAGGCGCCGTCCTCCACCATCTTCTTGGCGTTGTCCCAGGCGCCGCCGGAGTTGGACAGGAAGACCGCCATCAGCGTGCCGGTGGCGATCGCGCCGACCAGGTAGGCCGCCAGCGGCCCGAAGCCGAGCCCGAAGCCGACGGCGACCGGCGCGAGGACGGCGAGCAGCCCCGGGGTGGCCAGCTCGCGCAGCGAGTCCTTGGTGCAGATGTCGACCACGGCGCCGTAGTCGGGCCGCTCGCTGTAGTCCATGATCCCGGGCCGGGTACGGAACTGCTCGCGCACCTCGAACACGACCCGGCCCGCCGCCCGGGACACCGCGCTGATCGCCAGGCCGGAGAAGAAGAACACGACCGCCGCGCCGATGACGGCGCCGACGACGTTGTTCGGTGACACCAGGGTGAAGGCGTTGCCGAGGCTGGCCCCGGCATCGTCGAGGGCGTCGCCGATGCTCGCGTTGTAGGACCCGAAGAGGGCGGTGGCGGCCAGGACGGCGGTGGCGATCGCGATGCCCTTGGTGATCGCCTTGGTGGTGTTGCCGACCGCGTCGAGGTCGGTGAGCACCTGGGCGCCCTCCTCGTCGATCTCCCCCGACATCTCCGCGATGCCCTGCGCGTTGTCGCTCACCGGACCGAAGGTGTCCATGGAGACGATGACGCCGGCGGTGGTGAGCAGCCCGCAGCCGGCCAGCGCGACCGCGTAGAGCGCGGCGGCACCGCCGATGAGGAAGGCCCCGTAGACGGCGGCACCGATCAGCAGCGCCGCATAGACCGCGGACTCCAGGCCGAGCGAGATGCCGGAGAGGATGACCGTGGCCGGCCCGGTGAGCGAGCTGCGGCCGACGTCCTTGACCGGGCGCCGCGACGTCTCGGTGAAGTAGCCGGTGAGCTGCTGGATGGTGGCGGCGAGCACGATGCCGATGAGGACGGAGACGAAGCCGAGCACCTGCGGGCTGACCGAGACGTCCAGGCCGTCGGAGATCGAGGGCAGCACGGTGAACGACGCGGCGGCCACGAGCACCAGGGACACCGCGGCGGAGGTGAAGAACCCGCGGTTGATCGGGGACATCCAGGAGCTGTCGCCGGCGGTGGGGTTGCTGGCCAGGATGCCGACGATCGAGGCGATGATCCCGATCGCCGCCACGACCAGCGGGAAGACCATGCCCACCGCGCCGAAGAAGACCTGGCCGAGGATCAGGGCGGCGACCAGGGTGACGGCGTAGGACTCGAAGAGGTCGGCGGCCATGCCCGCGCAGTCGCCCACGTTGTCGCCCACGTTGTCGGCGATGGTCGCGGCGTTGCGGGGGTCGTCCTCGGGGATGCCGGCCTCCACCTTGCCGACCAGGTCCGCCCCGACGTCGGCGGCCTTGGTGAAGATGCCGCCGCCCACGCGCATGAACATCGCGAGCAGGGCGCCGCCGAAGCCGAAGCCCTCCAGCACGATCGGGCCGGTGTCCCGGAACAGCAGCAGGGCGAGGGAGGCGCCGAACAACCCCAGGCCGACGGTGATCATCCCGCAGACGCCACCGGTGCGGAACGCGATCCGGAAGGCCGGCCGGTGCCCACCGGCGGCGGCTGCCGCGGCCACCCGCACGTTGCCCCGGGTCGCCAGGGTCATCCCGATGAAGCCGACCGACGCCGAGAAGGTGGCGCCCACCAGGAAGAAGACCGCCCGGCCGACCCGGGTGCCCACTCCTCCGTCGGAGACCGGGAGCAGCAGCAGCAGGATGAACACGATGACGGCGAAGACGCCCAGCGTGCGGAACTGCCGTCGCAGGAACGCGCCCGCTCCCTCCTGGATCGCCTTGGCGATCTCCTGCATCGTGGGCGTCCCCTGGTCGGCGGCCATGACGGCCCGCGACAGGTAGAAGGCGAAGCCCAGGGCGGCGAGGGAGATGGCCAGGACGACCGCCACGAGGGTGAGGTCGCCTCCGGACAGTTCGGTGTCGGGCATGTGTTCCTCCGCAGCGAGGTGGGGGCGCGCACCCGCCTGGCGCCCCCGGGCCTTCGCGCGGGGAGGGCCCGGCGTGGCACGCACTGTGCCGCAGGAACAGCGTCAAGGCCAGACCTGTTCGTGATCCAGTTCACACCCAGCGTCAGCTGCGCCCACCGCCCTCACCCAGGGTTGCGCGACGGTGTGACAGTGGAGTGGTGACGTCCCTGCGCTCCGTCGGGCAGCCGGCCGAGGGACCCGAGCCCGCCGTCGCCGCCCTCCCCGGCGCGGAGCTGCTCGCTGCGCTGCTGGTGGGCACGGAGCCCGAGGACGACCCGGTCACCCACGTCCACCGGTTGCCGGTCCGGCCCAGCCGGACCGCCCCCTGGCCGGCATGGGTCGGCGAGCCTCTGCGCGCCCGGCTGGCCGACCGCGGCGTGCTGGAGCCCTTCGGCCACCAGGTGGCCGCCGCCGAGCTGGCGCGGGCCGGCTCGCACGTCGTCGTCGCCACCGGCACCGCCTCGGGGAAGTCGCTGGCCTACCAGCTGCCGGCGCTCACCGCGCTCGCCGAGGACCCCCGGGCGTGCGTCCTGTACCTGGCTCCCACCAAGGCGCTGGCGCGCGACCAGCTCGCCTCCGTCGACGCGCTCGCCGACGCCTCGGTGCGGCCGGCCGCCTACGACGGGGACACCCCGATGGAGGAGCGGGACTGGGTCCGCCGGCACTCGCGCTGGATCGTCACCAACCCCGACATGCTGCACCGCGGGATCCTCCCGGCCCACCAGAAGTGGTCGAGCACGCTGCGCCGGGTGGCCTACGTCGTGATCGACGAGTGCCACGCCTACCGGGGCGTCTTCGGCTCCCACGTCGGGCACGTGCTGCGCCGGCTGCGGCGGATCTGCCGCCGCTACGGCGCCGAACCGGTGTTCGTGCTCGCCTCGGCGACCGTGGCCGACCCGGCGGCGGCCGCCAGCCGGCTGGTCGGAGCCCCGGTGACGGCGGTGACCGACGACGGGTCGCCGCGGCCGGGGGCCACCTTCGCCCTGTGGGAGCCGCCGCTGACGGAGAAGACCGGCGAGCACGGCGCCCCGCTGCGGCGCTCGGCCGCCGCGGACGCCGCCGGTCTGCTGGCCGACCTGGTCGAGCAGAACGCCCGCACCCTGGCGTTCGTCCGGTCCCGCCGCGGCGCGGAGTCGGTGGCCGAGCAGGCCCGCGCCGTGCTGCGGTCGCGGGGCCGGGCGGACCTGGTGTCGCGGGTCGACTCCTACCGCGGCGGCTACCTGCCCGAGGAGCGCAGGGAGCTGGAGCGGTCGCTGTCCAGCGGGGCGCTGCTGGGCGTGGCCACCACCAACGCCCTGGAGCTGGGCATCGACATCGCCGGCCTGGACGCCGTGGTGCTCGCCGGCTACCCCGGCACGCTGGCCTCGATGTGGCAGCAGGCCGGCCGGGCCGGGCGGGCGCAGAACGAGTCCCTGGTGGTGTTCGTCGCCCGCGACGACCCGCTGGACCACTACCTGGCCCACCACCCGCAGGCGGTGTTCGGCCGGCCCGTCGAGGCCACGGTGACCGACCCGGCGAACCCCTACGTGCTCGGCCCGCAGCTGTGCTGCGCGGCCGCCGAGCTGCCGCTGCGCCGCGAGGACCTCGCCGACTTCGGCGGGGAGGTGGCCGAGGCCCAGGTGACCGAGCTCGTCGCCGACGGGCTGCTCCGCGCCCGGCCGACCGGTTGGTACTGGGCGGGCCGGGGCCGGCCGGACGTGGACATCCGCGGCAGCGGCACCGCCCCGGTGTCGATCATCGAGGGCGCGACCGGGCGCCTGCTGGGCACGGTGGACGGCGACGCCTCCCACGCCACCGTGCACACCGGTGCGCTCTACGTGCACCGCGGCGAGACCTACGTCGTCGACGAGTTCGACGTCGAGGACGCCTGCGCCGTCGTGCACCCGGAGAGCCCGGAGTGGACGACGGTCGCCCGTGACGTCGTGGACCTCTCGATCGTGTCCACCGACCGGACCCGGCGGCTCGGGGCGGTCACCGCGCACACCGGCGTCGTCGACGTCACCAACCAGGTCGTGGCCTACCAGCGCCGACGGGTCGGCACCGGGGAAGTGCTCGCGGAGTTCCCGCTCGACCTGCCCGCCCGGCAGCTGCGCACCCGGGCGGTGTGGTTGACCTTCAGCGACCGGGCAGTGGAGCGGGCCGACGTGGACGAGACCGCGCTGCCCGGCTCGCTGCACGCCGCCGAGCACGCGTCGATCGGGATCCTCCCGTTGCTGGCCACCTGCGACCGCTGGGACCTCGGCGGCATCTCCACGGCCCTGCACCCGGACACCGGCACGGCGACGATCGTGGTCTACGACGGCCATCCCGGCGGCGCCGGCTTCGCCGAGCGCGGGTACGCGGTGCTGCGCGACTGGCTGCAGGCGACCCGGGCCACGGTGGCCAGCTGCGAGTGCGAGTCCGGCTGCCCGTCCTGCGTGCAGTCGCCCAAGTGCGGCAACGGCAACGACCCGCTGGACAAGGCCGGAGCGGTCCGGGTGCTCGACGTCGTCCTGGACGAGCTCGCCACCGCTCCCGAGCTGACCCCCGAGGAGGCGGAGCTGACCCGCCGACCGGCCCCGCGGCCGGGCCTGTTCGGCACCAGCGGCCCGGCCGCGCCCGAGGGGGCCCCGGCGACCGACGAGGCGCCGCCCGAGCCCGACCGCGACCCCGACGACCTGGTCTTCTGACGGTGCCGCCGGCCCGGCGTCGGGTGGCGCCGGCCCTGCCCGGGCACGGGCAGGCGCGTCCACCACGCCGAGCGGGCCGAGCCGGACCGGGACGTGCACCCGCAGCTCCACCACCGCCGCCGCGCTGACCGCGCAGGAGTCGACGGTGGCACCGTTGGCCGCGGCCACCTCGTGGGCGGCCGCGCACGGGTCTGCGTCGCCCTGCACCGCCCGGCCCGCCGCCGCCAGCGCGGCCAGGTCCGCGGCCGAGCCCGCCCGGTGCCGGGCGACCACCGCAGCCCCGACCAGCAGCACCGCCGCGCCCACCACCGCGAGGACCGCGGACAGCGCGACGGTCCACACGGTGGCCGAGCCCCGCTCGCCGGCGAGCCGCGACGACGTCACGGCGCACCGCTCCCCGCCGAGGGCTCCCGCAGTGCGGTGGCCGTGGCCGAGACCTCGACGTGCCAGGGCAGCGGGCCCAGTGGTGAGACCGTCGCCGAGACGGTCACGGTGACCGTCTCGCCGTCGCCGCCGATCGCGGTGACCGCGCCCCGGGGAGCAGCCCCGGCGGCCAGGGCCGCCGCCACCGCGCCGGGCTCGCCGCGCGACGCCGCGCGGGTCGCCTCCCGGGCGGCGTCCACGCAGCGCAGCTGGGCACCGACGACCACGACCGCGGCCACCGCCCCGGCCAGGACGAACAGCAGGACCGGCAGCACGACGGCCGTCTCCGCGGTCACCATCCCGGCCTCGGGCCGGCCGGCGCGGCGGCGGGTGCGCACGACGGCTCAGGAGAGCGTGGCCAGGGCGGACTGCACCAGGTCGCCGAGCGCGGTGACCACCGAGCCGCCGGTGACCACCTGGTAGAGCACGGCCGCGAAGGCGCAGGCCGCCACGGTGCCCACGGCGTACTCCGCGGTGCTCATGCCCTCCTCGCCCGTCCGGACCTGCGTCAGCCGCCGGGCCAGCGCGGTCCGCCTCTGCGCTGCCGACTCCTGCTGCGACCGGATCCCCATGTCCCCACCTCCACCGGGCCGCCAGCCGGCCCGTCAGCTGCGAGCCTCCGGTGCTCCGGACCGCCGGCCCAGGTCCGGAGCCGGGTTGTGGAGGACGCCCCCAGCTGTGGACGGCGGCGCCCGCACGCGGCCACAGCGTGCACACGACGACGCCGTGACCTCAGCCGAAGACGTCGGCGGCGATGCCGAGCACCAGCGGGACGACACCCAGGCAGAGGAACGCGGGGAGGAAGCACAGCCCCAGGGGGGCGAGCACCCACACCCCGGCGCGGCGCACCGCCGCCTCGGTCTCGCTCCGGGCGCTGCTGCGCAGGTCCGCCGCCAGCCGCTGCAGCGCCGGGACGACCGCCGACCCGGACTCCCCCGCACGCACCAGCGTCCGGCCCAGCACGTCCAGCGGCGGCGGCGATCCCGACCAGGCGCGACGCGGCGCGGCCCCGAGCCGGTACAGGGAACCGACCTCGACCAACCGCTCCCCCAGCGGCCCGGACACCGCGTCGCCGACCGCGGCCAGCGCCGAGCCGACCGGGGTGCCGGCGGTCAGGCACACGGCGATCAGGTCGCAGGCCACCGGCAGGTCGAGGGCCAGCCGGGAGCCCGGGTCCGGTGGGGCTCCCGACCGCCGCAGCAACCGCTCCAGCCCCGCTCCGACGCAGGCGCCGGCGAGCGCGGCGCCCGGGCCCCCGCCGAGGAGCAGGAAGACCCCGGCCGCGGCGGCGCCCGCCTCCGCCCAGCGGCGGCCGGTGCCCGGCGGCCCGCCCGGCACCTGGGGACGCCACCGCCCCCGGGAGGCTGGAGCGGGCGCCACCGCCCGCAGCCGCTCCCGGCGGGTCGCGCCGGAGGGCACCCAGACCAGCAGCGCCGCCGCCAGGGCGACCGCCGCGGCCGCGCTCACCGTCGGACGGCGCGGCGCACCAGCCGGGCCGACCAGCTCGTCCCGGCCAGTTCCAGCGCCACCCCCAGCACGAGCAGCACCGTCCCCGAGCCGGTGGTGGTCAGCACCCGCCACGGGTCGGCCCCGACCCCGCTGCCCATCAGCAGGCCGAGCACCGGCAGCCCGGCCAGCACCGTCGCGCTGGCGCGCGGGCCGGCGACCGCGGAGCGCAGCTCCTGCTCCGCGTGCAGCCGGGCCCGCAGGTCGTCCTCGACCGCGGCCACCACGCCGGCCAGCGAGCAGCCGGTGCGCGCGCTGAGCCGCACCGCCGCGGCGATCCGCAGCAGCGCCCGGGCGGGCTCGTCGCCGGCCCGCCCCGGCGGGGCCTCGCCGAGCCGCACCACCGGCCCGAGGGCGGCCGCGGTGGCCGGGTCCGGGCAGCAGTCCAGCGCCGTCGCGGTCGCCTCGGCCAGCGGGCGGCCGGCCCGCAGCTCGGCGGCGAGCGCGCCCAGCCCCTCGATCAGCGCGCGGCTGCGCCGCTCCGCCGCGGTCGCCACCGCCCGCCGCCGGAGCGCGTGCCCGGCCGCCAGTCCGCAGACCGCGGCCAGTGCGGCGACGACGGGCGTGGACAGGACCGCCGCTGCGCTGCCCGCCGCCAGCGCGGGTGCCAGCACGCCGGCGCGGCCGCTCACCAGCGTGGCGACGCCCGGCCGGGGCAGCGGACCGCCGGGGCGCCCGGCCAACCGGGCGGCCGGCCGTGCGGTCGGCCAGCTGAGCAGCGCCGCGGACAGGCAGAGCAGCGCCGGGGTCATCCCGGCACCGGGCACGGCAGCAGGGCAGCGAGCTCGTCGCGCGCGGGGCAGACCCCGCCGTCGGCCCGCCAGCCCGCCGCCACCTCGATCAGCTCCCCGCGCCGCCGGACGACGCCGAGCTCGGCGACGTGCCGGCCGGAAGGACCGCGGCGCAGGTGGACGACGACCGCGAGCGCGGCCGCCGCCTGGCTGTGCACCGCCGCCCGGCCCAGCCCGGCGGCCTCCCCCAGGGCCTCGAGCCGGGCCGGCAGGTCCGCCGCCCGGTTGACGTGCACGGTGCCGCACCCGCCGTCGTGACCGGTGTTCAGCGCGGCCAGCAGGTCGATGACCTCCCCGCCGCGCACCTCGCCGACCACCAGCCGGTCCGGCCGCATCCGCAACGCCTGGCGGACCAGGTCGCGCAGGGTGACCGCCCCCGCCGCCTCCACGTTCGGCGGGCGGGTCAGCAACCGGACCACGTGCGGGTGCGGCGGCGCGAGCTCGGGGGCGTCCTCGCAGAGCACCACCCGCTCCCGGGGGTCGGCCACCCCGAGCAGCGCGGAGAGCACCGTGGTCTTGCCCGTGCCGGTGCCGCCGGTGACCAGGAACGCCAGCCGGGCCCGCACCACCGCCGTCAGCAGGTCGGCCGAGGCGCCGGGGAAGGCACCGCGGCCGGCGAGGTCGGCGAAGGGGAGCGCCGCCCGGCGCAGCACCCGCAGCGACAGGCAGGTGCCCGATCCCGACACCGGCGGGAGGACGGCGTGCAGCCGGGTGCCGTCGGGCAGCCCGGCGTCCACCCACGGAGCGGCGTCGTCCAGCCGCCGCCCGGCCGAGGCGGCCAGCCGCACGGCGAGACGGCGGACCGCTGCCTCGTCGGGGAAGCGGACGTCGACCGGCTCCAGGCCCCCACCACGGTCGACCCAGACCGCGTCCGGGCCGTTGACCAGCACGTCGGTCACCCCGGGCAGCCGCAGCAGGGGCTCGAGCACCCCGGCTCCGGACAGCTCGTCCGTGGCCGCCCGTACGGCGGAGAGCACGCCGCGGTCGCCCAGCAGCCCGCCGGTCTCCTCCCGCACCAGCGCGGCGACGGTGACCGCGCTCGGGGCACCCGTGCCACCGGCCAGCCGGGCGCGCACCCGCTCCACCAGCGGCGCAGCGGACTCGGTCATGCCGCGCGCCCGGGGAGCTGGGCGAGCAGCTGCCGGCTGAGCAGCCCGAACGGTGACCGCGCGGCCACCGACGGGGGTTCACCCCGCTCGCTCCGCGCCACCGCCGACCGGTCGGCCGCCAGCTCGGCGAACACCGGCCGGCCCAGCACGTCGGCGATCTCGGTGCGGGTCAGCCCGCCCGGCACCGGCCGGCTGACCAGCAGCGCGGACGCCCAGGGGCTGCGCTCCCCGGCCAGCAGGGCACGCGCCGCCGCAGCGGCCCGCAGCCGGGCGGGGACCAGCAGCACGGCCAGGTCTGCCTCGGCCAGCACGCCGTCGGTGGGGGCACCGCGGACGGGCAGGTCGACGACGACACCCCAGCCGCTGTCCCGGGCACCGGTGGAGACGGCCAGCAGCGCCTCAACCGGCACCTCCTGCGGCTGGTCCCGGGACGCCGCGAGGACCGGCACGCCGCAGGCCTCGGGCAGCGCGGCGACCAGGGCGGGACCGGCCACCCGACCGCTGATCCCGGCCAGCTCGGGCCAGCGCAGCCCCGGCACCCACTCGGCGCCCAGCAGCAGGTCCAGTCCGGCCGACCAGCCGTCCCCGTCGACGAGCAGCACGTCCGGACCCCTCGCCGCGCGCGCGGCCAGGGCGAGCGCCGTGGCCAGCGTGCTCGCGCCGGCCCCACCGCAGGCGCCGGCGACGGCGACCAGCCAGCCGGGCCGCACCGGCGCCCGGATGGCGGCGGCGACCCGCTCGACCAGCCACGTCTCGTCCTGGGGCAGGACGACGACGCGCTCGGCACCGACCGCGACGGCGGCCGACCAGACCTCGGCGTCCGGTGCTCCGCCGACCACGACGAGCACCCCCGGCCGGCGTGGGAGGGCGCGGACCGGCGCGCTGGCCAGCGCATCCGCACCGACGAGCACCAGCGGGGCGTCACGGTGGGCGCGTCGCAGCGCGCCTCCGCCGGTGGTGAGCTCGCCGGTCGTCCCGGCGGCGGCCAGCAGTCGGAGGAGGTCGTCGAGCAGGACGGGGTCGGCGCTCACGACCAGCGGGTGGGCAGCGGAAGGGGTGGCGGACGCGGCAGGCACGGGACCAGCGCAGCGCGATCCGGCCGCCCGCGACAGGGCCCGGCCGGATCTGTGGACGACCCGTCCGGGTGTGGACGGCGACCATCCCGCTGCAGGCCGCCGAGTGCGCAGGCGTCATCGACGACCGCCCGGCTCCCTGGATCGGTGGGCCGGAGAGGTGGGCCTGCGCCAGAGGTGGCTCACCGACGACGAGCCACGGGTCCTCGCCGACCCGCTGGTCCCGAGCGCCTCTGGCAGGCATCTCCGGACCCCGCCGCCCCGGCCCGTCGCGCCGTCGGGAGCACACTCCCCGCACCGCGGAGGAGAGCCTGGGTGAGGTCACGCAGAAGGCACATCGTCTTCACATTTGATCACTCGGTGTGACGAGACACGCCTTCTCGCCCGGGCCTCTCCCTGGTGCACTTGACGCTCGTCATCGTGAGGCCGAGCGTGCGTACGGTGACGAACCGGGAGCCGAGTGGCGCGGCGCCCGGCGCGGTGGCCATGCGGCACCGCGTCGGGAGCGCTCCCCTGAGCGCGCCGGCCCGCCTGCTCGTCGCCGCCGCGCTGGCCATCGGCGCCTGGATGTTGCTGACCGTCGTCTCGACCACGGCCCGGGCCGAGGACGCACCACCGGTGACCCAGGACGCCACCGTCGGGTCGCCCGCCCCGACCCCTGAGCCGGGAGCCGACACCGAGCCCCCCGTGCAGGCTGTGGCGCCCGTTTCCGCCCCGGAGCTGCAGTCCGACGACGCGGAGGACGCCGGATCCGTGCTGCATGACGTCCCGCCGGCACCGGCAGCCCCCGAGGACGCCGAGCCGACCGCCGCCGAGGACGCCGAGCCGACCGTCACCGAGGACACCGAGCCGACCGTCACCGAGGACACCGAGCCGACCGTCACCGAGGACACCGAGGTCGCCGAGCCGACCGTCACCGAGGACACCGAGGTCGCCGAGGTCGCCGTCACCGAGGACACCGGGCCGGCCGTCGGAGACGGGGCTGGACCTGCGCCCGCTCCCGTCCCCGCGTCGGATGTCATCACGGCTCCTCCGACGACGGCAGCCGTCCCGGGGACGGCCACCACGGGCACGGGGACGACGACGCCGAGCGGGCCGAGCCCCACCGTGCCGGCGTCCGGGTCGACCTGCCCGGCGAAGCCGTCCACCCCCGACGACGACGACTCAGGGGTCGTCGTGGCCACCACCACGGCCCTGGCGCCCACGACGACTTCGCTGGACCCGGCCACGACGGCGGCCACTGCCCGCCGACGCGGTGAGGACGGCCAGCCGACGGCGGCCACGACGCCCGCGGGGAGCAGCGCTCCGCTGACCCCGACGTCCCGCACCGACACCTCGCCATCCGAGCCCTGCGCCCCGGCCGGCGGTGCCAGCACGACCGGTAGCGGCACCGCCACCACCAGCACCGGCACGGCCAGCACCAGCACGACCAGCACCGGCACGACCACCCCCACCACCGGGACGACCGACCCCGGGAGCGCGAGCAGCACGACGACCGACACGGCCACGGCAGCGTCAGACCCGGCAGCGTCGGACACGGCGGGATCGGACCCGGCAGTGACCGGGACGACGACTGACGGCGCCCCCACAGCCGCGGGTGACGCCAAGGACGTCGACGACCTCAAGGACGCGGACGCCGCCAGCCCGGCGCCTCCCGGTGCCGGTGCACTGCCCCACCCCGCAAGCCCGGTCTCCTGCACCGA
>NZ_SJEX01000061.1 GCF_005930495.1 Modestobacter excelsi | reverse complement strand
CTGCTCGCCGGGCCGCTCGGCCGCAACCTCGGGCTGATCGTCGCGCTGGTGCTGCTGTGCATCGCCGGCGTCGCGACGGCCGGCGACCGGTTCGCCGACGTCGACAACGTGCTGACCATCCTGCGGCTGGCCGCCGTCATCGGCGTGGTCAGCGTCGGGATGACGTTCGTGATCATCGGCGGCGGGATCGACCTGTCGGTCGGCGCGCTGGTGGCGCTGGCCTCGGTGTGGGCGACCACCCTGGCCACCCAGCAGCTGGCCGAGGACACCCACTGGATCGTCATGGTGGGCACCGCGCTGCTGGTGGGCTCGATCGCCGGGCTGGTCAACGGGGTGGTGATCGCCTACGGCAAGCTGGTCGCCTTCATCGCCACCCTCGCGATGCTGGCCGCCGCCCGCGGGCTGGCCGAGATCATCTCCAACCGGCGCACCCAGATCGTCCAGGACCAGGACTTCATCCGGTTCTTCTCCGGCGACGTGCTCGGCATCCCGACGCTGGTGATCGTCTTCGCCCTCGTCGCGGTCGCCGGCTGGGTGCTGCTGAACCGCACGACGTTCGGCCGGCGCACCTTCGCCGTCGGCGGCAACGCGGAGGCGGCCCGGCTGGCCGGCATCCGGGTGCAGCGGCACACCGTCTGGCTCTACGTGCTCTCCGGGTTCACCTGCGGGATCGCGGCGGTGATGCTGATGGCGCGCACCACGACCGGCAGCTCCACCCACGGCAACCTCTACGAGCTGGACGCCATCGCGGCGGTGGTCATCGGCGGCACCCTGCTGGTCGGCGGCCGCGGCACCATCGTCGGCACCGTGCTCGGCGTGCTGATCTTCACCACGCTCGGCAACGTCTTCACGCTCAACAACCTGTCCAGCTCGGCTCAGGCGGTGGCCCGCGGTGTGATCATCGTCGCCGCCGTCCTGCTCCAGCAGCGGCTGGTCACCGGGTCCTTCCGGATGCGCACGCCGCGGTCGATGACCCCGCCCGGCGCGGCCACCGCCGGCGGGCCGGCGGGCACGGTCTCCGGCGGCGCGGTGCCCGGCGGCCCGGCCGGCGACCGCCCCAGCGGCAGCACCGACACCCCTTGACCTGACCCGGGCCCAGCGGGCGCGGATCAGCACGACACCCAGCCGGCCCCCGGCCGCCTGGGCAGCACCAGCCACGTCCCACCCCGCCTGGACTGCCCAGGTCGGCTCGACACGAGGAGAGAACGATGTCTGCAACACGGCAGCGCCCGTTCCGGCGCCTGCTGTCCACCACCGTCTGCCTGGTCGGGGCGACGGCGATGGTGGCCGGCTGCACCAGCAACTCACCGGAGGAGAGCTCCTCCGGCGGCGGCGGCAGCACCAACGCAGCCAGCTCGAACGACGACTCCGGCGACGAGGTCACCATCGGCTTCTCCGCGCCGGCGGCCGACCACGGCTGGATGGCCGGCATCACCAACGCCGCGAAGGCGGCAGCCGAGCAGTACGACGACGTCGACCTGCAGGTCGCCGAGGGCACGAACGACGTCAGCACCCAGATCAGCCAGGTGGAGACCTTCATCAACGACAAGGTCGACGCGATCGTGCTGCTGCCCTTCGACGGCGCGGCGCTGACCCCGGTCGCGCTGAAGGCGATGGACGCCGGCATCCCGGTGATCAACGTCGACCGCCAGTTCGACAGCCCGTTCGCCGCCCGCGCCACGGTGCTCGGTGACAACTACGGCATGGGCGTCTCGGCCGGCACCTACATCTGCTCCCAGCTGGGCGGCAAGCCGGACTCGGTCGTCGCCGAGATCGCCGGCATCGACTCCCTCCCGCTGACCCAGGAGCGCAGCAAGGGCTTCGCCGACGCGCTCAGTGACTGCGGGCTGAAGGTGAGCAACCGGGTCGCCGCGGAGTTCACCGTCGAGTCCGGTGAGGAGGCCGCCTCCAACCTGCTGCAGGCCGCGCCGAAGATCGACGCCATCTGGAACCACGACGACGACCAGGGCGTCGGCGTCCTGGCCGCGATCAACAACGCCGGCCGCGACGAGTTCTTCATGGTCGGCGGCGCCGGTTCGGCGAACGCCATGCGCAGCATCCAGGCCGATGACTCGGTCCTGAAGGCGACGGTCATCTACCCGTCGACCCAGGCGGCGGACGGCGTCAAGATGGCCCGCCTGCTGGCCCAGGACAAGGCGATGTCGGACCTGGTCGAGGTGGAGATCCCGAAGCAGGTCGTGCTCAACGCACCGGTCGTGACCAAGGACAACGTCGACCAGTACATCGACAGCGCGTTCGAGTCCTGACCGCACCGCCGGGGACGCCGACGACCGTCGGCGTCCCCGGTCGTCTCCTGGAGCCTGCGATGACCCCCTCCCCGCCGCCGTTGCGCGTCGGCATGATCGGTTACGCCTTCATGGGCGTGGCCCACTCCCACGCGTGGCGCACCGCGCCGCGCTTCTTCGACCTCCCGCTCGCCCCGCAGCTGACCGTGCTGGCCGGCCGGGACCCCGCCGCGCTGTCGGCCGCCGCCGACCGGCTGGGCTGGGCGGACACCGAGACCGACTGGCACCGCCTCCTGCAGCGCACCGACGTCGACCTGGTCGACATCTGCACCCCCGGTGACACCCACGCCGAGATCGCGATCGCCGCGCTCGAGGCGGGCAAGCACGTGCTGTGCGAGAAGCCGCTGGCCAACTCCGTCGCCGAGGCCGAGGCGATGGTCGCGGCGGCCGACCGGGCGGCGGCGTCCGGCGTGCGGGCGATGGTCGGCTTCACCTACCGGCGGGTGCCGGCGGTGGGCCTGGCCCGCAAGCTGGTCGCCGACGGGCGGCTGGGCACCATCCGGCACGTCCGGGCGCAGTACCTGCAGGACTGGATCGCCGACCCGGCCACCCCGATGTCCTGGCGGCTGCAGAAGGACAAGGCCGGCTCCGGCGCGCTGGGCGACATCGGCGCGCACATCGTCGACCTCACCCAGTACATCACCGGCCAGTCGCTGACCGGGGTGAGCGCGCTGATGGAGACCTTCGTGCGCAAGCGCCCGCTGCCGGCCAGCACCGGCACGCTCGGCGGGGTCGCCGGTGAGGGCATGGGCGAGGTGACCGTCGACGACGCGGCGGTCTTCCTCGGCCGGTTCACCGAGGGCGCGCTGGCCACGTTCGAGGCGACCCGGTTCGCCCTGGGCCGGAAGAACGCCATCCGGATCGAGGTCAACGGCTCGGCCGGCAGCCTGGCCTTCGACTTCGAGGACATGAACGTCCTGGACTTCTACGACGGCGCCGAGCCGGCCGAGACCGCCGGCTTCCGGCGGATCGTGGTCACCGAGCCCGAGCACCCCTACGTGGGCGCGTGGTGGCCGGCCGGCCACGGCCTGGGCTACGAGCACGGCTTCACCCACCAGGTCGTGGACCTGGTCGGTGCGCTGGCCGCGGGGGAGCAGCCCCGGCCGTCCTTCGCCGACGGGCTGCAGGTCCAGCGCGTGCTGGACGCAGTCGAGCGCAGTGCCGCCGACCGTTCCACCTGGACCGAGATCCCCACCGACGACCACCCGGGAGAGAACTGATGCCCCGCCCCGTCACCCTGTTCACCGGCCAGTGGGCCGACCTGCCGTTCGAGGAGGTGTGCCGGCTGGCCTCGGGCTGGGGCTACGACGGCCTGGAGATCGCCTGCTGGGGCGACCACCTCGACGTCGCCCGGGCCGCCGAGGACGACTCCTACGTCAAGGAGCGGCTGGCGGTCCTGGAGCGGCACGGCCTGTCGGTGTACGCCATCTCCAACCACCTCAACGGCCAGGCCGTCTGCGACGACCCGATCGACGAGCGGCACCGCGGGATGGTCCACGCCCGGGTGTGGGGCGACGGCGACCCCGAGGGGGTGCGGCAGCGGGCGGCGGAGGAGATGAAGCTGACCGCCCGCGCCGCCCGCGCGCTGGGCGTCGACGTCGTCGTCGGGTTCACCGGGAGCAAGATCTGGAAGACCGTGGCGATGTTCCCGCCGGTGCCCGAGTCGATGATCGCCGACGGCTACGCCGACTTCGCCGACCGCTGGAACCCGATCCTGGACGTCTTCGACGAGGTCGGGGTGAAGTTCGCCCACGAGGTGCACCCCTCGGAGATCGCCTACGACTACTGGACGACGGTCGCCACCCTGGAGGCGATCGGGCACCGTGAGGCGTTCGGGTTGAACTGGGACCCGTCGCACTTCGTGTGGCAGGACCTGGACCCGGTCGGGTTCATGTGGGACTTCAAGGACCGGATCTACCACGTGGACTGCAAGGACGCGAAGCGTCAGGTCGGCAACGGGCGCAACGGCCGGATGGGCTCCCACCTGCCGTGGGCCGACCCGCGGCGCGGCTGGGACTTCGTCTCCACCGGCCACGGCGACGTGCCGTGGGAGGCGTGCTTCCGGATGCTCAACACCATCGGCTACACCGGGCCGATCTCGGTGGAGTGGGAGGACGCCGGCATGGACCGGCTGGTCGGGGCGCCCGAGGCGCTGGAGTTCGTCCGCCGGCTGGCCTTCGACCCGCCCGCCGCGGCCTTCGACGCGGCCTTCTCCAGCGGCAACTGATGGGCAGCGGACGGGGAGTTCGCCCGATGTGACCGGGAGCGGTGGCGGCCCGGCTCGACAGCACTGACCCCGCTGGGGCCCGGCTGGTCGAGGCCTGCGCGGTCGGGACCGGCGACCGGGTGCTGGACGTCGCCGCCGGCACGGGCGACGCGGCGCTGCTGGCCGAGGGCCGCCGGCAGGCCGAGGCGTCCGGGCTGTCGCTGGAGTGGACCGAGGCCGACGCGGAGCTCCTGCCGTTCGACGAGGCGTCCTTCGACGTCGTGATGTCCGCGATCGGCGTCATGGTCGCCCCGCGCCCGGTTCGACAGCGAGTACCTGCTCGCCGCCGACGCCCGGGACGGCCTGGCCCGGGCGCAGTGGTTCCTCGGCCGGGTCCCCGAGGCGATCGCGCAGCGCGAGCAGGCCTTCGCCGACCACGTACGGGGCGGCGGGCCGCGGGTGGCTGGACCTGGCCGAACGGGTCGTGGCCGACGTCCCGCTCTGCGCCGGTCACGGCTGGGTGGCCGTCGAGCGCGGCCGGCACCGGCCCGCCGCGCGCTGCGCGGGTTCACCGGTCTGCTGATGCCGTTCGACGCGGCGAGGGCCCGGCTGGCGCTGGCCCGGGCAGTGGCCCCCGACGACCGGCTGGGTGTCCGCAACCGCGCCGAGGCCACCGCTCACGCCGTCCGTCGCGGTCAGCCCGGCGGCCTGCTGCCCGGCTGACCGCGGGTCAGCTGCCGAGGACGTGCCGCTCGAGCCACTCGTTGCCGAAGGCGCCCCGGGGGTCCAGCCGCTGGACCAGGTCGACGAAGTCGGCGTGCCGGGCGTACCGGGGGGCGAGCGTGGCGGCGTCGGCGAGGAAGACCTTGCCCCAGTGCGGGCGCGCCCCCAGCGGGAGCAGCGCGGCCTCGAGCTCGACGAGCAGCTCCTCCACCTCGGACTGCGCCTGCCGCCAGGTGAAGTGGAACGCGACGGAGTCCTGGTCGTGCGCCGTGCTCAGCCAGAGCCGGTCGGCGGCGATCGTGCGGATCTCGCAGGTCTGCAGCAGCGGCCGGATCCGGTCCCCGAGGGCGCGGAGCGCCTCCAGCGCCGGGACGGCGTGGGACCGGGGGAGCAGGTACTCGGACTGGATCTCGTCGCCGTTGCTGGGCGTGAAGCCCATCCGGAAGTGCGGCAGTCGGTCCGACCACAGGCCGACGCTGCCCAGCTGCGGGGTGGCCGGGGTCGGGTCGATGCCCGGGATCGGGTGCCGCTCGCTCATCGCCGGCACCGCACCGAACAGCTCACCCTGGGGCGGGGCCGGCGCGTCGGTCCGCGACTTGACCCAGACCATGTCGACGTCGCCCTCGAACAGGGTGAACGCGCTGACGCTGTAGCCGAGGGAGACGACCTCCTCGAAGTGCTCGAACAGGGCCGGCCACGGCAGGTGGTCGAAGACCCGCTGCTGCACTTCGAACGCCGGCTCGACGTCGAGGGTGACCCGGGTGACCGCACCCAGCGCGCCGAGGCCGACGACCATGCCGTCGAAGTCGGCGTCCCCGCGGTCGGCGCGCACCACCTCACCGCTGGAGGTCACCAGCTCCAGGGCCGCGACCGCGGTCGCCAGGTTGCCGTTGCCCACACCGGACCCGTGGGTGGCGGTGGCCACGGCACCGGCCACGGAGATGTGCGGGAGCGAGGCGAGGTTGTGCAGCGCCAGGCCGTGCGGCTGCAGCGCCGCGGCCACGTCGCCGTAGGTCAGGCCGGCGTCCACGGTCACCGACCGCCGATCCGGGGCGACGACGACCGAGTCCGGCGAGGTCATCGCCTCCAGCGAGACGAGCTCCGCCGAGTCGACGATGCCGGTGAACGAGTGCCGGGAACCGAGGACCTTCACCCGCGGCCCGGCCGAGACGACCTCCTGCAGCTGCTCGAGCGACTGCGGGCGGTGCAGCTTCGTCGCCCAGTAGGTGTAGTTGCCGGCCCAGTTCGTCGTGGACAGCGCCACGGGCACCTCGATCACGCCCCAGTGTCCCGCAGCGTCCGCGGGTGGGTGGAAGGGGGTTGCTCCATGAGTTGTCGCTCATATCCATCGGAGTGCACGCGTTCGGCGTCCTCGGTGACCCGGTCCGGCGCCGGATCATGGAGCTCCTCGCCGACGGCGAGCAGCCCGCGGGGCAGGTCGCCGCCGTCGTGCACGTCGAGTTCGGCATCTCCCAGCCCGCCGCCTCCCAGCACCTCAAGGTGCTGCGCGAGAACGGCTTCGCCCGGGTGCGCGCGGAAGGAGCGCGGCGGCTCTACGCCGTGGATGCGACCGGGCTGCAGGAGATCGACGCGTGGCTGACCGGCTTCCGCCGGTTCTGGGACCAGCGCCTGGACGCGCTGGCCACCGAGCTCGCCCGGGGCAAGCGCGCCGGGACGACACCAGTGACCACGGGCGCCGAGCCCGCGGCCGACACGGAGGAGGGGACATGAGGGACCTCGTCGACGAGCTCGTGGCGGCTCACCGGGACGTGCAGCGGAGGGGGAGCGGGGACGCCGGGGAGATGGCCGTCAGCGTGCTCCGCCGCTACGACGCGGCGGTCGGGGACGTGTGGTCCGCCGTCACCGAGCCCGACCGGCTGGCCCGGTGGTTCGCCCCGGTCAGCGGCGACCTCCGGGTGGGCGGCGCTTTCCAGGTGGAGGGGAACGCCGGTGGTGAGGTGCCGGAGTGCGACCCACCGCACGGCTTCACCGTCAGCTGGGGTGGCCCGCAGAGCCTGGTCCGGCTGCGGCTCGGACGTCGCCGTCCTCGGGCTGGCGCTCTTCCTGCGCGGCGAGCCGGTGGGCGACCCGGTCGCCTGGGGGGACCCCGGAGGTGCAGCGCTTCAGCGCCGCGACGATCGACGCGTGGGCGACGGCGATCGGCACGACGGCGGCTCCGGAGGAGGTCGCGGCCGGGGTGCAGGTGGCGCGGGTGCAGTTCGCCCCGGACGCGTCCGTGGAGGCCCGTTCCTGACCGGGGGCTGCGGGACGACGCCGACGCCTGGTTGACTGGTGGTTGAGCGTTTGACGGTCCGTCGGCGCCGGCGAGCTCCTCGGGAGGACCCCATGCACCTCGGCGTCGACAGCTTCGTCTCGGCGGTGACCGATCCCGGCACCGGGCGCCTGATCGGCGCCGAGGAGCGGATGGGCCACCTGCTGGAGGAGATCGCCCTGGCCGACCAGGTGGGCCTGTACTCCTTCGGCATCGGGGAGCACCACCGCCCCGAGTACTACGACTCCGCGCCGGCGGTCATCCTCGCCGCCGCGGCCGCCCGCACCTCGCGCATCCGGCTGGGCAGCGCGGTCAACGTGCTCAGCGCCGCCGACCCGGTCCGGGTGTTCCAGGAGTTCGCCACCCTGGACCTCATCTCCCGGGGTCGCATCGACCTGGTCGTCGGGCGCGGGTCGTTCACCGAGGCCTTCCCGCTGTTCGGGCTCTCCCTGGCCGACTACGACTCGCTGTTCACCGAGAAGCTCGACCTCCTGCTGCAGATCCGGGACTCCGAGGTCGTCACCTGGTCGGGCCGGCACCGGCCGGCGCTCACCGGCCAGGGCGTCTACCCGCGGCCGCTGCAGGACCCGCTGCCCATCTGGGTGGGCGTCGGCGGGACGCCGGAGTCCTTCGCCCGGGCCGGGCTGCTCGGGCTGCCGCTGATGGTCGCCATCATCGGCGGGGAGCCGCGCCAGTTCGGCCCGCTGATCGACCTGTACCGCCGGGCCGGCGCGCAGGCGGGCCACGCCCCCGAGACCCTGCAGGTGGGGCTGCACGTGTTCGGCTTCGTCGCCGAGAGCACCCAGGCGGCTGCGGACACCATCTACCCGGGCTGGCACGAGATGTTCACCAAGGTCTCCCGGGAGCGGGGCTTCTCCCCGCCGTCCCGCGCGCAGTTCGACGCCACCAGCGGACCGAACGGCGCCTTCTTCATGGGCGACCCGGACACCGTGGCGGAGAAGCTGGTCCGGATCTCCGGGCAGCTCGGCGGGGTGGACCGGATCTCGCTGCAGATGACGAACCCGCGGCTGGCGCACGCCGACCTGCTGCGCGGCATCGAGCTGCTGGGCACCGAGGTCGTGCCCCGGGTGGCCGCCGCCTGACCCCGGCCGAGCAGGTGCGCTCGACCGACGGGGACCATGGGGTGGTGAGCCCGGAGGAAGGTCAGCCGCTGCCGGCCGGGCAGCTGTCCGCCCCGGACGACGTCCCGGTGGCCCAGCCCGCCGGGCGGCGGCGGCCGCTGGGCCTGCTGCTGCGCGTCCTGCTGGGGCTGGTGGCCGTGGCGCTGGTTGTCGTCTTCCGGCACCGCATCGCCGAGTGGTGGGACGGACTGGTCGGGGTCGCCTGGAAGTGGGTGCTGCTGGCGGCGGTCGTGCAGCTGCTGTCGATGCAGTGCCTGGTGCAACAGCAGCGCGGGCTGCTCCGCGCCGGGGGTGGGTCGGCGCCCCTGGGCAGCGCCACGAGCATCATCTACGCGGGCAACACGATCTCCGCGACGGTGCCCGTCGCCGGTGCCGCGGCGAGCGCCGCCTACACGTACCGCCGGCTGCACGCGCTGGGCAACAGCACGGGGCTGGTCGGCTGGGCGCTGGCGGTCTCGGGCATCGCCGCGACGGCGTCGCTGGCCGTCGTGCTCGCCGTCGGCTCGGCGGTGACCGGGTCGCTGATGGGGGCGCTCGGCGCCTTCCTCGCCACGGTGGCCGGCGTCGTCCCGGTCGTCGGTCTGGTCCTCGTGCTCCGGCACGGGCCGACCCGTGCGGTGGTCGTGCGCTGGGTCAGCCGGGCCGCCGCGGTCCTCGGCCGCTGGGTGCCGGCGCTGCGCAGCGACCGGGTCGGCCTCCGGGTCGACGAGCTGCTCAGCTCGCTCGGGTCGTTCCGGCTGAGCCCGCTCGCCGGCAGCGCTGCCGGCTCCTACGCGCTCGCGAACTGGGTGCTCGACGTCGCGACCCTCGCGCTCGCGCTGGTCGCGGTCGGCGCGCCCGTGCCCTGGCAGGGGCTGCTGCTCGCCTGGGCCGCCGGGGCGCTCGCCTCCTCGGCCCGGCTCACGCCCGGCGGGATCGGCGTGGTCGAGACGGCGCTCGCCTCGGCCCTGGTGGCCGCCGGGCTGCCGGCGAGCCAGGCCGTGCCGGCGGTGCTGGTCTACCGGCTGGTGAGCCTGTGGCTGCTCGTCGGCATCGGCGCGCTCGTGCTGGTGGCCACCCCCGCCAGCCGACGCCCGTCCCCGGACGGCGCCGGGCCGGAGTAGGAGTCCTGGAGGAGCCCCGTTCCGTCTTCCGCCGGCACCCCCGACCCCGTTGCAGCCCGTGGCATGCCCGCGGCTGCGGGCAGTGGCCACTTCGCCCAGCCGACGCCGGTCCACGGACGGTGCGGGGCGTGCACAGGCGCGCCATCAAGTGTTCGCTGGCCCAGACGAGCCCGCAGGCAGAGCTGCTCATCGGCGGATCGAGATTCTCGCCGGTCGGGCCGCTGACCAGCCAGAACTGTCGTACCCCTCGCCTAGGTTGAGGGTGTGTTCGAGGCGGCGGGTTACGGGGTGGCGGTGACGGTGGCGCAGGCCCGCCCGTTCGACCCCGATGCCTGGGGTGCCGTTCCGGCGGGGGTGACCCGGCGCCGCTCGCGGTTGACCGACGTGCTGGACGTGGCGGGGTTCGACGACGCGGACTTCGTGCGGGAGCTGGGCGCGGTGCGGGACCTGCGGTCGCAGTTGGCGGCCTATGAGGCGGCGCTGGTGGCTGGGTTCGCCGGGCGGCGGTCGCAGCAGTGGGACCTGACCGAGGACGAGCCCGGGCACGGGGTGGAGGGTTACCTGCCTGACCGGGCGCCGGCCGGGGTGAGTGAGTTCTTCGCCGACGAGCTGGCGGTGGTCGCCGGGATCTCCCGCACCGCGGCCACGAGGCTGACCGAGCGGTCGCTGGTGTTGCGGCGGGAGCTGCCCGACACGTGGGCGGCGCTGGCCGACGGGCTGCTCGACCCACCGCGGGCGCACGCGATCGTCAAGGCGCTGGGCGGGCAGTCGCAGGACGCCGGCGGCCGGGTGCCTGCAGCGGTCGTCGCGGAGGTGGAGGCGCAGGCGCTGGCGTGGGCGCTGGGCGGGGAGACCCCGGTGCGGCTGGCCGAGCGGTGCGCCGCGGCGCTGATCGCGATCGACGACGCCGCCGCGGATAGGCGGCGGAAGCGGGCCGAGCGGTGTGCTGATGTGCAGGCCAAGGCCACCGCCGATGGGATGGGGCAGCTGATCGCCGACATGCCGATGCCGGTCGCAGCGGCCTGCCGGGACGCCGTGGACGGGTATGCGCGGATGGCCAAGGCCGACGGTGACGAGCGGCCGATCGGGCAGCTGCGCGCGCTGGTCATGGCCGATCTCATCCTGCGCCCGTGGGACACGTCCCGGGAGCCGGTGACCGCGCACCTGCAGGTGATCGCCCCGCTCCCGACCCTGCGCCCGCACCCCACCGGCCGCACCGAGGTGCCCACTGATGCACCGACCGACAGCGACACCGCGACGGTGGACGGGGCGCCGATCACCGCCGGGCAGCTGCGGGAACTGCTGGAACAGCTGGACGCGCTGTGCCCCGGCGGGCTCCAGCCACCAGCCGACGGGACCCTGGGCATCTCGCTCACCGACCCCGAGACGGGGGCGTTGCGGGCGACGGTGACCCGCGGTGAGTTGGAGCGGCTGGTCCGCCGCGGCTGCCCGCAGCACGGGCGATCCGCCGAGTGCGGGTGTGGCGTGGTGGACCGGCCCCCGCCGGTCGACCGCTACCGCCCCACCCCGGCCCAGCGGCGGTACGTCCAGGCCCGGGACCGCAACTGCCGGCATCCCGGCTGCCGCCGGCCGGCGCGGTGGACCGACGCCGACCACGTGCACCCGCACGCCGAGGGCGGGGCCACCGCGTGCCAGAACCTGTGCTCGCTGTGCCGCCGGCACCACCGGCTCAAGACCCACGCACCCGGCTGGCGGTTCACCATGACCGACGACGGCGTGCTGTCGATCACCACCCCCTCCGGGGTCACCCGCACCACCCGACCGCCGGGCCTGCACCTGCCCGACGAGTACCTCCTCGTCCCCGTCGGCGGCCCACCACCGGACCCCGCCGACGATCCACCCCCGTTCTGATCGACGTGACGACAGGTCGACGAGGCGACAGGTCGACGAGGCGAGAGATCGACGTGCCAACAGGGAGATGTGGCGACATGACAACTGGGCGACATGTCGACCTGTCGCGATGTCCACCGCCCTGCCGCAGCGCCTCCTCAGCGGCGGACGGGGAAGACGAGGTGCGTGACCCGATCGCCGTGGACCGTCGTCGTCGGCTCCCTGAGCACCACCGGGCCGTGCGCGACGTCGGTGAAGTACGGCCGGCCGGCACCGAGCACGACGGGCACGAGGTCGATCGCCACCTCGTCCAGCAGGCCGAGGTCGAGGCACTGGCTGGCGATCGTCCCGGCCGCGACCCCGACGGCCGCGTCGCCGGCGGTCTGCTGAGCGCGGGCCACGGCTGCCGCGACGTCGTCCCGGAACTCGGTCGACGGTCCGGCGTGTGCCCAGTCCTCTAAGGGCCGGTGGGTCACCACAACGACCGGCACGCCCAGCGGATGCGTCCCCTCCCACCCGTCGGTGAGGTCGAACAGCCGGCGGCCGACGACGAGCGCCCCCAACGACTGCACCCACGACAACCAGTGCGCGGCGCTCTCCGGCGTGAGGTGGAAGGTGAGGTCGTCCCGGGCGGTGGTCACCTCCACGTCCCCGGCGTCGTACCAGTCGAAGAGCGGGCCGGGGGTGTCGTCCGGCAGGGCTACGAACCCGTCCAGCGACATCGACGCAGATGACACGACCGTGCCCACGGCTGCTCCTGTCCTCGGCGGGCGGGCCGGTCCCGCCCTCCAGGACTGAGACCTGCCGGGGCGGAGGAACTGATCGGGCGTCAAGCCGGCCGGTCGTCCTCCGCGTCCGGGTCGTCGGGGAGGTCCTGCGGGACGCCCTCCGAGGGCGCCCGGTGCCGCTCCGGGTCCAGCCCCGCGGCCAGCCGCTGCTCCACGCCGGGGGTCGAGGTGCCTGCGTCGTCACTCTCGGACATGCCCGAGGGTTCCCCGCCGGCGGCTCGCTGACACGTGACCGGACGCGCGCCGGGTCGGTGCCCCGCCCGTCAGCCGCCGGCGAGCAGGGCGCGCACCGCGTCGATCGTGTCCGCCTCGGCTGCGGTCTTGTCCGGCCGGTAGCGCAGCACCCGGGCGAACCGCAGCGCCACGCCGCCGGGGTACCGCGGGCTGCGCTGCGCGCCGTCCAGCGCGATCTCCACCACCAGCTCCGGCCGCAGCAGCACCCCCCACGGCGGCTGTTCGGCGGCCAGACCGGGGAAGGTCGCGGTCTGCCACTCCAGCAGCTCGTCGGTCATCCCCTTGAAGGTCTTCCCGACCATCACCGGCTCACCGCCGTCGGGGTCCCGGGCCCCCAGGTGGATGTTGGACAGCTTCCCCGACCGCCGGCCGTACCCCCACTCCACGCCGAGCACGACCAGGTCCAGGGTGTGCACCGGCTTGACCTTCTGCCACGCCTTGCCGCGCCGCCCGGCCGCGTACGGTGCGTCCAGCGCGTTGACGACCACACCCTCGTGCCCGGCGGTGAGCGCGTCGTCCAGCACCCCGGCCGCCTGCTCGGCGGTGGGCCGCCGCATGCCGGCCATCCGCAGCGCGGCGTGCGCCTCGTCGGCCAGCAACCCGGCGAGCGCGTCCAGCCGCGCGGCCAGCGGCTCGTCGAGCAGGTCGCGGCCGTCCAGGTGCAGCACGTCGAACAGGAACGGCGACAGCAGCACCCCCGCGTCGGCCCCGCTCTCATCGGACCCCGCGCTGCCGAACCGGCTCATCGTGTCCTGGAACGCCCGCGGCCGGCCGTCGTCGTCCAGCGCCAGCGTCTCCCCGTCCAGCACGGCGGTCTCGCACGGCAGCGCCCGGATGCGGTCCGCCAGCTCCGGCACCCCGTCGGTGACCTCGCGCAGCGTGCGCGTCCACACCCGGACGACGTCGCCGTCCCGGTGCACCTGGATGCGGGCGCCGTCCAGCTTGAACTCGACCGTGACGTCGCCGCCCAGGTCGGTGAGCGCGGCGTCCAGCGACGAGCCCGGGCTGGCGAGCATCGGCCGCACCGGCCGGCCCACCTGCAGGTGCACCGCGTCCAGCGCCGCGACCCCGCCGGCCAGCGCGGTGGCCGCGGTCTCCGGGAGCCGGCCGGAGAGCATGAACGCCCGGCGGACCACGGCCGCCGGCACGTCCGCCGCCAGCGCGACCGCGTCCAGCACGACGCCCTCCAGCGCGCCCTGCCGCAGTTCCCCGGTGAGCAGCCGGACCAGGAACTGCTGCTCCGGCGCCGTCGCCGCCGACAGCACCGTGCCGACCAGTGCGTCGCGGCGGACCGCGGACCCCGGCCCCGACGTCGTGGCCAGCCCGTCGAGCGCCGCGTCGAGCGCGCCGACGGTCAGCGACGGCTGCGCCGCCGGCTCGCCGGTCAGCCGGGACAGCGTGCGCCAGCCCAGTCCGAGCCGGCCCTGCCGGAGCTCACCGGACAGCCACGCGGTGACCGGCTCGACCTCCGCGTCCTCGGCTCGGCGGACCAGGTCGGCGATGGCCTGCGCCTTCGTCGTCCGGGACCGGGTGGCACCGACCGCAGCGGAGACGGCGAGGACGTCGGCGAGGAGCACGGCGCCCATCGTGGCACCCGCGGGCCCGGGGTCAGGCTCTGACCGGTGGAGCCGCCAGCAGCTGGGCCAGGTGCACCGCCGGGCGCCCCTCGAGCTGGTCGAGCTGGGTGCGGCAGGAGAAGCCGTCGGCGAGGACGACGGCGTCCGGGCCGGCCGCCCGGACGGCGGGCAGCAGCGCGTGCTCGGCGATCCGGACCGACACGTCGTGGTGCCCGCGCTCGACGCCCCAGTTGCCCGCCAGCCCGCAGCACCCGCCCACCCGGGTCAGCGTCGCGCCGGCCCGGCGCAGCAGCCGCTCGTCGGTGCTCCAGCCCAGCACCGAGTGGTGGTGGCAGTGCGGCTGCGCCACCACCTCCACCCCGGCCAGGGACGGCGGCTCCCAGCCCGGGGTCTCGGTCAGCAGCTCGGCCAGCGTGCGGGTGGCCCGTGCGACCCGCTCGGTCACCGGGTCGTCGACCAGCTCCGCGGCCTCCCCGCGCAGGACGGCCGTGCACGACGGTTCCACCCCGACGATCGGCATCCCCGCGTCGGCGTAGCCGGCCAGCGTGGTCAGCGTGCTCCGCAGGATCCGCCCGGCCGCGTCCAGCTGACCGGTGGTGATCCAGGTCAGCGCGCAGCAGGTGTCCGCCGGCGGCACCACGACCCGGTAGCCGGCCGACTCCAGCACCGTGACCATGGCCGTGGCCGCCTCAGGGGCGAAGTGGTCGGTGAACGAGTCCACCCACAGCGCGACCGCCGGCCGGTCGTCGTCCGGGCGCGGTGCCCAGCCGGCGGAGAAGGTGCGGAGCGCGAAGGCGGGCAGCTCCCGGCGCTGGTCGACGCCGGCGGCCCACTTCGCCAGTGCGCCACCGGGCCGGGACCCCAGCACCCGGTTGACCAGCCGCGGCGCGCGAGCGGCCAGGTCCGACCAGCGGGGCAGCTGGCCCAGCGCGTAGTGCGGCCGCGGCCGCAGCCGCCGGCGGTAGGACTGGTGCAGCACCTCGGACTTGTAGGCGGCCATGTCCACCCCGGTGGGGCAGTCCCGGGAGCAGCCCTTGCAGGACAGGCAGAGGTCCAGCGCCTCGTGCACCTCCGGCGAGCGCCAGTCGTGCACCGGCCCGCCGGGGGCCAGCATCTCCTGCAGCACCCGGGCGCGGCCGCGGGTGGAGTCCTTCTCCGCCAGCGTGGCGGGGTAGGAGGGGCACATGACCCCGCCGCCGGCGGTCAGGTCGGCGCGGCACTTCCCGACGCCGGTGCACCGGTGCACCGCGGCGGTGAGGTCCCCGCCGTCGTGCCGGTAGGCCAGCGCGAGGTGCTGCCGGTGCGGCGCCACCTCGGCGACCCGGACGTCGGCGTCGAACGCCGCCGGGCGCACCAGGACGCCGGGGTTGAGCACGTCGTCGGGGTCCAGCACGCCCTTGACCTGCGCGAAGAGCCGGAGGACCTCCGGGGAGTACATGAACGGCAGCAGCTCACCGCGCGCCCGGCCGTCGCCGTGCTCCCCGGACACCGACCCGCCGTGCCGGGCCACCAGCCGAGCGGCGTCGGTGATGAACGCCCGGTACCGCGGCCGGCCACCGTCCTCGTGCTGCGCGCCGAACGGGAAGTCGATCCGCACGTGCACGCAGCCGTCCCCGAAGTGCCCGTACGGCAGCCCCTGCAGGCCGTGCTCGGTCAGCAGCGACTCGAAGTCGCGGAGGTAGTCGCCGAGCTGCTCGACCGGGACGGCGGCGTCCTCCCAGCCGGCGTGCGCGGGCCGCCCGTCGCTCGTCCGGCCCGCCAGCCCGGCCCCGTCCTCCCGGATCCGCCAGATCGCCGCGGCCTCCGCCGGGTCGCTGACCACCAGGGTGTCGACCGCGCCGGAGACCGCCGCCATCCGCCGGGCCCGGTCGGCGACCTCGCCGGCGTCGTCCCCGGTGAGCTCGACGATCAGCCAGCCCTCGCCCCGCGGCAGGTCGGGGACGACGGCGGCCGGCACGTCCCGCAGCCGCTGGACGATCCGCGAGTCCAGCCCCTCGACCGCGGTCGGCGAGTACGCCAGCAACGGCGGGGTGGCGTCGGCCGCGTCGGGCATCGACGGGTACCCGAGGACGACGAGCGCCCGCACCGCCGGCTCGGGCACCAGCCGCACGGTCGCGCCCAGGGTCAGCGCCAGGGTGCCCTCGCTGCCGACCAGGGCCCGGGCGAGGCCACCGCCCCGCTCGGGCAGCAGGTGCTCCAGCGCGTAGCCGGACACCTGCCGGCCGAACCGCCCGAGCTCGGTGCGGAGCACCGCCAGGTGCGCGTCGACCAGCGCCTGCAGCTCCGCGGGCAGCCCGCCGCTGCCGTCCAGCCGCATCCGCACGCCGGCGCCGGTGACCACGTCGAGGGCGGCCACGTTGTCCGACGTCCGCCCGTAGCCCAGGGCTCGTGAGCCGCAGGCGTTGTTGCCGATCATCCCGCCGATCGTGCAGCGGTTGTGCGTGCTCGGGTCCGGGCCGAAGCGCAGCCCGTGCGGCCGGGCGGCGGCCTGCAGCGACGCCTGCACCACCCCCGGGTCGACCACCGCCGTCTGCGTCCCCGGGTCGATGGAGTGGACCCGGGACAGGTGCCGGCTGGTGTCGAACACGACGCCGGGACCGACCGCGTTGCCGGCGATCGACGTCCCGGCGCCGCGGGCGGTGAGCGGGACCCCGAGCTCCCGGCAGACCGCCAGCGTCGCGACGATCTCGTCGGGGTGCCGGGGGCGCACGACGGCCCGGGGCAGCACCCGGTACAGCGAGGCGTCGGTGGAGTACAGCGCCCGGGCCAGGCCGGAGTCGTCGACGTCGACGACCCCGGCCCGGCGCAGACCGGCGACGAGCTCGGCGCCCTGCTCGGGCGCGCGGGTCACCACAGGGAGATCGACCGGCGGAAGATGCCCTCGAGGTCGTCCTCGGTGACCTCCTTGGGTGCGGTGGCCAGCAGCCGCTGCTGCTTGAGCGTGCCCTGCACCAGGTCGCCGATGTCGCTCTCGTCGTAGCCCACCGCGCCGATCCCGGCGGGGATGTCGATGTCGCGCATCAGCGCGGTCAGCACGCCCGGCAGGAACTCCGCGGCGTCGGCCGGCTCGTCGGCGCGGGGGTCGAGCAGCTGCGCCGCGCGGCGGTGCCGGTCGGGGGAGGCGTCGAAGGTGAACCGGAAGGCCTCCGGCGCGGTCAGCGCCACCGACATCCCGTGCGGGATCATCGGGTGGTCGTCCGGGTAGTCCTTGGGGGAGAAGTCCTTCACCCGGCCGGCGATGGGGTAGGCGTTGGCGTGCGGGATGTGCACCCCGGCGTTGCCGAAGCCCATCCCGGCGAAGGTGGCGGCCATCGCCATCTTCGCGCGCGCCTCGTCGTCCTCCCCGTGCTGCACGGCCCGGCGGAAGGACTCCGCGAGCAGGCTCATCGCCTTCTCCGACCACATGTCGGCGATCGGGTTGGCCCCGCAGTAGGGCACCCGCTCCTCCGGCGTCTTGTGCTCGTAGGACGTGTACGGCCGCGCGGTGTAGCTCTCCAGGGCGTGGCACAGGATGTCCATCCCGGCCGCTGCGGTCACCCCGGACGGCTGGGTGCGGGTCAGCGCGGGGTCGATCACGGCCAGCGTCGGCCGCAGCCGGGCGTGGCTGATGCCGGTCTTCACCTTCAGCGACAGCACGTCGAGGACGCAGATGGTGGTGCTCTCCGCGCCGGTGCCCGTGGTGGTGGGGACGGCGACCAGCGGGTGCGGCGGGTTCACCGGGTTCTTCCCACCGCCGACCGGCTTGTTGACGTAGTCCATCAGCTCGCCGGGGTTCGTCGTCATCAGGTTCACCGCCTTGGCGGTGTCGATGCTCGTGCCGCCACCGACGGCGACGATCGCGTCCCAGGGGCCGTTCTCCCGGGCCCAGTCCACGGCGTGCTGCAGGCTCTCGTCGGTCGGCTCGACGTGCGCACCGTCGAAGACGTGCGCCTCGATCCCGAACTGCTTCATCTGGTCGGCGACCCGCTGGGGATGGCCGGTGGCCGCCACCCCGGGGTCGGTGACGACCAGGACGCGCTGCGCCCCGGTCTGGCTGAGGTCGTAGCCGATCTCGTCGGCGGCACCCACCCCGAACTTCAGGTGGGGTGCGCCGTAGGTGAAGACGCTCTCGGGGTTGGCGGGGGAGAACGTGGACGCGGACATCGCAGCTCCTCGCTGAGCAGACGGGGGCTGCCCATCCTGCTCCCCGAGGCCCCGGGTGTGCAGAGCGGCCGCGTCGCGGCCCGTCGGGTCAGCGCCGGGCGGCCAGCGCGGCGAGCTCGTGGGCCGACTCGAGGGTCGGCGCGCCGGCCACGGCGCGCTCGATCGCGCGGCCGTCGCGGCGGAGGGCGCGGAGCTGGTGCCGGCGGGCGAGGGCGGTGCGGAGGCTGGTCATGACGGTGTCCTTGCTGCTGCACGATCCCTGCGGCGTCCTTCCGGCGCCGTCAGTTCGTATATCAAACTGTCGTCCGCGGAACGGCGTCCGTCAAGCACCTGTGAGCCACGGATCACCGCGCGCCGATCGCCCCCGACCAGGTCGCCCGAGGGTCACCATGGTCGCCAGCGCGGACGCACGGGGGCACCCGCACCAGCACCCGCCGAGGAGCACGTCATGGCCGTCCCCGACAGCGTCACCCCCCGCCCGTCCACCGTCGTGTCGGCCGCCCCGGTCATGCGGGCGGGCGACGAGCTCGCGGCGCGGCTCACCCGCACCGAGGTCCAGCGCAGCCCCTCGTCCGTCCCCGGGCGGGAGTTCGTCCAGGTGCTGACCGAGATCCCGCGCGGTGTCGAGTCCGGCTGGCACACCCACCCGGGGGAGGAGGTGGGCTACCTGATCGGTGGCACCGTGGAGCTGTGCGTCGAGGGGCAGCCGACCCGCACGGTGCGGGCCGGTGAGGGGTTCCTGGTCCCGCCGCACACCCCGCACAACGCCCGCGACCTCGGTCCGGGGACCGGACGGATGGTCTCCACCTACCTCGTCGAGGTCGGTCAGCCGCTGTCCGTCCTGACCGGGGGACCCGTCGTGCCCGCGAGTCGCGCGGGGCTCGCCGGGGCCGGATAACGGTTCGGCTGCGGCCGACGGCTGCCGGGTTGTCGCCCGACCCGGACGGCGGGACCTTCGGCACGCCGTCGGTCGGAACTCCGGGTGCCGGGACCGGTCGCGGCCGTCGCGAGAGGTGCAGCCGCATGTGGACGCTGCTGTGGGTCGTCGTCTGCTTCCTGGTGCTGTCGGTGGGCGTCGCCGTCCTCGCCCGCAGCACCACCTCCCGGTGGGAGCGCGAGCGGGTCCGCCGCCGACGCCCGCCGTCCTCGCCCCCTGCGCCGGTGACCCCCGGGGTCGCCGCCCGGCTCGGCCGGGTCGTGGCCACCGCCCGGCCGGCGGCCGCGCGGGTGCGAGTGCTGCAGCAGGCTGCGGGGCACGGTCTGGCGTCGGCCCGCCGGCGTGGTCAGCGCGCGGTGCCGCAGCTCACCGCCGTCCTCCGCCGGGTGCACCTGGAGCACCGGCACCCGGCCCAGCTCGCCGCGCGGGTCGTGCACCGCCGCAAGCGGGCCGGCCTGCCCCCGGCGCCACCGGGTCGCGAGGGGGGCGAGAACGCGCTGGAGGAGGAGCGCGGTCGCGGCGGGGTCGTAGGAGGGCAGTGAGCTGTCGGCGGAGCAGTGCTGGGCCCGCGGCGTCACCGGCCGTGCAGCGCGGCGAACTCGCCGGGGGTCATGCCGGTGACCCGGGCGAAGTCCCGGCTGAAGTGCGGCTGGTCGGCGTAGCCCAGCGCGGCGGCGACCTCGGCCAGGGTGGTCGTCCGGGAGCGCAGCCGCTCGGCCGCCTCCTGCAACCGGCGCCGCTGGACGAGCCACTTGGGGGTCAGCCCCAGCCGGCGGTGCACGAGCCGCTGCAGGCTCCGCTCGGACAGGCCGGTCTCCGCGCACAGCTGGGCCACCCGGGTCACGTCCGGCCGCGACTCGACGAACGCGACGAGCTCGTTGACCGCCTCGCCCTCGGCGTCGATCGGCAGGAACGGGCGCAGCGCGTCGCCGACGGCGTCCATGGCCGTCCGGTGCGCACCCGGCGAGCGCGGGTCGGCCGCCATCGCCTCCCGGACCCGCGTGACCATCCGCGTCCCGTCGTCGCCCAGCACCTCGGCGACGTCGACGGACCGGTCGGTGTAGGCAGCCATCGACGCACCGGTGAGCAGGGAGCCGGCGGCCGGCTCGCACATCAGCCCGACCGCCCAGCCCTCCCCGGTCAGCGTGGTCGTGGACAGGCCGGACCCCACGCCGTAGAAGCGGGCGTACCCGCCGGACACCACGACCAGGGCCACCGGGTACTGGAGCACCTTCTGCGGCGCCTCGAGCCCTGGTGGCACCGACCAGACCGGGATCCAGAAGCGGCGGAGCAGCCCGGCGAACTCCGGGTCCGGGGCGTACCGCCACATCGTGTGCGAGACGTCGTCCGGGTCCTTGAGGTGCGCGCGCTCGATCGCGTCGTCCGTCATCGTGGGTCCGCCGGCCGCCGGAGTCGGTCGTCCAGGACCTGCTGGAGGAGGACCACCTGCACCGTGGTGCCGTGCCCCAGCTCGCGGCCCTGCGCGTCCACGGCCCGGCATGCGCAGGTGAGCCGGTTGCCGCGCAGCTCCACGCACTCCGCGGTCACCCGGACCGTGTCACCGACCCGGGCGGGCGCGAGGTGCTCGACCGACAGCGACCGCCCGATGGCCGCCTCGCCGGGCTCGAGGTACGGGAGCAGCAGCATGCGCCCGGCCTCCTCGAAGTGCTCGGCCATGCTGTACGTCGCGTACACCGGGTGCACCGGCCCGAGCTGGTCGAACCGGACGGTCATCTCCGCCGTCACCACGAGGGTCAGCTCGGCCGTCGCCCCGACGGGCACGGGGATCACGCGTCGAAGTCGACGGTGACCTCGTCGGTCAGCGGCAGCGTCTGGCAGGTGAGCACGTAGCCGCGCGCCACCTCGCCGGGGTCGAGGGCGTAGTTGCGGCGCATCTCCACCTCGCCGTCGGTCACCCGGGCCCGGCAGGTGCCGCACACCCCGCCCTTGCAGGCGAAGGGCAGGTCGCTGCGCACCTGCTGCGCGGAGTCGAGCACCGCGACGCCGCGGGGTAGCGCCAGGGTGGTGGAGCGGCCGTCGAGCACGATGGTCACCTGCGAGCTGGGACCCTCGACGGTCTGGTCGTCGCCGCGGACCGGCTCCGGCGGCAGGTCGTCGACGTAGAAGAGCTCCTGGTGCACCCGCTCCGCCGGCACGCCGAGCTCGCTGAGCAGGGCACGGGCGTCGGTGACCATGCCGTGCGGCCCGCACAGCCACCAGTGGTCGACCTCGGGGACGTCGACGAAGGCGCCCACCAGGGTGCGCAGCCGCTCGCCGTCCAGCCGGCCGCTGGTCAGCTCGGCGTCCCGAGGCTCGCGGGAGAGCACGTGGACCAGCTGCAGCCGGGTGCCGTAGCGGTCCTTCAGGTCGGCCAGCTCGTCGGCGAACATCACCGTGTTCGTCCGCCGGTTGCCGTAGAAGACCGTGACGGTCGACTCGCCGTCCCGGAGCACGGTCGAGGCGAGCGAGAGCACCGGGGTGACCCCGGACCCGGCGACGACGAACACGTGGTCGGCCGGGGTGGAGAGGTCGGCGGTGAAGGTGCCCGACGGCGGCAGCACGTCGATCTCGTCGCCGGGCCGCACCTCGTGGACCAGGAAGGAGGAGAAGAAGCCGCCCGGCACCTCCCGGACGCCGACCCGCGGGGCGGCGCCGACCGGCGCGCAGATCGAGTAGGAGCGCCGCTCGTCCCGGTCGCCGTCGACCCGGCGCAGAGTGAGCGCCTGGCCGGGCGCGAAGACGTAGTCCTCGGCCAGCTCCGCCGGGACGTCGAAGGTCACCGCGACCGCGTCGTCGGTGAGCCGCTCGACGTCGGCCACCCGCAGCGGGTGGAACTGCGGTCTGCGGCGCTGCACCGAGGTCATCAGATCTCCTTCACGTGCTCGAACGGCTCGAGGCAGGCCCGGCAGCGGCGCATCGCCTTGCACGCGGTGGCGCTGAACTCGCTGACCTCCTCGGTGTCGGGGGAGCCGCACTGCGGGCAGGTCGCCGTCCGGCGGGTGGCGCCGAGCGACAGCGGCACCGGGCCGCTGGTCCGCGCCGGGGCGCGACCGGGCGGGGCGATGCCGCCGGCGGCGAGCTTGCGTCGGCCGGCCTCGCTGATCCAGTCGGTGCTCCAGGCCGGCGAGAGCACGGTGCGCACGTCGACGTCGGCGTAGCCGGCCCGGTGCAGGGCGTGCACCAGGTCCGCGCGCATGACGCCCATGGCCGGGCAGCCGGAGTAGGTCGGGGTGATCTCGACGACCACGGTGCCGGCCTCGTCGCGGACGTCGCGCAGCACGCCGAGGTCGGCCAGCGTGAGCATCGGCAGCTCGGGGTCGGTGACCGTCTCGGCGACCGCCCGCGGGTCGGTGAGGACGGCGCTCACCAGGTGGCTGCCGGGTGCTCGCGGGCCAGGCCCTGCAGGTCGGCGAGCAGGGCCGTCAGCTCCGGACCGTGCTGGCCGGCCCGGCCGCGGCTGGGCTGCTCGGCCGGCCAGCCGGGCACGGTCAGCGTCGCGCGCTCGAGGACCATGGTCAGCACGTCTCGGACCTCGTCCCGGACGTCGGCCGGGTCCACCGCCACGCCGGACGCGGTCAGCCGCGTCTCGACGTCAGTCGCGGTGAACAGGTCGGCCAGCAGCGGCCAGACGGCGTCCACCCCGGCCTGGGTGCGGCGGTGCGACTCCGGCGTGCCGTCGCCCAGGCGCAGCACCCAGCGGGCGGCGTGGTCGCGGTGGTAGGTCAGCTCGGGCACGCCCTTGGCGGCGATCGCGGCGAGCACCGGGTCGCGGGACTCCCGCAGCCGGGCGGACAACGCCAGCCGCCAGGTCGAGGCGACGAGCAGCCGGACGACGGTCTGCCCGAAGTCGCCGTTGGGGGCCTCGACCAGCAGGGAGTTGCGGAACTCGTCGGCGTCCCGGAAGTAGGCCAGCGCGTCCTCGTCGGGGATCGAGTCGGTGGCCAGGGCGCGGGAGCGACCGAGGACGCCGACCGAGCCGGCCCGGGCCAGCAGCAGCCGCGCCTGGCCGAGCAGGTCGAGCCCGCAGTTGGCCAGCGCAACCTCCTCCTCGAGCTCGGGGGCGGCGGTCACCCACTGGGTGAGGCGCTGGCAGAGCACCAGGGCGTCGTCACCGAGCATCAGGCAGTAGGCGCCGAGGTCGGCCGGGTCGATGCCGTCGGGCACGGTCGTGTCCACCCCGGCCAGCGGCTCGTCGAACCCGGTGCCGAACGCCCACTGCCCCTCGCCGCCGTGCGCGTGGTCCAGCGCGTCGTACACGGTCTCTTCGTGTGCCACGTTCGCTCCGCTCACATGTGGGGGACGTCGTCCGGGATCTCGTAGAACGTCGGGTGCCGGTAGACCTTGTCGCCGCTGGGGGCGAACATCGGGTCCTTCTCGTCCGGGCTGGACGCGGTGATGTCGGCGGCCCGGACGACCCAGATGCTCACGCCCTCGTTGCGCCGGGTGTACAGGTCACGGGCGGCGTGCACCGCCATCTCGTCGTCCGGGGCGTGCAGCGAGCCGACGTGCACGTGGTTGAGCCCGCGCTTGCCGCGGACGAAGACCTCGTAGAGCGGCCAGTCCCGGCGGGCGGTCGACGCCTTCGGCTCGACCGGCACCTCGGGCCCGGTGGGGACGGCGCCGTGGCCACCCTCGCTGGTCATGCTCATGCGTGCTTCTCCGCGTAGGCCGTGGCCGCCTCGGTGACCCAGGCGTTGTCGTCGCGGGCGGCCCGGCGGCGGGCGATCCGCTCGTCGTTGCACGGGCCGTTGCCGGCGAGGACCTGCTTGAACTCGGTCCAGTCGATCGGGCCGAAGCGGTACCGGCCGGTCTCCGGGTCCAGGGCGAGCTCCGGGTCGGGCAGCGTCACGCCGAGCACGGCGGCCTGCGGCACCGTCATGTCGACGTACCGCTGGCGCAGTTCGTCGTTGCCGTGCCGCTTGACGCCCCACTTCATCGACTGCGCCGAGTTGGGGCTGTCGTCGTCCGGCGGGCCGAACATCATCAGCGATGGCCACCACCAGCGGTCGACGGCGTCCTGCACCATGGCCCGCTGCGCGTCGGTGCCGCGCATCATCGTCATCAGCAGCTCGTAGCCCTGCCGCTGGTGGAAGGACTCCTCCTTGCAGACCCGGATCATCGCCCGGGCGTAGGGCCCGTAGCTGGACCGGCACAGCGGCACCTGGTTGCAGATCGCCGCGCCGTCGACCAGCCAGCCGATGACGCCGACGTCGGCGTAGGTGAGCGTCGGGTAGTTGAAGATCGAGCTGTACTTCTGCTTGCGCTCGATGAGCTTGTCGGTGAGGTCGGCCCGGTCGGCGCCGAGGGTCTCCGCCGCGGAGTACAGGTACATGCCGTGCCCGGCCTCGTCCTGGACCTTGGCCAGCAGGATCGCCTTGCGCCGCAGGCTGGGGGCGGCGAGCAGCCAGTCGCCCTCGGGCTGCATGCCGATGATCTCGGAGTGGGCGTGCTGCGCGATCTGCCGGACCAGCCCCTTGCGGTAGGCCTCCGGCATCCAGTCGCGCGGCTCGATGCGGTGGTCGGCGGCGATCGTGGCGTCGAACTGCGCCTGGAGCGCTGCCTCATCGGGTGCGGCCGGACGGTCCAGCGTGGGCGCAGACATCTCGTCCCCCTCGTCGGGCGATCAATTACTGACCGAGTGGTCGGTAATGAGTGTGCACGATCGCCGGTCGTCCCACAACCCGCGGCGCGCCGCCGCTTGACAGCTCCGGGGTCGAGGAGTTGGTTACTGACCAACTGGTCGGTAATGCGCACGTCACCGCAGCCCACCAGCAGGCCGGCAACGACGCTCGGAGGACCCCCGCGATGACGAGTGCGACCAGCGAGAAGACCCGCCGGCTGGGTGCGGCCCCCGAGCCCGCGCTGCTCGACCCGGCCGAGCGGATGGGCGTCGACGAGCTGCGCGCCCTGCAGCTGGAGCGCCTGCAGTGGACGCTGCGGCACGCCTACGACAACGTCCCGCACTACCGGGCGGCCTTCGACGCCGCCGGCGTGCACCCCGACGACTGCCGCGAGCTGGCCGACCTGGCCCGGTTCCCGACCACGGCCAAGGCCGACCTGCGGGAGAACTACCCGTTCGGGATGTTCGCCGTCCCGCAGGACGAGGTCCGCCGGGTGCACGCCTCCTCCGGGACGACGGGCCGGCCGACCGTCGTCGGCTACACCGAGCGCGACATCGCCACCTGGGCCACCGTGATGGCCCGCTCCATCCGGGCGGCCGGCGGCCGGGCCGGGGACAAGCTGCACAACGCCTACGGCTACGGCCTGTTCACCGGCGGGCTCGGCGCGCACTACGGCGCCGAGGCGCTGGGCTGCACGGTCATCCCGGTCTCCGGCGGCATGACCCCGCGCCAGGTGCAGCTGATCACCGACTTCGAGCCGCGGGTGATCATGGTGACGCCCAGCTACATGCTCACCGTCATCGACGAGTTCGAGAAGCAGGGCCTGGACCCGCGGGCCTCCAGCCTGCAGATCGGGATCTTCGGCGCCGAGCCGTGGACCGAGCAGATGCGCACCGAGATGGAGGAGCGCCTGGACATCGAGGCGGTCGACATCTACGGGCTGTCCGAGGTGATGGGCCCGGGCATCGCCCAGGAGTGCGTGGAGACCAAGGACGGCCTGCACATCTGGGAGGACCACTTCCTGCCCGAGGTCATCGACCCGGCCACCGGTGAGGTGCTGCCCGAGGGCGAGCAGGGCGAGCTGGTCCTCACCTCGCTGACCAAGGAGGCGCTGCCGATCATCCGGTACCGCACCCGCGACCTCACCCGGCTGCTGCCGGGCACGGCCCGTCCGGCCATGCGCCGGATGGAGAAGGTCACCGGCCGCACCGACGACATGATCATCCTGCGCGGGGTGAACCTCTTCCCGACCCAGATCGAGGAGGTCGTGCTCCGGACGCCCGGGCTGTCGCCGCACTTCTCCCTCGAGCTCACCAGCCGCGGGCGGATGGACCACCTGACGGTGCACGTCGAGGCACGGCCGGACTGCGCCGCCCAGCGCCGTGACGTTGCCGCCCGGGAGGTCGAGAAGGCGGTGAAGGACACCGTGGGCACCAGCGTCGAGGTCCGCGTCGTCGACCCGGAGACGCTGGCCCGCTCGGTGGGCAAGCTGCAGCGGCTCACCGACCACCGGGACCGCTGATGACCGCCGCGCCCGCCCGGAGGGGGCGGCCGGGCCACTCCCTGGACTCGCTGCTGGACGTCGCCGTCGCGGTGTTCAACGAGCGCGGCTTCGAGGCGACCAGCATGGACGAGCTGGCCACCCGGCTCGGCGTCACCAAGTCCGCGATCTACCACCACGTGCCCAGCAAGGTGGAGCTGCTCCGGCTGGCGCTGGACCGGGCGCTGGACGGGTTGTTCGCCGTCCTGGACGAGCCCGGCGCGACCAGCGGCCCGGCGATCGACCGGCTCGAGCACGTCGTCCGCGGCTCGGTGCGGGTGCTGACCACGCAGCTGCCGTTCGTCACCCTGCTGCTGCGGGTGCGTGGCAACTCGCCGGTGGAGACCGCGGCCCTCCGGCGGCGCCGGGAGTTCGACCGGGTGGTCACCGACCTGGTCCGGGCGGCGGAGGAGGAGGGGGACGTCCGGCCGGACGTCGACCCCGCCGTCACCAGCCGGCTGCTGTTCGGCACCGTCAACTCGCTCACCGAGTGGTACCGGCCCGGCCGCGGGCTGGACGCCGACGCGCTGGCCGACGCGCTCGTCACCACCACGTTCAGCGGCCTGCGCACGGCCGCCCGCCCGACCCCGCGAGAGGCACTCCGATGAGCGCACCCCTGCTGTCGAGCTACGTCGCCGGGCGCTGGTACACCGCCCCGGACGAGGGCACCCCGATCGCGGACGCGGTCACCGGCGAGACCGTCGTGCGGGTGTCCAGCACCGGGCTGGACGTCGCCGCGATGCTCGACCACGCCCGCTCGGTCGGGAGCCCGGCGCTGCGGGAGCTGACCTTCCACCAGCGCGCCGGCCTGCTCAAGCAGCTCGGCCTGCGGCTGATGGCGGACAAGGACGCCTTCTACGCGCTGTCCCGGCGCACCGGGGCCACCGACCGGGACAGCGCCGTGGACGTCGACGGCGGCTTCGGCACGCTGCTGTCCTACGCCAGCAAGGCCCGCCGAGAGCTCCCCGACGACACCGTCGTGCTCGACGGCCCGGTCGAGCCGCTGGGCCGGGGCGGCACGTTCCTCGGCCAGCACCTCTACACCCCGCTGCGCGGCGTGGCCGTGCAGGTCAACGCGTTCAACTTCCCGGTCTGGGGCTTCCTGGAGAAGCTCGCCCCCACCTTCCTGGCCGGCGTCCCGACGGTGGTCAAGCCGGCGAGCCAGACCGCGTACCTGACCGAGGCGGTGGTGCGGTCGATCGTCGACAGCGGGCTGATCCCCGAGGGGTCGGTGCAGCTGCTGGCCGGCAGCGCCGCTGGGGTGCTGGACTCCCTGGGCGGGCAGGACCTGGTGTTCTTCACCGGGTCGGCGGCGACCGCCCGCAAGCTGCGGAGCACGCCGGCCGTGGTGGCGAACTCGGTGCGGTTCAACGCCGAGGCCGACTCGCTCAACTGCTCGGTGCTCGGCCCCGACGCCACCCCGGACACCCCCGAGTTCGGCCTGTTCGTCGACCAGCTGGCCGAGGAGATGACGGTCAAGGCCGGGCAGCGGTGCACCGCGATCCGCCGGGCGCTGGTGCCCCGCGCGCTGGTGGACGACGTGGTCGAGGCCACCCGGGCGAGGCTCGCCGAGGTGGTCGTCGGCGCACCCGGCGCGGACGGCGTGACCATGGGCGCCCTGGCGAGCCTGGACCAGCGCGAGGAGGTGCTGCGCGCGGTCAAGGCGCTGCGCGGCGTCGCCCAGCTGGTGGCCGGGGACCCGGAGGGCTTCGACGTCGTCGGTGCCGACCGGGACCGCGGCGCGTTCCTGCCGCCGCTGCTGCTGCGCTGCGACGACCTGTCCGCCGGTGAGCCGCACGACGTGGAGGCCTTCGGGCCGGTCAGCACGGTGCTCCCGTACGACGGCGTGGCGCAGGCGGTGGACCTCGCGGCGCGGGGTCAGGGCAGCCTGGTCGCCTCGCTGGTCAGCCACGACCCGGCCGTCGCGCGGGAGTTCGTGCTCGGCGCCGCCCACGCGCACGGCCGGGTGCTGGTGCTCGACCGGGACGACGCGGCGGAGAACACCGGCCACGGCGCACCGCTGCCGGTGCTGGTGCACGGCGGCCCCGGGCGGGCGGGCGGCGGCGAGGAGCTCGGCGGCATCCGCGGCGTGCTGCACGCCATGCAGCGCACCGCCGTGCAGGGCTCGCCGGACGCGCTGACCGCCATCGGGGGCCGCTGGGTGGCCGGCGCGCAGCGGCACGACGACGGCGTGCACCCGTTCCGCAAGTCGCTCGCCGAGCTGCGGATCGGCGACTCGGTGACCGCCGGGCCGCGGGCGGTCACCCTGGCCGACATCGAGCACTTCGCCGAGTTCACCGGCGACACCTTCTACGCCCACATGGACGAGACGGCGGCCGCGGCCAACCCGCTGTTCGGCGGCCGGGTCGCGCACGGCTACCTCATCGTCTCCTGGGCCGCCGGGCTGTTCGTCGACCCCGACCCGGGCCCGGTGCTGGCCAACTACGGCGTGGACAGCCTGCGGTTCCTCACCCCGGTCGAGCCCGGCGCGGAGCTGACGGTGACGCTCACCTGCAAGCAGATCACCCCGCGCGGCGGGGCCGACCACGGCGAGGTGCGCTGGGACGCCGTGGTGGTCGACGGCGACGGGAAGCCGGTGGCCGCCTACGACGTCCTCACCATGGTCGCGAAGACCTGGCCGCCGGCCGCCGGCTGACCGTCCCGGCTCGCGTCCGGCCTCAGCCGGCGGCCCGGTCCTCCTGGTCGACGCACATGGTGTTGCCCTCGCTGTCCTTGAACCAGGCGGCGCGGCCGAGGCCCTCCATGGAGGCGATCTCGCCGTCCCAGCGGACGCCGGGCATGTCGTAGACCTCGAAGTCCACGCCCTTGGCCTTGAGGTCGTGCACCTCGGCCTCGATGTCGTCCACGTGCCACTGGGCGATCGTGTGCCCCGCCTGGCCGGCGAACGTCGTCTCGTAGACGTTGAACCGGGTGCCGCCCTCGGTCTCGTACACGAGGTTGACGCCGCCCATGTCGCGGATCGGCGACAGCCCGAGCTTGTCCGCGTAGAACGCCCGCGCCCTGCCGAGGTCGGCTGCGGGGATGTTGGCCTCGACCCTGCTGGTGGTCAGCATGGTCAGCTCCGATCGGGATGCCCCCGTGCGGATGGGACGCGGCCACGCTAGGCCCGCCCCGAGGGGGCGGCAAGGCGATCGCGCGCGGTCGGCGGGGTCAGGCGGCAACGGCGGTGACGAAGGTGCAGACGCCCTCGCCGTCGTCTGCCCGCTGCCGCAGCCCCAGCGCGCGGAGCACCGCCAGCTCGACCCGGTGCACGCGCCGCCGCAGACCGCTGTACTCCATGCTCCCCGCCCGCCGGACCTCGATCCGGTCGAAGCCGGCCTGGCGCACGTGCTCGGTCAGCATCCAGTCCGGGAGCATGGTGATGTGCCCGGGCTCGTAGTAGTGCTTCGGGCCGAAGAACACCGGGGCGCCGCGCAGCACCGTCTTCAGCAGCGAGTGCGGATGGGTGACGTTCGGGGTGCTCACCACCAGCGTGTCGCCGGGGCGGAGCAGCGCCCGGATCGACCGCAGCACCTGCCGCGGGTTCTCCACGTGCTCCAGGGTCTCCACGGAGACGACCAGGTCGAAGGGGCCCCGGGTCTGCTCGGTCCACTCGGGGTGGTCGAGGTCGAGCCGGTGGATCCACTCGTGCGGCGGGAACAGGTCGGTCGGGACGACGTCGAAGCCGGCGTCGCCCAGCCGCAGCGCCAGCGCACCGCAGCCCGCCCCGACCTCGAGGACCCGGCCACCGGTGGGGAGCGCGGCCCGCGCCAGGGCGACCGCGTACTCGTGGACGCCGGGTGCGGCGTGCACGGAGTGACCGCGGTAGGACCGGGTACTGGCCGTTCGCTGGATCGTCTGGCGCACAGGCGGCGTCACCCGCACAGGTTCCCATGCCGGTCCCCGCGCCCGCGGGCCTGGTGGTCACCGGGGGAGTCGGAGCAGCATGGCGCGATGGCCTTCGACGTCGATCGGCTGCTCCGGTTGTGGAGCGAGCCGCTCCCGGACGACGCAGCTGCCGCGGCCGCGTTCCGCGAGCTCTACACCGACCCGGTGACGGTCAACGGCGCTCCGGTCGCCGCCGCGGGGCTCGTCGTCCGGGCCCGGGCGCTGCAGGCCGCCCTGGACGTGGTCGAACGGGAGGTCGTCGACGTCGTCGAGGGTGGCGGCAAGGTCGCCGTGGCGTTCCGGCTGCGCGGGCGGCACTCCGGCACGCTCAGCACCTCTGCCGGGCCGGTGCCGGCCACGGGCGAGGTGGTCGAGCTCCGGGTCATCGACGTGCTGACCCTCACCGACGGCCGGATCAGCGACATCTGGATGGTCGCCGACGAGCTCGGCGCCCTGGTCGGCATCGGTGCCGTCCGGCTGGCGGTGGTCCCCGCGGGGAGGGGCTGACCGGGCTCAGCGGCGGCCGTCCACCGGCAGCCGGACCCGCAGCACGGTCTCGCCCGGCCGGAGCTCGATGCCGATGTCGCCGCGGTGCCGGTCGACGATCCGGCGGGAGATGTCCAGCCCGAGGCCGGTGCCCTCGCCGACGCCCTTGGTCGTGAAGAACGGGTCGAACGCGTGCCGCGCGGTCTCCGGGGACATCCCGGCCCCGGTGTCGCCGATCTCCACCACCACGTCGCCGTCGTCCACGCGGCTCGAGACGCGCAGCGTGCCGGTGCCGGCCAGGGCGAAGAGGGCGTTGTCGATGAGGTTGGTCCACACCTGGTTCAGCTCGGCGGCCAGCGCCTGGATGCGGGGCACCGCGCCGCTGTGGTCCCGGACGACGGTGACGCCGCCGGGGATGCGGTGCGCCAGCATCACCAGCGTGCTCTCCAGCCCCTCGGCCACGGTTCTCCGCGAAGACGACGTCCCCGGCCTCGACGTGCACCTCGGTGCCCGCCGCGAGCAGCGCGGCCAGCTGGTCCTCGGTGGTGCCGGCGAAGCACGCCGGGCGGGGCAGCGGGGCTCCGGTGCACCCCGTCCGGGGTACCGCCGTGCCGCCGGCCGGCGCACCGGCCACTAGGTTGGGCGCATGCCGATCGGGTCGCCGGGGGACGTGCCCGCAACCAGCCTCGCCGACCTCGGGCTGCCGGGGCGGGCGGTCACCGCGCTGACCCGCGCCGGGATCACCGACGTCGGCCGGCTGGCGCTGCTCAGCAGGGACGACCTCGCCGCCGTCCCCGGCCTGGGTCCGGGGTTGATCGCCGCGATCCGGCTCGTCGTGCCCGGGCCGCCACCCCCGGACGTCGAGCAGGAGTCGCCGGACGCGCCGTCGATCCCGTCCTTCGACTCGTTGCGGGCCCCGCGGGGCCGCTCCGCCGTCGACCTGCTCACCGCGGGCCCCCCGGTGCCCCCGCCTCCGTCC
>NZ_SJEX01000060.1 GCF_005930495.1 Modestobacter excelsi | reverse complement strand
GGCGCGACCGGGGCGGGGCTGCCGGGCCGGCCGGTCCCGCCGACCTAGGTTCCTGCCGACCGGACCGGACGACGCGGGAGCGACCAGATGAGTGCGACCTCTCCGCCCCGCCGTGCGCGGGCCCGGTCCGCCCGGCTGACGGCGCTGCTGGCCGTCGTGCTGGTCACGGTGGTCGGCCTGGGCGCGCCGAGCGCCTCGGCCACCGCCTACCCCTCGCCGGCCGGCGGGACGCGTCAGGTGGTCGGTGCGATCCTCGACCGCTACCAGGCACTGGGCGGGCCGGGCGGCGTCCTGGGCGGGCCGCTCACCGACGAGCTGCCGACCCCGTCCGGGTACGGCCGGTACAACGTCTTCACCGGGGGCTCGGTGTACTGGGCGCCGGCCACCGGTGCGTGGTCGGTCCGCGGGGCGATCCGGGACAGGTGGGCGGCGCTGGGCTGGGAGACCGGCACGCTCCGGTACCCGACCAGCGACGAACTCGGCACGCCGGACGGTCGCGCGCGGCTCGGCCTGTTCCAGGGCGGGGCCGTCTACTGGTCGCCGGCCACCGGCGCCCACCAGGTCGGCGGCGGCATCTGGAGCCGGTACGGGGCGCTGGGCTGGGAGACCTCCTTCCTCGGCCTGCCGACCACCGACGAGCTCGGCACCCCCGACGGGCTCGGCCGGTTCAACCTCTTCCAGGGCGGCTCGATCTACTGGTCGCCGGCCGGCGGAGCGCACAGCGTCCGCGGGGCGATCCGCGACCGCTGGGCGGCCGCGGGCTGGGAGACCTCCACCCTCGGCTACCCGGTCACCGACGAGTTCGCGATCCCCGACGGCCGGGCGCAGGACTTCCAGCACGGCTCGATCCGCTGGTTCCCGAACGGCGGCACGGTCGTCGTCGGCGGGACCCTGCCGCTGGGCCTCACGCCCTCCGGCAACCAGGTGATCACCGTGGTCGCCCCCTCGGCCGGCGCCAGCACCGCCACGGTCACCGCGTGGCAGCGCGGCCCGGGCGGGTGGTCCGCGGTCCTCGGACCGGTGCCGGCCCGGATCGGCAGCGCCGGGGTGGGCGCGGCCAGCGAGTCCTCGACCCGCACCCCGGCCGGCACCTTCGGCCTCAGCTCGGCCTTCGGCCGGGCCGGCAACCCGGGCACGGCCCTGCCCTACCGGGTGGTCGACCGGTCCGACTGGTGGGTGTCGGACACCCGCAGCCCGCTGTACAACACCGCTGCGCGGTGCGCGCCCGGCAGCTGCCCGTTCGACGAGGGGGCGGGGGAGAACCTGTACGCGGCCGGCGCCGTCTACGACAACGCGGTGGTCATCGACTACAACCGCGCCCCGGTCGTCCGCGGCGCCGGGTCGGCCTTCTTCCTGCACATCAGCAACGGTGCGGCCACCGCCGGCTGCGTGGCCGTCGACCGGGCCGTCCTGCCGCAGCTGATGCGCTGGCTGGACCCGCACGCCGCCCCGGTCATCAGCATCGGCGTCGGCTGACGCCCCGGCTCAGCCGTTCGGGGTGAGGACGCCGACCCCGGCCGTCGTCGTCAGGGGCTCGGGGTGCCCCAGGCCGGTGAGCCAGCCGCGCAGCACCCGGTGCAGCTGCTCGGCACCGACCACCTCGCCCGGGTCGCCGAACTCCCGCGGGTGCACCAGGAACCCGTGCTGCTGCGGGCCGCCCAGCGCACCGTGCGAGCCCACGTGCGGCTCGAACGGGGAGGCCTCGTCGGTGCCCGGGTCGTAGCGGCTGTTGACCACGACGTCGGGGCAGTGCCGGAACGACGACACCCGCGCGACCAGGGCGGCGGCGTGCTCGCCGTAGGCGGCCAGCGGGTCCTCGCCGATCACCACCCCGGTGCGGAGCCGGTGCAGCCCGTCCCGGCCGAGCACCACCGGGCCGAACTCCTCGGACTGCACCAGCAGGAAACCGATGCCGGCGTGGTCGACGAGCGTGGGCAGCAGGTGCGGCCAGCGCCGCTCGATGGTCTCCAGCGGCACCCGGCCGGGCAGGTCGGCGAAGCAGATGTGAGCCATGTGCCCGGACACGCTGACCACCACGCCGGGTGCCACCCGGGTGACCGCGCCGGCCTCGCCCACCGGCGTGACCTCCTCGGCGGCGCCGGCCGGGGACACCCGGTCGCGCAGCCGCCGGGCGATCAGCCCGCTGCTCTCGGCGAGGGCGGAGGTCACCTGCCAGGACTCGGCCGGCCGCCGGCTGTCCCTCACCGGGGCGGGCGGGAGCAGGCCGAGCAGCCGGCGCCGCGGCTCGGGGGCGACGGCGCCGCACAGCCGCCCGACCAGCTGCTCGACGGTCTCGCCGAACCGGTCGGCGAAGGTCTGCCCCTGGGTCTGCCCGTGGTCGGACAGGCACACCAGGTGGTACGGGCGGGGCGCCAGCTGGGCCGCCCGGGAGAGCCGGCCGATCTGCTGGTCGATGCTGCGCAGCACCTCGAGGGTGTCGAAGCGCTCGATCCCGGAGTGGTGGGCGACCTCGTCGTAGCCCACGAAGTCGGCGTAGACGACCGGCCGGCCGGCGAGCATGTCCTCCAGGACGGCGTTGACCACGACGTCCCGGATGACCACCGTCGACCCGACCCGGGCGAGGGGGTAGATGCCGCCGCGCTCGACCCGCGGCCGGACGTCGGCCCGCCGCTGCCGGGCGGCGGCGGCCAGCTCGCGGTAGACGTCGACCAGCGCGACGCCGAGGGTGCGCAGCGCGTTCACCGGGTTGGCGAAGTAGGTGTAGTAGCCGGCACCGATCCGGTCCCGGCTGCGCCGCTCCCGCCGCGACCCCTTGCCGACGACGACCGCCAGCGAGCTCATGGTGAGCGAGACGTGCGCGGCGTCGCCGGTGAAGAGGTTGCCGCGCCCCGCGCCGTCGCCGGCCAGCAGCCCGCTGCCGTCGGAGTGCTGCCGTTCGATCTCGGCGGCGTCCTCGGGGCGGGAGACCGAGACGACCCGGTCGCGCTCCTTGTCGTACCAGCGGAACCCGACGATCCCCTCGTTCGAGCCCTGCAGGATGCCGGCCTGGCTGGCGCCGGTCTGCGAGCTCCAGTCGGTGTGCCAGGCGCGGAGCACGTGGGTGTCGGCGCGCAGCCAGGCCGCGAGGGTGGGCATCGAGCCGTCCCGGACGGCGCGCCGGGCGACCGCGTGCCCCAGCCCGTCGATCTGCAGGAAGACCACGCCGTGCGGGAGCGCGCCCTGGCCGGCACCGGTGCCGCGGCGGCGGGCGCGGCGGAAGAAGACCTCGTCCTCGTTGACCGCCAGCACGCTGCTGATCACCCCGGCGATGCCGGCCATCACCACCGCGACGACGACGCTGGTCCCGAACGAGTGCACCTGCACACCGGGGATCGCGTAGAAGATCGCCAGCACGCCCGCGCCCATGATCAGGAAGCTGCCCAGGCCGAGGGTGAAGAAGGCGATCGGCAGCGCCACCCGCATCACCAGCGGCCAGCCGACCGCGGCCAGCACCCCGAGCAGCAGCGCGGCGACCGGGGGCTGCCACCACGAGGTCATCGCGAACCCGGACAGCCAGTCGTCGAGGACGATCAGCGCGCCGGTGACGAAGGCCCACACCAGCACCACCCGGGCCAGCGTCCGGCCGGTCCGCAGCACCCGGCCGGGGGAGTGGGTCTCGCTCACGGCCGCTCGCAGCGCGCGCCGTCGTCCCCGTGCGCTTTCGGCGCCGGGAGTGCGTCGTCCGGCCCCAGCGCCGGAGGCGCGCTCGTGGCGGTCTTCCTGCGGTGGGCGGAGACCAGGTTCAGCAGGACGCCGACCAGCAGCACCAGCAGCGTCGCGATCAGCGTGGCGATCAGCGGGGAGTCGAAGATGCCGCCGCTGACCACGCCGAGCAGCGCGTAGGCGACCGCCCAGACCAGCGCCGCCGCCAAGGACGCCGGGAGCAGCCGCCGCCACGGGTAGGCCAGCGCCCCGGCGGCCAGCAGCACCGGGATCCGGCCGGCGGGCAGCAGCCGGCCGACGAGGACGATCTGCCAGCCGTGCCGGCGGAACTGCTCGCGCACCTCGTCGATCCGGTCGGCGTGCTGGCCGCGGGCGACCCAGCGGACCGCGGCCGGGCCACCGAACCGGCAGATGCTGAACGTGGTGACGTCGCCGGCGAAGGCACCCAGGGTGGCCAGCAGGACGACGAGCGGCAGCGACAGGTGGTCGGTGGTCAGCGCGACCGCCGCCGCGGCGCCGACGACCGCACCGGTGGGCACGACCGGGACGACGGAGCCCAGCAGCACCCCGCCGAACAGGACCGGGTAGCCCAGCGAGCTGCCGTCGGTCCAGCTCGCGGCCAGCACGGCCGGGGTGCTCACGCGGCGCCCCCGGAGTCCACCGGCGCCGGCAGCACCACCGCCGACCCGGGCGCGGTGAGCGCGACGTGCGTGGCCGGTCGCGCGGCGGTGACCGCGGCGGTGACGGCGGCGGCGAACCGGCGCGGCGGCTCGGTGAGCAGCGCGCGCATCCGCGCCCGCCAGGGGCTGGGCAGCGAGGTCAGCCCGGCGACGGCGAAGGTGCCCCAGTGCACCGGGACGGCGACGTCCGGCCGGAGCCGCTGCACCGCTGCGGCCGCACCGGCGGGGTCCAGGTGGCCCGGGCCGAGCGAGGGACCCCAGCCCCACACCGGCAGCAGCGCGACGTCGATGCCCTCGGCGCCGAGGTCGGTCATGCCGGGGAAGAGGTCGGTGTCGCCGGCGGCGTACACCGTCGTCCCCCCGCCGGAGAGCAGGTGCCCGACCGCCGGGGCGTGCGGGCCGTGGGTGAGCCGGGGACCCCAGCGGTGCGCGGCGTGGTCGGCGTGGGTGGCGGTCACGGTGAGCCCGCCGTCGGTGAGGCTCTCGCCCGGGGCCAGCTCCTCCACCGCGGTGAAGCCGTGCCGGGTCAGCCACCGGCCGGCACCCCGCGGGACGACGATCGGGGTGCTGCGGCCGAGCAGGCGCAGCGAGCGCAGGTGCAGGTGGTCGTTGTGCAGGTGCGAGATGAGCACCAGGTCGACACCGGCCCAGGCCGACGGGGCCAGCGGCGTCACCACCCGGCGCAGCGGGCCCAGCCGGACCGTCAGCAGCGGGTCGGTGAGCACGGTCTTCCCGGCCAGTTCCGCCCGCACCGTCGAGTGACCGAGGAAGTGCAGGCGTGGAGGGGTCACCGGCCCAGTATCGGCGCTGATCAAGCCCCTGGTCACCACTCGCCCGGCTCACACCTCGGCGCGGGGGGCGGCATCCGGGACGCGGCGTCGCATCGACCGGGTCAGCCTGCGGCAGCGCCAGGCCGCCCAGACCGCCGTGCCGGCCAGCGACGGCGCGGCGCGGCGCACGCCGGTCACCGCGGCGGCCGGGGGAAGCGCGCGCCCACCGGGTGGGCGGGGCCGCCGTCGCCGGGGACGTCGGCGGACGGGGTCGGTGCGCCGTCGGCGCCGATGCCGGGCAGCTGCGTGGTGAGTGCGGCGGCGTCCATCGGGCGGGCGAGCAGGAAGCCCTGGATGAAGCGGTGCCCCATGTCGCTCAGCAGCTGCAGCTCGGCCTGGGTCTCCACGCCCTCGACCACGACGGCCAGGCCCAAGCTGGTGCCCAGGTGCAGCACCGAGGCGCACAGCGCCCGGCGCTGCTGGTCGGTCTCGACGTCGGCGAGGAACTGGCGGTCCATCTTCAGCACGTCGATCGGCAGGCCCACCAGGTAGGCCAGCGAGGACCAGCCGGTGCCGAAGTCGTCGACCGCGATGCGCACGCCGAGCCGGCGCAGCAGCTGCAGGTCGGCGACCACGTGGCCGTCGTCCAGGAGCACCGACTCGGTGATCTCCAGGACCAGCCGGGAGGCGGGCAGCCCGCTGCCGTCCAGCGCGGCCAGGACGTCGTCGACCAGCTCGCCGCTGCGCACGTGCCGGGCGGAGACGTTGACCGCGACGCCGAGGTCGGGGTGCGGCAGTGCGGCGATGGCCGCGGTGGCGCGGGCGAGCACCCAGCGGCCGATGTCGGTGATGAGCGAGGACTCCTCGGCCAGCGGGATGAACTCGGCGGGGGAGACCGCGCCGTACACGGGGTGCCGCCAGCGCAGCAGCGCCTCGACCGAGACCGTGCGCCGCAGGGCCAGGTCGACGACCGGCTGGTAGACCAGGTGCAGGTGGTCCTCGCGGAGGGCGTCGGCCAGGTCGGCGCGCAGCGTCTCCTGGCGGTCCTGGGTGATCCGCAGGGCGTCGGAGTGCCGGCGCACCTGGCCGGGCCCGGCGGCGCGGGCGCTGCGCAGCGCCAGGTCGCCCCAGCGCAGCACCTCACCGGTGTCGACGTCGGCGGACAGCCCGCTGACGCCGGCCGCGGCGGTGAGCCGCAACGTCGTCCCCGGGCCGCTGGCGACCGGCTGGACCGCGGCGACCAGCCGCGCGGCAACGGTCTCGGCGTCGGCGATGGTGCCGTCGACGACCACGGCGAACTCGCTGACCCCGGCGCGGGCCAGCCAGTCGTCCCCGCGCAGCGCCCGGCTGAACCGGGTCGTCAGCTCGCGGAGGACGGCGGCGTCGTCACCGTCGGCGAGGCCGTCGACCCCCAGAACCACCAGCGAGGTGGTGGACACCGCGGGGGCGCGCAGCACGGCGGTCAGGCGCTGGGTGAGGGCGGACCGGTTGGGCAGCCCCGTGGCCGGGTCGGTCGTGCTGAAGGCGAGGTCGGCCACCACCGGCAGCGGGGCGGTGGCGGTGACGTCGCGGCAGTACAGCACGAGGGCGCCCACGTCGGGGTCGCTGCGCAGGTCGCGCACCTGGGCCTGGATGAGCCGCCAGCTGCCGTCGCACTGGCGGACCCGGGCGCTGCGGGTCCGGACCTCGTCGTCGTGCGGAGCGCTGAGCGCTGCCAGCAGGCCGGCGGCGTCATCCGGGTGGACCGTGTCGGCGACGGGGCGGCCGACGATGCGCTGCGGCGCGACGCCGAGCAGGTCGGTGATGGCCGGCGACACCCAGGTGACGGTCAGCCGGTCGTCGAGGATCACCACCGGGTCCGCGCTGCCGCGCACCAGGGTGCGGAAGTAGGCCTCGCTGCGCTGCAGATCCTGGGTGAGCCGCTGCTGGGTGCGCCAGGACACCGCCTGGTGCGCGAACAGCGCACCGAGGCCGAGCACGCCGAGCGTCGTCCCGAAGACAGTGAGCGTGCCGGTGACCGGGACGCTCAGCAGCAGCAGCGAGCCGCCGGTCATCGCGGTGGCGTGCGGGAGCAGCGCGCCCAGCGTGGAGCCGTCCGCCGGCCGCCGGTCGGCAGGGGGGCGGGGCCGGTCGGCACCGCAGGCAACGGCGAGCAGACCGAGCCCGAGGACGCTGGTGGCGCAGGCGAGGTACTGGACGACGCCGGGGCCGGTGGCGATCGAGGAGCAGGCGCCGGCCTGCGCGGTCGCCACCTGGGAGGCGAACAGCAGCCAGCCGACGCGGCGCTGCTCGGCGGCGCAGACGGCGATGAGGACGAGCGAGAAGCCGGTGCCGATCGCGATGCTGCCCAGCAGGGCGAACAGCGCGATCGTCTGGTCCAGCGACAGGACGCCGGACCGGCCGACGCTGAGGTGGTAGAGCGTGTGGACGGTCAGCAGGTCGGCGAGCACGAACAGCACGAGCATCGTGGCCATCCGCGCCCGGGCCCCGCGCAGGGACGTGCGGTCGAGCATGCGCCCGATGGCCACGACCACCAGCAGCTGACCGGGCACGCTGCCCAGCGCGGTCTGCCCCCAGGGCAGCCACGCCCCGGCCAGCAGGGCGCCGAAGGCGCTCGTTGCCACCGAGATCGCGTACCAGCGCCACCCGGCGGGGTGGGCGCTCCGCCGTCCGGACCGGACCAGCAGCGTCAGCACGACCGCGACGGCCAGGAAGTCGACGAGCACCGCCACGCCGACGGACCAGCTGCCGGGCAGCAGCCCGGCGGCGAGCGGGAGGAGGGCGGCCAGGACGGCGAGGACGAGGTGCCGGCGCAGCGCGGGGGCGGCCGGGCCGCCTGGTCGGGAGGCGGACACGGCCCGCGCCGGGACGGCGAGGGGTCCGGTGGTCACCCCAGGGTTGTCGGGACCGGCCCGGCGGCTCTGCAGACCAGCGGCGCGACCCTCACCCGAAGGGGGCGAGGCGCCCTGGCAGCATGCCCCCTCGTGCAGCGGGGGCCGGACGGCGCGGTCGGTCCGCGCGCGGTCGACCTGGTCGTGGTCGGGGCGCTGGTCCTCGGCTTCGCCGCGGCGTCCGCCGCGCTGGCGGCCCGCACCGGCGCCTGGGGCTCCCGCGCAACGGGAGTGGTCGGGCTGGCACTCCGCCGTGCCGGCCGTGCACTCCGCCGTGCCGGCCGTGCACTCCGCCGTGCCGGCCGTGCACTCCGCCGTGCCGGCCGTGCACTCCGGCCGCGACGCACCGGGCGACCAGGGCTGGTGGACCGGGATGTCCAGCGACGCGTCGGAGTGCTGGCTGGTGGCCGTGGACGACCGGGAACGGGCGGGGTACCGCCTGGTGGCGGCGGGGTCCGGCGTCTGGGTGTCCCGTGCCGAGACGGCCTGCTGACCGTCAGCGGCGTGCGGTCACCAGCGCAGCGGGCTCTTCGCGCGGGAGTCCGCGGTGCGGCAGGCCCGGCAGTGGCCCCAGCTCGCGATCCGCTGCGGGCTGCTGGGCTCACCGCACTCGGGGCAGTCGACGCTGGACTCGGCTGCGGGTCGGGCGGTCGGGACCTGCGGTCCGTGCGCCGCGGCGTCGCCGCCGCAGCCAGCGGGGTGGTCGGGGCATCCTGCGGTGTCCATGGTGATGGCGTGCCTCCTGAGGTGTTGCTGAGGACGCTACTCAGCTGCGCCAGGGCCCGCCGCTCGTCAGCTCGTTCGGGGGAGCCGGTGGTAGCCCAGGAGGTCCCGGGACGGCGCGGGGTCGACCCACTGGAAGCTCCGGCACCGGCAGCTGTCGTAGGCGACGCAGGTCGGGGCGTGCTGGGACCAGCTGTGCCCGCAGCGGTGACACGACACGGACTCGGCCTGTTCGTCGCGCACGACTCCTCCTCGCAGCTTCCGGCAGCCGGACGCTGCGCGGGCGGTGCAGCGCCGGCCCGGGCGGGCCGGACGCAGGCTGCGCACATGGTGGCCGACCGGCCCCCGCTCGGCCAGCCGGCCGCCGCTGCCGCCGCGGGCCCGGACCCGGTGGCGCCCCTCCCGGGCCTGGGCCGCCGTCCTGCTCCGCGCTCTGCGGGGCAGCGCACCGCCGAGACCCGCGGCCCGGGCTGAGGCCGGCCGGACCCCTGTCGCGACGCGGCGCAGGGTGAGCGCGCGTGGCGGGCGATCGGGTGGCAAGCTCCCGATCGTGAAGACGTGGCTCGACGCATGGCCGGTGTTCCGGCAGCTCACCGGCGCGGACCCGCTCGGCCGGGGGGTGGCCGCGCGCAGCAAGGCCACCGAGCAGGTGGTCAGCCGGACGGCGACCGCCGACCGGGTCGTGACGTCGGTCTGCCCGTACTGCGCGGTCGGCTGCGGCCAGCGCGTGTTCGTGAAGGACGAGGAGATCGTCCAGATCGAGGGCGACCCCGACTCGCCGATCAGCCGCGGCCGGCTCTGCCCCAAGGGCAGTGCGAGCTTGTCCCTGGTCACCAGCCCCAGCCGCGTCACGACGGTCAAGTACCGCCGGCCCTACGCCGCGGACTGGGAGGACCTGGACCTCGACACGGCGATGGAGATGATCGCCGACCGCGTCCTGGAGGCCCGCGCGAAGGGCTGGCAGGACGAGGACCAGGGCAAGCGCGTCAACCGCACCATGGGCCTGGCCAGCCTGGGCGGGGCGACGCTGGACAACGAAGAGAACTACCTGATGAAGAAGCTGTACAGCGCGCTGGGCGCCATACAGATCGAGAACCAGGCCCGCATATAGCACTCTTCCACCGTCCCCGGTCTGGGGACCTCGTTCGGCCGTGGTGGCGCGACCAACTTCCAGGAGGACCTGGCGAACTCCGACTGCATCGTCATCGAGGGTTCGAACATGGCCGAGTGCCATCCGGTGGGCTTCCAGTGGGTGATGGAGGCCAAGGCCCGGGGGGCCAAGGTCATCCACATCGACCCGCGGTTCACCCGGACCAGCGCGGTGGCCGACCTGCACGTCCCGCTGCGCATCGGCACCGACATCGCCTTCCTCGGCGGGCTGATCCGGTACGTCCTGGACAACGACCTGTACTTCAAGGAGTACGTGGTCGCCTACACCAACGCCGCGGCGCTGGTGGGTGAGGACTTCGTCGACACCGAGGACCTCGGCGGCCTGTTCTCCGGTTTCGACCCGGAGCACGGCCACTACGACACCGACAGCTGGGCGTACGAGTACGAGGAGACGCCGCACTCCGGCGCCGACGACCCGCAGGGGTCCGCCGAGCAGGAGGCCATCGGCGACGACCACGACGTCAAGTCCGCCGACCAGGCGCAGTCCCTGGGCAGCGGTGGGGCGTCGATCCCGGCCAAGCCGTTGCGGGACGAGACGCTGCAGCACCCGCGCAGCGTGTTCCAGGTGCTCAAGCGGCACTTCGCCCGCTACACCCCGGAGGTGGTGGCCGAGGTCTGCGGCATCGAGCCGGAGGTCTTCGAGCAGGTCGCGACGTGGGTCACCAGCAACAGCGGCCGCGAGCGGACGACGGCGTGGGTCTACTCCGTGGGCTGGACGCAGCACAGCGTCGGCGCGCAGTACATCCGCAGCTGCTCGATCCTGCAGACGCTGCTGGGCAACATCGGCCGGCCCGGTGGCGGCATCCTCGCGCTGCGCGGGCACGCCAGCATCCAGGGCTCGACCGACGTCCCGACGCTGTACAACCTGCTGCCCGGCTACCTGCCGATGCCGCACGCGGCCATGCACTCCACGGTCGACGACTACGTGGCCGACGCCGCCGGCAAGGCCGGCTTCTGGGGCAACAAGCGGGCGTACACCGTCAGCCTGCTCAAGGCCTGGTTCGGCGACGCGGCGCAGCCGGAGAACGACTTCCGGTTCGACTGGATCCCGAAGATCAACGGCGACCACAGCTCCTACCGGACGATCGCGGACATGATCGCCGGGAAGGTGCACGGCTACTTCCTGGTGGGGGAGAACCCCTCGGTCGGGTCGCCCAACGGGAAGATGAACCGCTTCGGGCTGGCCAACCTGGACTGGCTGGTCGTCCGCGACCTGCAGATGATCGAGTCGGCGACCTTCTGGAAGGAGGGCCCGGAGATCGAGTCCGGCGAGATGGCGCCGGAGACGATCGGCACCGAGGTCTTCTTCATGCCGGCGGCGACGCACACGGAGAAGGAAGGCACCTTCACCCAGACCCAGCGGGTGCTGCAGTGGCGGCACAAGGCGGTCGAGCCGCCGGCCGACGCCCGCAGCGACCTGTGGTTCTACTTCCACCTGGGCCGCATCCTGCGGAAGCGGCTGGCCGGGTCCACCGACCCGCGCGACCAGGCGCTGCTGAACCTGACGTGGGACTACCCGACGATCGGGGAGACCGCCGACCCCGACGCAGCAGCGGTGCTGCGCGAGATCAACGGCGTGGGCCCCGACGGCAAGGCGGTCAGCGGGTACCTCGAGCTCAAGGACGACGGGTCGACCACCAGCGGGTGCTGGATCTACTCCGGCGTCTACGCCGGCGAGGTCAACCAGGCCGCGCGGCGCAAGTCGCGTCGGGAGCAGGGCCCGGTCGCCCTGGAGTGGGGCTGGGCCTGGCCGCTCAACCGCCGCATCCTCTACAACCGTGCCTCCGCCGACCCCGACGGCAAGCCGTGGAGCGAGCGCAAGAAGTACGTGTACTGGGACGAGGCCGCCGGGAGGTGGACCGGCGACGACGTGCCGGACTTCGAGGCGGACAAGCGGCCGGACTACGTGCCGCCGGAGGGTGCCCGGGCGCAGGCCGCGATCGGCGGGGCGGACCCGTTCATCATGCAGATGGACGGGAAGGCCTGGCTGTACGCACCGTCCGGACTGGTCGACGGCCCGCTGCCGACGCACTACGAGCCGGCCGAGTCGGTCGTGGAGAACTCCCTCTACGACCAGCAGTCCAGCCCGACGATCGAGCGCATCGCCGGGCCGTGGAACCGGGAGAACCCCTCGCTCAGCTACGTCTTCCCGTTCCAGGTGACCACCTACCGGCTCACCGAGCACCACACCGCCGGTGGCATGAGCCGCACGCTGCCCTACCTGTCCGAGCTCCAGCCGGAGTTCTTCGTCGAGGTCAGCCCGGAGCTCGCCGAGCTGCGCGGGCTGGTCAACGGCGAGTTCGCCACCCTGGTCAGCGCCCGGACGGCGATCGAGGCGAAGGTGCTGGTCACCGAGCGGATCCGGCCGGTGAAGCTGCGCGGCGGGCAGGTCGTGCACCAGATCGGCATGCCCTACCACTGGTCCTACAGCGGGCTGTCCACCGGCGACAACGCCAACGACCTGCTGGGCATCGTGCTCGACGCGAACACCCACATCCAGGAGGACAAGGTCAGCACCGCCGACATCGTGCCCGGACGGCGTCCGCGCGGGCCGGAGCTGCTGGAGTTCGTCGAGTCCTACCGCACCCGGGCCGGGGTCGAGTCGGGCAAGGTCGGCGTCAACGGCCGGGCACCCGACGAGGACCCGAGCGCGATGACGGAGGCCGGCGCGTGACCAACGACGAGCGGGGAACGCGATGACCACCGTCAGCTCGGCGAGCCCTGGCCTGAGCAAGGACCACGCCGACCCCGTCACGGGGAACCGGCTCTACGGGCCGCTGCCCGACGTCCAGGGTGAGGCGGGGTACGAGACCGACCACCCGGCGCGGGTCGGGTTCTTCACCGACACGTCGGTCTGCATCGGCTGCAAGGCCTGCGAGGTGGCCTGCAAGGAGTGGAACACGCTCCCGATGGACGACTCGCACGGCACGAGGGACGCCATGGGGCTGTCCGGCATGTCCTACGACAACACCGGCCAGCTGGGCGCCAACTCGTGGCGGCACGTGGCGTTCATCGAGCAGAGCCGCGCGGTGGACCTGCCGATGCCGGTGTTCGGGCGACCGGGCGACGACCGGCAGGACTCCGGGCAGCCGGTCAACCCGATCAGCCCGCAGGCCGACAGCACGCTGAACGCGCAGACCAGCGTGCTCAACGCCCAGTCGCTCAGCGAGTTCGACCCGCAGACCGGGCAGAGCGGCAGCGACAAGCAGATCCGCTGGCTGATGTCCTCCGACGTCTGCAAGCACTGCACGCACGCCGGCTGCCTGGACGTCTGCCCGACCGGTGCGCTGTTCCGCACCGAGTTCGGCACGGTCGTCGTCCAGGGCGACATCTGCAACGGCTGCGGCTACTGCGTGCCGGCCTGCCCCTACGGCGTCATCGACAAGCGCGAGGACGACGGCCGGGTCTTCAAGTGCACGATGTGCTACGACCGGCTGACCGACGGGCTGCAGCCGGCCTGCGCCACCGCCTGCCCGACCCAGTCGATCCAGTTCGGCGACCTCGACGAGCTGCAGGCCCGGGCCGACGCGCGGCTGGCGACGCTCAAGGGCCAGGGCGTGGAGACGGCGCGGCTCTACGGCCGGGACGAGGCCGACGGCGTCGGTGGCGTCGGTGCCTTCTTCCTGCTGCTCGACGAGCCCGAGGTCTACGGCCTGCCGCCGGACCCGATCGTCACCACCCGGGACCTGCCGTCGATGTGGAAGGCCGCGGCGACCGGCGCGGCGGTCATCGTCGGCGTGGTGGCCTCGGCCTTCGTGGGGCGGAAGCGATGAGCCTTGTGCACTCGCCAGGAGCACGCCTTTGGCGACCGGAGCCTTCGCCGAACGCGTGCTCCTGGCGACAGGGGGTGGCGGCGTGAGCGAGCAGCCGACGACCGGGGACGAGCCGGCCGGCGAGGCGCCGCTGACGCCCGGCGCCGGCTGGCACCGGGCCGGTGGGCAGGACCTCACCAGGCCGCGGCGCAAGCGCCGCCGCGGCGGCGGGGGCGGCTGGGGCAGTGGCAACCGCGAGGCGGCCATGGTGCCCGAGGCGGAGTTCAGCTCCTACTACGGCCGGCAGATCATCAAGTCGCCGACCTGGAAGAACCCCGAGGTCCCGCTCTACTTCTTCCTGGGCGGTGCCGCCGGGACGTCGTCGGTCATCGGAGCGCTCGCCGAGTTCACCGGGCGACCGACGCTGGCCCGCAACGCGGAGTACACCGCGGGGATCGGCGCACTGGCCTCGGTCGTGCTGCTGATCGACGACCTCGGCCGGCCGGAGCGCTTCCTGCACATGCTGCGGGTGTTCAAGCCGACGTCGCCGCTGTCGGTGGGCTCCTACATCCTGTCGCCGTTCAGCGCGTTCACCTCCGCGGCGGCCGGGATCCGGTTGCTGGAGCTGCAGCCGGTGCTGGAGCTGGCCGCGAAGGTGCTGCCGTTCCTGCCGAGATTGGCGGGTGCCTTCCCGGCGCTGCGCAAGGCGTCGGCGGTGGGCGCGGCCGCGTTCGGCGGTCCGATGGCGACCTACACCGCGGTGCTGATCGCGAACACCGCCGTCCCCTCGTGGCACGCGCCGCACGACGAGCTGCCGTTCGTGTTCGCGGGGTCGGCGATGGCCGCCGGTGGCGGCATCACCATGGCGCTGACCCCGGTCGAGGAGGCCGGGCCGTCGCGGAAGGTGGCGCTGACCGGGGTGGCGCTCGAGCTGGCTGCCATCCACCGGGTGGAGCACGGGCACGGCATCGTCAGCGAGCCCTACCACCTGGGCAAGGCCGGGAAGCTGCTGCGCGCGGCGAAGGCCTGCACGGTCAGCGGCGCCGGGGTGACCGCGCTGCTCGGACGCACCCGGGTGGGCGGCGTGCTCGGTGGGGCGCTGCTGGCCGCCGGCTCGGTGATGACCCGGATGGGCATCTTCGAGGCGGGGATGGCCAGCGCGAAGGACCCGAAGTACACCGTCGTCCCGCAGCGCGAGCGGCTCGAGGCCCGTCAGGCCGAGGCCGCCGCCCGGGCCGGCACCGACGACCCGCACGAGGCGAGGTCCGTCGTCCGCTGAGGGGACCGCCCCAGGGGGCGGACGTCAGCGGCGGGCGCCGCGGTAGCGGATGACCCGGCCGCCACCGACGCTGCGCGCGGTGGTCAGGCACAGCACGGCCCGGCGGTGGACCTCGGTGGCCGAGGCGTCGGGGGAGAGGCTCGCGATGCCGGCGCACGCGGTCAGCCCGGGGACCCCGGCACCGACGACGACCTGCAGCAGCCGCTCGGTCGCCGTCTCGGCGTCGGCCGCGGCGCTGCCGAGCAGCACCGCGAACTCGGTGGGACCGGAACGGGCGAGCCAGTCGTCGGCGCGCACGTTCGCCGACAGGGCGGCGGCGACCAGGCCGAGGTGGCTGCCGGGCACCGGCCATCCAGTGCCCCGGTGCAGCAGCCCGACCAGCACCAGCGCGGCGGGGGAGTCCGCGGAGGACGGCGCCCGCTCGGCGAGGTGCTCGATCAGCGCCGCCCGGGAGGGCAGCAGGGTGACGGCGTCGGGAGCCACGGGGGTCGGCGGCGGCAGCACCGGCGGGGCGATCGGGTCGGCGGCGGTCGGCATGCACCGGACATCGACGCCGCCCGGCCCCCGGTTGAGGCCCGTGATCTCCGACTCCCCCGGTCGGGGGACGGCGGAGCCCCAGCCGCGGTGCGCCGCGGTTCCGGCACCACCGGGTCGGGTCCGGTCACCTGATCGGGCGACTCCAAGGGGTGACCGCCCCTCGCACGGCCGCCTACGGCCCCGGGTCTCCACATACTCTGGGTGACCAGGCCCTGGATCTCGGCGTCCCCGGAGACGGGACCGACGACGAGACCGACGACCGTGCGATCGGAGCATCATGGAACACCTGTGCCGTCCCGTGGTTCCGTGCCGGGGGGCCCTGGCCGCCGCCGGCCGGAGCCCGCGTTGAGGCCGGCGGACCTGCGGCGCGGTGAGGACCGGTCGGTGCGCCCCGCGCGGGTCGAGCTCCGCAACCGGCTGTGGCAGGGCATCCAAACGGTCTCGGTCGTCACCGGGCTCGACGCCGCCGTGGACGCGGCCGCGCTGCGCGCCACCCTGCGCCGGCTGCACGCCGTCGACCCGACCGCCCGCGTGCTGTGCCGGCTCGAGGGCTCGCCGCTGCGCTGGACCCCGGTCGCCGCCGACGAGCTCGACGCCTGGCTGCACCGGCTGGTCACCGAGGCCCCCGGCGCAGGCACCGGGGGACGGCCGACGCCCGAGGAGCAGGAGACGATCGCTGCCGGGCTGCTGCCCCAGTTGCCGGACGAACGCCCCTTCACGGTCACCGTCGGCGACGGCTACCTCGGCTGGCAGGTCAACCACGTCCTCGGCGACGGCAACTACGGCCTGCGCAGCGTCGTCGGCGGGCTGCTCCGCGCCACGGCCACCGGCGAGGTCCCCACCGGGCTGCTGGCGTCCACCGACAGCACCACCCGCTACCCGCTGGCGAAGGCCACCTGGAACAGCCTCGCCCGCGAGCCCAAGCTCGCCACCTGGAAGGCGGCGGTGCGCCGCGGTCTGGACCCCGGCGGCCGGCCCGACCAGCCCACGGTGTCCGACGACACGTCCGGGCTGTCGCTGGTCGCCCGCACCGGGCCGGTCGGCACCATGGGGACGCTGCGCGCCTGGGGAGCGGAGCACCACCCGGGCGTCTCGGTCACGCTGCTGCTGATGTCGGCCGCTCGCCGGGCCCTCGAGCAGCACGGCGCCGTCCACCCGAGCACCGACTCCGTGGTGATGTACGACCTGCGCCGCTACCTGCCCTCCTCGGTCGACGTCGTCGGCAACTTCTCCGCCGCCCTGCGGCTGACCGACCCCAGCTGCCGGGACCCGCGGCAGGTCGCCGAGCAGGTGACTGCCGACGTCGGACTCGGCCTCCCGCTGGTCTCGCTGATGGCCGCCAGCGCGACCGAGGCGCTGTCGCCGCTCTGGTCGGCGGTGAACAGGTCGGGCACCGGCGAGCGCGCCGGCGGCCCGGTCGTGCTCAGCCACCTGGGCTCCATGGGCTTCCTGCGGCGCCTGCCGTGGGACACCTCCGCCGGACCGGGGCAGGTGCTCACCTGCGCCGCCCCGAGCATTCCCGGCGGCATCACCGTCTGCACCAGCGAGTGGGGGAAGGCGTTGAGCGCGACGCTGACCTACGACTCGACGTTCGTCGCCCGGGACAAGGTCGTCGCGGCAGCCGAGGCCCTGGTCGAGCGACCGTGGTCGTTGCTCGAGGACGCCGAGGAGCCGGCATGACCCGGGCGAATGCGCCGGCCGGGAGCAGCGCGCTCCTGGCCGAGGACCCGGCCCGGCGGACCGTGGAGGCCGAGGTGACCGAGCTCGAGACCCCGCGCCGTGCGCGCTGGGGGGTGGAGCGCGCCGCGCTGTGGGTCAGCGCCGTCGTGGCGGTGCTCACCGTCGTCGTCGCGGGGCTGGACCTGTCCGTGCCCGGGCGCACGCTGCTCGCCCTGCTGTTCACGCTGCTGGTGCCCGGCGTCCCGCTGGCCTCCCTGCTCCGCGTTCCCTACGCCCTGCTCAGCAGCTGCCTGGCGGTGGCGCTCAGCCTCGGGGTCGCGCTGGTCACCGCCGCCGTCGAGGTGACCACCGGCTGGTGGGGGCCCACGGCCTGGGCCACCGGCATCGCTGTGGTCTCCCTGCTGCTCACCGTCGTCGCGCTGCGCCGGCACCCCGCCGACGAGCCGGGCGCCCGGCCGGCCCCGTCGCTGCGCAGCCGGCTGGCGACCCCCGACCGGCTGGTCTCCGCCGGCCTGCTGGTGCTGGCGCTGCTGTCCTGGTGGCTGGCCACCCGCTGGCTGGAGCTCGACGCCGCCGGCGCCACCGGTGTGCTGGGCGTGCTGAGCTGGGCCTACGTGCTCGCGCTGGTCCTGACCGCCGTGGTTGCGGCCCGCCAGCTGCTCCGCCCGACCGTGGACTCCGTCGTCCTGGCCGCCGCCGCGGTGGTCCTGTGCATCGTCGTCTTCGGCTACACCAACGTCGGCGACGGCGAGGCGGGCGTCTCGGTCGGCTGGCTGCACGTCGGCTTCATCCGGTTCATCACCGAGAACCACGCCTCCTTCCTCGGCCTCGACGCCCGGGCGTACTGGCCGGGCTTCTTCGGCGCGGGCGCCGACCTCGTCGACCTGGCCGGCGTCCGGGACGCGAGCACCTTCCTGGCCCTCTCGCCGGCGGTCTTCAACATCGCCGCCATCGCGCCGGTGCTGATCATCGCCCGGTGCATCACCCGCTCGTCCCGGCTGGCCTGGCTCGCCGTCTTCGTCTACCTGTCGGCGAACTGGTACCAGCAGGACTACTTCTCCCCGCAGGCGACGGCGCTCTACCTGTACCTGACGATGCTCGCCCTGCTGCTGTGGATGGCCACCCAGGCCCGGCCCACCCCGCTGGCCGGCGGCTGGGCCGCCCGCTCCCGGAGCGCGTGGCGGCGTCGGCCCGCGCTGCCCGACGGGGTCTCGACCGGTCGCGCGCTGGCCTGGGAGGTCGCGCTGCTGGGGATCGCCGTGGCGATCGTGGTCAGCCACCAGCTGACCCCGGCGACCCTGGTCTTCGCGCTGCTCGTGTTCGCGGTGACCGGGCACACCCGGTACCGGCGGCTGTGGCTGCTCGTGGCGCTGGTCTTCCTGCTCTGGTTCAGCTACCGGGCCTCCGGCTACTGGATCGGCAACCTCAGCACCGTGCTGGACGACCTCGGCCAGCTGAACTCCAACCTGGACAGCGCCGTCGGCGGCCGGGTCAGCCTGACCGCCGACCCGACGTACCAGACGATGCAGACCGTGCGGCTGGCCTGGTCGTTCCTGTACGCGCTCGCCGGGCTCGCCGGCTGGTGGCTGATCCGGCACCGGTCCGGTGCGCCGCTGTTCGCCGGGCTGACCATGGCGGCCGGCGCGCTGGTGCTGTTCGGCAGCTACGGCGGGGAGATCGTGCTGCGGTCCTTCGTCTTCGCCGCGCCGCTGCTCGCCCCGCTGGCGGCCGTCGCCCTCGGTGCGCTGGCCCGCCTGCTGCGGCTGCCGCGCCTCGCGCTGCGCCGCACCGCGCTGGCCGTCGCCCTGCTCACCGTCGCGCTGACCGTCGGCAGCCTGCTGCTGACGACGACGCGCGGCCTCAACATCGCCTTCGAGCGGGTCACCACCGGTGACGTCGCCGCCGCGAACGCCCTCTTCGACCGGCTGCAGCCCGGCGACGTCGTGGGCACCCCCGCGTCGACCGGCGCGCTCGGCGCCAACCGGGTCGGCGAGCTCGTGCCGCTGCTGATGAGCGAGGCCGGCTGCGAGGCCGCCGACGCGGTGCAGTGCGCGGTCACCGAGGAACCGGAGTTCGTGGTCGTCAGCCGGACCCAGGACGAGGTGGGTCAGCTGACCGAGGGCCGGCCCGCCGGCTGGACGACGGCCATCGCCGACGAGCTCGTCGACCGGGGGCTCTACACGGTCGTCTACGCCGACGACGACGCAACGGTCCTGCAGGCCGTGGGACAGGGAGGCTGACGCCATGCTCGACGCACTCGCCGGCTGGCTGGGGCTGGCCCTGTTCGGGGTCGCCCTGGTGCTCGCCGCCGGGCTCGAGGTGGCCGACCAGCTGGTCACCGCCGGTCGCGACCGGCACGACCGGCCCCGGCGCCGCAGGGGGCGGCGGATCCGGTGGCGGCTGCTGCACGTGGCCCTCGCCCTCGTCGTGCTCGCCGTCCTCGGGGCCACCGTGGCGCGCTTCTACGTGTACATCTGGTGATGGCCGGGACGTCGCTGCCCGGCCCGGGAGCCGTCGAGGCGACCTGGTGCGGTGAGCTCGAGCTGTCCGGCGGCCCGGAGCTGCGCGGGGTGAGCCCCTTCGGTGGCGAGGCGCACGCCCGGGTGCTGGTCCGGCTGCACGGTGAGCCGCTCGGCTACGTCACGGTGCCGGCCGGCACCGCCGGCGTGGACGCCGCCGCGGTGGCCTCCGACGCCCGCACCCGGTTCGGTGCCGCCGTCACCGCCCACCTGGCGCAGGAGCACCTCGTGGACGACGGCGGTCCGCTGCCCGCGGCGGGGGAGGGCTGCCCGAACCGGGTGGATTCCGACGTCCTGGTGTCGGTGGTGGTCTGCACCCGCGATCGGGCCGACCAGCTCGCCGGGTGCCTGGACCGGCTCCGGCAGCTGACGTACCCCCGGCTGGAGCTCGTCATCGTCGACAACGCGCCGCCGGACGACGCCACCCAGCGCGTCGTCGAGGCCGCGCAGCAGCAGGACCCCCGGTTCCGCTACGTGCGCGAGCCGCGGCCCGGGCTGTCCGCCGCCCGGAACAAGGGGCTCGCCGAGGCGCGCGGCACGGTGTTGGCCTACACCGACGACGACGTCGCGGTGGACCCGGGCTGGGTGCAGGGCGTCCTCCGGGGCTTCGCCCGCCGGCCCGACGTCGGCTGCGTCACCGGTCTGGTCTGCACGGCGTCGATCTCCAGCCCGGCGGAGGAGTACTTCGACGCGCGGACCTCGCTGTGGTCGACCCGCGTCGAGCCGCAGCTGTTCGACCTGCAGGGCAGCGGTCCGGACGACCCGCTGTACCCCTACGCGCCCGGCCTCTTCGGCACCGGCGCCAACATCGCCTTCGACCGGCAGCTGCTGCTGGACCTCGGCGGCTTCGACGAGGCGCTGGGAGCCGGCACCCGGACCCGGGGTGGCGAGGACCTGGACATCTTCGTCCGGGTGCTCCGGGCCGGCCGGGCGCTGGTCTACGAGCCGGCGGCCATCGTGTGGCACCACCACCGGGCCGACAACGACGCGCTGCTGGACCAGCTCTACGGCTACGGCACCGGGCTCTCCGCCTACCTGACCAAGTGCCTCGTGCAGCGGGACACGCGGTCGGAGGTCGTGCGTCGCGTGCTGCCCGGGCTGCGCCGTCGCCGGGCCATCTCCGAGGAGACGGCGGAGCGGCTCGGCAGCACGGCGGCAGCGCCGCCGGGGGCAGCGAGGCGGGAACTGCTGGGGCTCGCCGCCGGGCCGGTGCTGTACCTGCGCGCCCGCCGCTCGGCACGTCGAGCACCTTCCGTGATCGGACGCGCCGCTCCGTAGTTGTAACTGTCAGTTGCGGACACGCCGTGTCAGGCGGTGTCTGAGCGGTGTCTCAGTCCTGAACGATCCGTGGGCCTGGGCTTTTGGTGTGGTCGGTGACTACGGTGCGTTGCGGCCGGAGAATGGTCGATCGTGAGCAGTTGGAGGCAATGGGTGAGCAGGGCAGCATCGGCACGTCGGGGGCGCACGCGGTGGGAGGGCCCGCTGGGCTGCCTCGGCGGGCGCGTGTCCGGAGCCGGACGGACGGCGGGCGCACTGCTCGCGGCGACCGTCGTGGCGACCCTGGCGGCGGTGGGCCTCTCGGCCGCACCCGCCTCCGCGGCTGCGGGGTGCTCGCTCAACATCATCGCCCACCCGGACGACGACCTGTTCTTCATCAACCCCGCGACCCTGCAGAACGTGCAGTCGACCGGGTGCGTGAGCACCGTCTACGTGACCTCCGGTGACGCCGGCAGCGGCACGGGCTACTCGCGCAACCGGGAGGAGGGCGTCCGGAGGGCCTACGCCAACATGGCCAACACGGCCAGCACCTGGACGACGTCGACGGTCACCGTCGCGGGCAAGAGCGTCACCAAGTCCACGCTGGCCGGCAAGCCGAGCCTGGCGCTGTACTTCCTCCGGCTGCCCGACGGCAACCTCGACGGCAGCGGCACGGGCGCGTCGGGCTACACCAGCCTGCAGGACCTCTACTCGAACTCGATCGCCTCGCTGCGCACCGTCGACGCCCCGGTGCAGGACTACACCCGCACGCAGCTCATCAACACTCTCGGCAGCCTGATCACGACCTCGGGCGCGGCGACGGTCCGGACGCTGGACGAGCGCGGCGCCTACGGCGACGGCGACCACAGCGACCACTACACGGTGGCCCGCTTCGCGGTCGCTGCAAAGAACGCCGCCGCCCCGTCGATCCCGGTCATCGGCTACCTGGGCTACCCCGGGTCGGACCTGCCGGCCAACGTCTCCGGCGCGGACCTGACGAACAAGCAGAACGCCTTCCTGGCCTACGCCCCGTACGACTCGCAGATGTGCCAGAGCCTGGCCGCCTGCAACGCGCGGCCCGAGGGCACCTGGCTGCCGCGCCAGCACCTGTCCAGCGAGCTGCACCCGACCGACCCCGGTCAGACCGGCAACGCCGCGCTGACCGCGACGGCCACCGCCTCCTCGCAGAACGCCAACGACGGGCAGACGGCGGCCAAGGCCATCGACGGCGTCGTCGACGGCTACCCGGGGGTCGCCAGCCGTGAGTGGGCGACCCAGGCAGGCAGGGCGGGCAGCTGGCTGCAGCTGAACTGGCTGGAGCCGGTCCAGCTGGGCTCGGTCGTGCTGTACGACCGGCCGAACACCTCCGACCAGGTCACCGCCGCCACCGTGTCGTTCTCCGACGGCACCTCGGTGACGGTCCCGACGCTGGACAACGCCGGCGGCGCGACCACCGTGACGTTCTCCCCCCGAACCACCACCACGCTGCGGGTCACCGTCACCTCGGTGAGCGCCAGCACCAGCAACGTCGGCCTCGCCGAGCTGCAGGCCTGGACCGCCGGCTCCGGCCCGTCCAACCCGACCACCCCGCCGACGACGACGGCGCCGACCACCACGGCACCGACCACCACGGCACCGACGACCCCGCCCACCACCACTGCGCCGACCACCCCGAACCTGGCCACCAGCTCGACCGCCACGGCGTCCTCGGAGAACCCGAACGACGGGCAGACGGCGGCCAAGGTCAAGGACGGCGTGATCGACGGCTACCCGGGTGTCGTCACCGCCGAGTGGGCCACCCAGGGCGGCAAGGCCGGCAGCTGGGTCCAGCTGACCTGGCCGTCGGCGCAGACGGTCGACCGGGTCGTGCTCTACGACCGGCCCAACACCTCCGACCAGGTGACCGCGGGGACGCTGACGTTCTCCAACGGCACGACGGTCGCGGTGCCGACCCTCAGCAACGCCGGCGCCGGGGTCACGGTGACCTTCCCGTCCCGGTCGACGACCAGCGTGCGGCTGACCATCACCGGGGTCAGCGCGTCGACCAGCAACGTCGGGCTGGCCGAGCTCCAGGCCTACGGCGGCGGCTCGACGACCCCGACGACGACGACCCCGACGACGACGGCGCCGACCACCACCGCGCCGACCACCACCGCGCCGACCACCACCGCGCCGACCACCACGGCGCCCACGACGACGGCACCGACCACCACGGCGCCGACGACGACGGCACCCACCACCACGGCACCGACGACGACGGTACCCACCACCACGGCGCCGACGACGACGACGGCACCGACCACCACGCCGCCGGCCGCCGCGGTGAACCAGGCGCGCACCGCCACGGTGACGGCGTCGTCGCAGAACACCAACGGCGGCCAGCCGGCCACCAAGGCCATCGACAACGTCATCGGTGGGTACCCGGGCAACCCGGCCGCCGAGTGGGCGACCGTCGGTGGGGTCGCGGGCAGCTGGATCCAGCTGGCCTGGAGCTCGCCGGTGACCCTCGGCCGGGTCGTGCTCTACGACCGGCCGAACCTGGACGACCAGGTGACCGCGGCGACGATCACCTTCTCCAACGGGTCCACGGTCACCGTCCCGGTGCTGGACAACGCCGGTGGCCCGGTCACCGTCACCTTCACCGCCCGGTCCACGTCGACGCTGCGGGTCACGCTCACCACGGTGAGCGGAACGACCCGGAACGTCGGGCTCGCCGAGCTGCAGGCCTGGACCGCCTGATCGCCGGCGCGCCCTGGCTCCGGCCGGGGCGCGCCGTGCACACCTGACCGACCCCGGCCGGCCGCTGACCAGCGGCCGGCCGGGGTCGTCTCAGGAGGTGGCGCGCCGCACGGCCGCCGACAGCCGGCTGCCCAGCTCGCCGACGTAGCGGGCGGCCAGCAGGTCGTGGTGCGACCCGGCGGCCGGCTCCACGGTCAGGTCCGGCGCGGCCCGGCGCCAGACGGTGAGCACGTTCCCGGCGACCGGCACCCGCAACCGGGCCCGGAAGTAGGTGACCGGGCCGGCGTAGGGCGCCAGCCGGTGCTCGGCGAAGACCGCGCCCGAGCGGTCCAGCACCTGCCGGTCCGCCGGCTTGGAGTCCGGCCGGAACCGCTGCTGCAGCACCTCGCGCAGCGGTCGGTCGGCCAGCCCGGGCACGACCGCGCTCAGCTGGCCGGCCAGCTGGTGCGCCATCTTCTCCACCGGCCGCATCGCGGCCAGCGGCGGCAGGGTGTCCAGCAGGCCGAGGAACTCCACCGGGCGTCCCTCGGCGGCGCTGAGCCGGGCCATCTCGAAGGCGACCAAGCCACCGAAGGAGAAGCCGGCCAGGTGCAGCGGCGCGTCCTGCGCGGTGGTCCGCACGACCGCGAGGGCCTCGACGGCCAGCTCGTGCACCGACTTCGTCGTCCCGTCGGCGTGCAGCAGGTCGGCCCGGACGCCGTGCACCGGGCCGGTTCCGGTCACCTGCTCGGCGAGCGGCCGGTAGACCTCCACGTCGCCCCAGGCGTCGTGCACGAAGAACAGCGGCACCCCGGTCGGGTCGCCGGGCGCCAGCTGGACGACCGTGCTGCGCTGCCCGCTCCCGCGGCGGACCGCCGCGGCGACGCCCGGGATGGTGGGGTCGGCCAGGAACTGCTCGACCGGGACGTCCGCGCCCAGCTCCAGCTGGACCCGGCGCAGCAGGGTCATCGACTGCCGTGAGGTGCCGCCCAGGTCGAAGAAGTCGTCGATGCCGTCGTGCGGGTCGACCCCGAGCTCGTGCCACAGGTGCCCGACGGTCGCCAGCACCTCGTCGTCGGCGGGCAGCGGCTCGACCGCCGCGGCTCGCACGGCAGCCTCCAGCGCGGCGGTGATGCCGGCCAGCGAGCCGGGGTTGCGCAGGGCCGCGGTGTTCGCCACCGGGTCGCCGTTGACGGTGTCCCGGACCGCGCTCTCCGAGGTCTTGCCGCTGTGGGTCAGCGGCACCTCGGGGACGGCGAGGACCAGCGCGGGCACGTGCGCCGAGCCGGCCTGCTGCCGCAGCGTGCTGCGGATCCGGGTCTCCAGCTCCCCGTCGAGGACGGCGCCGGCGAGCAGCTTCACCAGCAGCACGAGCCGGGTGGCGCCGCGCTGGGTGGGGTGCCGCTGCTCGACGGCGACGGACTGCTCGATCTCCGGCAGCCCGCGCAGCACCTGGTAGATCTCGGCCGGGCCGATCCGGATGCCGTCGATGTTGAGCACGCCGTCGGAGCGCCCGTGCACGCGGAGGGTGCCGTCGGGGGCGAGGTCGGCGACGTCCCCGTGGGTCCAGACGCCCGGGTGCTGGGCGAAGTAGGCGCGGTGCAGCCGGGTGCCGTCGGCGTCCCGCAGGAAGCGCACCGGCCGGGACGGGAAGGGGCGGCGGCAGACCAGTTCCCCGGGCTCGCCGAGGACCGGGTCGCCGGCGTCGTCCAGCACGGCGACGTCCAGGCCGAGGCCGAGCGACTGGCTGCGCCCGCGGACCACCGGCAGCTCGGGGTGGCCGAGCACGAAGCAGCCGATGATGTCGGTGCCGCCGCTGATCGACTGCAGCGGCTGCGGGCCGACCGCGTCGGCGAACCAGTCGAACTGCCAGTCGTGCAGCACCGCACCGGTGGACAGCACCGCGCGCAGGGAGGGCAGGCAGACCGCGTCGGCGGGGCGGTAGCCGGCGTCCTGGCACAGCTGCAGGTGCGCGGGGCTGGTGCCGAACACGGTCACCTGCTCCTCGGCGGCCAGCTCCCACAGCGTCTGCGGGCCCTGCACCACCCCGTCGAACAGCACGATCGACGCGCCGACGGCGAGCGCCGACAGCTGCCAGTTCCACATCATCCAGGCGGTCGTGGTGTGGAAGTACAGCCGGTCGTCCGGGCGCAGGTCGCCGTGCAGCCGGTGCTCCTTGACGTGCTCGAGCAGGGTGCCGCCGATGCCGTGCACCATCGCCTTGGGCGGCCCGGTCGTGCCGGAGGAGAACATCACGAACAGCGGGTCGTTGAACGGCTGCCGCGGCCACTCCGGGCGCGGTGCCCCGGCGGGCAGCGCGGCGACCCGGTCGGCCAGCCGGCTCACCGACCGGCTCCCGGCCGACGGCAACGGCTCGTCGTCGAGCACGAGCACGGTGCCCACCGACGGCAGCTCGGCGAGCAGCTCGTGCAGGACGTCGCCGGCGTCCCCGGCCCAGCCCGGGCGCCCGCCGCGGTCGAGCAGCAGCAGGGTCGGCTCGACCTGGGTGAACCGGCCGAGCAGGGCGGCCGGCCCCATGTCCGGCATCGCCGAGGCCACCGCGGCGCCGAGCGCGGCGGTGGCGAGCGCGGCGACGACGGCGTTGCCGTTGTTCGGCGCCACGACGACGGCGCGGCCGCCGGCCGCGAGCCCCGAGGCGGCGAGCACCGCGGCGGCACCGGCCACGTCGTCGCGGAGCCGGCGCCGGGTCCAGCTCCGGCGGCCGCCATCACCGTGCACCGAGGTCAGGCAGACGGCGTCGTCGTCGACGCGGGGCAGCGGGCGGAGCAGGTTCTCGGCGTAGTTCAGCCGGACGCCGGGGAAGAACACCGCGCTCTCGACGTCGTCGCTGGTGCACACCACGTCCGCCGAGCCCTCCCAGGCCAGCTCGGACCAGCGCAGGAGACCCCGCCAGAAGTCCCGGGACGACTCGACCGACCAGGCGTGCAGGGCCGTCGCGGCGGTCAGGTCGCGATCGGTCAGGTCGGCCACCGAGGTGCGGAAGTCGGCCAGCTGGGTGCCGGCCGGCCGCTGCACGGCGTCGGTGGACAGGGTCACGCGGGTCATCGGTACCTCGTTCCTCGGGACAGCAGCTGCGGCACGGCAGCGGCCGGGCGGACGGCGAGGCTCGCCACCCACCCGGCGGGGACGGCGACCGGCGTCAGCTGCCAGTCGCTGATCGACCCGTGACCGCGGTGCGGCACGGGGGTGAGCACGGTGCGCGGGTCCCCGTGGAGACCGACGCCGAGGCCCTTCAACACGGCCTCCTTCTGCGTCCAGCACCTGGTGAGCGCCTCAGCCTGCTGGAGCACGGGCAGCGCCGCCAGGGCAGCCAGCTCGACCGGGGCCAGCCAGGCCTCCTCGGCCACCTCGGCGAGGGTCGCGCCGGCGACCCGCTCGACGTCGACGCCGACCCGCACACCGTAGGCGACCGCCACCACCCCGACACCGGCGCTGGCCGAGCAGCTGAGGTCCACGGTGGGGAGGAGCAGCCGGGGGCGTCCGGGTGGGGCCGCGAGCGGGACGGCAGCGGGGGAGAGATCGAGCACGTGCCCGGCGAGGGACCGGAGGGCCGCGCGGAGCAGCACCCGCCGGTCGCGGACGCTCGGTGAGCCCCGGTCGGCGTAGCAGAGCTCGGCAGGGGAGAGGAGCCGGCGGGCGGCCGCGACCTCGGCAGGAGGGACGACGAGGTCGACGCAGCGCACGCGCACGTCGCCGTCCGACCGGTCGGCCGGCGGGGCGAGGCGCCTCCGGGGCTCGACTGCCGGTCTCGTCACCCTGCGTAGCCTAGTTGGCGGGCGTTCGGTCCGGTGCCGGCCCCGTGGTGGCTCACCCGAAAGGGACGTGTCCTCGCCGGACGCGCCCGTGACCGCATACTCTCGGTCCGTCGCTGGCTCGCAGCCGGCGCTCCCGGACGATGCCGTCCGTCCAACGGGCCGCAAGGGCCCGAACACGGAGAGACACGAACACGGGCGCGAGTGCCCGTGCCGGAGGGAGACGCGTGGAGTTGCCAGGCGAGCCGGTCGCGGGCCGGGAGGCCCTGCACGGCGGGACCGGGCGGCACCGGGCCGGCGGGACCAGCCAGGGGAACGCCCGGGGTCCGCGGCCGTCCGACGACGCGCACGACCCCGCGGTCGCCTCCGACCCGGCCGACCGGTCCCTGTCCTCGGGCAGCCTGCCGCCCGACGGTGCGCCGCCGGCCCCGGAAGGGCAGTCGCTGTTCGGCCGCGGGCTGCTCTACGTCGCCGTCTGGTCGCTGCAGCTGCTCAGCGCCGTCGTCGTCTACCCGGTGCTCGCGCACCTGCTCCCGGCCGACGAGTTCGGCCGGCTCGCCTCGGGGATGGCGCTGAGCCAGGTCCTGGTGGTCCTCGCCGTGCTCGGCTTCGACCAGGCGGTGATCCTGCTCCGCGCCGAGACCGGCAGCGACCGGGCGGCCCGGTCGCTGATCGCGGCCGGCGTGGGGATCGGCGCGGTGGTCACGCTGGTCGCCGTCGCCACCGCCGGGCTGTGGAGCGACACGCTCGGCTTCGACGGCAACTCGTCGCTGGTGCTGGTCACCCTGCTGTGGACGCCGCCCTCGGTGGGCATCGTGCTGTCCTCGGTGATGCTGCTCAGCGAGGACCGGCTCAAGGCATTCTCCCTGGTCAACGTGATGTACGGCGTCGGTGGCCAGGTCGTCGGCATGCTGCTGATCGTGCTGCTGGACCGGCGGACGGCGATGACCTACGCGTTCGGCTACCTCGGCGCGCTGGTCGTCACGATGGTCATCGGTTTCGTGCTGGTCCGCCCGCGCTGGTCCGGGATCACCGACGTCCCGCTCGCGCGCCGCGCGCTGAAGCTCGGCGTCCCGCTGATGGTCAGCTCGCTGGCGGTCTACGTCCTCAACGCCGGTGACCGGCTGGTGATCCAGCGGGTGCTGGGCGCCGAGGAGGTCGGTCGCTACCAGATCGCCTACAACGTCGGGAACGTGGCGATCATCCTGCTCGGCATGGCCAGCATGGCCTGGGCGCCGCAGATCGCCGCCGTCCGGGACGAGGCCGCGCGCTGGGTGCTGATCGGCCGCTCCCGCGACGCGCTCATCCGGCTGATGGTGCCGGTGATCATCGGCCTGACCCTCGGTGCCCCGCTCGCCCTGGTGATCGCCGCACCGGCCAGCTTCGCCCCGGACGAACTGCTGATCGTGGTGTTCCTGGTCGCGGCCGCCGGCTTCCCGGTGCTCATCGGCAACGCCTCGGCCCGGGCGCTGATCACCCTGGAGCACACCAACAACCTGGCAGTGGCGGCCATCGTCGCCGCCGTGGTCAACGTCGTGCTGAACGTCGTCCTGCTGCCGGTGTGGGGGCTGGCCGGGGGGGCCGCGGCCACCATGGTGGCCTTCGTCGTGCAGACGGTGATGCACCGCCTCGCCCTGCCCAAGCACGTCCAGTGGCCGCGGATCCCCTGGAAGCTGGTGGCCGCCGCGGGTGCCGCGCTCGCGGTCAGCGCGCTGAGCACGCTGCTGCCGCAGGACACCGCCTGGAACCTCGGCCGGTTCGGCGTCGCGGTGCTGTGCCTGCCCTGGTTCCTGCACCAGCTGAAGATCGCCCGCGCCGGGGACACCGCCGGCATCACGGCGCCGGACGGCGAGCGCGCTCCCGCCGGCTGACCGACGGCCCCGCGGGGGCTCAGGCGGTGGAGCGGTGCGGTCGGCCGGCGTCGGCGAGGAGCTGCTCGATCCGGTCGACGTGCGCGGACCAGCCGAAGCGGGCCGTCGCCTCGGCGGCGCACCGGGCGCCGAGGTCCGGGGTGTCCCGCCGCCAGTCGAGCAGCTGGACCAGCCGGGTGGAGAACGCCTGGACGTCGGTGCGGGGGACCAGCAGGTCCGCCAGCGGGCCGGAGAGGATCTCCGGCACCCCGCCCACGGCGGTGGCCAGCACCGGGCGGCCGGACATCAGCCCCTCCAGCGCGACGCGGCCGAAGGACTCGGGCAGCTGGCTGGGGAAGAGCACCAGATCGGCGGCGTGCAGCAGCGGGACGACGTCACGCTGCGGCGGGAGCACGGTGGCCCGGCCGGCCGCGACCAGGTCGGTCACCCGGCGGCGCAGGGCGTCCTCCTCACCGGGCGGGAAGTCCCCGGCCAGCACCAGGTGGGCGCCGGCCAGCTGGTCGCCGGCGAGCTGCCAGGCATCGAGCGCCAGGGTCAGCCCCTTGGCCGCCTCCAGCCGCCCGTAGAACAGCGCGATCCGCGAGTCCTGCGGCAGCCCGAGCTGCTGCCGGGCCTGCGCGAGCTCCGCGTCGCCGCCGACCGGGTACTGCTCGGCGGGGACGGCGTTGTGCACGACGGTGACCCGGTCGGGGTCCAGGCCGTCACCGATCCAGTGCCGGCGCATGAAGTCCGACACCGCGATGAACTGGTCGACCCCGCGGGCGATGACCGGCGTGATCCGGCGGCTGGTCAGCGCGTGGTGCAGGTGCGTGACCAGCGGGGCGCCGGAGCGGCGGGCGGACAGCTGCCCCCACACGATGTGCTCGAAGCGCTGCAGCCAGACGACGTCCGGGCGCAGCCGGGCGGCCAGCGACGCGGTGGGCCAGGCGGTGCCGAGGATGGGCAGCGCGGTGACGGGGCTCGGCGAGAGCATCGGTTGCGGGCCGTGCAGCGTGATGCCGGCGGACTCGAAGTCCGCGCGCATGTTCGGCGTCCCGGGGCCCAGGAGTGCCGGCCCGTGCACCACGTGCACGTCGTGGCCGCGAGCGGCCAGGGCCCGGGACACCTCGAGGGTGTTCACCTCGATGCCGCCGACCCGCTCGAGGGTGAAGGCCTGGGTCAAGATCCTCACGAGGGGGTGTGCTCCAGGGTGCCGGGGGCCGTCTGGTCCGGCCACGCACAGCCAAGGTATCGGCTGGACCTGTCGGCCCGGTGTGGCTGTCGGAGACGCCACGCCTGCGGACCCCCGATGGGGTGATCCTGCCGTGCTGACGGGGGCTCCGGACCAGCGCGCTTACCCTGAGGTCATGCAGACCCTCGCGGACAGTGACCGAACCGGCGTGGGCGCGTGGCCGGACGGACCTCGGCGGCCCGCTCCCCGGCGGCCGGTGCGGGCCCTCGCCGGTTCGCTGGCCGCGCTCGCACTCCTGGTCGGCTGCGGGACCTCGGACTCGACCCCCGACCCGGACACCGCCGACGAGCCGCAGGTCGTGGAACTGGAGGTCGGCGGCCAGTCCGCGGTCGCCGTCGTACCGCCCGGCGACAGCCCCACGGGGCTGGTTCTCTACGTGCACGGGCACGGGGAGACCCACGACTCGCTGACCGAGGGGTCCGACCAGAAGCGGGTGACGGACCGGCTGGTGGCCGACGGGTACGTCGTGGCGGCCAGCGACGCGCACTTCGACGCCTGGGGCAACCAGGCCTCGCAGGACGACTACGTCGCGCTGGCCGCGGAGCTGAAGAGCCGGTACGACACCCCGCAGACGTTCCTGCTCGCCGAGTCGATGGGCGGGGTGGCCGCGCTGCAGATCCTGGCGGGGGACCTCATCCCCGACCTCGCCGGACTGGCCGGCATCTCGATGCTGGTCGACCCGACCGTCGCCGCGGACACCCAGTACGGCGAGGAGCTGCGGGCCGCGTACGGCGGGCAGCTGCCGACCGGGACGCAGAACCCGCTGGAGATCCCCGCCGAGCAGTTCGCGGGCGACCCGATCCGGCTCTACATCGCCCCCGAGGACAGCACGGTGGTCTACGCGGAGAACGCCGAGCCGTTCCTGGCGAAGCTGCAGGGCATCGCCGACATCAGCGCCGTCAGCTGCCAGGGCGGCCACATCGACCCGTCGTGCTTCCAGCCGGACGACCTCGCCGACTGGTTCGCCGCCAACGCGCTCGCCTCGGGGTCCGGCAACTGAGCCGGACCCCGGGGCGGTCAGCGGGGCAGGGTCAGCTGCGCGCCCAGGTGGCGACCCAGTCGATGTAGATGTGGCCGGCGCTGCTGGCGTTCGGGCGGCCGCCCTCGAGCTCGGTCTCGGTCTGCAGGACCCAGCGCATGGGGTCGGTCGGGATCGCCTTGGCGCTGTTCGTCGTCCACGACCTGCCGTCCATGGTGTAGGTCAGGCTGCCGGGCGCCCACTCGATGACCGCGGTGTGCCAGTCGCTCATCGCGGTGCCGGTGTCGACCGACCAGGCGTTGCTCGACGGGTTGCCGGTGGTGTCGTGGGCGAAGCCGGAGGCCTTCCCGCCGACGCTGCCCTCGGGGAAGTCCATCTCCCCGTCGGTCCAGTTGTCGCTGGCCGGCCACAGCAGCCAGGCGACCTTGTAGCCGGGGACCTGGTCCATCTTGAAGCGGACGGCGTAGCGGCCGTAGGTCTGGCTGGCGATCGGCGGCGTCAGGGCCATGACCTGCGCGCCGGAACCGTCACTGTGGAGGTACTTGTCCAGCAGCCCGTCGTGGACGCTGGTGGTGGTGGCGCTGTTGTACCGGCCGTTGCCGGAGGTGTCGGTGCCGCCGTCGTACCCGGCCCAGCCGCGGTAGGTGGATGCGAACGAGCCCAGCGGCGCGGCCTTGGTGAAGTCCTCGGAGAGCGTCTGCCGCCAGCCGGGCAGGTCACCGGTGGGGACGGCGGTGCCGCTGGAGACGACCGGAGCAGCCGCGGCGGGCGCCTGGGTGGTGGGGACCGGCGCCGGCGGGGGAACGG
>NZ_SJEX01000006.1 GCF_005930495.1 Modestobacter excelsi | reverse complement strand
GCCCCACAGCACCCCGCCGCCGCACAGCCCCTCGCAGAGGGCGTCCTGGCCCGGGCCAAGGCCGACGACGGGAGGGCGCTGGAGATCCTCTTCGCGCAGTTCATCCCGTCCGGCGAAGACATCGTCGAGACCCGTTACATGGGCGTCATGGGCTTGTGGGGAATCGGCACACACAGCTTCGCCGCGGTCACGACCGAGCGCGTCGCCTCGCTCAAGATCGGGCTCTTCGGTGCCGTGACCTACCAAGACGGCTCACTGGAGTACATCAACGGTTCGGTGGTCTCCCAGCCATCGCGGCTGAAGCTGTACCTGCCCGCCGTGCTGTGGGTCCTGATCCCATCGGCGATCGTGCTCGCGTACTGGCTCACGTACGCGGCCCTGGGACGGGCAGTGCTGGTGGGGACAGGAGGGACGTTCGTGTCGGCAGTCGTCACGTTGCTGGTCCTCGCGGTCGTGCTGGTCCTCGTGCCCGTCGTGCTGAAGCTGACCTACCGCTTCGTGAAGAGCGGGCTCGTGCTCTGGGTCCGTGAGGGCCTGTCCGTGTTCATCTTCATCGACCGGCGGCGCATGACGCTGGCCAACCGCTTCTACCGTCTCTGCGCCGAGCTCCGGGACGAGCGCATCCGCGAGATCGGTCATCCCTGACGATGTTCGAGCACCCTCCCGCGCCCTGGCGTCGTCCCCGGGCGTTCGATCGCCGTCCGGTCCAGGTGACGCCGGCCGGGTGCACGTGACGAGCAGATGACCACGTCCCGGGACCGCCCGTCGCCCACCCTCCTGCTGTCTGCGGCCAGCGTAATTGCGGTCGCAGCCGGCGGAGCGCTGGGCGTCACGGTGGTCCGCTCGGTCTGGTTCCCCAGCATGCCGGTCCTCCTGGGTGGACTGGCCCTGACGGCGCTCGCCGGCATCGTCCTGGCCAGAGCAAGACGCTTTGAGGTAGCCCGGGACCGAGACCGGGACCGGAGACGGCACGCGGAGGACCCTGCGGAGGCTATGGCCTGCGGCGTGACGGCCGACCCGGCAGTCGTTCTAGCGGCCCGCCATGTCGCCGAGCCCGCCGAGCCCGCCGAGCCCGCCGAGCCCGCCGGGCACCCGGTCGAGGACCCGGTCGAGGACCCGGTCGAGGACCGGCTGCCCCCGGAGCCGGGAAGTGAGCACCTGCACCTCGTGCTCCCGGTACCGAGCGACCGGTGGCGGGGAGGGGGAACCGGGCCCGTGGATCCAAAGGACACCGCAGCAGCGCGACACACTCGCTCCCGGGAGTTGAGCTCGTACCTCCGGACATCGCTCATCGCGCAGTGTCCGCGCTGCGGCGGGTTCCGTCTCACCGCGGAGGCAGCCCTTTCGGGGTACCGGTTCGGCTGCCGGACGTGCGAGTTCGGCTGGAGCTGGCGATCTGGACAGCCATGGCCGCCGACGCGGATCGACCCACGTCGGCGTCTCACCGATGCCACTGGCGCAGCCGAGACCTGACCGGAGGCCACTGATGTACGACCACACGTTCTCCCGCCAGAACCCGGGCTGCATCGTGATCCTGCTCGACAGGTCGGAATCGATGGGGTTGCCATGGCGGAGTTCGGGGATGACGCTCGCTGATGGAGCAGCCCGAGCCATCAACCGCCTCCTCTTCGACCTGTGCATCAAGGCCACGAAAGAGGTCGGCGGCGCCGTCCGCGACTACTTCCACGTTCTCGTGCTCGGGTACGGGGCACGGCCGATGGAAGGCGGGGAGGGCGTCGAGTCCGCATTCGGGGGCAGGCTCGCCGGTCGAGGCATCATCCCGCTGTCGGAGTTGGCGGGCGCACCGCTGGCGATCCGCGAGGAGCCCTCCGTGGACGCCATGGCGGCGACCACGAAGATGCCCATCTGGGTGGAGCCGGTGTACGGGTACAGGACACCGATGTGCGAGGCGATTGCGGTCGCCGGGGGGCATGTCTTCGAATGGGTCGAAGACCACCCGGAGTCGTTCCCGCCCATCGTCATCAACATCACCGACGGCCTGGTGACGGACAGCCCGTACGAAGGAGCCGAACTGGCTGAATGGGCCAAGCGGCTGGAGACGGTCGAAACGCTCGATGGACCGACCCTGCTTTTCAACGTCTTCCTGTCCTCCGAGGGGGAACCGGCCTTCTTCCCCACGAGTGGGCACCACTTCCCCGACCCCGGCCCGCAGTTGTTCGACATGAGCAGTCCACTTCCTGCGCCGATGGTCCGCAACGCCCAGGCAGCCGGCGTGGCGGTCCTCCCCGGGGCCCGGGCGATGTGCTTCAACGCCGACCTCGAGGCACTGGTCAAGTTCCTCGAGATCGGTACGCGTGCGGCCGAGCTCCCAGGCCGATGAGGCCCGGCGATGTTCAACACGCGGATGGTGACCTTCTGGCTCCAGAAGGACGGCAGCCACCCCCACGAGTGGGAGGACGGCGCCATGGGAGACGTCGGGGACGTGGGTCGCGGCCGCAATCCCCGATTCGTGCTCGCCGATGGTGCCACCGAGGCATATGACGCCATCCGCTGGGTCGACCACCTGGTCACCTCCTTCACCGACCAGGACGGGGACGCGCCGGAACTGGATCCTCCATCGATGCTGCGGTGGTTCACGGCCGTCCAGCAGGCCTGGGTCGCGGCCGCTCCGCAGACGTTCGGCACCATCTTCGAAGAACACGCGTTCGCCGACGGCTCGTTCGCCACCCTGCTCGGGTGCGAGATCAGGGACGCCGACGGACCCGCGCCCTGGTGGCGGGCGGTCGCACTCGGCGATACAGTCCTCTTCCACGTCCGGCGAGGTGCCCTGCTCGTGCACTTCCCGCCGCTTGCCCCGGACGACTTCGGACTCCATCCCGACGGCGTTGACACAAGGCCGGCGGCCCTTCCGCTGATGATGCAACAGCTGACGTCGGCCAATCACGGACTCCAGTCGGACGACGAGTTGTTCCTCGCCACCGACGCGCTGGCGGAATGGATCCTCCGGACGCGCCAACTCGAGGGCGACGGCCGCGTCTGGGACTTCCTGTCCCACCTCTCGCATCCCGACGTCTTCGCCCAGTTCGTCGCCGACAGCAGGGTTGCCGGCGTCATGAAGAACGACGACGTGACCCTGATGCGGATCCTCGTCAGTGAATCGGACCCCGAGCTCGTGGTGGTGTGTCTGTGATGGAGTACCCCAGCGCGGACGACTACGTGCGAGCCGTTCAGCACCCCGCGGACGTCTTCGCCGAGGAGAGCTTGCAGCAGGCCCGCTTCGAGGTGCACCCGTTGCTCGGGATTCCGATGCCCGCCTCAGGGAGCACCGCCGTCGTCTTCAAGGCGTACGTGGCCGGTGAGCCCCAGGCTCTGCGCTTCTTCATCAGGGAGGACGTGTCGAGCCGGGAGCGCTACACGGCTCTCGGTGGGCATCTCCGGGACTCGGGCCTGGGGCCGAACGTCGCCCTGGCAGAGTGGGCGGACAACGCGATCCGGATCGGCGAGCGGCAGTTCCCGATGATCCGCATGCAGTGGGTCGAAGGCCGGACCCTGGACCGGTATGCGGACCACCTCGTGCAGCAGGGGGACCTCCAGGCGATCGCGGCTCTGGCCGGCCTGTGGCGTGACCTCATCAAGCGGATGCAGGCCGCGTGGTTCGCACATGGCGATCTGCAGCACGGCAACGTGCTCGTGGACGAGCACGGCACCTTGCGGCTGGTCGACTTCGACTGCGCGTGGATCCGCTCGTTCGAGGGGAAGAGGCCACCGATCGAGAGCGGGCACCGCAACTACCAGCGCGCGGGTGACCGGTGGGGTCCGTGGATGGACACCTTCCCGGCGCTGGTCATCTACCTGTCACTGCTCGCTCTGTCGCGCAGCGCACGTCCTTGGGAGCTCTACAACGAGGACAACCTGATCTTCAGCCACCGGGACTTCACCGCACCCTTCGAGACCCCCGTCTGGCAGCAGCTCGCAGTCCTCCAGGACTCCGACGTGGACCGGGTCGCCGGCCAGTTGCGTGCCTGCTGCGACCCCGCCTGGAAGTCCGAGATGGACCTCGAGGCCGTCTTGGCCGGCAATCGACGGATCGTCATCACCGAGTACGACTGGGTGACGAAGTCCGAGCAGCGTCACACGCGGTTGCACGGAACACCGACGGCTGGTTCCGGCTCCGAGCGTGAACCGATCGGTGTGCCCGGTGGCGTGCTGCCCCCGCCGCCGCCGATTGAGGTCCCGTACGTCGCCCCGGAACCCGCGCCCCTGCCGCCTGCTGACGCAGGCTCAGGTTCGGGCGACATCACCCCTGCCTCGACCGGCGCGTCCGTGGCGACCGTCGCGAGACCGCGGCGACAGCCTCCTCCGACGAGCTTCTTCGGGGCGCTCGGACTCTCGCCCGGGCTGGCGGCCGCCGGCGTCCTGTTCCTCGCCGTCGCGCTGGTGGTGACGGCCGTGGTCGTGCTCGGGTCCTCCAGTACCGCTGTGGTGCGAGCCGAGCCGGCGGACGTGACCGGCCCTGCGCCTTTCACCCCGGACGCCAGCGGCGCAGACAGCGGACAGCCGCCCATCGAGACGCCGGACGGCACCGTGACCGGGGACAACCCGGGCATCTACGGCGGTGCCAACGCCAACACCTGCGACACGCTCGCCATCGCGACGTTCCTGGAGACCCATCCGTCTCAGGCGCGGGCTTGGGCGAGCATCCAGGGCATCCAGCCCAGTGGGATTCGTGAGTACCTCGGCGGGCTCACACCCGTGACACTCCGCACCGACACGGCAGTCACCAACCACGACTACCGCGATGGGAGCGCCTTACCGCTCCAGTCCATCCTGCAAGCCGGAACGGCGGTCCTGATCGACGAGCGGGGCACCCCGCGGGTCCGATGTGCGTGCGGGAATCCCTTGAGACCACCAGACCACGAGCCCGTGACGAGCTACGAGGTGGATTCATCACCTTGGGCGGGCTTCTCAGCCGAGAGGGTGACGGTGATCCAGCCGGCGGCCGCGCCGCTCTCCGAGTTCGTCCTCGTGCTCCCGGACGGCGATGCAGTGCCGGACAACGACGTCGTGATCGCCCGGCCACGGGGGACTCAGGGCGAGGAGGACCACCCCGCCCCACCCGCCGAGACCGAAGCCGCCCGTGCGATGTCGGATGCGCCCGAGCCGGAGCCGTCGTCGCCGAGAACGGCGGATGAATCCTCGATCGGACCAACGAAGTCCAGCACGCGGGTCGAACCGGGCGACCCGACCGGTGAGACCTCCGGATCAGGGAGTGGAGGGAGCACTCCGCCCACCTCGCAGCCGTCAGGTCCGTCGGTCGCTGTCTCGTCTGGGGCCGAACGGGCATCGGCGCCGTCGAGTCCGGTGCCGTCGAGTCCGTTGCCGTCGAGTCCGTTGCCGTCGAGTCCGGTGCCGTCGAGTCCGGTGCCGTCGAGTCCGGTGCCGTCGAGTCCGGTGCCGTCGAGTCCGGTGCCGTCGAGTCCGGTGCCGTCGAGTCCGGCGGCGTCGAGTCCGGTGCCGTCGAGTCCGGTGCCGTCGAGTCCGGTGCCGTCGAGTCCGGTGCCGTCGAGTCCGGCGGCGTCGAGTCCGGCGGCGTCGAGTCCGGCGGCGTCGAGTCCGGCGGCGTCGAGTCCGGCGCCGTCGAGTCCGGCGGCGTCGAGTCCGGCGGCGTCGAGTCCGGCGCCGGCCAGTCAGGTGCCGTCGAGTCAGGCGCGTCAGGCGCCGTCTAGTCCGGCGGCGTCGAGTCCGGCGGCGTCGAGTCCGGCGGCGTCGAGTCCGGCGCCGTCCAGTCAGGAGGCCGTTGAGGGATGAAGTCCCGTCCGCCGGACAGAGGGCATCGTGTTGAGGGCACGCAACAAGCGCTGCCAAGGTGACCGGCGCGTCACGACGGCATGGCGACGAAGCGCGGCCGGGTGTTTCGCCCCTCCCCTCGTGCGGCCACATGCCGCGGCAACCCATCGGTAATTGGTCAACGGCTCGCGCTGCCGATCGGCTCAGTACTGCCTGGCGGCACGGCAGTGCACGTCGTAAGGCGGCAGGGCCGTACGAGGATGGACCGGGAGCCGCCGGGGTTGCCTGCCACTCCCCAGTGGAGCACGCAGCAGATGAGTAGCGCGCAGCACCGGCACGGCCTACTCAGTCAAAGCCGGCTAGGTGGCCGTCGACATCGACCTGGCCGGCCACCGCTCGGCCGACCGCCTGCAACAGGGGCACGGCGCCGACGGCGTCGAGCTTCCGCAGCCGGCCGCGGTCGCGCTGGGGGACGCCGAGGACGGCGAGCGCGTCCTCGGCCAGGTCCGCGTCGTAGCGGAGGTAGGTGAACAGGTTCCGGCCGCCGGGCGCCACGGCGTCCAGGCGGGCGCCGAACTCCCGGTCGATCTCGTCCCCTGCGCGGGTCCGGCCCAGCGACCGGCAGACCAGGTCCTGGCCCACGGAGGCCCCCCGCATGAAGACACCTGGGAAGTTGGCCGCGTTGAACAGCAGGCCGGCTCTGTGGGGCAGTAGCCCGGGATGAACGGACGCCGCCGAGCCAGTGCCCACGGACACGATCAGGAGTTCGTCCTCCCCGGCCGGCCAGCACAACCCGTACTCGGACAGGGTCGCCATGAGGAAGAGCAAGAGGGCGGCGTTGTTGAACGGTGTCATCCCGCCGTCCTGGAAGACGAAGTCGGCGGCCCCGACCCGCATCCGCTGGGGCGGGAAGTAGACCGGAGCCGCGGTGCTGCCCCGGATGACCGTGCTCAGCGGCAGGTCGAGGTTCCGATCCGGCTCGGTGTTGAGGTACCGGTCGGCGCTGTTGTACCGGGCCCGGGTGCAGTTGCTCAGCGGCCACGGGGAGTCTGTGACGGTGTTGTGCAGGACGACGAGCAGCAGGGACCGAAACCCCGGATCGCCCAGCGTGGTGCCGGGCCCGAAGAAGCCCTCCAGCTCCTCGGTCAGCCGGCCGTCTCGGTACAGGGACCGCAGGCGCATCGGCAGGAACCGTCGCCGGAAGACCTTGCGTCCGAGGGTCTCGTACCGCTCCCGGACCTCTTCGACCGGCTTCCCCATGGCCAGGGCCGCGGCAATGATCGCGCCCGTGCTCGTCCCGCCGATGTAGTCGAAGTAGTCGGACAGGACCAGTTCGGTGTCGCCTCGGCGGCGCCGCAACTGCTGCTCGAGCTCGGCGAGCACCTCCAGCGTCAGGACTCCGCGGATCCCGCCGCCGTCCAGCGTCAGCAGCTTCTTGGGGCCCGGTGCCTCCTGCCGGTCCTCATACCGGCGCGGCGTCGGGTCGATGACGCGGACGCGCGGGCCGGGACGGGTGAACCCGAGACGTCGGACGAAATCGAGAGTCCCCCCGGGCCCGTCGCCGCCCTTCCCGTTCCATACCAGCAGCGCGTTCGGCGACGCCGCCAGAAGCCCAGCCACCTCCACCAGCCGGACGTTGGCCCGGGCGAAGGCGTCCTCGTCGTCGGGCGCGGCCTCGCCAGGAGGCGGGACCTCTACCTCGCTGCGCTGCAGGAGCTCGCGGAAGCGGGCTGACCAGTCGCTGCCCGGCAGGTCGACCGAACGCCGCTCGAACTCGTCCGGCGGCAGGGCCAGGCACACCCGGATGCGGGCGCCCCGTCGCAGTCCGGCCTCGGCCGCGAGGATGTCCGCACCGCGGGCCCCACCGCAGACCACCGTCGTCCCGGGACCGACCTTCCAGGCGTCGAACGCCTCGTCGACCTCTCGAGCCACGCGCCCGATCTGACCGGGTGGGAACCGCGGTACCTCGCGATCGGGGGTGTCGACCATGTGACCGCTGACGGCCACCGCGGCGGGGGATTCGAGCATCGTGGGCGCACCTTCTGTTCGGCCGCTAGTGACAGTCAGCACCCTGGCTGATCCGCGCCGGAACGTCACCGGTGCTGCGCCCCGTTCGGCGGGCCATCACGGAAACCGACCCGATCCGGCTCGCTCGGGTGCACTCTGGGCCTCGCGCGGCCCGGGAGGCGGCCGCGACGCCGGGGTGTCCGAGCACCTGGCGTGAGGGGGAGCGATGCCCGACCGTCCGTTGTGCTTCGTGCTCATGCCCTTCGGCAGGAAGTCCGATCCCGCCGGTGGCGCGGCGATCGACTTTGACGCCGTCTATCAGCGGGGGCTGCGGCCGGGCATCGAGGACGCGGGGATGACGCCGATCCGGGCCGACGAGGAGAAGCTCGGCGGGATCATCCACCAGGCCATGTTCGAGCGGCTGCTGCTGTGTGACTTTGCGGTTGCCGACCTGACGACGGCCAACCCCAACGTGTTGTACGAGCTCGGCGTCCGCCACGCTGCACGGCCCCGCACGACGCTCACCGTGTACGCCGCCCAAAAGCCCCTGCCGTTCGACGTCGGCCTCCTGCGTACGCAGGACTACCAGCTGACGGCGAAGAACAAGCTGAGCGCGAAGTCGGCCGAGAGACTGCGGGCGAGTACCGCCGAGCACCTGACCTCGCTACGTGAGCTGGCGCGACAGGAAGACGTAGCAGACAGCCCTCTGTTCCAGCTGGTCTCGGCGTGGCGACCGCAGCAGCTACCGGCGGCGGCCGCCAACAGCTTCCGAGAGCAAGTCCGGTCCGGAGAGGCCCTCAAGCGACGGCTTGAGGCCGTTCGGCGGATGGCGGGCTCCGCGGACACGGAGCCGGAAGAAGCACGTGCCACCGTCCACGACCTCCACGCGAGCATCCGCAAGACCGACACGGCCGACCTCGGCGTCTGGACCGACCTCCTTCTCGCCTACCGCGCGCTTGGCGACTGGAGCTCCATGATCGAGGTCCACGCCGAGATGCCACACCGGTTGCGCCGCCAGCCCGCTGTCCGGCAGCTCGTGGCCTTCGCCCACAACCGGCTGGCGGAGGACCCGGACACCGCGCACCGGGACGAGCGACGCGCCACGGCTCTGTCACTCTTGGACGAGCTGGAGGAGGAGCGGGGTGCGTCGTCCGAGACGTACGGCCTCCGCGGCCGCGTGTTCAAGGCGCAGTGGATCGAGACTGATGCGGCGGGCGACCACCTCGCAGCCGCGGCCTTGCTACAGAAGGCGGTGGACCAGTACGTCCGCGGCTTCGAGGCCGACTGGCGGGACTACTACCCGGGCGTCAACGCGGTGACGTTGCTCGACGTGCAGGGGACACCGGTGAGCCTGGCCACGAAGGGCGAGTTGATGCCCGTGGTCCGGTACGCGCTGGAGCAGCGGGCGCAGACCGAGGCCGTGGACTACTGGGTGTCCGCCACACGGCTGGAGTTGGCCGTCCTCGACGACGACCCGGAGCGGGCAGCGAGAGCTCTCGGCGAGTGCCGGAGTCAGCAACCGGAGCGATGGCAGCGCAGCACGACCGCCGGCAACCTGCGCCTCATCCGGCGTGCGCGGGCCACGCGGGGCGTCGAGGTGACCTGGCTGGACGCCCTCATCAGCGGACTCGATCGGGACCGCCCCAGTTGGGTGACTCCTTGCCCGTGAGGCTGCGGCCTCGCTGAAAGGGTCAGCACCGTGCCCAAGCCGTTCCTGCCGGAGTTCCGGCGAGACGTGATCGCCGTGGCTCGCGAGGGCGAGCGTCGATCGCTCAGACCGCTCGGGACTTCGGGACCTCGCAGTCCTATCTGGCCCGCTGGTTGAAGCTCGCCGACCGGGAGGACGGCCTGGCGCCTTCCTCGGCCGCGGACCGGGGCGGTGGAGGCAAGGACGAGTCCGCGAACCGCAGGACCGAGACCGGCGAGTGGGTCTACCCGTCCAAACAGCGCCTGAGCGCCTTCCTCGCCGAGTGGCTCGTCGGGCAGCGGCTGGCACCCGGGACGCTGGCGAGCTACCGGAAGAACGTGCGCCTGCACATCGCGCCACACCCAGGTGTACCCAGCCATGACGTTGGTGACGGTGGGTTGGGGTTGAACGCAGGAGACCCTCCGAGTGGGGTGTGGCTTGTCGAAGGCCCACATCCGCCCGGAGGTTCTCGTGTCCCACGGTAATGCCCGCCTGACCGTGCACGGCCGCAAGCTGATCGTCGACCGGCACGCCGCCGGCTGGAAGCAGTCACACATCGCCGCGGCGATGGGGATCTCCCGCAAGTGCGTGCGGACCTGGATCGGCCGCTACAACGCCGAGGGCGAGGCCGGGCTGGCCGACCGGTCCAGCCGCCCGCACACCAGCCCGACCCGGACCCCGGTGGAGGTGGAGGTGGAGGTGGAGGACCAGATCATCGAGCTCCGTGCCCGGGAGCGCCGGGGTCCGGCCTGGATCGGCGCCGAGCTGAGGGTGCCGGCCCGCACCGTGTCCCGGGTCCTGGTCCGCCGCGGGCAGCCCCGGCTGTGTGCTCTGGACCCGATCACCGGTGCGGTGATCCGCTCCTTCAAGCAGACCGCGACCCGCTACGAGCGGTCCCGGCCCGGGGAGCTGGTGCACATGGACGTGAAGAAGCTCGGGCGCATCCCCGAGGGAGGTGGCTGGCGCGCCTACGGCCGCGGAGTGGGGGCCGAGACGGCCAAGAAGAAGACCCCGTTGGGCTTTGACTACGTGCACTCACTGGTCGATGACTTCGCCCGGCTGGCCTACTCCGAGGTGCTTCCCGATGAGAAGGGCACCACCTGCGCCGGCTTCCTGACCCGGGCCGCGGCCTACTTCGCCGACCACGGCATCGACCGCATCGAGCGGGTGATGACCGACAACGCCTGGGCCTACCGGTACTCACTCCAGGGCGTGTGCGCCCAGCTCGGTGCCCGGCAAAAGTTCATCCGACCGCACTGCCCCTGGCAGAACGGCAAGGTCGAACGCCTCAACCGCACCCTGGCCACCGAGTGGGCCTACCGGCAGGTGTTCACCAGCAACCAGCAGCGCGCCGCCGCCCTTGCCCCTTGGATCCAGCACTACAACACTCGACGCCGCCACTCAGCACTCGGCGGCCTGCCCCCGATCAGCCGCCTGACACCAACCTGATGGCCGGGTACACCTAGGGTCTGTTCCGATGGGACCGGCTCACCGGGACGGCGGTCGATGCCCGGATGCGCACGTTGGAGGCGTCGGGTCGGGCTGACGGTCAGGGTGGACTGTCACCCCGCACGTCCGTTACGTCTACACCATCCTCCGGTCTGCACTCGCTGACGCGGTCAAGCACGGCCGGCTCGCCGTCAACCCCACCGACCGATCCACCCCGCCGAGCCCGTCGCAGGCGCGGCCGCCGGAGATGCACGCCTGGACCGCACCCGAACTCGCCCGGTTCCTGCGGTGGGCCGAGGAGCATGACAGCGACATCGCCATGGCGTGGCGGCTGCTCGCCTACACCGGCATGCGTCGCGGTGAGGGGCTGTCACTGCGCTGGCGGGACGTCGACCTCGATGCCGGGCGGGTCGCCGTCCGCCGCAGCGTCGGCGTGGTCAAGGACAAGGGGAAGGGCGAGCAGCTGGTCGAGGGCGCAACCAAGACCGGTCAGTCCCGCGTCGTCGACCTGGACGCCGGCACGGTCGCTGCGCTGCGCGCCTACCGCGCGGTCCGCGGGTCGGTAGCCCTGGACCTGGTCCGGGACATCGCCCTGGTGCTCGGCACCCTGGACGGCAACCACCGTCACCCGGAGCGGTTCTCCCGGCTGTTCGTCGAACGCGAGCTCCAGGTGCGCAGGGCGGTGGGGGAGGAGCTGCTGCCGATCATCCGGCTGCACGATCTCCGGCACACCCACGCGACCCTGCTGCTGGCCGCCGGCGAGCCGGTCAAGGTCGTCTCTGAACGGCTCGGCCACGCCAGCGCGACGATCACGCTCACCGTGTACCAGCACGTGCACCCCGGCATGGGCCGGGAAGCCGCCGCCCGCTTCGCCGCGCTGCTCGACGGCTGACTTCAGCGCCCGAGCCGCCAAGTATCAAAGTGGTATCACGGCGCACTTCCTGGCCCCGAAAGGAACCACCCCGGGCTCCTGACCTGCAGGATCCCGGGGTGAGGCGGCGTCCGAAGGGCGACACGCCCACATACGCACACAACTCTCGGCCGTCCGCTGATAGAGGCCAGCGGAACGACCCCTTCATCCGGGTCGACGTCGTGGCGCGGGGGCACCGTCACGGTGAGTCCCCCGGGCGTCGCCGTCCGTCCTCGCCGTGGGCAGCGTCGCCGTCCGAGACCGTCGCCGCCCGCGCTTTCCTCGCGCGTGAACACGTTGCGCACGAGGTGCTCGGCTACGCTGCGACCGGCGCCGGTCAGCGCGGTGCCGATGCACTGGCTCAGGCCGCGGACATGATCACCGGAGGAGCGCGGCCGTATCCCTCCGAGACGAGATCCTGAGTTGGCCGTGGCAGGCAGACAGGTGGGGTCCTCAGCCATGACCCTCGGACGTCACCTACGCCCCGGACGGTCGACACCTCTACACCGCCGACGTGGACGACGGCACCATCGCGTGGTGGATGCAGATCTCGGCGTCGTCACGGCGTGGGTCCCCGTCGGCAGCAGCCCCACGAGCGTCGGGGGTCACGCCGGACGGGGACCGTGTGCTCATGACCAACGTGGTCGATGGAACGGTTCGAGTCCTGAAGGGGAGCGTCGGCCGGTGGTCGCGCAGCGGGAAGAGCGACAGGGATCCCCCACCGCCGGATCGAGGGCTGATCCGGGCCGGGTTCGCGCTGGTGTCCCGAGCGCCTTCGAGGCCTGCACGCGAGCGCCCAGCGATCCCGGGCGGTTCACCCAGGAGTGAGAGCGCCGGTTCTCCCGACTGCTCCCTCCCCGTGTCACAGATGGCTGCGGCTGTCTCGTCTCCGGACCGGGAGTCGATTCCGGAGATCAGGGGAGTGATGGCGATGCGGGTGTTCGTGGCAGGTGGGACCGGGGTGGTGGGAGGCGGCTGGTGCCGCAGCTCGTGGCTCGGGGACACCAGGTGACGGCTACGACGACGAGCGCGGCCAAGCTGGGGTCGCTGGAGCGGTTGGGCGCCGAGGCGGTCGTGATGGACGGTCTGGAGGCGGCCTCGGTGGGCGGGGCGGTGGCTGCGGCCCGGCCGGACGCGATCGTGCACGAGATGACCGCCATCGCAGGAGAGCCCGACATGAAGCACATGGACCGCTGGTTCGCCGAGACCATCCGGCTGCGCACCGAGGTGACGGACCACCTGCTGGCCGCCGCCGAGGCGGCGAGCGTGTCCCATGTCGTGGCGCAGAGCTACGCCGGCTGGAACGGGATCCGCCGGGGCGGGTGGGTGAAGACCGAGGAGGACCCGCTGGACCCGGACCCGACGAACGCGCGCGAGGGGTGGGAGGCGATCCGCTACGTCGAGGACGCGGTCGCCAAGGCCGACGGCGCGGTCCTGCGTCACGGCTGGCTCTACGGCCCGGGCGCCACCGCCGCGCTGGTCGAGCCCGTGCGCAAGCGGTGGTTCCCGCTCGTCGGCGGCGGGACCGGCTACACCTCGTGTGTGCATCTCGACGACGCGGCGAGCGCGACCGTCCTGGCCGTGGAGCACGAGGCGAGAGGCGTGTTCAACATCGTGGACGACGAGCCGGCCCCAGCCAGCCAGTGGCTGCCCTACCTGGCGGCGTGCGCGGCAGGACAGCCACCGAGGCGAGTGGCCGCGTGGCTGGCCCGGCCGCTGGCGGGGGACGCGGTGGTCACGATGATGACCGAGGGGCGCGGGTTCTCCACCGTCAAGGCGAAGCGGGAGCTCGGCTGGGAGCTGCGCCACCCGTCATGGCGGCTGGGTCCCGAGGTGGAACTCGGATGACCCGGGCGGAGGAGTTCGAGGACCTGCGGCCGCTGCTGTTCTCGATCGCGTACCGGATGCTCGGCAGCGTGAGCGAGGCCGAGGACGCGGTCCAGGAGACCTGGCTGCGCTACTCGACCTCCCCGACACGACCCAGGTCGGTCAAGGCCTTCCTCTCGGCCGTGGTGACCCGGGTCGCGATCGACGTGCTCCGCTCGGCCCGCGTCCGGCGGGAGGAGTACGTCGGGCAGTGGTTCCCCGAGCCGTTGCTGACCGACCCCTACGCTGATCCAGAGCGCTCCGCGGAGCTGGCCGACTCGGTGTCGATGGCGGCCCTGTTGCTGCTCGAGCGGCTCAGCCCGCTCGAGCGCGCCGTCTTCGTGCTGCGGGACGTGTTCGGTTTCGGCTTTCCGGAGATCGCGTCGGTCGTGCGCCGGTCGGAAGCGGCCTGCCGCCAGCTCGTGGTGCGCGCGCGTCGGCACATGGAGGCCGGCCGCCCTCGGTTCGAGGCCGGCCGCCGGGAGCGGGACGAGCTGGCCGGGCGGTTCCTGCACGCCTTCGAGGACGGCGACGTCGACGGCGTCCGGAAACTGCTCGCTGCCGACGTCCAGCTGGTCGGGGACAGCGGCGGGAAGGCCCCGCAATGGGGCAGCGGGATCTTCGGCGCCGAGAACGTGGCCCGGGTGCTCGCCGCGCTCGTCCCGCCGTTCCTCCAGATCGGCGGCGTGGTGGAGCCGCACGAGGTGAACGGGCAGCCGGGCGCGATCTTCCGCGACCGCGACGGCAAGGTCATCAACACCTGGGCGCTCGACGTCCTCGACGGCCGGATCCAGACCATCCGCGCCGTGCTCAACCCCGACAAGCTCGGGCACGTGGGTCCGGTGGCGGACGCCTGGGCGGTCATCCGCGAGGCGAACCGGGCCCGCCGACCCGCGGGTCGCCCGGACGAGCGGCTGGAGAACGGCGTGGTGCCCCCGTGACCGGGCCCACCATGACCCAGCTGGCACCCGCTGTGGAGCGTCCTACCTGCTGCACGAGGTCAGGCCGTGGTGAGACCGCCGGGTCGCCGGGTCCACCGGCGGGGCACCGGGAGTAGTGGCGCGCGCGGCCGCCGAGAAAGGAGACCCTCCCGGGCAGGACGGCGTGCGAGCGGGGGCTGCGTGCGGGACCGTGCTCGGGCCCCACTCCGGTGCGCCGGATCTCTGTCCGAGGAGGATCCATGGTCGAGAACGCAACAGCGCCACGGCTCAGCTCCAGGACGGGCCGGCTCATGCGGCTCAGGTGTGGAGCAGCCCTGGCGGCGGCTCTCCTGGCCACCGGCTGTGCCACGGCGGGGGCCGGCTCGCCGGCTGCGCCGGTGGCCGGTCCGGCCGCGCCCGCCGATCAGTTCACGCCCGTGGTGGCGTCGACCCTCGACCCGGGCGCTGCGCCGGTCCTCGGCACCGACGGCCGGCTGCACGTGGTGTACGAGATCCAGTTGACCAACGCCAAGCCGGTGCCGGCGACGCTGCAGGAGATCCGCGTGCTGGACGCGAACGACCCCGACCGGGTGATCGCCACCGTCGCTACGGACGACCTGCCCGACGTGCTGCGAGACCTCACCGGCAAGGTGCCCGCCGGCTCACTGGAGATCGAACCGTTCGTCTCCCGGCTCGTGCTCATGCACCTGTCCTTCGCCTCGCCCGCGGACGTCCCCTCCGCCCTCGTCCACCGGTTCCTGGTCACCGGAGCGCCCCTCGACGGCAGCACCACCCCCGGGCCGCTGGACTACACGGCTGCGCCGTACGAGCTGTCCGGCACGCCACCTGTCGTCGGTCCGCCCCTGGCCGGGGACGGCTGGGTGGCGATCAACGGCTGCTGCGGCGCCGACGGCATCCACCGGAACACCGTGCTCCCGGTGAACGGGCGCCTCGCCGACACCCAGCGGTTCGCCATCGACTACATGCGCCTCGACGAGGAGGGACGACTCGTCGCCGGCGACCCGGCGGACGTGAAGTCCTATCGCGCCTACGGCGCCGAGGTCCTCGCCGTCGCCGACGCCACAGTCGTGGCCACGTTGGACTCCCTCGACGACCAGGTCCCTGGTTCGCTGCCCGACCCATCGACCATCACGCTGGAGAACGTCGACGGCAACCACGTGGTCCTCGACCTGGGCGACGGCCGCTACGCCTTCTACGCCCACCTGCAGAAGGGGTCGGTCACCGTGGCGCCGGGCGACCGTGTCCGCCGGGGAGAGGTCCTGGGCCTGCTGGGCAACAGCGGGAACACCTCGGCGCCGCACCTGCACTTCCACCTGATGGACGGGGAGTCGGTGCTCGGCTCCAGCGGACTGCCCTACACCTACGACGCCTTCGACGTGGTCGGACACATCGACGCGGCCCAGTTCGCCGCGGCCACCTCGCTCGAGGGGGTGTGGGACGAGCACCTCCTGCCGACCCCAGAACCGCGGACGGAGCAGTACCCGCTCGATCTCGACATCCTCGACTTCCCCGGCTGAACCGAGACGCCCCCTCAAGGCACCCGCCCGACCGGGGACATCCACCTGTGCAGGATCGCTGCTGACCCAGGCACTGTTCGGCCCTGACACGGAGACACCTGGGCTCCTGAGCTGCGGAACACTGGGGTGAGACTGTGGCCGAGGGGGACACGGTGCTTCCGCACACGCCTGCACCCCTGAAGACGGAGCGCTCAGCCGTAGACATCGGAGGGGGCTCGGCGGGAGCGTCGAGGACCTTCTCGTTCGTGGGCGGTGAGGTGCACCCTCACGCCCCCGGGCGCGGACAGCGAGGAGCGCGCCCCGGGGGCGTGACGGGAGGCGCTCACGGCGTGGTGCCGTAGGCGGCGCGGCCCTGTACCGCGCAGGTACCAAGGTCGCTGCCCGTCAGGGTCTGACCCTGCTCGACGGCACTGGTCCAGGTCGCGGTGGTGGCGACGGCGGCGAAGTCGGAGTGCAGCAGCGCCATGAGGGTCTCGTGGACCTGCTGTGCGGGGGCGCTGCCGGCCTCGTTCACGGTGTCGATGGCGCCGGTGGCTCCGGAGAGGACCTCGACGGCGATGCCCGCGGCAGCGGCAGCCCGGGATGTGCAGCATTCATGCGAACAGCGCCGATGACGCCCACCACGTCGAGGAGCCCGCTCGGCTACGGCCCGGTCAACCGTCGGGGGCACCGGCGGCGCGCGACATGACGAGGCGAGCGGCGGAGGTGACCAGGTCGGGCTCAGTGACCTGGATGTAGTGGATGCTGCCCGTCGCGATCAGGTGCCGCGTGTTGGGAAGCAAGTCCACCAGGGTCTGCTGCGCGGCGGGCCAGACGGCCTCGAGGTCGGCCGTCGTCATCCCGGCGTCCGGGGGGAAGTCGGGGAACGGGGCGGTCTTGGACATCACGACCAGCGGGATGTCGGGAAGCGGCGGTGCCTCCAGGACTTGCTCCACACTGGCGTCGATGTCGAACTTCTCGTAGTCCTCCAGCGCGTTGAGCGTCTCGCCCGGCGGGTCGTTGACCACCTTGATGTAGGTCTCCCACTGCTCGGCGAGCAAACCGCGCAGGGCGGGGGCGAAGGCGTCGACGAGGACGAGGCCGGCGACCTCCTCGGGATGGGTCCGTGCGTACAGCTGGCCGATCATCCCGCCCCACGAGTGCGCGACGACGACGTAGGGGCCGGGCACCTCGGCCGCCTGGAGCAGCGCGTGCAGGTCGGCCACCGAGTCGGCCACCGTGCGCGGCATGGGCACGGGCGTCGACCGGTCGGTGATGGCTCTGGGCTCGCCGGGTACGACCGTGCCGGGACGGTCGTACCGGCAGACGCGGTTCGTCTCGGCCAGAGCCTGCATCACGGGTGGTCCGACGGCCGGCGTCAGCAACTGGCTGACAGTCCAGTACTCACTGGAGTCGTGGATGCCGGACTCCAGGATGACCGTGGGGGCGCCCTCACCCATGCACTCGAGGAAGAGTTCACGCCCGCCCCCGATGTCCACCGACCGGGACTGCAGTTCACCGGGCCCGAGATCATCGGCCCCGTCATCAGACGCGCTCGCGCTCGTGCAGGCTGCCAGCGCGAGTGTCGAGATCGCGAGCACGGCCGCCAGGCGGATGGTGACGCGCGGCCGAGGCTCCACGGTCACGTCGCGGGCCGCAGGTCGGTGACGTCCAGCATGAGCGGCATCTGGTCCTCCCTCTCGCCCAAGGGTCCGGCGGGCGTCAGCTGCAGCGGTTCGCCCTGCAGGGCGGCCTCCAGGGCGTCGTCCCCGGCGGCGGTCCCCACCAGCTCCTGCGACTCGAGGACGAAAGGCAGCCCGTTGCTCGCGAGCGGGTTGGGACTGTCCATCACGTGGAAGTGCAGGTGTGGGGAGTTGGTGTTGCCCGAGTTCCCCAGCCGGCCGATCTGATCGCCGGCGTCCACCTCGTGGCCCACCTCGACGTACTCGCTGGTGCTGCCTGGCGCGAGGTGGGCGTAGAAGGCGTAGTAGGTGTGCCCGTTCTGCTCGAAGCGCTGCACGACGTGGTTGCCGCCGAACTCGGTGACCTGCAAGGTCCCGGGCGCCGGGTCGGAGCCGGGCGGCTGATCCTGGAGGTGGTCCACCACCGCCACGATCGTGCCGTCGGCCACGGCGTGGACGGGTGCGTCGTAGTAGGCATAGCTGGACATCTCGGTCGGCTCGCCGTCGAAGATCTGCATGTCCTCGTCGAGCTGGACCCAGTCGATGGCGAAGCGCTCGGCGAAGAAGTACTGCCCGTTGATGGGGTTGGCGGCACCGCGATGTGGGCTGACCTCCGCACAACAGCCGTTGCCGGTCAGCCAGTTCGACCCGTCCAGCGGCGAAGCGATGACCGGCGCCGGGATGTCGCTGACGGGCGTCTGGGCCACGGTCTCCGTCAGCTCGGCGGGCAGCAACGGATTGGGTGCCTCGGCGAACGTCACCGCGATCTCGTGACGGAGCCCGTCAGGCAGCGCTTCACGGTCCTCCACCGTGACGTCGAGCCAGACGAAGGCAGCCTGTCCACCCCGCAGCTCGACCGTCGTCCCGGTGTCCTGTTCGCCGACGACACGGGCATGGGAGAGCAGGTCGTCGCCGGCGTACTCCTCCAGCACCTCATCGGTCTCGCCGCCGACCGCCTGGACGGAGTCGATGCTCGCCTCCGTCGTCGTGGCGTTGATCAGCAGCAGCTCGTATGCCAGGTGCACCCGGCCGTCCGTGCCGGTCACCGGTGTCGGCTCGGTGCTGACGGACGCGACGATCGGCGTCAGCACCTCCTCGACCACGGCGGCTCTGTCCCCGCCGCCGCCGCCGCCGACTTCCCCTGCGCACGCCGCCAGCCCCATCCCGAGTGCTCCGGCCGTTGCCGCGACACAAAGCCCCGGCGCCCTGACCCCGGTCGCGCTCATCGAGCACCTACCGTCTCCGCAGTGCGGCACGTCGCTGGCGCGCGACGCGACTGCTCGCCGTCGGGCTCGTCGCCACACCTGCCCGGATGGAGGTGGCGGGGGGCGACGCCGGGCCACAGGCACGTGCTCGGCGCTCGGCGGTCCCGTGGCGTGGTGGTGACGGTCGCCGATGCCGTCCACTCGACCGACCTCTGGGGTGACGTCGTCCCACTGCTGTACCTCGACAGCCTGCCGACCTGGTGACCGTCAGGGCCCCGCGGTCCACTCCAACCACGCGGCGCCGGGGTGGGCTCGGCCCAGTACGGCGCCGCGGCGCACCCCGTTCCGGATGCTCACCCGGCCGATCACCCCGAACACGCCGCCGTCCCGGTTGTCCCGCAGCCAGTCCGGGGGGACCTCCAGGCCCTGCACCGTCCCGGTCGCGGCCGACCCCAGGGGGACGAGCGGGTCGACCGAGATCCACTCCACGTCGCGGACCTGCCCGATCTGCGCGACGGCCTCCCGGAAGGCAGTCAGGCGCTCCGGCGGCAGGAACACGTGGACGTAGGTGTCCACCAGGCAGAGCAGCACGTCCGGCGGGAGCTCACTGATCACCGTGGGCAGCATGTCGACGAGGTCACCGCGCAGGCTCGGCGCGCGGTGCCCTCGGGCCACCTCGACGGCGGCGGCGAACCTGGTGACCGCGTCCACCTCCGGCGGCACGCAGGCGGCCAGCCACCGCGCGGTGGTGGTGTCGGTGAGGTCCAGCGGCTCGGCGTCGACGCCCAGCCGGAGCGCCACGGCGGGTGGCCGGGGCGGGACCGGTGGCCGCCGCCCACCGCGCACGATGCAGGACAGCTGCACCGGGGACCCCAGGTCCCCGGCGCTCGACTCGGTGCCGTCGGGGAGGCGGTAGGTGTAGTGGTAACGGTCCAGGTGCAGGCCCAAGCCGGCACCGGTGCCGAGGTCGACCAGCGCCAGAGGCCGCGGGTCCTCCGCAGCGACCGCGGCGAGCGCGGGGACCACGTCCAGGCACCGGCCGACCTCGTTCATCTGGTAGCGGTGCTCACGGCACAGCCGAGCCAGGGCAACGGCCTCGGACCGGGCGAAGGCCCGCAGCGCCGGGCGGAACCCCTCGTCCGGCGGTGGCTGCACGCCGCCGGGACGCGGATAGCAGGCGGCCAGCCGCGCCGGGCCGCGCTCGTCGAGGTGGAACTTGACCGCGGCGCTGAGCACCAGCGGTGGCAGCCGGTCCAGCGGCACCGCCGCGGCCAGATCGAGCAGCTCGTCGTCCTCAGCGATCGCGGTGAACGTCGCAGCGGTCAGCCACCAGCTGGGCCGCGCGTCCGGCGGGGACCAGGCCGCCGCGATCGAGCGGGCCTGCTCGGCCACCGTCGCCCGACGATCCGGATCCACGCCCTCAGGCTCGTCGGCGGTCTCCTGCCCGTCAACGGGTGGAGCCGTCAGGTGCGGTCGGGCACCCGCACGGCCGACCCGTGCCGACGGCGCCTGAAGCTGACCGGTACGCGTTGGTCGACCTCGGTCGCTGCCGCCGTGTAGGTGATCGTGTCGGGTACCGGCAGTGAGCCACGGCCGCAGATCCGGTGAGCGAGCCGATCGCCCATGCCAGTTCATGAGGATGTCCATGCTCAACTGCTCGTGCGGGCCCATTCCCGCCCGCGAGCGGGTGCTCATCAGGAACGTGAAATCGATCGAGCTGGCTGCCCCGCCCTGCCCTGCCGGTACGCCGATCGCGACCAGGTGCCGGCGGACAACGCCGCGGCGACCCTTCGGTCACTGTGAACTGCCCTTGGCCGGCGTGCGGGGAAGCTCGATCGCGATGTGCCCTCGAGCTGAGATCAGACCTCGTCGTGCCGAAGACACGGGTCCTCAGATGTCTTCCCCCCGTCCGATGAGCGACATGACCGATACCGCGACCATCGGCCCCTGTCCCCCATGGTTCGTGCAGTCAGGAGGCGCGGTTCTCGTCATGGTCGTCCTCGATGAGGTGGCGGAGCGGCCCCGTACCTCGTCGTCGGCGGCGCGGTCGCCCTTGAAGGCACTCGGGCGGTAGCCGGTGCCTTCGTCGCCGTCGTCCTGGCCGTCGCCCACCCGGACCGCGTGCTCGACCTCGTGCAGGTGGACGGTGGCTTTCCGAAGGGCTCACGGCGGACCAGGTGCGCGCGACCTTCGCCGCTCAGGCGGGCCGGGCCGGGCCGACGTTCGCCGATGTGCCGGACCACGGGGCCTACTTCCTGCAGGGGGCGCCCCTGCTCGACCCGGCCGACCCGCTGCTCCAGGACCACCTCGCCCACGATCTGCGCGACGGCCGGGTCCGCCTGGACCCGGAGGTGCTGGTGGCCGACGCCGTCGACACCCTGCTCGGCTCGTCGCCGTGGCGACAGCTGACCCGACCGGCCCACTTGCTCTACGCGCAGTGGAGCGTCGGCGTCGACTCGGTGCCGGCCTACACGCCCGAACGGGTCTCCGGCCTGGCCGCCGAGCTGCCCGCGCTGCGGTCCACGGAGCTGGTGCCGGGCGTGGACCATGCCGCCAGCATCACGACCGGGCGCGGCGCGGCTGCCGTCGCCCGCGTCCTGCGCGAGCCGCCGGGTCGCAACGCCGGCTGAATGGCGGCACAGCGGCGCGGAGGATCGATCTCCGCCGGACACAACACCTCCCCGGGCTCCTGGCGAGCAGGAGGACGAACGAGGGTGACCGGATGGCCCGTTCGCCGCCGCTCGACGTCTGGGCCGGGATGCGCTCCTGCGCTCAGTCGAGCGGTCGGGCGGCGCACCGGGCGTAGGCGTCCTGCCAGGGACGCAGCCGCTCGAAGGCACCGCTGGCGGCGAGCACGTCGGCGTCGCCGTAACGCCTGCCGATGAGTTGCATGCCGACCGGCAGGCCGTCGACGTCCCCGGCCGGGATCGAGGCGGCCGGGTGCCCGGTGAAGTTGAGGAGGTAGGTCAGGCACCAGCCGATGAGCGGGTCGACCTCGACACCCTCGATGCTGCGGGGACCCACCGTGTTGCCGTCCGCGGCGTTGTCCACGGGTAGCGCCCCGAGCGTCGGGGTGACGAGCAGGTGGTGGGTGCGCAGCACGCGCTGGATCTGGTCGTAGACGTGGGTGCGCATCCGCTGGTCGCTCAGCACGTCCTGCGCGCTCATCCGGTAGCCCTCGTCGATCCAGTGCAGGTACTCGGGCGGGAAGTCCTCGCGGTGCTCGCCGAGCAGGTCCAGTCCCTGTCCCTTGATGCCCTCGAGGCCTTCGATGTTCAGCGGGGTGATCAGCCGGCACCACAGATCGGAGAGCTCGCGCTGGTCGTGGTCAAATCTGATCTCGACCTCCTCCACCACGGCGCCGGCCTCCTCGAAGGCCTGCACCGCGCTCTGGACCACGGCAGCGACTCGGCGATCCACCGGGAAGGCGCCGAAGTCGGGGCTGTAGGCGATCCGCCAGCCGCGGATCGACCGGCGCGTCGACCCGGAGAAGGTGGCGGCGTCATCGAGGGAGAACGGGTCCCGGTCGTCGTACCCTGCCAGTACGTCCAGGGCCAGGGCCGAGTCGTCGACGGTGCGGGTGACGGCCCCCTCGTAGAGGAACGGGTTGAGCGAGCCGAAGGCGTCCGGGCGGGCGGTGTAGGGCACGCGGCCGAACGAGGCCTTGAAGCCGTACAAGCCGCACCAGGACGCCGGGATGCGGACCGATCCGCCGCCGTCCGTGGCTTCGGAGAGCGGGAGCAGCCCGTCAGCCACAGCGGCGGCGCTCCCACCGGAGGAGCCGCCGGTGTTCTTCGTCGTGTCGAACGGGTTGCGGGACGGGCCGAACAGGTAGTTGTCGCACGTGCCGCGGAAGCCCATCACAGGGCTGTTGGTCTTGCCGACGAGGATGGCGCCGGCGGCCTCCATCCGCTCGGCGTAGGTGCAGTGGGCGGGCACGGTGAAGTCCCGCAACGCCCGCACCCCGCCGAACGTCGCCGGCCACCCGGGCTTGAAGTCGAAGAGGTCCTTCAGGGCGGTCGGGACGCCGTGCAGCGGCCCCAGCTCCACGCCGGAGGTCAGAGCCCTCTCGGCACGCTTCGCCTGATCCCGGGCTTCGTCGAAGGCCGTGAAGACGAAGGCGTTGAGGGTGGGGTTGCGGGCCTCGATGCGGGCGATGACCGCATCGAGGAGCTCGACGGGGGACAGGTCGCGACGCCGGATGCGGGCTGCCAGGTCGGTCGCGGTGCCGTAGGCCAGCTCTTCGGACACGGTCATCGTCCACCCTCCTCGGGATTCGCTGAGCGCAGTTTCCCGAGGGGGGCCTCGCTGCCGCAACAAGTTCCTGCGGAGTTGTGGGCTCGCCAGCGGACCCTTGACCCGGGCGGTCAGCTGACACGCGCGGATGTGCATCGGCAGCCCCGTGGGGAAGCGGGTGGTGCGCCGTGTGCCGTGGCCCTGCCGACGCGGTTCGCCAGGGTGATCCGGGAGCCCCCACCGGCCGGTGACCGTGGCGGTCAACTTGGTGGGCCTTGCCGCCTGATGCTGGACCCGGTCACCGCGGGGCCCTCTCCTCTGTCTCCGAGGGGCGACACGCTACACACGCACACGCGTCGTTCACGATGGTGACGCGGTACCACGCGTAGGTGAGGGCTTCCCGCCCTTGATGGTCCTGTGCTGGTATCCGTGACCAGCGAAATACAGGTCGGCGTGGCCTTTTCCCGCCCTGCTCAGGACGCGGGCGTCGGGGTGAGCGCGTGGGTGACCGCGCGCGTCAGGCTCTCGAGATCGGTGCCCGGTTCCGGCGCCACGGCGCCATCCCGGACGAGCGTGGCGAGGCCGTGCACGAGCGACCACGCGGTCAGCGCACGAATCCGGTCAGTGGTGCCGAAACGGGCCCGAGCGCCGTCGCGCAGGACGGCATTGGTTCGGCCACGGGCAGCGACGAGCTGCGCGTCGACGGCGCGGTACACATTTGGCCGGAACATCACGGAGAAGTGGCCCGGATGGCTGGCGGCGAAAAGCACCAGCGGTGGTGTCATCTTGACGTCGTCAAGACCGCTCCTCCGTGGAGGTGTCCCGATGGCAACACTGCCCTGGATCTCGCTCGGCTCCATCCAGATCGACACCCCCGCACTCGTCATGGCCTCGCGCTTCCGAGTGCGCCGGCTGCGCGACGTGCCGCGCTTCTTTCTGGACTCGGTGCGCATCCACCGTCAGGTCCGCGCCGCCGACGGTGCGCTGGGGGTGTCGCTGATCGCCCGCCCCCTGCGTCGGGAGTTCTCCACGCTCAGCGCGTGGCGGAACCGGGCCGCGCTCGAGGCGCTGGTCCGTGCACAGCCGCACGCCGGCGCGATGAGGCGGCACCGTCCCGTGATGGCCGAGTCGACCTTCACGTTCTGGGACGTCGAGGCAGATCGGCTCCCGGTGCGGTGGGAGGAAGCTCGACGTCGGCTCGACCAGGCACGTGCCGCCACAGAGGGTTCGACATGAGCGACGTCCGTTACACGCCGCCCGGCTTCGCCGCCGTGGGGGATGTGGATCTCTGCTTCGACATCTTCGGCGACCCCGAGGGCCCGACGATGCTGCTGATCATGGGGATGGGCTTCCAGCTGATCCACTGGCCGGAGAGCTTCTGTCGGCAGCTGGCCGCCGAGGGCTTTCGGGTCGTGCGCTTCGACAACCGGGATGCCGGGTTGTCCACCCATCTGCCGGGGTGCCGCTACTCGCTCGAGGACATGGCCGACGACGCCACCGGCCTCCTCGACCGGCTCGGGGCCGCGTCGGCGCACGTCGTCGGGGCCTCGCTCGGCGGCATGATCGCCCAGACGATGGCCATCCGGCACCCTCCCCGGTTGCGCTCCCTGGCCTCGCTCATGTCCACCACGGGGCGACGAGGCAAGGGCCGGACCTCCGTACGCGTGTTGCGGCACCTCCTCACGCGTCCGACGCGGAGTCAGGAGGAAGCCATCGAACGCCGGGTCCGGGTGTTCGCGTCGATCGGTTCCATCGGATTCGAGCAGGACCTCGAGGAGTTGCGCCGTACCACGGTATCGGCCCTCGAGCGCGATCCCGACGCGCGGAACGGGCGGCGCCGCCAGCACCGCGCTGTCCGGCACGCCCCCGACCGGACGAAGGCACTCGGACGCGTCGCCGTGCCGACCGTGGTCATCCACGGCACTGCCGACAGGATGTGCCACCCCTCAGGCGGACGTGCGACCGCCGAGGCGGTACGCGGCGCCCGCCTGGAGATGATCAGCGGAATGGGCCACGACCTGCCGCCTGGAGCGTGGCCGAGGCTCGTCCGTGCCATCGCGGACAACGCGCACCGTGGCGACCAGGGCGATGGGGGGCATGGCTGACCGATGGGTCGATCGGTTCGCCAGCACCCGTGTCGCGCACCGCCACGGGCAGAGCTACACCACCTGCGCTGCGGGGACGGGACTCCCGGCCGCGCAGCAGTGGGGCCCAACTGGGTGTCCGAGGGGCGACACGCTACATGTGCCCACGGCTGTGGCGGTGAGGGCGGTGGTCCCGTCAGCCCATCAGTCCAGGTTACGTCCCGGAGCCTCCCAGTGGCGGGCGGGCCTCATCGCCGCCGACGAGCAGGACCGCTCCCGCTCGGGGGTGAACGCACCCCTTGCTCGGCCTCCGAGAATCTCTGCTGGCGTCGCGGTGCAGTGGCGGCTGGGACTGACCGAGGACGGCGGAAGCGATGTCGCCTGGGTGGTCGAGAGGCCACGATCAGGTCATGGACGTCGATCGGAGACCGCGAGAGCGCGGCATCGAGCGGCCTGCTCCCACGGGACCTGGCGGCAACTACGTGCCCGCCATGATCGCCGGGGACCTGCTGTTCCTGTCCGGCATGGGGCCGGTGCGGCCCGACGGCGGCCTGGACGTGGCCACCGCCCGGGACGCCGCACGGCTCGCCGGTCTGCAACTGGCTGGCCGCGCTGCGCGCCGAGCTCGGCGACCTGGGCCGGGTGCGGCAGGTGGTCAAGGTGTTCGGGATGGTCAACTGCCGGGCGGGCTTCAGCCGGACGCCCGCCGTCATCGACGGCTGCTCGGACCCGATCGCCGAGGTCTTCGGGGACGCCGGCCGGGGCGCCCGCTCCGCGGTCGGCATGGCCGAGCTCCCCTTCGACATCGCCGTCGAGATCGAGGCCGTCGTCCGGGTGGTGCCGGATGCGCGCTGAGATGCCCTCGGACGACCTCTAACCACCAGGAGGACACGTGCTGCTCGAGGCCATGACGTTCGGCGAGGTCCGATCCGCGCTGGCAGAGGGACGGCGCGACGTCGTCGTCCCGTGCGGAGCGGTGGAGCAGCACGGCCGGCACCTGCCCCTGGACGTCGACGCGGTGCACGCCGACCGGCTCGCCGTGGAGGTCGCCGAGCGGCTGGGGACGGCCCTGGTCGCCCCGACTATCCGGGTGGGTGTCTCGCCGCACCACATGGCCTTCCCCGGCACGATCAGCCTGCAGCCGGAGACGTTCCAGGCGGTGTACTTCGACTACTGCCGGAGCCTGGCCGCGCACGGCTTCGAGAACATCCTCTGCTTCTCCGCGCACGGCGGGAACTTCGGGCCGCTCGCGGAGATGGAGCAGCGGCTGAACGACCTGGTGCGCCCGGAGACCCGGGTGATCGTGTTCTCCGACCTGCACGGGCTCATCGACGTCTGGCGAACGGCCGTCATGGACGGCGGAGGGGATCCCGACCGGGTCGGTGGGCACGCCGACGTCGCTGAGTCCTCGGTCTACTCCTGTCTCCGGCCGGGCGCGGTGCGGACCGACCAGCTCGTCTGCGGCTACACCGGGCCGGTGGACGACGAGGTGCTGCAGCAGCTGTTCACCGGCGGGATCAAGGCCCTCTCCGACACGGGGGTCATGGGCGACCCACACGGGCTCTCCGGCGCCATCGGGCAGCTGTGCGTGCAACGGGTGGCGGACATGATCGCCGCCCACTTCACCCAACGGATGAGGGCTGACTCACGGAGGTCGTGATACGCAACAGTCGTGCGCGGGCCGACGGGCACAGGCCCACCACCACAGTCCTCCCGGTGTTGTCAGGGCCGAAACCCTCGGACGGTCAGGCTGGGTGCGTCCGGGCACGCCGAGCACGTGTTCGCGGCGGGGGTCGCTGTCATGTTCTGGCGGGCGAGGTGACGAACCAGCACGGCGGCGCGGAAGGTCAACCCCACCCGGCGCCGTCCTCACAGGTAAGCCACTTGGGATGGTCGCGGCGTGGGCCGCGGACACTCTCTAAGCACCCAATATGGCCGTTAACCCCATTGATGGATCGCTATGTTCATCAGCAGTATGGGCCCTGAGCTGCGCTTACACTGCGCAACCAACGCGAGCAGATGGTTCAAAATCAACTCGCAGGCTCTCTGTTCCCGCAGCCCCAGGGCGAGGGATTGTGCGCCTGGTGGGGCGGAGTTGGGTGGCGATCGCGGCTCAAATCGCGGCCTCGCGCTCTCCAACACAGCGATGCCGATCAGTCCTCCATCAGTGCCAACTGCTTGCCGATCCCGCGCGGGTGCTGTCCCCGGCGACCTCCAGCAAAGGTCAACCGTCGTCGAGGGCGCGGGTTGGTGCCAAGGTCGAAGGCCCCCGGAACCCCAGGGGCACCGAACGGAGCCCGGCGAGACGGTTGCTGGTGATCGACGCCTACGCGGTCGTACCACTGGTGCCGCTGCGTGGTTCGCCGACGGCGCGACGCCTGACCGCCGTCGTGGGCTCAGCCAGGGACCGGCGCGTCCTGCGCCAGGCCCGCGTGGGCTTGGCGCAGCTCGCGCTTGAGGATCTTGCCGCTGGGGTTCTTCGGCAGCCCGTCGGCGAGCACGACGTACTTGGGCCGCTTGTAGCCCGCGAGGCGCTCGCGGACGTGCGCGTGCACGTCGCCCTCGCTGAGCGTCGAGCCCGGCTTGGGGACGACGACGGCGGTGACCGCCTCGACCCAGAACGGGTGGCTGATCCCGAAGACGGCGACCTCGGCGACGCCATCGAGCTCGTAGACGGCCTCCTCGACCTCCCGGCTGGCGACGTTCTCCCCGCCGGTCTTGATCATGTCCTTCTTGCGGTCGACGACCGACAGGTAGCCGTCCTCGGTCATCACTCCGAGGTCGCCGGAGTGGAACCACCCGCCGCGGAAGGCCTCAGCGGTCTTCTCCTCGTCGCCGAAGTAGCCCAGCGCGGCGTGCGGGCTGCGGTGCACGATCTCCCCGATCGTCCCGGGTGGCACCGGGGAGCCGTCGTCGCCGACCAGGAGCGTCTCGACGTTGAGCGCGGCCCGGCCGGCCGAGCCCGCCCTCGCCTCCTGCTCGTGTGGGCGCAGGATCGTCGCCAGCGGGGACATCTCGGTCTGGCCGTAGAAGTTCCACAGCTGAACCTCTGGCAGCCGCCGCCGCAGCTCCCGCAGCACCTCCACCGGCATCGGGGAGGCGCCGTAGTAGCCCTTGCGCAGGCTCGAGAGGTCGGTGGTGTCGAAGTCGGGGTGCCGCAGCAGCGAGATCCACACGGTGGGCGGGCAGAAGAGCTTGGTCACCTGCTCCCGCGCGATCGTGGCGAGCAGCGCGGCCGGTTCAGGCGAGGGCAGGAGGACGCTCGTCGCGCCGAGGTGGACGTCGACGGAGAAGAAGCAGTCCAGCTGGGCGCAGTGGTACATGGGCAGCGCGTGCACCTCGACGTCGTCGGCGCTCATCCCGCCGTCGACGATGCAGCTGACGTACTGGCTGATCAGCGACCGGCTGGAGAGCATGACGCCCTTGGGACGTGACTCGGTGCCCGACGTGTACATCAGCCGGAGCGGGTCGTCGTCGGCCACCAGGACGTCGGGCGCACTGTCGTCGCCGTCGGTCCACCACGGGTCGACGTCTTCCCAGCCGTCGGCCGGGGTTGCGCCGGAGAGCCCGATCCAGCCACGCAGACCACCCCCGTGACCGGCCGCGGCCAGCGCCTGCTCGGCACTGGGCGCGAGCGCGTCCTCCGCGACGATCCCGCTCGCTCCGGAGTGCCGCAGGATGTACGCGATCTCCTCCGAGCCCAGCATGAAGTTGACCGGGACGAGCACCACGCCCAGCTTCGCGGTGGCGAACGCCAGGACGGCGAACTGCCAGCAGTTGTGCGACAGCAGCGCCAGCCGGTCGCCCTTGCCCAGGCCGCGGTCGGCCAGGGCGTGCGCCGCCCGGTTCACCGCGGCGTCGAACTCGGCGTACGTGACGCGCAGGCCCCCGGCGACGACGGCGAGCTTGTCCGGATCGCGGCGGGCGGTGCGGTGCAGCAGGTCGCCGACCGAGTGCTGGCGGGCGCGGCCCACCGCGGCGGCGGTGCTGGGGGAGAACGTCGGGTCCACGGGCGATCTGGCCTCCGGTCGAGGGCGTGCGGGTCCGCCACGCACAGCTGTTGGGGCAGGGTCCCGCGTCGGGGGTCGTCCCGTCCACATGCCCGGCCGTCCCTACTGCGACCGCCGCCGGGGCATGCTCGACCTCCGCAGGCGCACGCCCCGCCCGGAGCAGCGAGGGGCGCCCGAGATCGCCCTGGTGTGGCTCGCGGCGGTGTTCCTGTGCACGGCTGTGGCCTGGCGGCGCATGTTCAGCCTGGCCGTCGGTGTCCTGGGAACCGTGCCATCCCGACCGCGCAGGCGGACCAGGCTCGAGCGGACTACAAGCACCGTCCTCGTCAATCGGGGCCGGCTGCACTCTCGCGGGTGCGTCCACTTCAACCAAGTACAGCAACCGGTACGGCAACGCTGTGTACAACCGCAGATCTTGGAAGACGACCACGGACGCCGCGCCCTTGTGAGCCGCAGGAACGGCACATCGGCGGACGCCCACGGGGAAGTGCACGTGGCTGGGGGCCAAGGGGCTGGACGGGGTGCGCCAGCTGCTCGGACAAGGAACGAACCTCCGGGCGAGAGGGGTCTCCGGAGCGCAGCCCGGGAGAGCGAGGTCGAACCAGATCCCGGACACGGGAGAACACGTGGCCACGCCCTGCCGGGGGGCGGCCTAGCAAGCAGGGGATGTCGGTCGCGCCTACTCCGTGGTGCCGGGCGCGTCTTCGCCGGAATGGGAGTCGACCCACACGCCGGCGAACCTCCGGATCTCGCCGAGGGCGTCGCGTAGCCGCGCGAACAGATCCGGACGCAGGAGGAGATCGGCACTGTCCTGGACGATCGGTTGGTCGGCAGCTACGCGGAGTCCACGCTGCAGGGCTGTGACTGCGGCGCCACCGCGGTGGCCTGGGACCTGGCTCTCGATCGAGCTCGAGCCGACGGCGGCCCCAAGCCGCGCTGTGCCCGGGCCGCCCTTCCGCCGAGCGGGTCCGGGGCCCGTCCTTGACGGGCGGGCGGGCGCATCCCATAGTGCCCCCACGTCAGAGCCGTTGTCGGACATCTGACAGCTGAGGCGTGACCACCGAGCAAGGAGGCATCGTGGCCGTGCACGTCCCTGTGCCGACGATCATCGCGCAGAACGTCCTCGTCGAGGAGGACTCCGTCCGCATCCTCGACCGTCGGGTCTTCCCGTTCGAGCGCGAATGGGTGAGCTGCCGCACCTACGAGGACGTCGCCAAGGCGATCGAGGACATGGTCACCCAGAGCAGCGGACCACTGTTCGCCGCCGCGGGCGGCATGACCCTCGCCGCGCGCGCAGCGGACCAGCTCCGCCCGGCCGAACGCCGCGCGTCCATGGTCGACGCCGCTGCCCGGCTCGTCGCCACCCGACGCACCAACAACCAGATCCGCGACGTGGTCGCCGAGCTCGTCGAGGTCGCCGACACCGCGCTGGCCGCGGATGAGCCGCTCGGCCCGGCGGTGGAGCGCGCTGCCCGGGCCGCGGGAGAGCGCTACCTCGACCGCAGCCGACGGCTGGGCGAGCACGCCGCTGAGCTCATCCCGGACGGCGCGACCGTGCTGACCCACTGCTGGGCGGAGTCCTACATCACCGAGACCCTGGCCGCGGTGCTGCGGCAGGGGAAGCACATCAACGCGATCTGCACCGAGACCCGCCCCTACCTGCAGGGCGCCCGCCTGACCGCGGAGAGCCTCGCCGAGATGGGCGTGCCGACCCGGCTGGTGACCGACGCGATGCCGGCCCACCTGATGAGCCGCGGCGACATCACGCACTTCGTCACCGCCGCCGACCGCGTGACGATGGACGGCTCGGTGGTGAACAAGGTGGGGACCCTGCAGATCGCCATCGCCGCGCACAGCTTCGACGTCCCCTACCTGGCCCTGGTGCAGGCACCGGATCGGCACGCGCCGGACGCCGGGGCCGTGGAGCTCGAGGACCGGGACGGGAACGAGGTGCTGCACTGCCTTGGCCGGCGGACAGCGTCCCAGCGGGTCACCGGGGTGTACCCGGCCTTCGACGTGACCCCCGCGCGCTTCGTCGGCACGGTGGTGACCGACCGGGGCCGGTTCTCTCCCTACGACCTCGAGTCCTACTACCGGCCTGCGGCGGAACAGGCGTGAGCGCGGACCTGCTCCCGATCACCCGCATCCCCCGCGTGGGCCTGCCGGCTCGGGCGCTGGTCGTCGGCGACCCGTTCCGCGCCGAGCGGGTCGCCGGCCGGTTGGACGGTGCCGAGGAGGTGGCCCACGCGAGGGAGTACCGCACCTTCCGTGGCCGCTGGCAGGGAACCGACGTGCTGGTCTCCTCGCACGGGGTCGGCGGCCCCGGCGCCGTCTGCCTGTTCACCGAGCTGGCCGACGCCGGCGTCGGCACCGTGATCCGCTTCGGCACGGCTGGTGCCATGCAGCGGGGCGTGGCCGACGGCGACCTGGTCATCGCCGAGGCGGCGGTCCGCGACGACGGGGTCACCGGACAGCTGGTGCCGCCCGAGTACCCGGCCGTCGCCAGCGCGGAGGTCGTGCTGGCCCTCGCCGACGCGGCCCGGCAGCGTGGGGTGCCGCATCACCGCGGCCTCGTGTGGACGCGGGCCGCCTTCTACCCGGCTCTGCTGGAGTTGCCGATGCAGGCGTACGTCACCGCCGGTGTGCTGGCCATCGAGATGGAGCTCTCGGCCCTCCTGGTCACCGGCGCCCTGCGGGGGCTGATCTGCGGGGGCGTCCTGGTGATCGACGGGGTGGCCGCGGACGAGCTGGCCACCACCACCGGCTACGACCCGCACCGCGACGTGGTCGCCGCCGGTGTCGACCGCGGCGTCGCCGTCGCCCTCGACGCCCTGAGCTCGCTACCGGTGGGGGAGGCGACCGCGTGAAGCCGGCGACCAGCCGCGAGGAACTGCTCGGACAACTGGCCGAGGTGGGCCGCATGGCGGTCGCCCGAGGCCTCGTACTGGCCAGCGGAGGCAACCTCTCCGCGCGCCTCCCGGGGGAGGACAGGTTCCTCGTCACCGGCGCCGGCACGTGGCTGGACCGGCTGACCCCCGAGGACTTCGCGCTGCTCTCGCTCGACGGCGAGACGCTCGAGGGACCGGCGCCGTCGAGCGAGTGGAAGCTGCACGCGCGGACCTACCGCGTACGGCCGGACGTCAACGCCGTCGTCCATCTGCACCCGCAGTACACCGTGCTGGTCGACGCCATGGGCTACCCCATCCGCTTCGTGAGCCTCGACCACGCCTTCTACGTGCACAGCGTCGGCGCCGTCCCGTACGCGCCCAACGGCTCCGACGAGCTCGCCGACACCGCCGCCGAGCAGGCCCGCCGGCACGACTGCGTGGTGCTGTCGCACCACGGTTGCTCGACCGTGGGCGCCGACGTCGGCATGGCCTTCCGCCGGGCGATGAACCTCGAGGAGGCCGCCATCGCCACCTACCGGATGCTCGCCTGCGGCGACTCGACGACGGCGTTCCCGGCCGAGGCCTACGCCCAGCTGCGGCACACCTAGCCGCAGGTGGGTGCGGTCAGCGGACCCGCAGGATCGAGAACTGGAAGCGACCCTCGAGGAAGTACGTCCTGCTGTGCAGCAGCGGAACGGCCTGCGCGTCGTAGTGGACCTGCTGCAGCAGGAGGTAGGTGGCCCCGCGGGGCCGTTCCCCCCACCCGATGTCCTTGCCCCGCGTGGCGTGGACGCCGGCAACCGCGGTGCGCGGAACGGCCCCGCTGGACTCCAGGAGGGCGAAGAGGGAACCGCCGACCGTGGCGGGGTCGAGGTCGGCGGGCAGCAGGTCGCGCGGGATCGCCTCGTAGGAGAAGGCGACCAGGACGTCGTCGGCATGCACGGCCCGTGTGGTCGCGAGCACCGGGCACGGGGCCTCCCGCTCCAGCGCCAACCGCTCGGCCTCGGTGGCATCGCGGACCTCGGCGCTGCGGTAGTCGATCCGCGGTTGCCTGCCGTGCGCGATGATCGTGTCGGTCATCGACTGCAGTTCCTGCAACCCGGCCCTGAGTGCGCGCCCGAACGGCGTGGCGAAGGTGCCGACCCCGTGGCGGGTCACGGTCAGGCCTTGCTTCTCCAGCTGCACGAGCGCGGCCCGCACCGTGCTGCGGGAGACCCCGTAGTCCGCCGACAGCTCGGCCTCGGTCGGCAGCTGACCGCCGGGCGCCCACTCCCCGTCACGCAGCCGCTCGCGCAGCGACGCGGCGAGACGGGTGTGCAGCGCCAGCCCGGAGCTGAGCGCCCGTCCACCAGCGGGGGCCGGGCCGGATGCGCGGTCGCCAGCAGTCCCTCGCCGGGGGAGCGGTCGTCCGGCTGCCACGCCGGCGAGCATAGGGGAGCACCGCGGGCGGCCGCGCCGATCTTGACAGGTGGCCGGACGACGGTCATAGGTTGTCCGACGATCTGGAGGAGGTCCCGGTGGCGCGGACGACAGCAGGACTGCCCGATCTCGGGGGCACGGCGGCGGTGGTCACCGGAGCGGCCGGTGGGATCGGCCGCGGCATCGCGCGCCGCCTGTCCGCGGCGGGCGCCGATGTCGTGCTGCACCACCGTACGGGCGGGCCGGCGGCGGAGGACCTGGCCCGGGAGCTCCGGGCAGCGGGCGGCCGGGCGGTCACCGGGCAGGCCGACATCACCGACCCGGCCGCCTGTGCCCAGCTGGTGGACGTGGCGGTACGCGAGTTCGGCCGGTTGGACGTCCTGGTCAACAACGCCGGCGTCCAACCGGTCCAGCCGCTGGACGGGATGTCGGTTGACGACTGGCGGGCGGTCGTGGACGTGAACCTGACGGGCACCTTCGCGTGCACGCAGGCTGCGGTCGCCGCCATGCGGGCATCCGGCGGCTCGATCGTCCACATCGCGTCCATCGAGGGCGGCCAACCGGCCTTCTCCCACGCGCACTACTCGGCCTCCAAGGCGGCGGTCCGCATGCACGCCCGGGCCGCGGCCCTGGAGTACGGCCCGCTGGGCATCCGGGTCAACTCGGTCTCCCCGGGGCTGATCGACCGGCCTGGACTGGACGAGGCGTGGCCGGAAGGGGTGCAGCGCTGGCGTACGGCTGCGCCGCTGCGCCGGCTGGGGCGTCCGAGCGACGTCGGCGACGCGTGTGTGTTCCTCGCCTCGCCGATGGCGCGGTGGATCACCGGCCAGGACCTCGTGGTCGACGGTGGGGTGTCGGCCCACCCCACGTGGTGACCAGGGCGACGGACGGCACGGGAGGGAAGCTCCGATGAGGCTGGCGGATCGGGTGGTCGCGGTCACGGGCGCGGCCGGTGGCATGGGCGAGGGCGTCGCGCGCGTCCTGCTCGAGGAGGGGGCGCAGGTGGCGCTGTGGGACCTCTCGGCGGAGCGCACCGGGGAGGTCGCCGCGCGGGTCGACGGCAGCGGCCTGCGCACCCTGGCGCTCGCCGTCGACGTCACCGACGAGGACGCCGTCCGTGCCGCCGTCCAGGCGACGGTCGAGCGCTTCGGGGCGCTGGACGGGCTGGTCAACAACGCCGGGACCATCACGATGAACCCCGCCTGGGACGCCAGTGCCGCCGAGTGGCGCCGCCAGCTCGAGGTGAACGTGACCGGCAGCTTCGTGTGCGCTCAGGCCGTGGGCCGGCATCTGAAGGGCTCTGACGGTGGCCGGATCGTCAACGTCTCCTCCAACGCGGGCAAGGCGGGCTACCCCAACATGGCCGCCTACAACGCGAGCAAGGCAGCGGTCATCGGGCTGACCCGCTCGCTCGCCATGGAGTGGGCGGCCGACGGCATCAACGTCAACGCGGTGTGCCCCGGCGGGGTGGACACCCCGATGCTCACCCAGGTCGCCGAGTGGCTGTCACCACGCCTCGGCACGCCGGCCGACGAGCTCCTGCAGGGGATGGGCGCGAGTGGCCTGGGCGGCCGGCGCATCCGGCCCGAGGAGGTCGGCCGGGTCATCGCGTTCCTGCTGAGCGACGACGCGGTGATCATCCGTGGCCAGTCGATCAGCGTGGACGGCGGCGACACCCCGTACTGACCCGGCCGGGCGTCACACCCGGGTCAGCTCCTCGATGCGGGCCCGCGCTGCGGGGAAGGCGGACACCAGCTCCTCCCGCCGGCCCAACCGGAAGCCGTCCCAGGAGAACGGCGGCGCCATGGTGGTGCCGATCAGGGTCCAGGCGGTCGGCCCACCGACCGGTGACGAGCCCTGCCACACGCCGGCCGGCACGACCAGCTGGGGGAGCTGACCCGCAGCCACGTCGGGCCCCAGCACCGGCGTGGAGACGACACCTCCCGGCTCCAGCAGCAGCAGGTGCAGCGGGCTGCCGGCGTGCCAGTGGTAGACCTCGGGGCCGTCCAGCACGTGCAGAGCCGAGAAGTCGCTGTCGGTGAGCAGCGCCAGGATGGCGGTCGAGTGCTCATCGGTGTGGGTCTGGCGGAACAGACCGCCCTCCTCGGGCAGCGGCTCCAGGCCGAGCAGCGCTGCCAGCCTTGCCGGTTCCGTCATCGGTCCACCCGGGGCGCCCGGTCAGCCCGTCGCGGCGGTGGCCACGGTCCGGCTGAAGTGCCGCCGGGCGATGAGCAGGGCGATGAGCGTGACGACGTAGGGCGCCGCATCGGTGATCTGCGCCGGCAGGCCGTTGCCCTGCAGCCGGAACCCGAACGCCTCCGCGAAGCCGAACAGCACGCACGCGGCCAGGGTGCCCAGCGGGTTGGCGCGGGCGAGCATGACCGCCACCACCGCGATCCACCCCCGGCCCGCCGTCATGTTCTCCGCGAACTGCACGACGTTGCCCAACGCCAGCTGCGCGCCGGCGAGCCCGCACAGCACGCCGGAGGCCAGCACTGCCCCGTACTGGTAGGCCGTCGGGTTCACCCCCAGCGTGGAGGCCGCCTGCGGGCGCTCGCCGACCCCGCGCAGCCGCAACCCCAGCGGGAAGCGGAACAGCAGGACGTGCACCACCGGGACGAGGACCAGCGCGAGGTAGCCCAGCAGCGACAGGTCGAACAGGACCGGCCCGATGCCGGGCAGGTCGGCCAGGCCGGGGATCCGCACCCGGGGGAGGCCGACGATCTCCGGGCTCTGGAACACGCCGCGCACGTCGAACAGGGCGACGAGCAGGAACCCGGTGACCCCCACGGCGAAGATGTTCAGGGCGACGCCGAGGACGATGGGGTCGGCCTTCCGGCTGACCGAGCCGTAGGCGAGCACCGCGGCCAGCAGCGTGGCGCAGACGACGGCGACGAGGACGCCGACGAGGGCGCTGCCGCTGTAGTACGACCCCGCCACCGCGGCGAAGCACCCGATCAGCATGAGCCCCTCGAGCGCCACGTTGAAGACGCCGGCCCGGTCGCACACCAGGCCGCCCATGGCGGCGAGGAGCACCGGGATGAGGGCACGCACCACCGAGGCGAACAGCGCGCCGTCGACGAGCCCGGACCAGTCCATCAGACCCTCCCCACCTGTGTCTCGGCCTCACTGACCGCGGCGGGGTCCGCCGTCCCGGCCGGTTCCCGGACCTGGCGGGACCGCTTGGGCAGCGGCAGCCGGACCCGGATGGCGATCAGGACGATCACGGCCGCCTGGATGACCTGGGAGATCTGCGCGGACACGTCCTGGGAGCGCTGCATCGCCTCGCCGCCCACGACCAGCGCGGCGAAGAAGGTGCCGACCACGAGGACCCGCAGCGGCCGGTTGGCGGCGAGCAGGGCGACCAGCAGCCCGGTCCACGCGTAGTTGGTCCCGACCAGGGCGCCCTCGATGAGGCGGTACTGGCTGCCGAGCACCAGCATGACGCCGACCAGCCCGCTGATCCCGCCGCTGATCATCATGGTGGAGACCGCCAGCCGCGAGGTGTCCACCCCGCCGTACCGGGCGAACCGCGGGTTGAGCCCGGCCAGCCCGGACTCCAGACCGCCGGGCGTGCGGCGGTTGACGAAGGCCGCGAGACCGACGATCGCCAGCACGACCAGGATCGACCAGTTCACCCCGCGGGTCACCAGGACCAGCACGTCGTCCCGGCCCAAGGACTCGGCGAGCGAGCGGCCCAGCCCCGAGGTGCCCGGGATCAGCGGTGCGATGCGCGCGTCCTCCGGCACCGGCGCGGTGGCCACCATGCTCGAGCTCTCGTCCCTGAGCGGGAAGCGGACGAGGTAGCTGCTGAGGTACCGGGCCGGGTAGTTGAGCAGCAGGCTCGTGATCAGGATCGGCACGCCGAGCCCGGTCTGCAGCACCGCCGACAGCGCGGCCCACAGGGCGCCGGCGAGGACGGCGGCGAGGCAGGCCGCCACCAGGACGACGAGGCCCGGGCCCGGCATCTCGAGGGCGACGACAGTGCCGGCCAGGCCCCCGAGCACCATCTGCCCCTCGGCGCCGAGGTTGAACACCCCGGCGCGGATCGCGATGGCCAGCCCCATCGCCAGGCCGACGATCGGGATGGCGCGCTGGATGGTGTTGGCCAGCCCCGGCCCGGTCAGCGCTCCCTCGACCATGGCGCGGTAGGCGGCGAGCGGGTCCTTGCCGGCGATGACGATCGCAACCGCGCCGATGAGCAGCGCGAGGACGATCGAGACCGGGACGGACCCGGTCGCCCAACCGACCGCGCCGCGCCACCGCGCCCCGCGTCCCGGTGCCCCGCCCCGCCCCGGCGCGGCCGGCGGCTCAGCGGCCATGCCTGCTCACCATCTCGGGACTCGCGCCCGCCATGAGCAGGCCCAGCGTGGCCTCGTCGGCCTCGGCCGCGCCGAGCTCGGCGACGATCCGGCCCTCGAACATGATCAGAATGCGGCCGGACAGGCTGAGGATCTCCGACAGCTCCGCCGAGACGAGCAGGACCGCCCCGCCCCGGTCGCGGCACGCAGTGACCTCCGCGTGGATGAACTCGATGGCGCCCACGTCGACGCCACGGGTCGGCTGCTCGGCGATCAGCAGCGGCGCCCCGTGGCTCATCTCGCGGGCCACCACCACCTTCTGGAGATTCCCGCCGGACAGGGTGCCGACCCGCGTCTCGGGCCCGGACACCTTGATCTGGAACCGGTCGATGAGGGTGCTCGCGTGCTCCTTCACCGCCTGCGGCTGGAGCAGGCCGCGGCGCAGCAGCGGCGGACGGCGGTGGTGGCCGAGCGCCAGGTTCGCCGCCGTGTCCGCGGCGCCGGCCGTGCCGACGGCGTGCCGGTCCTCCGGGATGTAGGACAGCCCGCTGGCCCGCCGGTCGGCCACGCTGCCCCCGGCGACGTCCCGGCCGGCGATCTCCACCGTGCCCGCCGCCACCGAGCGCAGCCCGGTGATGGCCTCGATCAGCTCGGCCTGACCGTTCCCGGCCACCCCGGCGATGCCGACGATCTCCCCGGCGCGCACCTCGAACGTCGCGTCGTCGACGACGGGCCGGCCGTGCTCGCCCTCGATCCGCAGGCCGCGGCAACGCAGCACCGGTTCCCCCGGCGGCTGGGCCGGGGGAGTGACCCGCGGGGTGACGTCCCGCCCGGTCATCGCGCGGGTGATCTCGGCCGGTGACGTCTGCGCGGTGACGAACCGGGCCACCGCGCGACCGTCCCGCAGCACCGTCACCCGGTCCGACATCGCCATCACCTCCTTGAGCTTGTGGGTGATGAAGATGATCGTGCGGCCGTCCCGGGCGAGCGCGCGGAGCACCTCGAACAGCGCCTCGGACTCCTGTGGGGTCAGCACCGCGGTCGGCTCGTCGAGGATGAGCACCGAGGCCTCCCGGTAGAGCGCCTTGACGATCTCGACCCGCTGGAGGACGCCGACCGGCAGGTCCTCGACCCGGGCGGTGGCGTCCACCGCCAGGCCGTACCGCTGGGCGAGCTCCGTCACCTGCCGCTCGGCCGACGCGCGGGCGAGGCGCCGCCCGCGCGTCGGCTCCCGGCCGTAGACCACGTTCTCGGCCACCGTGAGGGACGGGAACAGCTTGAAGGACTGGAACACCATGCCCAGGCCCGCGGCGATGGCGTCGTTGGGGGAGGAGAAGTGCTGCCGCTCCCCACGGACCCAGATCTCGCCCTCGTCGGGGTGCAGCAGGCCGTAGAGGATCGACATGAGCGTCGACTTGCCGGCGCCGTTCTCCCCCATGAGGGCGTGGATCTCGCCCTTGCGGACGTCGAGGTCGATCCGGTCGTTGGCCACGACCCCCGGGAATCGCCTGGTGATGCCGCGCAGCTCGAGCTCGAGGGTCATGCCCGCTCCGTCGTGGTGTGCCGATGGCCCGGGTCGCCCGGGACGGGGATGGGGCCGGCCGGTTGGTCCGGCCGGCCCCGGCGCCGTCAGCCCGCGGCGGGGTCGTCCACCGTGATCGTGCCGTCGATGATGCCCTGCTTGGCCTTCTTGACCGCCTCGATGACGTCGGGGTGGTCCATGACGACGCACTGGCTCTGCTCGGCACCGGGCAGCAGGCTGGTGAGGTCCATGCCCTTCTCCTTCAGGCCGTATGAGGTCAGCGGCTCCGCGTTGCCGTCGAGGATCGCGCCGATCTGGTCGACGACCAGGACGTCGACGGCCTTCATCGTGTTGTCGACGATGTGCCCGGGGGCCATCGGGCACTGGTTGATGTCGACGCCGTAGGAGAAGAAGTCCTGCTCAGTGGCCGCCTCGAAGATGCCGCCGTTGCTGCCCGCGCCGACCGCGAACACGTGGTCGGCACCCGTGGCCGCCATCGCCAGGGCCTGCTCCTTGCCCTTCGCCGGGTCGGCGAAGGGGTTGCTGCCGCCGATCCAGAGCTGGCTGTCGGTGATCGCCGGGTCCACGCTCTGCGCGCCGGCGGCGAAGGAGTCGGAGTACCGGTGCAGGAAGGGGATGTCGACCGCGCCGACCGACCCGACCTTCTTCGTCGTGGACAGCATGCCGGCCTCGATGCCGACGAGGTAGGACGCTTCCTGCTCGCGGAACACGGCGCAGTGCAGGTTGGCCGGGGGCGCCTCGGGGCAGGCGTCGATGAGCAGGAACTGCTGATCGGGGTTCTGCTCCGCGTACTCCTTCGACAGGTCGGTGAAGTCGAAGGTGATCAGGACGATGGCGTCGGGCGCCTCGGCGATCGCGGCCTCGATGTTGGAGCGCTGGCTCTGCTCGTCGGTGCTCTCGAAGACCTGTGCCTCGCCGCCGTAGGTCTTCGCCGCGTCCTCGATGCCCTTCTTCCCGAGTTGCAGGAACTCGTTGGTCCCGATGGGGTCGTTGGTGACGTAGATGAACGACTTGTCGCCTCCGCCGCCGCCACCACCGCCGTCCCCGGAGGACGAGCTGTCCCCGCCGCCGCAGGCGGTCAGCGCCAGCAGCATGGCCGCGGCGATTGCCGTCGCGGCCCGGGTGGGCGAGGTCGGTGCGGACCTCATCGGGATCGTGGCCACAGGTGCTCCTCTCGGGGAGTGCGGTGTCGGGGAGCGCGGTGTCAGGGCGTGCGGGTTCCAGGGCGTGCGGGTCAGGGCGTACAACGCGCGCCGGGCGCGACGACGTGCAGGGTCTCGCCGCGGTCGAGCCGGACCACGCGGCGATCGGTGACCACGGCCGTGATCAGCTCGTGCGGGGTGACGTCGAACGCGGGGTTGACCGTGCGGGTGCCGGGGGCGGCCGTCGGCGTCCCGAGGACGTTGACGACCTCGTCGGAGCCGCGGTCCTCGATCTCGATGTCGTCGCCGGACTTGGTGGCCATGTCGATCGTCGACTCCGGGGCGACGACGATGAACGGGACACCGGCGTGACGCGCGGCGAGCGCGAGCGAGAACGAGCCGATCTTGTTCGCCGTGTCGCCGTTGGCGGCGATCCGGTCGGCGCCGATCAGCACGGCGTCCGCAAGGCCGCGCGCGAGCAGGAAGGGGCCCGCCGAGTCGACGAGCAGGCGGTACGGCGCACCCATCTGCGCGAGCTCCCAGGTGGTCAGCCGCGCACCCTGCAGCAGCGGCCGCGTCTCGACGGGAAAGACCTCCTCGAGGTCACCCTGCTCATGCAGCGTCTGCACGACGCCTAGCGCGGTCCCACGCTCGACCGCCGCCAGGCTGCCGGTGTTGCAGATGGTCATGATCCGCACCGGCCGGTCCGGCACCTGCTCACGCACCAGGTCGGCACCGCGCAGGCCCATCGACCAGCAGGCCAGCACGTCGTCGTCCCGGATCGCGAGGGCCTCTTCCAGGACGGCGTCCGGGCCATCGTCGAGTCGGGCCAACGCGCGGTCGACGCCCCAGGCCAGGTTCACGGCCGTCGGACGGGAGGCGCGCAGTCTGGCGGCCTCGCGGCGCACGACCGCCAGGTCCTGGTGCCGGCGGGCGAGGAGGGCGACCCCGAAGGCCCCGGCGACGCCGAGGGCCGGGGCGCCGCGCACGGCGAGGCGTGAGATGGCGTCGATCAGGTGGTCGAGGCTCTCGACCCGCAGGACGACGACCTCGTGGGGCAGTCGGGTCTGGTCGATCAGCTCGATCGAGCCTTCGGCCCAGTCGATGGTGCGCACAGCCTCACCTCGAGAGCAGTTGACCGACAACTGTGCGCGGGACCGTAGCGGCCTGCCGGCGAGGGCGTCAATGGGCGGCCGGGGGGCGCAGGGCGTCCGTGGCACAGTCGTGACCTGCAAGAACGTCTGTGGAGCTGGCCGGTCTCGGGCCGGCAGGGGCGGCCCGGCTGCTCGTGGCCACCGGAGCCGCCGGCCGACTTAGCGGGCGTCCGGTCCAGGTCGTCCACCCGTGCACGGGCTCGCTGAGCGGTGGCCGATCGGCCCGCCCAGCCGGCCGGAAAGTCACTGGCGTGATCGGTACCACGACCAGGGCGGAGGGGTGCTGATCCGGAACGTGGCGCAGGAATGCTCCGACGACGGTCTGCGGTGACGCGACGACTCGGCCTCCACCGGTTCGAGCCCCCCACGGCGAACCGGTCGAGGTCGTCTCCGAACGGCCCGGTCACGCCGGCGCGACCGTCACCCTCACCGTCCACCAGCACGTGCACCCCGGCATGGGCCGGGGAGCAGCCGCCCGCTGTGCGGCGCTGCTCGACGGCTGACGCACCACAGATGGGCCGCGAAGTATCACGGCGGTATCACGAGGCCCTCTTGGGCCCTGGAACGAAAGCACCCCGGGCTCCTGACCTGCAGGAACACCGGGGTGAGACTGTGTCCGAGGGGGGACTTGAACCCCCACGCCCGATAAAGGGCACTAGCACCTCAAGCTAGCGCGTCTGCCATTCCGCCACCCGGACGAGGTGGGCGCTCCGCGGAGCGCCTCGACGAGCATAACCGAGGCTCCCGGCGGCCCGGCAGAGCCCCCGGTGGCAGGATCGTCGGCATGTCGGAGACGAACCCCACGCCGCTCGCCGGTGCCCAGGCCGAGGTCGCGGAGCTGCTGTCCGACCTCATCCGGATCGACACCACGAACACCGGTGACACCGCCACCAGCGCGGGGGAGCGCAAGGCCGCCGAGTGGGTCGCGGCCAAGCTCGACGAGGTCGGCATCGACAGCGTCATCCACGAGTCCGAGCCCGGGCGGGCCAGCCTGGTCGCCCGGGTCGAGGGCGCCAACCGCGACCGACCGGCCCTGCTGGTGCACGGCCACCTGGACGTCGTCCCGGCCGACCCCACCGAGTGGAGCGTCCACCCGTTCAGCGGCGAGGAGCGCGACGGCTACGTCTGGGGCCGCGGCGCCGTCGACATGAAGGACATGGACGCGATGACCCTCGCGCTGGTCCGCGACTGGGCCCGCACCGGCGTCCAGCCCGACCGCGACATCGTGCTGGCCTTCGTCGCCGACGAGGAGGCCGGCGGCCGCAAGGGCGCGCACTACATGGTCGACCACCACGCCGACCTGTTCGAGGGCTGCACCGAGGCGATCAGCGAGGTCGGCGGCTTCAGCATCACCGTCCGCGACGACCTGCGCCTCTACCTGGTGCAGACCGCGGAGAAGGGCCTGGCCTGGCTGAAGCTCACCGCCGGTGGCAGGCCCGGGCACGGCTCCTTCGTCCACGACGACAACGCCGTCACCCGGCTCGCGCAGGCCGTCTCGCGGATCGGCTCCACCCGGCTGCCCACCGTGGTCACCCCGCCGATGCGCCAGTTCCTGGACGAGGTCAGCGACGCCTACGGCATCGACATCGACCCCGACTCCCCGGAGGAGGCGCTCGCGAAGCTGGGCAGCATCAGCCGGATGATCGGCGCGGCACTGCGCAACACGGCCAACCCCACGATGCTCGACGCCGGCTACAAGACCAACGTCATCCCCGGGACCGCCAGCGCGACCATCGACGGCCGCTTCCTCTACGGGCAGGAGGCGGAGTTCGAGGAGCAGCTCGACGAGCTGATCGGCGAGGGTGTCACCCGGGAGTGGCTGGTCCACGACCAGGCCGTCGAGACGACGTTCGACGGGCCGACCGTCGACCTGATGGTCGCCGCGCTCAAAGCCGAGGACGCCGCCGCCCGCCCGGTCCCGTTCACCATGAGCGGCGGCACCGACGCCAAGAGCTTCGAGACCCTGGGCATGCGCTGCTTCGGCTTCTCCCCGCTCAAGCTGCCCGCCGACCTGGATTTCGCCTCGCTGTTCCACGGCATCGACGAGCGGATCGCGGTCGACTCGCTGCACTTCGGCATCCGGGTGCTGGACCGCTTCCTCCGCCAGGTCTGAGACGTGGTGTGATCCAGGGGTGACCGACACCACGATCGCCCCGGGCAGCGTCGCCCTGATCACCGGCGGGACCGGCGGCTTCGGTCGCGCCCTCGCCACCCTGCTGCGCGAGCGGGAGGTGACCGTCGTCCTCGCCGACCTGGACAGCGAGGCCAACCGGCGGACCGCCGACGGCCTGGGCGCCTCCTTCGTCGGCCTCGACGTCACCGACCGGGCCGCCAACGCCGCCGTCGTCGCCTCGGTCGAGGCCGAGCACGGCCGGCTGGACGCCGCGTTCCTCAACGCCGGCATCGCCGGCAACAGCCGCGACGCCCTGGACGTCGACGAGTTCCTGCACGTGGTCGACGTCGACCTGTTCGGCGTCGTCTACGGCACCGAGGCCGCGCTGCCGGCCCTGCGGCGCGCCGGTGGCGGCTCGATCGTGGTGACGGCGTCGCTGGCCGGGCTGGCCCCGGTCGCCACCGACCCCGGCTACAGCGTGGCCAAGGGCGGCGCGATCGCCTTCGTCCGGTCCCTGGCGCCGCGGCTGGTCGGCGACGGGATCACCATGTCCGCGATCTGCCCGGGCTTCGCCGACACCGCGATCATCGACCCGCTGCGCGACGAGTTCGCCGCCGCCGACTTCCCGGTCCTCTCCGCCGACGAGGTCGCCTCGGCCATGCTGGCCGCATGGGCGGGCGCCGAGCCGGGTGCCGCCTACGTCGTCCAGCCCGGCGTCGGGGCGATCCCGTACAAGTTCAAGGGCGTCCCGGCGGCCCGGACGGCGAGCGGTGAGACCGCCGCCGTCCCGCAGGCGCTGCTGCCGCCGTCGATGCGCTGAGGGTCGGGTGACCCCGGTCACCGGTGTTCTGGCAGGGTCGGCGCCATGCGTGCATGGCAAGTCCACTCCCTCGGCGACCCAGCCGAGGTCATGTCCCTCGACGAGGTCGACCAGCCGACGCCGGGCGACGGCCAGCTGCTGGTGGAGGTCCGGGCGGCGGGGCTGAACTTCCCCGACGTGCTGATGACCCTGGGCCAGTACCAGGAGCGCCCGCCGCTGCCGTTCACCCCGGGCGTCGAGCTGTGCGGCGAGGTCGTCGGGACCGGTCAGCGGGTGCTCGGCTCACCGTCCGGCGGGCCCGGCGGGTTCGCCGAGTACGCGCTGATGGACGCCGCCGCGGCGTTCCCGGTCCCCGACGGGATGTCGGACGAGCAGGCGGCGTCGCTGCACCTGACCTACCAGACCGGCTACGTCGGGCTGCACCGGCGCGCCACCCTGCAGGCGGGGGAGTGGCTGCTGGTGCACGCCGGCGCAGGCGGCGTGGGCTCGGCGGCCATCCAGCTGGGCAAGGCGGCGGGGGCGAAGGTGATCGCCACCGCCGGCGGGGAGCGCAAGACCGAGGTCTGCCGGCAGCTGGGCGCCGACCACGTCATCGACTACACCGCGCAGGACTTCGTGCCGCTGGTCAAGGAGATCACCGAGGGCCACGGCGCCGACGTCGTCTACGACCCGGTCGGCGGCGAGGTGTTCGACAAGTCCCGCAAGGTCATCGCCTTCGAGGGCCGGCTGGTCGTCGTCGGGTTCACCAGCGGCACCATCCCGCAGGCGCCGGTCAACCACGCGCTGGTGAAGAACTACAGCATCGTCGGGCTGCACTGGGGGCTGTACCGCAAGCACGACCCGGCGCTGTTCGGGCAGGTCCACGAGGAGCTGTGCACGCTCTTCGCCGACGGCACGATCGCCCCGCTCATCGGGCAGACGCTGCCGCTGGCCGAGCTGCCGCAGGCGATGGCCGCGATCGCCGACCGCAGCACCGTCGGCAAGGTCGTCCTGAAGCCCTGACGGCCGCGGGCGTCAGATCATGGGGCCGGGCAGGTAGGACAGCCGCATCCGGCGCCGCATGATCACCTTGCGGGTGCCGTCGGCGTGCAACTGGAGGCGGGCCAGTTCCCAGCCGCCGGTGTCGGACTGCAAGCTCATGAGCTGCGCGGCGGCCGAGCGCGAGGTGCCCGCCGGGATGCGCAGCGGGGCGTACTCGTACTCGCCGGGTGCTGACACCCGCCCGATTGTGCCTGCCGGACGCGTTCCGGTCACGTGGTGGTCAGCGCGGCGTCCCTCGTGGGTGTCACGGGCGCTCGACCCGGGCAGGCTGTCCAGCAGCCCAGCCGACCCGGAGGAGCACTCCATGACCGACCCCGAAGCGACCGACGCCGACCGCCAGGAGCAGCAGCAGCCGGAGACCCCGCCCGTGCCCGAGCTCGCCGACGAGGTGGCCCCGCCGGCCGACGACGTCCCCGAGGCCGACGGCATCGAGCAGCAGTTGTCGGCGGTCCCGGGCAGCGCCGGGGGGCTGCGGGCGGGTGACCCGGAGGCCGACGAGTACGACGTCCTCGAGCAGCAGGCTGCGGTGCCCGCCGACGAGGACGACGTCCGGGACTGACGAGCCGGGTCAGCCCGTGGCCGGCCCGGCGATCTCCCACACGTTGCCGGCCGGGTCGGCGAAGGCCGCGGTGCGCGGGCCCCAGGGCCGGTTCAGCGGACCGTTCAGCAGGACGACCCCGCGGCGGGTGAGCTCGGCGGCGGTGGCGTCGACGTCGGCGACGCGGGTGGTGAACAGCGCCCGGGCACCCCGGCCCGGACCGCCGACGGTCGCCGGCGTGACCAGCTCGTCGGCCACCTCGACCCGCAGCAGGTTGAGGAGCGCGCTGCCGGTACTGAGGACCGCGGAGTGGGCGTCCTCGAACTCCAGCGGCAGGCCCAGCACCTCGGCGTAGAACGCCCGGGTCGCAGGCAGGTCCTCGGTGAACAGGGTGACGACGGCCAGGCCCTCGACGAGGGCGGCGGTCGACGTGACGGGGTCCATGTCCGGGAGACCCTGCCGGACCGCAGGACTCATCGGGGGTCGATCAGCTGCAGCTCGCCGGTCGCCCGGCTGCCCAGCTGGCCCGATCGGAGCCGGGGTCGGCAGCGACGGTGTGCGGCGGACGAGCAACCGGCCAGCGCCAGGGTCAGGGGCAGCAGGACGGCGGCGTCCGAGCACCGGGCATGCCCCGATGATCGGCCACGACAGGCCTTCGTCGCCGACCCGCCATCTGGATGCGTTCCGCACGCGAGTCGTGCTCGCAGGGGCCTGCCCGTGTAGACGCCGAGCGGCGCGCCATGATCATCTCCGTGCTCAGGGGAGGCATCGTCGCCGACCCGGACGCGCCCGGCCCGACTGCGTGAGGACGCCGGCGCGTGCAGCGTCGGCTCTGCCGGGCATCCGCGCCTCCGGCGTAACGGCTCCGCTGCTGACACAACCGTTATCCCCAACGATGCAACGACTCCTACAAAGGGAACACAGCCAGCAGTGACGACGGCGGTGTTCTGACCGGCGTCAGCTCCGCCGGCTGACGACAGGGGGGCGGACGGTCAGGTCCTCAGGCGGAACGGCGGCCCGCCGGCGCCCTGAGCGCAGGGCGCCGGCTGCACGTCAGCGGGAGTAGTACTCCACGACCAGCTGCTCCTCGCAGACCACCGGCACCTCGTCGCGCCGCGGCCGGCGGGCCACCACGCAACGCAGCTGGGGCAGCGAGACCTCCAGGTAGGCCGGTGCCGTGCCGTGCGCGCCCGAGGCGGCCACCTGGAACGGGGCCTTGGCCCTGCTGCGCTCGGCGATCTCCACCACGTCGTAGGGCTGGACCTGGTAGCTGGGCCGGTCGACCCGCGTGCCGTTGACGGTCACGTGCTGGTGGCTGACGGTCTGCCGCGCCTGGTAGATCGTCCGGGCGAACCCGGCCCGCAGCACCGTGGCGTCCAGCCGGGACTCCAGCTGGTGGGTGATCAGCTCCTCGCCGGTCTTGCCGCCACTGCGCCGGGCCCGGTCGAACGCCGAGCGCAGCTGGGTCTCGCTGATGTCGTACTGCGCGCGCAGCCGCTGCTTCTCCAGCAGCCGCGTCTTGTAGTCGCTGGTGTTCTTGCGCTTGCGCCCGTGCTCACCCGGCGGGTACGGGCGCCGCTCGAAGTAGCGGACGTCCTTGGGGGTGAGCGGGATGCCCAGCGCGCGACTGCGCCGGACCTTGGGTCGGGAGTTGTTCACACGGGCCTCCGAGTTCGGTTAGGCTCACCTTACCCCGACGACGCGACGTCCCGACCCCGGAGTGCTGCATGACACGAACGCCCCGTCCCGCCGTCCCCGGTCCTGTCCCCAGCGCCCTGCGGCCCACGGTGGCCGAGCGCGCCCGCACCGTCGCCGCCCGGCCGGCGGCCGCGGTCTGCGCCGCCGGCATCGACGGCAGCCGGGTGCTCGGCCACGCCACGACGGCGGACGGCCGGGTGCTGCTCGTGGTGCCGACCGACGGCGACGTGTGCACCGCCGTCGCGCACAGCGCCGACGGCGACCTGGCCGCGCTGCTGCTGGTCACCGACCACGCGCCGGTGCCGCTGCGCGAGCCGGTGCGGGCGCAGGTCTGGCTCTCCGGCTGGCTCACGCCGGTGCCCGGGCCCGACGCGCGGGCGGCCGCGGTGGCCTTCGCCGAGGTCGCCCCGGTGGGTGCGCTGCTGGACGTCGGCCGCGGCACGACCCTGCTGTCGCTGGACCTGGCGGAGGTGGTGCTGGGGGAGTGCGGCACGGTCACCGAGGTGGACCCGGAGGACTACCTCGCCGCCACCGCCGACCCGCTGGTCGGCCTGGAGGCCGCCGCGCTGCAGCACCTGGACGTCGCCCACCCGGAGGAGCTGGCGCTGCTGCGGACCCAGGTGCTGCGCAGGGTGACGACGGACGACGTGGTGCGCCCGCTCGGACTGGACCGGTACGGCTTCCGGCTGCGCATCGAGCAGCGCTGCGGGCACGCCGACGTCCGGGTGCCCTTCGCCGAGCCGGTCAGCGACCCCGACCAGCTGGGGGCCGCGGTGCACCGGCTGATGTGCGCCGCGAGACGCGTCTGCCCGGAGCGCTGACGACGCGGTCAGCGCCCCGGGCAGGGGACGAGCGGGAGGGGGTGGTCAGCGCACGGAGCGCCGGCCACCGCTGACGCCCTCGGCGACGCCGATCAGCAGCACCGCGGCGATGATCGCCACGATCGCGCCCAGGATGTTCAGCTCGCCGAAGTCGCCGGTGCCCAGCGCGCTGGCGACCAGCCCGCCGATCAGCGAGCCGACGACGCCCAGCACGAGCGTCATGAGGATGCTGAGGTTCTGCCTACCGGGCTTGATGAGGCGCGCGAGCGCGCCGACGATCAGCCCGAACACGAGGAAGCCGATGATGCCCATGGCACGACGGTTCCCTCAAGATCAACCCGGCAAACGCGACGCGCGACACGCTGGGTCAGTCGGCCAGCTCGGCGAGCAGCCCGGCCAGCCGGGTGCGCCGGGGCCGGACGTCGACCTCCCGCACCGCCCGGGCCAGCGCCGCGCCGCTGGCGTGCACGATCGACAGGTGCCGCTGCGCGCGGGTCAGCGCGGTGTAGACCAGCGGCCGGGACAGCATCCCGCCCGCCTCCGGGGGCAGCACCACCACGACACCGGGCCACTCCGAGCCCTGTGCGCGGTGCACCGTGATCGCCCAGCCGTGCCGCAGGTCCGACAGCGCGGTGCCGGTCACGGTCACCGGCCCGGAGCTGAAGTCGATGCTCAGCGAGCCCTCGCCGGTGCCGGTGACCACCCCGACCTCGCCGTTGGCGAAGCCGATCGGCTCGATGTCCAGGTGGTTGGCGGTGGCCACCACCCGGTCGCCGACGTCGAAGCCGAACACCGTGCCGGTGCCGGGGTTGAGCTTCTCCTTCAGCGCCTTGTTCAGCTCGATGGTGCCGGCCGGCCCGCGGTGCACCGGCGTCACCACCTGCACGGTGGCCGGGTCGATGCCCAGCGCCCGCGGGATCGAGTCGGTCACCAGCTGGACCACCCGCTTGGCGGCCTCCGCGCTGCCGGTGGCCGGCACGATGACCACCTCCCGGTCGGGGGACTCGACCTGCACCAGCTCACCGCCCCGGACGCCGGTGGCCAGCCGGGCGATCGCGCCACCGGCGGCCTGCCGGTGCAGCGTGGTCAGCTCGGTGACCGGCACCGCCCCGGAGTCGATCAGGTCGCCGAGCACGTGCCCCGGGCCGATGGAGGGCAGCTGCGCGGGGTCGCCGACCAGCAGCAGGTGGGTACCGTCCTTGCACGCCTCCAGCAGCGCGGCGGTCAGCTCGACGTCGAGCATCGAGGCCTCGTCGACCACGACCACGTCGGCGTCCAGCGGCCACTCCTCGTTGCGGGAGAACCCGCCGGTGGTGCCCTGCGCGCCGAGGAGGCGGTGCACCGTCACCGCTGGGTGGTCGGTCAGCTCCTCGAGCCGCTTGGCCGCCCGGCCGGTGGGCGCCGCCAGCGCCACCTCGGTGCCCTTGGCCTGCAGCAGCTGGACCAGGGAGGCGACGGTGCGGCTCTTCCCGGTGCCCGGGCCGCCGGTGAGCAGCGAGACCCCGGCGCCCAGCACCCCGGCGACGGCGGCCTGCTGGGCCGGGTCCAGGCCCTTGGCCACCGACCGGACCGAGGCGGGGTCGGCGATCCGCTCGCTGGTGGCCACCAGCCGGTGCACGTTCTCCGCTACCGCCTCCTCGGCCATCCCGTACCGGGCCAGCGACAGCGCCCGCACCTGCGGTTCTTCGTCGAGGTCGGATTCCGCGTCTCCGGCCTCGGTCAGGGTTCCCTCGCGAGCTTGCGAGCGGAGGGGGGACCGAGGTCCTTCTGCGTGTTCGAGCACGTCACCGCCCTCGACGGCGGCCACGATCGCCGCCGCCGGGTCGTCGATCTGCTCGGCCCGCAGCGCCGCCACCACCAGGTCGGCCGGCAGCACGGTGTGCCCGTCCCGGGTGGCCGTGCGCAGGGTCAGCCCGACCACGGCCCGGCCGCGGCGGGTGTCCTGCCGGTCGGCGCCGGGGAGCACGTTGACCGCCAGCCGGTCGGCGTCGGCCAGGGTCACCCCGGTCAGCCCCAGCAGCGCCCACGGGTCGTCGCGCAGCCGGCGGGCGGCGTCCGGGCCGAGGGCGTCGGCGGAGTTGGCGGCCAGCCGGGGGTTGAGCCCGGCGGTGACCAGCAGCTCGACGACGTCGTAGGTCGGCTGCGCGGCCAGGAAGGAGCTGAACAGCCGCTCGGCGCGCTGCCGGCCCACCCGCGGCAGCTTCTGCAGCCGGTCGGCGGAGACGTCCTCGGGGGTGGTGATCCCGGCGGCGGGCAGGTCGGCCGCCGTCCGTTTGCCCAGCCCCGGCCAGAGGCCGGCGGTGCAGAAGGCGGCGAAGACGAGGTCAGGGGTGGGGCTGGTCACTGGCGTGCTCACGGTCACTGCTCCGGACGGCGTTCGGGATAGGAGAAGGGCGGGGAGGAGACGTCGTCGAGGGCGGTGACGATCGCCGGGGGCAGCCGCACCCCGTCGGCGTCCAGCGCGGCCTGCAGCTGCTGCGCGGTCCGGGCACCGACGATCGGTGCGACGACGCCGGGGCGGTCGTGCAGCCAGGCCAGCGCCACGCCGAGCGGCGTCGTCCCCAGCCCGTCGGCGGCGGTGATCACCGCCTCCACCACCCGGTCGGCGGTGGTGGAGCGCAGCCGGTCGATGAACCCCTGCCACTGCGGTGAGGCGCCCCGGGAGTCGGTGGGGGTGCTGTGCCGGTACTTGCCGGTGAGCAGGCCCCGGCCCAGCGGTGACCACGGCAGCAGGCCCAGCCCCAGGGTCTCCGCCGCCGGTGCCACCTCCCGCTCGACGCCCCGCTGCAGCAGCGAGTACTCGATCTGGGTGCTGACGATCGGGGTGCGGCCGGGCCAGGCCCGCTGCCAGGTGGCTGCGTACGCGGTCTGCCAGCCGGAGAAGTTGCTGATCCCGATGTAGCGGGCGCGACCGGAACTCACGGCCTGGTCGCAGGCGGCCAGCGTCTCCTCCAGCGGGGTCGCGTCGTCCCAGGCGTGCAGCTGCCACAGGTCGACGTGGTCGAGCCCGAGCCGCTCCAGGGAGGCGTCCAGCGCGGCCAGCAGGTGGCCGCGGGAGGCGCCGTGGCCCATCGGCCCGGGCGCCGTCCGGCCGACGGCCTTGGTCGCGACCAGCACGTGGTCGCGGGGGACGACGTCGGCCAGCAGCCGCCCCAGGGTCCGCTCGCTCTCCCCGTCGGCGTAGACGTCCGCGGTGTCGACCAGCGTGCCGCCGGCGTCGACGAAGGCGGTGAGCTGCAGAGCGGCCTCGTCCTCGTCGGTGTCCCGGCCCCAGGTCATGGTGCCCAGGCCGAGCCGCGAGACGACCAGGCCGCTGCGCCCGAGCGCCCGCTGTTCCACGACTGCCCAACCTACCGTCGCGCCGATCGTGACCACGGCAACGCCGGGTGCTCCCGGGCGTCGCCGGACCGGGCCCAGGTCGCCGCTCTAGGGTGCCTGCCGTGCAACCGACCCCCTCGTGCCCCGACCTCCTGCCGACGATGCGGCGGGTGGCCTGACCATGGGGTGGTTCGAAGCCGTCGTCCTCGGCCTGGTCCAGGGCCTCACCGAGTTCCTGCCGATCTCATCCAGCGCCCACCTGCGGATCGTCGGGTCGGCCTTCGGCTGGGACGACCCGGGCGCGGCGTTCACCGCGATCACCCAGATCGGCACCGAGTGCGCCGTCCTCCTCTACTACCGCAAGAAGATCGGCCGGATCATCGGCACCTGGCTGCGGGCGCTGCGCGACCCGGCGCTGCGCAAGGACCCGGACGCCCGGATGGGCTGGCTGATCATCATCGGCAGCATCCCGATCGTCGTCCTCGGGCTGCTGTTCCAGGACCAGATCGAGTCGACGTTCCGCGATCTGCGGATCATCGCCATCGCCCTCGTGGTGTTCTCCCTCGTCCTGTTCTGGGCTGACCGGGTCGGCGGCACCCGCCGGGAGCTGCCCGACCTGACCGTCAAGCACGGCCTGGTGTTCGGGTTCGCGCAGGCGATGGCCCTGATCCCCGGCGTCTCCCGGTCCGGCGGCACGATCACCGCCGGCCGCTTCCTGGGCTACTCGCGCTCGGCAGCCGCCGACTACTCGTTCCTGCTGGCCGTCCCCGCGGTGCTGGGATCGGGCTTCTTCCAGGTCGTCGAGTCGCTGGACAGCGGGGTGGCGTGGGGGCCGACGATCCTGGCCACCGTCATCGCCTTCGCCGTCGGCCTGGCGGTCATCTCCTGGCTGCTGCGCTACCTGACCCGGGGCAGCTTCACGCCGTTCGTCGTCTACCGGGTGGTGCTCGGCCTGGCGCTGCTCGCCCTGGTCGGGGCCGGCGTCCTCGACCCGACCTGACGCGGAGGACCCTGCTGCCCCCACCACTCGCGGGCTCGCGGCGGGTCCCTGCAGCAGGGCCTTACGCTCGCCCGCGTGACCACCGTCATCCTGCTCAGGCACGGCCGGACGACGGCCAACACCGCCGGTGTGCTCGCCGGCTGGACCCCGGGGGTCCAGCTCGACGACGCCGGCCAGGCGCAGGTGCAGGCGGTGGCCCAGCGGCTGGCCGGCGTGCCGCTGGCCGCCGTGGTCAGCAGCCCGCTGGAACGCTGCCGGCAGACCGCCGGGGCCGTCGTCGCCGACCGCGACCTGGAGCTGCAGACCGACGACCGGCTCGGCGAGGCCCGGTACGGCGACTGGACCGGCCGGCCGATCACGGAGCTGACCAAGGAGCCGCTGTGGAAGGTCGTGCAGCAGCACCCCTCCGCGGCGGTCTTCCCCGGCCCGGAGGGGGAGGGGCTGGCGCAGACCCAGGCCCGCGCGGTCGCCGCCGTCCGGGAGTGGAACGGCAAGCTGGGGCCGGACGCCGTCTGGCTGGCCTGCAGCCACGGTGACGTGATCAAGGCGGTGCTGGCCGACGCCTTCGGCATGCACCTGGACTCCTTCCAGCGGATCGTGGTCGACCCGGCGTCGATCTCGGTCGTCAGCTACACCGACACCCGGCCGTTCGTGGTCCGGGTGAACGACACCGGCGGGGACGTCTCCGCCCTCATCCCGCCGAAGAAGAAGCGCGGGCGCCGCAAGCCCTCCTCCGACGCCGTCGTCGGCGGCGGCGCGGGCTCCGGCGCCGCGTAACCTGATCCCGTGCCACGTCAGGTCTTCCTCTTCGACCGTCCCAGCCGGTTCGTCGCCGGCACGGTGGGCCAGCCCGGCGACCGGACCTTCTACCTCCAGGCCTCCGACGAGGCCGGCCGCACGATCAGCGTGGCGCTGGAGAAGTCGCAGGTGCAGGTCCTCGCCGACCGGATGAGCGAGCTGCTCGACGAGGTCGCCAACCGCGCCTCCGTCGTCGTCCCGCCCGAGGCCGACGTCGACGACCTCGAGCCGCTCACCGCCCCCGTGGACGAGGAGTTCCGGGTCGCCGCGATGGGCCTGGCCTGGGACGGCGAGGCCGACGCCGTCGTCGTCGAGGCCGTCGCCGCCGGCGAGGAGCCCATCGAGGAGGACGCGATCCTCTCCGACAGCGACGAGGGCCCGGATGCGCTGCGGGTGACCATCACCCCCGGCGCCGCCCGGGCGTTCGTCGCCCGCGCCCGCCGGGTGATCGCCGCCGGCCGGCCCGCCTGCCCGCTGTGCTCCATGCCGCTCGACCCCGCCGGCCACGTCTGCCCGCGGCAGAACGGCTACCGCCGCTGAGCCGGCGGGGGAGACCATGAGCGCCTCCGAGCCAGGCCCCCGGCCCGACGACGAACTCCTCGACGACGACCTCGACTACGAGGACGCCGAGGACGCCGAGGACGTCCGCACGCTGGACGTGACCGCCCTCGACCACGGCGACCGCCGAGCCCCGGCCGGCCCCGCGGAGATCGCCTCGCTGCTCCGCGACGGCGAGCTGGACATGGAGGGCCGGCTCCTCGACGCCAGCAACGTGACGCTGGTCGGCGCCATCCGCACCGACACGCTGGCCGCGACCTGCGTCTACAAGCCGGTGGCGGGGGAGCGGCCGCTGTGGGACTTCCCCGACGGGACGCTCGCCGGCCGGGAGATCAGCGCCCACCTGGTGTCCGAGGCGACCGGCTGGTCGGTCGTGCCGCCGACGGTGCTCCGCGACGGTCCGTTCGGGCACGGCATGGTGCAGCTGTGGATGGACGCCGACCCGGGCGTCGACCTGGCCGAGTTCGTCCGCCGCGACGACCCGGGGCTGCGCCAGATGGCCGTGTTCGACGCGGTGGTCAACAACGCCGACCGCAAGGGCGGCCACATCATCCCGATGACCGACGGGCACGTGTACGGCGTCGACCACGGGATCTGCTTCTCCGTCGACCCGAAGCTGCGCACCCTGCTGTGGCGCTGGGCCGGCCGGCCGCTGCTGCTGGAGCACCTGGCCGTGCTCGAGCGGCTGGCCGAGGACCTGCGCGGCGAGCTGGGGGAGCAGCTGCACGAGCACCTCACCCGCCGGGAGGTGCGGCGCACCCAGCAACGGGTCGCGGACCTGCTGCGCACCCAGCTGCACCCGCAGCCCAGCGGCGACTGGCCGGCGCTGCCCTGGCCGCCCTTCTAGCTCTGGTGACTGCTGGAGCGGCCCCGCTGCAGGGTCCCGCCGCGAGCGTGCGAGTGGTGGAGGGCAGGGGGGTCCTCAATCGGTGCCGGACTCCATGGCGGCCCGGTCCAGCAGCTCGTCGTGGGCGGAGATGCCACCCCGGGAGGCGATCGCCTCGGCGCCGCCCTCCTGGGTGGCGTCGATCAGCCCGGTGGCCGCGGCCTGCGCCGCGCCGATCGACGTCGGCGTGGAGCCGCCGACCATGCCCATCCGGGCGTACTGCTCCAGCTTGGCGCGGGAGTCGGCGATGTCCAGGTTCCGCATGGTCAGCTGGCCGATCCGGTCCAGCGGCCCGAAGGCGGAGTCCAGGGTCCGCTCCATCGACAGCTTGTCCGGGTGGTAGCTGAACGCCGGGCCGGTGGTGTCCAGGACCGAGTAGTCCTCGCCGCGCCGCAGGCGCAGGGTCACCTCGCCGGTCACGGCCATGCCGACCCAGCGCTGCAGCGACTCGCGCAGCATCATCGCCTGCGGGTCCAGCCAGCGGCCCTCGTACATCAGCCGGCCCAGGCGCCGGCCCTCGGTGTGGTAGCTGGCCAGGGTGTCCTCGTTGTGGATGGCGTTGACCAGCCGCTCGTAGGCGGCGTGCAGCAGCGCCATGCCGGGCGCCTCGTAGATGCCGCGGCTCTTGGCCTCGATGATGCGGTTCTCGATCTGGTCGGACATGCCCAGCCCGTGCCGGCCGCCGATGGCGTTGGCCTCGAGCACCAGGTCGACGGGGGAGTCGAACTCCTTGCCGTTGAGGGTGACCGGCCGCCCGTACTCGAAGCCGACCGTGACGTCCTCGGCGAGGATCTCCACCTCGGGGTCCCAGAACCGGACGCCCATGATCGGCTGCACCATCTCCACGCTGGCGTCCAGGTGCTCCAGCGCCTTCGCCTCGTGGGTGGCGCCCCAGATGTTGGCGTCGGTCGAGTAGGCCTTCTCCGCGCTGTCCCGGTAGGGCAGGCCGTGGGCGACCAGCCACTCGGACATCTCGGTGCGGCCGCCCAGCTCGGTGACGAAGTCGGCGTCCAGCCACGGCTTGTAGATCCGCAGCGCCGGGTTGGCCAGCAGGCCGTAGCGGTAGAACCGCTCGATGTCGTTGCCCTTGTAGGTCGACCCGTCGCCCCAGATCTGGACGCCGTCCTCCAGCATGGCGCGCACCAGCAGCGTGCCGGTGACCGCCCGGCCCAGCGGCGTGGTGTTGAAGTAGCTGCGGCCCCCGGAGCGGATGTGGAACGCCCCGCAGGTCAGGGCGGCCAGCCCCTCCTCGACGAGGGCGGCCCGGCAGTCCACCAGCCGGGCGATCTCGGCCCCGTAGGCCGTGGCCCGGCCGGGGACCGAACCGATGTCGGGCTCGTCGGCCTGGCCGATGTCGGCGGTGTAGGTGCACGGCACCGCGCCGCGGTCGCGCATCCAGGCCACCGCCACCGAGGTGTCGAGACCACCGGAGAAGGCGATCCCGACGCGTTCGCCGACGGGCAGGGACGTGAGGACCTTGGACACGGCAAGAAGTATGCATGGTGCTGCATGACCATGCAAAGCCGGGGTCGGTCAGCCCACGGTTGTGGTCGCCAGCAGCTCGGTGGCGCGATCGGCGTTCCCGTCGACGGTCACGGTGGACAACGGGACGCGCCGCCAGGCGGCGAGCAGCAGGTCGCCCGCCGGCCCGGTGAGGGTGGCCACCGGCAGGTCGCCCGACCCGGCGAACAGCCGTCGCTGGGCGTCCGCGTCGACGGCGTGGAAGACCACCGGCTCGGCCGCGGCCGGTGGGCCGTCGGGCAGGGCGCCGGGGACCATGACCTCCAGCCACTCGTCGAGCCCGTCCATGCCGACGCCGGTGGCGATGGGCGTGACCTCCCCGAGCACCTGCTCGGCGTCGACCCGGTGCACGGTGGCCTCCTGGGCCTGCCGGCGCAGCACGAAGGCGACGTCCTGCTGGGGTGCCCAGGTCCACACCCGGTCGGCGGGCGCCGCCCGGGTCAGCGTGTCCTCGAGCGCGCGGGCCTGGTCGGCCAGGAACGCGGGCAGCTCGTCGTCGGCCGGCCGCACCGGGTCGGGGTGGCCGGTGGGCGAGGTGGCCCGGGCGCGCACCAGCCAGCCCCAGAAGTGCTGCACCCCGGCCAGGTGCCACACCAGGTCGGCGAGGTCCCAGTCCGGGCAGCCGGGGACCCTCGCCCGCCACCCGTGCCGGGCGCAGGCGGCCGTGGCCGCCGCGGCGAAGCGGGCGTTCTCCTCGCGCAGGACCTGCAGGTGCTCCTCGGGTGCCACGGGCGTCCTCTCCCTCCACTGCCGTCCCTCGACCGGCCGGCCGCTCGGGCAGGACGCTAGGGGAGGGGTGCGACGGGATCGGGTGCCGTGCTCCCTGCCGGCGTCCGGAACTAGGCTCGTGACGTGCTCTCCTGGCCCGCCCCGCTGCTCCCGACCCTGCCGGGTGCCGGCCCCGCCCTCCGGTTGTTCGACACCTCGCGCGGTGAGGTGGTCGAGACCACCCCCGGCCGCACGGCCCGGATGTACGTCTGCGGCATCACCCCCTACGACGCCACCCACCTCGGCCACGCCGCCACGTACCTGGCCTTCGACCTGGTCAACCGGGTCTGGCGGGACGCCCGGCACGCGGTGCACTACGTGCAGAACGTCACCGACGTCGACGACCCGCTGTTCGAGCGCGCGAACCGGGACGGCGAGGACTGGATCGTGCTCGGCATGCGCGAGACCGCGCTGTTCCGGGAGGACATGACGGCGCTGCGGGTGCTCCCGCCGGAGGACTACGTCGGCGCCGTCGAGGCGATCCCGCGGATCGTCGCGCACGTCGAGGCGCTGGAGGACGCCGGCCTGGCCTACTCCCTCGACGACGGCACCGGCGACGTCTACCACGACGTCTCGCTGGCGCCCGGCTTCGGCAGCGAGTCCGGCTACGACGAGGCGACGATGCTGCGGCTGTCCGCCGAGCGGGGCGGCGACCCCGACCGGTCGGGCAAGCGCAACCGGCTCGACCCGCTGCTGTGGCGCGGTGCCCGGGAGGGCGAGCCGGCCTGGCCCGGCCCGCACGGGGTCGCCGGCCGGCCGGGCTGGCACGTCGAGTGCGCCTCCATCGCGCTGGACACGATCGGCACCGGCTTCGACGTCCAGGGCGGTGGCAGCGACCTGGTCTTCCCGCACCACGAGTACTCCGCCGTCCACGCCGAGGCGCTCACCGCGACCAAGCCCTTCGCCCAGGCCTACGTCCACGCCGCGATGATCGGGCTGGACGGGGAGAAGATGAGCAAGAGCCGGGGCAACCTGGTGTTCGTCTCCCGGCTGCGCGGCGAGGGCGTCGACCCGATGGCCATCCGGCTGGCGCTGCTGTCCGGGCACTACCGCACCGACCGGGCCTGGACGCCGGACCTGCTGGAGGCGGCGCTGCAGCGGCTGGACACCTGGCGCCGTGCGGTGTCCCTGCCCCTCGGCGCCCCCGCCGGCCCGGTGCTGGCCGCGGTGCGCGAGCGGCTGGCCGACGACCTGGACACCCCGGGCGCGATCGCCGCCGTCGACGCCTGGGCGGCGGCGAGCCTGGCCGAGGCCCGGTCCGGCAACGCGGCACCCGTGGCCGAGGCGACCGACGACTGGGACGAGCAGTCCCCGGTGGTGGTCCGCGACCTCGTGGACGCGCTGCTCGGCATCGCGCTGGCGCCGTGACCGGGGGAGGGTCGGCATTCCGGCTGGCCGACCGCGCGGCCAGGGAGCGCGCAGAGGAGCAGCTCGCCCCGGCCGCTGCCCGCGCGGCGCGCACCCGGGGCCGGGCACGGCCGGAACCGGAGGACGAGCTCCGGACGGCGTACGAGCGGGACCGCGACCGGATCCTGCACGCGAAGGCGTTCCGCCGGCTCAAGCACAAGACCCAGGTCTTCCTGCACCCCGACGGCGACCACTTCGTCACCCGGCTCACCCACACCCTGCAGGTCACCCAGGTGGCCCGGTCGCTGGCCACCGCGCTGTCGCTGAACGAGACGCTGGCCGAGGCGATCGCGCTGGCCCACGACGTCGGCCACTCGCCGTTCGGCCACATCGGCGAGGAGGCCCTGGACCCCTACGTCGCCGGCGGCTGGCACCACGCCGCCCAGGGGGTGCGGATCGTCGAGGTGCTGGAGGACCTCAACCTCACCTGGGAGGTCCGCGACGGGGTGCGGGCGCACAGCTGGAAGATCACCCCACCGCCGTCCACCCGGGAGGGCGAGTGCGTCCGCTACGCCGACCGGATCGGCTACCTCTCCCACGATGCGCTGGACGCGGTGCGGGCCGGGGTCCTACGGGTCGGTGACCTGCCCACCCGCGCGCGCACCGTGTTCGGGGACCCGGGCAGCGCGATGGTCGGGTCGATGATCGACGCGGTCGTCGAGGGCAGCCTGTCCGCGGCCAACACCACCGGCGCCGTCGTCATGGCCCCGGACGCGCTGGAGGCGATGGCCGAGCTGCGGGCGTTCATGTTCGCCCGGGTCTACGGGTCCGACACCGCCGCCGGGCAGAAGAACGTGGCGATCGACGTCATCCGCCGGCTGGTCGACCACCACCTCGCGCACCCCGAGCTCATCCCCGCCAGCTACCGGGACACCGAGGCCGACGCGGTCACCCAGGTCGTCGACTACGTGACCGGGATGACCGACCGGTTCGCCCTCGCCACCCACGACCGGCTGTTCGACGACACCGCCGCCCTGCGGATGCGGCCATTGCTCTAGCGACGCTGACGCGCCGCACCGCGGCCAGGTGCCGTCCCCGGCTTCGGGGAGCCGCTGCGTCGTCCCTGCGCGGAGGCCTCCGGCCCCCACTCGGGACGACAGGGCACGACCTGCCCTCTCAGTTGGGGGACGAACCCCGCCGGCGCAGGTACCTCTCGAACTCCTTGGCGATCTGGTCGCCGTTGGCCTGGGACAGGTCGCTCTGGGTGGCCCGCTCCTCCAGGGAGCGCACGTACTCGACGACCTCGTCGTCCTCCTCTGCCATCTCGTCGACGGTCTTGACCCACTCGTCGGCCTGCTGCGGCAGCGTGCCCAGCGGCACGGTCACCTCCAGCACCTCCTCCACGCGGGTCAGCAGCGCCACGGTCGCCCGCGGGGACGGCGGCTGGGAGACGTAGTGCGGCACGGCGGCCCAGAAGCTCACCGCGGGCAGGCCGGCCTGCACGCAGGCGTCGGCGAACACGCCGAGGATGCCGGTCGGCCCCTCGTAGCGTGAGGTCTCCACGCCCCACTGGGCGGCGGACTCGGCGTCGTAGGCCGACCCGCTCACCGGCGTGGGCCGGGTGTGCGGCGTGTCGGCCAGCAGGGCGCCGAGGGCGACCACGGTGGTGGCGCCGAGGTCCTGGCACAGCTCGATGAGCTCGTCGCAGAAGCTGCGCCAGCGCATGTTCGGCTCGATGCCGCGGATGAGGACGACGTGCCGGTCGCTGCCCGGCGGCTTGGTCACCGAGATCCGGGTGGTCGGCCACTCGATGCGCCGGGTGATGCCGTCGACCAGGGAGACGGTGGGCCGGTTGACCTGGAAGTCGTAGTAGTCCTCGGGGTCCAGCGCCGCGAGCAGGTCGGCGTCCCACATGAGCTCGAGGTGCTCGATCGCGCCGGTGGCGGCGTCACCGGCGTCGTTCCACCCCTCGAACGCGACCACGACCACCGGGTCGTCCAGCTCGGGCAGGTCGTCTGCGACGGACTTGGGATCGATCACCCGACGAGCCTACGTCGATCTGGCCCACCGGCCGCTGTGCTCCGCCGGGGATGGCGTGCCAGGACCGCCTGCGTCGGGAGGGTGGACAGGAAGTGGGAGCATGGGAGCGCTGTTCGAGGACGACGAGGCGCCGCGGCCCGTCGGAGTTGCCAGGGCCCTGGCACCGGACGCCCCCGTGACCGTGCCCGACCGACGCCCGAGGACTGCCCCGTGCCCGAGTTCTCCCCGCCCGTCCCCGCCGAGCTCCGACCCGACGCCACCGCAGTGCTGACCGCGCAGCTGACCCAGCGCATCATGGTGCTGGACGGGGCGATGGGCACGGCGATCCAGCGCGACCGGCCGGACGAGGCGGGCTACCGAGGCGAGCGCTTCACGGACTGGCCCACCGACGTGCAGGGCAACAACGACCTGCTCAGCCTCACCGCACCGCAGGTGGTCACCGCGATCCACCGCGAGTACCTCGAGGCCGGCGCCGACCTGCTGGAGACCAACACCTTCAACGCCACCCGCATCTCGCTGGCCGACTACGGGATGTCCGACCTGGCGTACGAGATCAACCTGGCCTCGGCCCGGCTGGCCCGCGCGGAGTGCGACGCGATGACGGCGCGCACCCCGGACCGGCCGCGGTACGTCGTCGGCGCGATCGGCCCGACCAGCCGGACGGCGTCCATCTCACCCGACGTCAACGACCCCGGCGCCCGCAACGTCACCTTCGACGGACTGGCCGAGGCCTACCTCGAGCAGGCCAACGGGCTGGTCGACGGCGGTTCGGACGTCCTGCTCGTCGAGACGATCTTCGACACGCTGAACGCCAAGGCCGCGATCTTCGCGCTCGAGACGCTGTTCGAGCAGCGCGGCCGCCGCTGGCCGGTGATGATCTCCGGCACCATCACCGACGCCTCGGGGCGCACGCTGTCCGGGCAGGTCACCGAGGCGTTCTGGTACTCCGTGCGGCACGTCGCCCCGCTGCTCGTCGGGCTCAACTGCGCGCTCGGGGCCAAGGAGATGCGGCCCTACATCGCCGAGATCGCCCGGATCGCGGACACGTTCGTCTCCTGCTACCCGAACGCGGGCCTGCCCAACGCCTTCGGGGAGTACGACGAGTCACCGGAGGAGACCGCCGGCATCCTGGCCGAGTTCGCCACCGCCGGGTTCCTCAACCTCGTCGGCGGCTGCTGCGGGACCACGCCGGCGCACATCGCGGCGATCGCCGCCGCCGTCGAGGGGACGCCGCCCCGCACCCCGGTCGCGACGCGGCCGGCGCTGCGGCTGTCCGGGCTGGAGCCGCTGACCGTCACCGAGGAGTCGCTGTTCGTCAACGTGGGCGAGCGGACCAACATCACCGGGTCCGCCCGCTTCCGGAACCTGATCAAGGCCGGCGACTACCCGGCGGCGCTGGCCGTGGCCCGGCAGCAGGTGGAGGCCGGCGCGCAGGTCATCGACGTCAACATGGACGAGGGGATGATCGACGGCGTCGAGGCGATGGACCGCTTCACCAAGCTGATCGCCGCCGAGCCGGACATCTGCCGGGTCCCCACGATGATCGACTCCTCGAAGTGGGAGGTCATCGAGGCCGGGCTCAAGTGCGTGCAGGGGAAGGCCATCGTCAACTCCATCTCGTTGAAGAACGGCGAGGAGGAGTTCGTCCAGCACGCCCGGCTGTGCCGCAGGTACGGGGCCGCGGTCGTCGTCATGGCCTTCGACGAGGACGGGCAGGGCGACACCCTCGGACGTCGCACGCAGATCTGCCGCCGCGCCTACGACGTCCTCGTCGACCAGGTCGGCTTCCCGGCCGAGGACATCATCTTCGACCCCAACATCTTCGCCGTCGCCACCGGCATCGAGGAGCACGCCAACTACGGCCTGGACTTCATCGAGGCCACCCGCTGGATCAAGCAGAACCTGCCCGGCGCGCTGGTCTCCGGCGGCGTCTCGAACGTCTCGTTCTCCTTCCGCGGCAACAACCCCGTGCGCGAGGCCATCCACTCGGTCTTCCTGTACCACGCGATCGAGGCCGGGCTGGACATGGCGATCGTCAACGCCGGCCAGCTCGAGGTCTACAGCGAGGTGCCCGCGTTGCTGCGGGAGCGCATCGAGGACGTGGTCCTCAACCGTCGTCCCGACAGCACCGAACGCCTCCTGGAGATCGCCGGCGACTTCGCCGGCGACGGATCGGTCAAGGAGGTGGCCACCGAGGAGTGGCGGTCGCTGCCGGTCGACCAGCGGATCACCCACGCGCTGGTCAAGGGCATCGACGCCTTCGTCGAGGACGACACCGAGGAGCTGCGAGCCCTCATCGGCGCGCGGGGCGGCCGGCCGATCGAGGTCATCGAGGGCCCGCTGATGGACGGCATGAACGTCGTCGGCGACCTGTTCGGCGCGGGCAAGATGTTCCTGCCGCAGGTGGTCAAGTCCGCCCGGGTGATGAAGAAGGCCGTCGCCTACCTCATCCCCTTCATCGAGGCGGAGAAGCAGCCCGGGGACGCCGAGCGCAGCAACGGCAAGGTCGTCATGGCGACGGCGAAGGGCGACGTCCACGACATCGGCAAGAACATCGTCGGCGTCGTCCTGCAGTGCAACAACTACGACGTCGTCGACCTCGGCGTCATGGTCCCCGCGCAGAAGATCCTGGACGCCGCCAAGGCCGAGGGTGCCGACATCATCGGCCTCTCCGGGCTCATCACGCCGTCGCTGGACGAGATGGTCAACCTGGCGTCGGAGATGGAGCGCCAGGGCTTCGAGATCCCGCTGCTCGTCGGCGGGGCCACCACGTCGCGCGCCCACACGGCGGTCAAGATCGAGCGGAAGTACCACGGCCCGGTGATCTGGGTGAAGGACGCCTCGCGCTCCGTGCCGGTGGTCGCCGCGCTGCTGTCCGACGAGCAGCGGCCCGCGCTGCTGGCCGAGACCGACGCCGAGTACGCGGCGCTGCGCGAGCGGCACGCGGCCCGCACCGACGCACGCAAGCTCCTGCCGCTGGCCACCGCGCGGTCCCAGGCGCCGGAGATCGACTGGAGCGACTACTCCCCGCCGCGGCCGCGGATGCTGCTGCAGCAGGCTGGAGTGTCTCAGACAGGGGCCCTGTGCAGCGGGCCGGACTGCGACCACCGGCACGGCCAGGCGACCCAGTTCGTGCGGACCTTCGCCGACTACCCGCTGGAGGAGCTGCGCGGCTACATCGACTGGCAGCCGTTCTTCAACGCCTGGGAGATGCGCGGCCGCTTCCCCGACATCCTGAACAACCCGACCACCGGTGAGGCGGCCCGCCGGCTGTACGAGGACGCCCAGACGATGCTGGACCGGATCGTGGCGGAGAAGTGGTTGCAGGCCAGCGGGGTGTTCGGGCTGTTCCCGGCCAACCGGGTCGACGGCGAGGACATCGAGGTCTACACCGACGAGACCCGCACCGCCGTCCGCACCACGCTGCACCAGCTGCGCCAGCAGACCGAGGGCCGCGACGGCTCGGCCCGCAAGTCGCTGGCCGACTTCGTCGCACCCAGGGAGACCGGCCTGCGCGACCACGTCGGCGCCTTCGCGGTCACCGCGGGCCTGGGCTCGACCGAGCGGGTGCTGCAGTTCAAGAAGGACAACGACGACTACAGCGCCATCATGCTGGAGGCGCTGGCCGACCGGCTCGCGGAGGCGTTCGCCGAGCGGCTGCACGAGCGGGTGCGCAAGGAGTTCTGGGCCTACGCCCCCGACGAGGCGCTGGACGCCGACGGATTGCTCGCCGAGTCCTACACCGGCATCCGTCCGGCGCCCGGCTACCCCGCCTGCCCGGAGCACACCGAGAAGCGGACGATCTGGGAGCTGCTCGACGTCGAGGCCGCGACCGGCATCCAGCTCACCGAGAGCATGGCCATGTGGCCGGGCGCCTCGGTGAGCGGGCTGTACCTCTCCCACCCGCGGTCGCGGTACTTCGTGCTCGGCCGGCTGGGTCGGGACCAGGTGGAGGACTACGCCCGCCGCAAGGGCTGGACCGTCGACCAGGCCGAGAAGTGGCTCTCCCCGAACCTGGGCTACCGGACCGAGGACGAATGACGAAGGACCCCGCTGCCCCCCACCACTCGCGAGCTCGTGGCGGGCCCCTGCAGCGCAGCCGGTTACAGCCACTGGAGGCAGTGCTGTTCGACATGGACGGCACGCTGGTGGAGACCGAGGAGCTGTGGGGCGAGGCGCTGTCCGAGCTCGCCGGGCAGCTCGGCGGGGAGCTGTCCGCCGGCGCCCGGGGGCGCACGGTCGGCACGTCGATGCCGGTGGCCATGGGGATCCTCTACGCGGACCTCGGCACCACCCGCACCGAGCAGCAGCACGCCGCCGACGCCCGCTGGGTTGAGGACCGGACGGCGGACCTGATGACCAGCCACGGCGTCCCGTGGCGTCCCGGCGCCCGCGAGCTGCTGACCGCCGTCCGGGACGCCGGCGTGGCGACGGCCCTGGTGACGACCACGGCACGCCGCATCGCCGGCATCGTGCTGGACCGGTTCACCACCGAGCTCGGGCACCCGCCGTTCGACGTCACCGTCTGCGGCGACGAGGTGCCGGCCCGCAAGCCCGACCCGGCGCCCTACCGGCAGGCGATGGCCGCGCTCGGGGTCGACCCCGGGTCGAGCCTGGTGGTGGAGGACTCGGCGGTCGGCGTCACCGCCGGCCTGGCCGCAGGCGCGGTCGTCCTCGGGGTGCCCTCGTTGCAGTCACTGGACTCTCTGCCCGGACTGGTGCTGCGGGAGTCCCTCGTCGGCCTGACCGTCACCGACCTCAGGGAGCTGGTCGAGACCCACGGACCGGTCGAGCTGTCCGCCTGAACCTGCCGGGCCGCCGGCGCCGCGGCACGACCGGCCAGAGGGGGTGACCGGCCAGACGGGGGTGACCGGTCAGACGGGGGTGACCGGCAGGGTGGTGCGCCAGCCGGCGGCCGCGGCCACGTCGGCCGGGAACGGCGGTGGGGTCCCACCGAACGCCGGGCAGAGCGCCTGGTGGTCGCACCAGCTGCACAGCCGGGTCTTGTTCGCCCGGAAGTCGCCGGTGGCCACGGCCCGCTCGATCGCCGCCCAGATCGCCTGCAGGGTCCGCTCGAAGCGCAGCAGCTCCGCCTCGTCGGGGGAGTAGGTGAGGGCGTCGCCGTCCTTGAGGTAGAGCAGCTTGAGCTGCGCGGCGACGACCCCGCGGGTGCGCCAAAGCACGAGTGCGTAGAACTTCATCTGGAACAGCGCCTTGGCCTCGAACGCCTCCCGCGGCACCGCACCGGTCTTGTAGTCCACGACCCGCAGGGCACCGGTGGGGGCGACGTCGAGCCGGTCGACGAAGCCGCGGAGCAGCAGCCCGTCGGGCAACGTGACCTCGACCAGCTCCTCGCGGCCGTGCGGCTGGATGCGGGTCGGGTCCTCCAGCCGGAAGTAGGTCTCCACCAGCTGACCGGCCGAGGCGAGCCAGGCCTCCAGCCCCCCGTCGCCGGCCGCCTCGGCCGCCTCGGCGGACTGCGCACCCTCGGCGGGCTCGGCCGTCTCGAACAACTCGGCGATGCCCGGCTCGGCGCGCAGCTCGGCCCAGGCCGGCGCGACCAGCGTCTGGGCCGCCTCGACGGTGCGCTCGGCCGGCGGGAGGTCGTAGAGCTTCTCCAGCACGGCGTGCACCAGCGTGCCCCGCACCGCGGCGCGGGACTTCTTCTCCGGCAGCCGGTCGATCGTGCGGAAGCGGTACAGCAGCGGGCAGGTCTTGAAGTCGGCGGCCCGGGAGGGGGAGAGGGACGGGCGGCGCGGGGCCGTGTCGGCCGCCGTCGTCCGCTCGGGAGCGGGGTCCACCGTCTGCTCGGTCGCCAGCGTCACCGTCATGGACCCGAGGCTAGGTGGCACCCCCGACACTTCCGCGCAGCCGGTCCCCGGGTGTCCGTGCCGGGGGCGGCGGATCCGCCGTCCGTACCCTCGTCCCACGTGGACGTGCAGCAGCAGCAACCGGCCGACGAGATCCCGACCCCGGACGAGGTGGTCGCCGGGGACCCGGCGACCACCGAGGCGCCGGAGCCGGTCGAGGGGGCCTTCCGGGCCGGCGACCGGGTGCAGCTGACCGACCCCAAGGGCCGGCACCACACGGTCGTGCTGACCCCGGGCAAGGAGTTCCACACCCACCGCGGCGCGATCAGCCACGACGCGCTGATCGGTGCGCCCGAGGGGTCCGTCGTCCACTCGACCGCGAACACCGGGTACCTGGCGCTGCGCCCGCTGCTGGCCGACTTCGTGCTCTCCATGCCCCGCGGGGCACAGGTCATCTACCCCAAGGACGCCGCGCAGATCGTCGGCTTCGGCGACATCGGCCCCGGCATGCGGGTGCTGGAGGCCGGTGCCGGGTCCGGTGCCCTCAGCTGCTCGCTGCTGCGCGCGGTGGGGGAGCGGGGCACGCTGACCAGCTACGAGCGGCGGGAGGACTTCGCCGACGTCGCGCGGGGCAACGTCGGCGCCTTCTTCGGCGAGGTGCCGGCCAACTGGTCGCTGCGGCTGGGCGACCTCGACCAGCACCCGGCCGCCGAGGTGGTCGACCGGGTCGTGCTGGACATGCTCGAGCCCTGGGCGGTGCTGCCCACCGTGGCCGCCGCACTGCGGCCCGGCGGTGTCCTGGTCGGGTACGTGGCGACGACGACGCAGCTGTCGACCTACGTGGAGGCGCTGCGGGCGCAGGGCGTGTGGACCGAGCCGCACGCCTGGGAGACGCTGCTGCGGCCCTGGCACGCCGAGGGTCTCGCCGTCCGGCCCGAGCACCGGATGGTCGCCCACACCGCCTTCCTCGTCACCGCCCGCCGGCTGGCCGAGGGGGCCGTCGCGCCGATCCGGCAGCGCCGCAAGAAGCTGGTCTGAGCGGCCCGTTGTTTGCCGCCGGGTGACGGGGGGATGACGTCGGGGACCATCGGACGCGGGCGTTGCGCGGGGTGCGGCGTCGTCGGTGCTCGCGTGTATAGATTGGCTCCCTGGCCCCCGATGGTGTGCGGAGGTGCGCGATGACCGTGGGTCCCGACGAGTTCCGAGCGCGACGTGAGCGTGACGTCGCCTCGCTGGTCAGCCAGATCTCCTACCTCGAGGAGGAGATCGGGCTGCTGCGACGCAAGGTGTCCGACAGCCCGCGCCAGGTGCGCGCGCTGGAGGAGCGGCTCGCCGAGGCGGAGGGCCGAGCGGCCTTCCTGTCCGAGCGCAACGACAAGCTGGCCGGCACGTTGCGCGAGGCGCGCGAGCAGCTGGTCACGCTCAAGGAGGAGGTGGAGCGGCTCGGCCAGCCGCCGTCCGGCTACGGCATCTACCTGGAGCGGTTCGAGGACGGCACCGTGGACGTGTTCACCGGCGGCCGCAAGCTGCGGGTGTCGGTGTCCCCGACGGTCGAGGTGGAGGAGCTCCTGCACGGCCAGGAGGTCATGCTCAACGAGGCGATGAACGTCGTGGCCGCGCGGGGCTTCGAGCGGGCCGGCGACGTGGTCATGCTCAAGGAGCTGCTCGAGCCGTTGCCCGGCATCCCGCGCCGCGCGCTGGTCATCGGGCACACCGACGAGGAGCGGGTGGTCTACCTCGCCGACTCCCTGGAGGGCCAGCCGCTGCGCAGCGGTGACTCGCTGCTGCTGGAGTCCCGGTCGGGCTACGTGTACGAGCGGATCCCCAAGAGCGAGGTCGAGGAGCTCATCCTCGAGGAGGTCCCCGACATCGACTACTCCGACATCGGTGGCCTGTCCCGGCAGATCGAGCAGATCCGCGACGCGGTGGAGCTGCCGTTCCTGCACGCCGACCTGTTCCACGAGTACGAGCTGCGGCCGCCGAAGGGCATCCTGCTCTACGGGCCGCCCGGGTGCGGCAAGACGCTGATCGCCAAGGCCGTGGCCAACTCGCTGGCCAAGAAGGTCGCCGAGATGAACGGCGACGACGACCGGAGCCAGGGGAAGTCCTTTTTCCTCAACATCAAGGGCCCGGAGCTGCTCAACAAGTACGTCGGCGAGACCGAGCGGCACATCCGCCTGGTCTTCCAGCGGGCCCGGGAGAAGGCCAGCGAGGGCACGCCGGTCATCGTGTTCTTCGACGAGATGGACTCCATCTTCCGGACCCGTGGGTCCGGGGTGTCCTCCGACGTGGAGAGCACGATCGTCCCGCAGCTGCTCAGCGAGATCGACGGCGTCGAGGGGCTGGAGAACGTCATCGTCATCGGCGCCTCCAACCGCGAGGACATGATCGACCCGGCGATCCTGCGGCCCGGCCGGCTCGACGTGAAGATCAAGATCGAGCGGCCCGACGCCGAGGCCGCCCGGGACATCTTCAGCAAGTACCTGACGACGACGCTGCCGATCCACACCGACGACCTGGCCGAGCACGGCGGCAGCCGCGAGGCGACCATCGCCGGGATGATCCAGAGCACCGTCGAGCGGATGTACACCGAGACGGAGGAGAACCGCTTCCTGGAGGTCACCTACGCCAACGGTGACAAGGAGGTCCTGTACTTCAAGGACTTCAACTCCGGCGCGATGCTGCAGAACATCGTCGACCGGGCCAAGAAGATGGCGATCAAGGACCGGCTGGAGACCGGCGTCGGGGGCCTGCGGGTCGGGCACCTGATGGCGGCGTGCGTGGACGAGTTCAAGGAGAACGAGGACCTGCCCAACACGACCAACCCCGACGACTGGGCGCGGATCTCGGGCAAGAAGGGCGAGCGAATCGTGTACATCCGCACGCTCATCAGCGGCAAGGGCCCGGAGAGCGGCCGGGCCATCGACACCGCGACCAACACCGGCCAGTACCTGTAACGACCGGCACGGCCCCGGACGGCCCGGCTTCCCGAGGGGGAGCCGGGCCGTCGTCGTCCGAAGGGAGCGACCGGTGAGGGCCATCGTGCGCACGAGCTACGGCTCGGCCGACGTCCTGGAGGTGGCCGAGGTCGAGCGGCCGACGATCCGCGCGGACGAGGTGCTGGTACGGGTGTGCGCGGCCGGCCTCGACCGCGGCGTCTGGCACCTGATGACCGGGACGCCGTACCTGCTGCGCCTGGGCACGGGACTGCGGGCTCCGCGGCACCCGGTCCTCGGCATGGACCTCGCCGGGGTCGTCGAGACGGTCGGTGACCGGGTGACCGAGGTGCGGACGGGCGATGAGGTGTTCGGCAGCTGCAGCGGCGCGTTCGCCGAGTACGCAGCGGTCCGTGCGGACCGCTGCGCTCCGAAGCCGGCGGGCCTGGGGTTCGAGCAGGCGGCGGCGCTGCCGACGTCGGCGACCACGGCCCTGCAGGCACTCCGCGGCCAGGGTCGCATCCAGCCGGGTCAGCGGGTGCTCGTGATCGGCGCCGGCGGCGGGGTCGGCACGTACGCCGTCCAGCTGGCAAAGGTCCACGACGCGCAGGTCACCGGGGTCTGCAGCACGGCAAAGGTGCAGCTGGTCCGCTCGCTCGGCGCGGACGAGGTCATCGACTACACCCAGCAGGAGCTGACCGGTCGCTACGACCTCGTGCTGGACATCGCCGGCAACCGCACGCTGCGCCGGCTCCGGCGGCTGCTCACGCCGCGGGGGACGCTGGTCATCGTCGGCGGTGAGGGCGGCGGCCGGTGGACGGGTGGGCTGGGTCGCCAGTTCCGGGCGGTCCTCTGGTCGGTCGTCCTCCGGCAGCGGATGAAGTTCTTCATGACGATCTCGCGACGGGCGGACCTGCTGACCCTCCGGGAGCTCGTCGAGGACGGTCGGGTGACGCCGGCGCTCGACCGGACCGCTGCGCTGAGCGAGGTGCCCCAGGCGATGCGCGACCTGGAACGGGGGCGGGTCCGCGGCAAGGTCGCCGTCTCGCTGTAGGACCGGGCCGTCCGCGGCCCGGAGGCACAGCCGGACGGCGGTGCGGATCTCGGCCTCCGGCCGTCCGCCTAACCTGAGGCCATGAGCGTGCGACGGGTGATGGGCACCGAACTCGAGTACGGGATCTCCGTGCCGGGGCAGCCGGGTGCGAACCCGACGACGCTGTCGAGCCAGGTGGTGAACGCCTGGGCCGTGGCCGAGGCGCCGACGCCCCGGCGACCGCGGTGGGACTTCGAGGAGGAGTCGCCGCTGCGGGACGCCCGGGGGTTCGACCTGTCGCCGGCCAGCGCACTGGACCACAACGACCTCGACGACGACGCCGGGATGGCCAACGTCATCCTGACCAACGGTGCGCGGCTCTACGTCGACCACGCGCACCCGGAGTACTCGACGCCGGAGGTCACCAACCCGCGCGACGTGGTCGTCTGGGACAAGGCGGGGGAGAAGATCATGGCCGAGGCGGCCCGCCGCGCGGCCCGGGTCCCCGGCACCCAGCCCATCCAGCTGTACAAGAACAACACCGACGGCAAGGGCGCCTCCTACGGCTCGCACGAGAACTACCTGATGGACCGCCGGACGCCGTTCATCGACATCATCCGCGGCCTGATCCCGTTCTTCGTGACCCGCCAGGTGTTCGCCGGCGCCGGCCGGGTGGGCATCGGCACCGAGGGACGCACCCAGGGGTTCCAGCTCTCCCAGCGGGCGGACTTCTTCGAGGTCGAGGTGGGGCTCGAGACGACGCTCAAGCGGCCCATCATCAACACCCGGGACGAGCCGCACGCCGACGCCGACAAGTACCGCCGGCTGCACGTGATCATCGGGGACGCCAACCTCGCCGAGCTGTCCACCTACCTCAAGGTCGGGACGGCCTCGCTGGTCCTGGCGATGATCGAGGCCCGGGCGCTGACCCAGGACCTCACGATCGAGGAGCCGGTCGACGCGCTGCAGGCGATCAGCCACGACCCCTCGCTGACCCATCGGGTGCGGCTCCGCGACGGCCGGCGGCTGACCGCCATCGAGGTGCAGCAGGAGTACCTGGCGATGGCCCGGCAGTTCGTGGCGGACACCGGCGAGGACGACGAGCAGACCACCGACGTGCTCCGCCGCTGGGCGGAGGTGCTCGAGGACCTCGCCGTCGACCCGATGCGGCTGGCCGACCGGCTGGACTGGCCAGCCAAGCTGCGGCTGCTCGAGGGCTACCGGCAGCGTGACGGGCTGCAGTGGGGGGACGCCCGGCTGAAGCTGGTCGACCTTCAGTACTCCGACGTCCGGCCGGACAAGGGCCTCTACCACCGGCTGGTCGCCCGCGGGTCGATGCAGCGGCTGCTCACCGACGAGGAGGTCACCCGGGCGATGACCCACCCGCCGGTCGACACCCGGGCCTTCTTCCGCGGCGAGTGCCTGCGGCGCTACCCGGCCCAGGTCGCGGCGGCGTCCTGGGACTCGGTCGTCTTCGACGTCGGCCGGGAGAACCTGGTGCGCATCCCGACCATGGAACCGCTGCGCGGGACCCGCGAGCACGTCGGGGCGCTGTTCGACGCCACGTCGTCGGCGGCGGAGCTCGTGGACACGATCACCGGCGGCTGAGCCGCGCTCGAGGGGGAACGACGCCCGGACCGCCCAGCGGTCGTCCGGGGTGCCCCCCGCGAGCAGGACGACCTCGGTCGCGCGGCCGCGGACCGGCAGCCCGGTCCGCACCTCGCGTTCCGCCGCTTCCAGCAGTGGCCGCGGACGCCGGTGGCCGACCGTCAGGTGCGGGACGACGTCGGGGAAGCGCCCCTCGGACGGCGGGTTCTCCGGGAGCGCGGCGGACAGCCGGCCGGTGAGCTCGCGGAACGGCTCGGGGTCCTCGGGGGCGAGCCACAGGACGTCGTCGCCGAACCAGGCGGTGCGCCGGAACTCGTGGTCGAAGGCAGGCACCCCGGCGACGGCTGCCCGGACCCCTTCGAGGGTCGCCGCGTCCAGGGCGGTCGGCGGGAGGAACGGGAAGAGCACGGTCGCGTGCGCCGGTGCTCCCCGTGCGGCGTTCTCGTCCAGCAGCTGCCGGTGTCGGCCGACGACCGGCTCCGCCGCGGGGGCGAGGACGACCAGCCCGGAGAGCGCGGGGTCCTCGGGCGCCGGGTGAGGCTGGGCGCTAGAGCCGGCCCGCTCGACCGCTCTCCCCGTCCGCGGCGCGACGACGGCGAACTGTCACACCACGCGGGTAGCTTCAAGTCCAGTACCGACCCAGCACCGAGCTCAGGAGGACGAGATGGCCACCAGGGACACCGGCGGGCAGCAGCGGGCCACGCGGTCGCGCGAGGACACCGAGGAGGTCGAGGCGTCGGTCGACACCGACGTCTCCCAGCGCACCAAGGAGGTCACCGAGGACGTCGATTCCCTCCTCGACGAGATCGACGGGGTGCTCGAGGAGAATGCGGAGGAGTTCGTCCGTGCTTACGTACAAAAAGGGGGCCAGTGAGTAACTTCGCGCAAAATCGACATGGACACGAAGTTCTGTCGCGATTGTCGGAGTCATCGGCCGGTTTCTGAGTTCTCTAAAAATGCTCGGTCTCGCGATGGCCTCGCGTTCTATTGTCGTGAGCACCTAGCGGAGCGGGCGCTGAGGAGTCGTGAGGCAAGGCGCACCTCACCGCGCGTCCAACGGGCCGTCCCCGAGGACATCGTCGTGCCAGAAGGGCACAAGTGGTGTCCTGACTGTGGTCGGGTGCTACCGCTCACGGACTTCGTGCGAACTGTCCGCACGTCAAGCGGCTACCACGCCTACTGCAAGCCGTGCCACAACCAACGGTCACGCGCATCGCGAGAAAAAGTCGGCGGCTCCCGCACATATCACTTGAGCCGGCGGTATGGCATCACCGCCGACGAGGCCGAGCTGATGCTGAACGACCAAGGCGGTCTGTGTGCCATCTGCCGGGAAGCGCCGGCGGAGCAGGTCGACCATGATCACGACACGAATGCGGTCAGAGCGCTGCTCTGTTTCAACTGCAACGGCGGTCTCGGGCAGTTCCGGGACGACCCGGCTGTCCTGCGCGCGGCGGCGGACTACGTCGAGCACCACCGGGAGCATCCACGCGACCCCGCCGGTCAGACGCTGACGGGGTCGCCGAGGGCGAGAGCCTGCAGTCCCGGGATGGCGCGCTGGCGGGCGATGCAGCAACGGGGGCTGACGCCCTGACCCCAGGCCAGCACGATGGGTTGGGCAAGGGACGTCCATGCCGGGCGACGCGCGCGGCGGCGCCCCGCCGGTAGGGTCGCAACGACGTCCGCCGGTGACCCCGCGGACGGGTCCGAGCAGTCGAGGCCGCGCACTCCCGGCGGCGAGAGAGGTGGATACGTGAGCGAGCTCGCGAGCTCACCTAGGTATGCGGCAGCCGCGCTCACGCTGGTGCCGAGCGCCGGCGAGGCGGCTGCGTGAGCGACACGTCAGCTGCCCGGAGCGGGTTCACGCCCGCCTATCTGGACCGGGTGGGCTCTTCGTTCACCGACTTCCTGGGCACTGCCGCCCCCGACCTGCTGCCCGGCCGGCGCACGTTGCCGGCGGTGTCGGTGGCCGAGCTCGCCCCGCACGCCACCACGATCGTCTCGGTCACCTTCGACGGCGGCGTGCTCATGGGTGGCGACCGGCGGGCGACCATGGGCAACCTCATCTCCAGCCGGGACATCGAGAAGGTCTACGCGGCGGACTCCTGGTCGGTCATCGGCATCGCCGGTGCCGCGGGCATCGCGATCGAGATGGTCCGGCTCTACCAGGTCGAACTCGAGCACTACGAGAAGATCGAGGGGATGACGATGTCCCTCGACGGCAAGGCCAACCGCCTCGCCGGCATGATCCGCGGCAACCTCGGCGCGGCGATGCAGGGCCTGGCCGTCGTCCCGCTGTTCGCCGGGTACGACCTCGACGCCGCCGAGGGCGCGAGCCCCGGCCGGATCTTCAGCTACGACGTCACCGGCGGGAACTACGAGGAGCGCGGCTACGCCTCGGTCGGCTCCGGTTCACTGTTCGCCAAGAACTCGCTGAAGAAGACGTGGCGCTCCGGCCTGTCCGCCGACGCCGCCACCCGCGCGCTCGTCGAGGCCCTCTACGACGCCGCCGACGACGACTCCGCCACCGGCGGTCCCGACCCCGTCCGGCGGCTCTACCCGATCGTGTACCGGGTCGACGCCGAGGGCGCGGTCCGGCTGACCGACGACGAGGTCGCCGCGGTCGCCGAGGCGATCGTCGCCGACCGGGCCGCCGCCGAGCGGGAGGGCTGAGCCATGACCATGCCGTACTACGCCTCGCCCGAGCAGCTCATGCGGGACCGCTCGGAGTACGCCCGCAAGGGCATCTCCCGCGGCCGCAGCGTCGCCGTCCTCACCTACGCCGACGGAGTGCTGTTCATCGCGGAGAACCCCAGCTCCACGCTGCACAAGGTGAGCGAGCTCTACGACCGGATCGGCTTCGCTGCGGTCGGCCGCTACTCGGAGTTCGAGGGCCTGCGGGTCGCCGGCATCCGGCTGGCAGACGTCCGCGGGTACTCCTACAACCGCCGTGACGTCACCGGCCGGGTCATCGCCAACGCCTACGCGCAGACCCTCGGTGAGGTCTTCACCCAGCAGATGAAGCCCTTCGAGGTGGAGCTCTGCGTCGCCGAGGTGGGCGACACCCCCGAGTCCGACCAGCTCTACCGGCTGACCTTCGACGGGTCGATCGTCGACGAGCCGGACTTCGTCGTCATGGGTGGACAGGCCGACGCGGTCACCGCGAACCTGCGGCAACACTTCACCCACGGCCTCGGCCTGGCCGAGGCGCTGCGGGTGGGCGTGCAGGCGCTGTCCGCGGTCAGCTCGGCGACCGCGGCCAACGGCGGAGGGCGCGCGCAGCTCCCCGCCGAGCAGCTCGAGGTCGCCGTCCTGGACCGGCGCCGGCCGAAGCGGGCCTTCCGCCGGGTCGTCGGCGCCGCGCTCGCCGCCCTGCTCGCCGACCAGCCGGCCCCTGACGAGGCGCCACCGGCCGAGGCGGCAGCCGGCCACGCGCCCAGCGCCCCGGCGCCGGGCACCCCGCCGGGGCTGGGTGACCCGGCGGCGATCGACACCGCCGGCGGCACCGAGCAGGCGTCCGCCCAGCCGGGCACTCAGGACGGCGTCGGCGGCGGTACCGACGGCGACAGCACGACCGGCGACCAGTGAGCGGCGCGGCGCGCTCGGGACACGAGCCGAGCGCGCCGCGGACGCCTAGGCTGAGCGAGGTGGAACGACGGATCTTCGGCATCGAGACCGAGTACGGCGTCACCTGCACCTTCAAGGGTCAGCGACGCCTCTCACCTGACGAGGTGGCGCGCTACCTCTTCCGCCGCGTCGTCTCCTGGGGACGCAGCTCCAACGTGTTCCTGCGGAACGGCTCCCGGCTGTACCTCGACGTGGGCAGCCACCCCGAGTACGCCACCGCCGAGTGCGATGACGTCACCGAGCTCGTCGTCCACGACAAGGCGGGGGAGCGGATCCTCGAGGGCCTGATGATCGACGCCGAGCAGCGCCTGAACGAGGAGGGCGTCACCGGCGACATCTACCTGTTCAAGAACAACACCGACTCGGCCGGCAACAGCTACGGCTGCCACGAGAACTACCTGGTCGGCCGGCACGGCGAGTTCAGCCGGCTCGCCGACGTGCTGATCCCGTTCCTGGTCAGCCGGCAGATGGTCGTCGGTGCAGGCAAGGTGCTGCAGACCCCCCGCGGCGCCGTCTACTGCGTCAGCCAGCGCGCCGAGCACATCTGGGAGGGCGTCTCCAGCGCCACCACCCGCTCCCGGCCGATCATCAACACCCGCGACGAGCCGCACGCCGACGCCGAGCGCTACCGGCGGCTGCACGTCATCGTCGGCGACTCCAACATGAGCGAGACGACGACGCTGCTCAAGGTCACCATCACCGACCTGGTGCTGCGGATGATCGAGCAGGGCATCGTGCTGCGGGACATGACGCTGGAGAACCCGATCCGGGCGATCCGCGAGATCAGCCACGACATGACCGGGCGGCGCAAGGTGCGGCTGGCCAACGGCCGGGAGATGTCCGCGCTGGAGATCCAGCAGGAGTACCACGACCGGGCCGCCGAGTTCGTCGAGCGCGAGGGCTACGGGCCGGTCCACCGGCAGATGCTCGAGCTGTGGGGCCGTACCCTCAAGGCCATCGACGGCGGCGACCTGAGCCTGATCGACCGGGAGATCGACTGGGCGATCAAGTACCAGCTCATCGAGCGGTACCGGGGCAAGCGGGACCTCCCGCTGTCCAGCCCGCGGGTGGCCCAGATGGACCTCGCCTACCACGACATCCGCCGCGGTCGGGGTCTCTACTACCTGCTGGAGAACGCCGGCCAGGTCGACCGGGTGACGCACGACCCGGCGATCTTCGAGGCCAAGAACGTGCCGCCGCAGACGACCCGGGCCAAGCTGCGCGGTGAGTTCATCCGGCGGGCGCAGGAGAAGCGCCGCGACTTCACCGTCGACTGGGTGCACCTCAAGCTCAACGACCAGGCCCAGCGGACCGTGCTCTGCAAGGACCCGTTCAAGGCCGTCGACGAGCGGGTGGAAAAGCTCATCGCGTCGATGTAGGTCACCGGGCACACTGCGCCGGTGACCGATCGCGTCGCCGACCTGCTGTCCGGGCCGCGCGGTCGGCGGCTCTGCGCCGAGCTGCTCGGGCGGCCCGACGGCGAGGTCGGGCCGCCGTGGCACGGGCACAGGTCCGTGCCTGCCCGGTTCGAGGCGATGGGTGACGTCCGGGCCGCGCTGACGGTCACCTACCTGGCTGCGGTCATCGACGAGCGCTGCTGACCGCGCTGCTCGCCTCCGTGGACGCCACCCGCTACTGGCAGGGCCCGGACGAGGTGGACCTCGTCCTCGCGGCAGCGGCCGGCGGCGCATGGTGGTCCACGCCCGTTCTGTCCCGGGTGCCGGTCACCAGCCGGGCCCACCGTGGCTCCGTCGCCGACCGTCCGGCGCCGGTCGCCCTGCTGCTGGTCGAGGACGAGATGGGGTGGCCGACCGCTCGGAGCTGGCCGGGTGGAGGTCCGCCACTCCACCCGGGTGCACGAGGTCACCCGGCCCGGAGCGTGGGTCGCCCTGGTTGAGCGGTTCCCGTTGGAGGTCAGCGCCACCCGGAGGGGCGTCTGGTGGGAGGTTCCCGGCCGGGACGAGGGCTGGGTGATCCCCGGCTCGTCCGCCGTCGCTGAGGCGTTCGACGCCGTGCACCTCACGGTCACCTGTCCACCGCTGGCCGGGCGTTGCCGGTCGAGATCGATGGTCGGCCGGCGCGCACGCTGCTCGGCGGCGGGGGCCCGGACGCGACCTGGTGGCTGACCGACGTCCTGCCTCCGCTCGGGCAGGCCGTGCCGCAGATATGACCGTTATCCCCAACTGTCGGGTCACACGCGAGGCAACGCGGAAGACCAGCACCGAAGCGGGGACTCCCGCTCCCGTTCAGCATCTCCGCCCAGGCCGGAAGGGATGGCACAGCACCCGGACGCCACGGAGGATTTGGTCACGGCCGCATGCGGAGTGGGCGGCCGGACCGAGGGTCGGCGCAGATGGTCGAGGCGAGCACTGACCGACCGGGCCTGGAGTGGTCGCACCGGTGATCGGCGCGGACGGCGGCGTGCCGACCAGGTGCAGGACAGGCGAGCGCCCTGGGGCACATCGATGGCTGAGGTCGGTGATGAACCGGTGCCCTAGCGGCAGGCGGGGAGTCGTCTGCCTCGCGGTACCGGCGCCACAGCCGGCGGGCATGGAGGTGTATCACCTACGACCGTTATCCCCAACTACTCTTTCGTTCCACCACGAACGCTGGACAGCGCCGGCGACGCCGACCACTGCGTCGCCGATGTCGTCATCAGATGGCCCCGATCGGTCCATTCACCACCAACAACCGTTATCGCCAACAACTGCGACGTCCTGGTCGAAAAGGAAGACCAGCAACGACGACGACAGTGACCCGGCGGCCGGCGACCGGGCATCGCCCCTCGGCCCGGTCGCCGGCGGGCGCCGGCCCGGGCCAGGGGATCCGGGACGTGAGCTCCGGTGGGCGCCGGAGCAGGGGAGTGGCCGGTCAGGCCGACAGCGGGCCGAAGAGCGTCAGCTGGGCGGCGTACCGGCCCGCTGCGGCCGCGGCCAGGAAGTAGGCGCGGTCCTCCTCGAGCCCGCGGCCCATCGTGGACAGCGGGACGCCGACGTCCCGCAGCGCCGCCTCCAGCCCGTCGCTGTCGACCCACTCGATCGGGTTGCGCTGCGGCTGGCCCGCCAGGTCCTCCTCGACCTGGCTGCCCAGCTCCGAGCCCAGCCCGCGGGGGGCCACCAGGTACACCCCGCCCAGCGCGACCCGGCCGAACGCGGTCAGCGAGTGGTGGGAGACCCCGCGGTGCCGGGGCCGCGGGTCGGCCTCGGAGATCCGCAGCGCCCCCACCGTCTGCCCACCCAGCACGTGCACCGCGTTGCACACCTCGCCGGCGGCCACCCCGGAGAACCCCCACGGCGTCCCGGTGCCCAGGTTGCCCGGGCCCTGGGTGACGATCGTGACGTCGGCGTGCAGCACGTGCCGGGCTGCTAGCAGCCCGGTGTGCACGGTGACCGCCTCCAGGTCCCCGCCGAACGCCTGGCCGACGGTCACCACCCCGGCCAGCGAGTCGGCCAGCGCGTCCAGCGTGCGGGAGAACGCCGCCGGCAGCGCCCCGCCGTCGGTCATCACGTAGGCCACCCGCAGCGCCGGGTCGGTGGCCTGCACCCCGGCGAGGACTGCGGGCAGCGCCGAGTGCAGGTCCGCCACGACGACCGGCATGCCGCCCAGGTCCTCGGCCTCGGCGATCAGCCGGTGGTGCTCGGTGTCCTGCTCGTCGACGCCCTGCACGGTCACCTGCAGCGGCGTGTACCGGCCCTTGACCAGGTGTCCCGGGCCGGTCGGGTCCGCCGGCAGCCGGTCGGGGACGGCGACCACCAGCGCGTACCCGCCGGTGCCCAGCCGCTGCGCCCACGCGGTGGTGTTGAGCAGCACGTCGTCCCCGACCCGGGGCGTCCCGACCAGGGAGGGGTGGGCCAGTGCCCGCAGCGTCCCGTCGCCGTCCACCTCGACGGTCATCTCCTGAGCGTCCCGCCAGGACCGGCCGAGCTCGGTGACCCGGCCGCGGCGCCAGCGGATCCGGCTGCCGGGCACGGCGGAGGCGTCGCTGGTCACCGGGGCAGGGTAGTCAGCCGGGAGGCCGATCGCCGGGAGAGACCGGCAGTGGCGGGGCACTAGCCTGTGCACGTGGCAGCCAAGCGGGCAGAACGACTGGTCAACCTGGTCATCGCCCTGCTCGGCACCCGGCAGTACGTGTCGGCGGCCAGGATCCGCGACACGGTCCCCGGTTACGAGCCCGACGACGGCACCGATCGGGCCGACGAGGCGTTCAAGCGGATGTTCGAGCGGGACAAGGCCGAGCTCCGCGAGATCGGCGTCCCGCTGGAGACCGGCCGCACCAGCGTCTTCGACACCGAGGACGGCTACCGGATCGCCCGCGCCGACTACGAGCTGCCCGAGATCACCCTCACCGGCGAGGAGGCCGCGGCGGTCGGCCTGGCGCTGCGGCTGTGGCAGTCCGCGCAGCTCGCCGGCGCGGCGCAGAGCGCGCTGGTCAAGCTGCGGGCCGCCGGCATCGAGGTCGACCAGACCCGCGGCATCCAGATCCAGCCACGCCTGGACGCCGGCGAGCCCGCCTTCGAGCCCTGCTACGCCGCGGCCCGCGATCGCCGCGAGCTGGCCTTCGACTACCGCCGCCCGGACGCCGAGAAGGCCAGCCGGCGCCGCGTCCAGCCCTGGGGCGTGGTCGCCTGGCACGGCCGCTGGTACCTGGTCGGGCACGACCTCGACCGGCAGGCACCGCGGGTGTTCCGGCTGTCCCGGGTCACCGGGACGCCGCGCCCCAGCGGGCCCGAGGGCGCCTTCCAACCCCCGGCCGACCTGGACCTGGCCGCGGTGGTGGCCCGGCAGGAGGCCCGGGAGGAGCACCTGGTGGTCGTGCGGGCCCGCCCCGGCACCGCCATCGGCCTGCGCCGGCACGCCGAGCCGCTCGGCCCCGCCGACGACGGCGACGACCGGCTGCAGGTGCGCACCACCACGCCGTGGGCGCTGGCCGACGAGCTGGCCTCCTACGGCCCCGACGTGCTCGTCGAGGCGCCGCAGCGGATGCGCCAGGCCGTCGTCGACCGGCTGACCCGGCTCGCCGCGATGGAGGAGCGCGCGCCGGGCGAGCGGGGAAGAGGAGACCTCGCGTGACGAGCCCGAGCACCGCGGAGCGGATGACCCGGCTGCTGGCCCTGGTGCCCTACCTGCAGGCCCGCCCGGACGGCGTCCGGCTGGCCGACGCGGCCGCCGACTTCGGTGTCCCCGAGGCCCAGCTGCGCCGCGACCTGGACCTGCTGTGGGTGTGCGGGCTGCCCGGGCACGGCCCCGGCGACCTCATCGACCTCGCCTTCGAGGGCGACCGGGTCCGGGTCACCTTCACCGCCGGCATGGTCCGGCCGCTGAAGCTGTCCACCGACGAGGCGGTGGCGCTCATCGTCGCCCTGCGCACCCTGCTGGAGCTGCCCGGACTGGCCGAGGGGGAGGCGGTCAGCCGTGCCCTGGCCAAGGTGTCGGCCGCGGCCGGGCACCCCGCCGAGGTCGCCGCACCGGTGGTGGTCAGCGTCGACGCCCGCGAGCAGTCGCTGTCCGTCGTCCGCGACGGCCTGGAGCGCAAGCGTGCCCTGCACCTGCACTACTACGTGCCCAGTCGGGACGAGCGCACCGAGCGCACCGTCGACCCGATGCGGCTGCTGCTCGTCGACGGGCACTGGTACCTGGAGGCGTGGTGCCGCAACGTCGAGGGCACCCGGCTGTTCCGGCTGGACCGGATCGACGACGTCACCGTGCTCGACGAGCCGGCCGCCCCGCCCCCCGAGGCCCGCGAGCGCGACCTGGACGGCGGGCTCTACCAGCCGCCCGCGGAGGCCCCCCTGGTGCGGCTGCGGCTGGCCCGCACCGCCCGCTGGGTCGCCGACTACTACCCGGTGGAGGAGCAGGCCGAGGTCGGCGACCCGGCCGGTGGCCTGGCTGTCGGGGTGCGCACGTCGGACCTGGCCTGGGCCCGCCGGCTGGTCGCCTCCCTCGGCGGCGCGGCGACGGTGGACGAGCCCGCCGAGCTCGCCGCCCAGGTGGCGGGTGAGGCCCGGGCCGCGCTGGCCCGCTACGCGGACTGACGGTCATCGGGTACGGCGGGGCGACCCCGTACCCGCGGCGGCTAGGGTCCTGGCTGTGCTGCTGATCGTGTGGATCGTCGTCGCCGTGCTGGCGCTGGGCGTGCTCAGCGCCCTCGCCTACAGCCTGCTGGGGGCGGCCGGCCGGCTCGGCCGTGAGCTGCACGGCCTCGAGGCGGACGTGCAACCCCTCCTCGTCGAGGCCCAGGCGGCCGCCGCGAGGGCGGCCGCCCAGCGCACGGCGTCCACCGACTGAACGCGCAGCTCCCGGGCGTCCACCGCCCGCACACGGCCCGATCGCAGCACCGCTCCGGCGTAGAGTCGGCGGCACCCCCACGTCTCGGAGGACCCCATGAACCTCGGCCCCGCGGAGATCGGCCTGATCATCCTGGCCATCCTGCTGCTGTTCGGCTACAAGAAGCTGCCGGACGCCTCGCGGTCGCTCGGTCGGTCGCTGCGGATCTTCAAGGGCGAGATGAAGGGCATGAAGGACGACGACGTCCGCGCCAAGGACGAGGCGCGCACCACGCCGGTCACCGGCACGGTCGTCACCCCGAGCCCGACCGCCGCCCCGACCGCGGTGGACTACGAGGCCGAGGCCCGCGCCATGGAGGCCCGGGCCGCCGAGGCCCGGGCACGTGCCGAGCAGGCCCGCGCGTCGTCGGCCGTGACCGACACCTCGCACTGACCCGTCCGCCGAGCTCCCGCCCGTGACCATGGCAGCGCGTCCGCGGGACCGCCGGCCGCGGCGGCCCGAGCGGGACGCCGCGGCGACGATGACGCTCGTCGGTCACCTCCGCGAGCTGCGAAACCGGGTGGGCATCGCGCTGCTGTTCGTGCTCGTCGGCACCGCGGTCGCCTTCTGGTGGTACGAGCACGGCCTGGGTGACTTCATCCGGGCGCCGTACTGCAACCTGCCCGACGACCTGCGCTACAACGAGGCCGACGGCAGCTGCGGCCTGCTGGTGACCAACGTCTTCGGCGGGGCGCTGATCCGGTTGAAGATCTCCTTCATCGCCGGCATCGTGCTGTCCGCGCCGTGCTGGCTCTACCAGATCTGGGCGTTCATCACCCCGGGGCTCAAGCGCAACGAGAAGCGCTACGGCGTCTCCTTCGTCGCCGTCTCCACGGTGCTGTTCGCCCTCGGCGCCGCCTTGGCCTACATCTCCCTGTCGGCGGGTCTGCGGCTGCTGCTCGGCCTGGCCGGCGACGGCGTGGTGGTCGCGCTGACCGCCGAGGACTACATCGGTTTCGTCATCTCGCTGCTGCTGGCCTTCGGGGTCAGCTTCGAGCTGCCGCTGATCGCCGTGGTGCTGAACCTGGTGGGGGTGCTCAGCCACGCGGTGCTGTCCAAGGCCCGGCGCTGGATCTACTTCCTCACCATCGTCTTCGCCGCGTTCATCACCCCCACGCAGGACCCCTTCACCATGCTGCTGATGGCCGGGCCGATGTGCGTGCTGTTCGAGCTCGCCATCCAGGTGGCCCGGGTCGTGGACAAGCGGCGGGCCAAGCGGGAGGCGGCGCTGGGGCTGCAGGGCCTGGACGACGACGAGGCCTCACCGCTGGACGCCGCCCCCAGCCCGCTGGACACCCGGCCGAGCGCGCTGGACGAGCCGGCCCGCACCCAGCGCTGAGCCGAGCCGCGTGCCGCAGCCGGAGGTGGCCGTCCTGGTCAACGCCCGGGCCGGCCGGGGCCGCGGCGCCCGCGCCACCGCCTCCGTCGTCGCGGCGCTCACCGCCGCCGGGGTGCGCCCCCGGCTGCTGACGACCGCCGACCGGGACGACGCGGAACGGCGGACCGCCGCTGCCGTGGCCGACGGCGTCGCCGCGGTGGCCGCCCTCGGTGGGGACGGCGCCGCGCACGCCGCGCTGCAGGCGGTCGCGGGCACCGGGACGCCGCTGGGCCTGCTCCCGGCCGGCACCGGCAACGACCTGGCGCTGGCCCTCGGGGTGCCGGCCGACCCGGCGGCGGCGGCCCGGGCGCTGGCCGAGGACCTGCACGCCGGCGTGGTCCGGCGGGTCGACGCCGCGCGCACCGGCGACCGCTGGTGGGCCACCGTGCTGTGCTGCGGCTTCGACTCCGCCGTCACCGACCGGGCGAACCGGCTGCGCTGGCCACGCGGCCCGCGCCGCTACGACGTGGCCATCCTCGCCGAGCTGGCGCGGCTCCGTCCCCGGGAGGTGGCGCTCACCGTCGACGGGGTGGGGAGCCGGCGGGAGGTGACGCTGGTCGCCGTCGGCAACACCGCCTGGTACGGCGGTGGGCTGAAGATCGCCCCAGGAGCCGACCCGGCCGACGGCCTGCTGGAGGTGGTCGTCGTCGGCCCGGTCGGCCGGCGGGAGCTGGTGCGCACCCGGCCGCGGCTGGCCGCCGGCACCCACGTCGACCACCCCGCGGTGACGGTGCTGCGCGGCCGGGAGGTCGCCCTGCACGGTGCCGGGCTGACCACCTACGCCGACGGCGAGCCGGTGTCCGCGCTGCCCGCGGTGTCGGTCTGCGTGCCCGGGGCCCTGACCGTGGTCGGGACCGGCCGCCGGTGCTGAAGGACCCCCCTCCCCTCACCGCTCGCACGCTCGGGGCGGGCCCCTGACGGGGGCCGGGCATACGGTGGGGGCATGTCCAGCCCGGCTGAGCGGTACGCGGCTGCCCGTCGGCGCACCGCACACCCCACCCTGTCGGACTTCACCGCCGAGCTCGGGTTCTCCCTCGACCCGTTCCAGGTCGAGGCGTGCGAGGCCCTGGAGCAGGGGTCCGGGGTGCTGGTCTGCGCCCCGACCGGCGCGGGCAAGACCGTGGTCGGTGAGTTCGCGGTGCACAAGGCCCTGCAGGAGGGGCGCAAGGCGTTCTACACGACGCCGATCAAGGCGCTGTCCAACCAGAAGTACAGCGACCTCTGCGATCGCTACGGCGCCGCCAAGGTCGGCCTGCTCACCGGCGACAACGCGATCAACGGGAACGCCCCGGTGGTGGTGATGACCACCGAGGTGCTGCGCAACATGCTCTACGCCGACGCCCCGGCGCTGACCGACCTCGGCTACGTCGTCATGGACGAGGTGCACTACCTGGCCGACCGGTTCCGCGGCGCGGTGTGGGAGGAGGTGATCATCCACCTCCCGCAGCACGTCCGGCTGGTGTCGCTGTCGGCCACGGTGAGCAACGCCGAGGAGTTCGCCGACTGGCTGGTCACCGTCCGCGGCGACACGAAGGTCGTGGTCAGCGAGGTCCGGCCCATCCCGCTGTGGCAGCACATGCTGGTGGGGGGCAGGGTGTTCGACCTGTTCGCGCTGCGGCCCGCGGCGCACGCGGGGGAGTGGGACCCGACCCCGCGCGGGCTGTCCACCCGCGAGCGGGGGCGGGCGGTGGTCGACCCCGAGCTCGTCCGCTACGTGCACGAGCAGGAGCGGCGGTACGACTCCTGGCACGGCGGCGGTGGCGCGGGGATCCGCGGGGGCGGCAACCGGCCCCGGTACCGGCCGCCGTCCCGGCCCGAGGTCATCGAGCGGCTGGACCGGGCCGGGTTGCTGCCGGCGATCACCTTCGTGTTCAGCCGCAACGGCTGCGACACCGCCGTGCACCAGTGCCTGGCGTCGGGGCTGCGGCTCACCGACGAGGTCGAGCGGTCGGCGATCGCCGAGGTGATCGACCGGCGCACCGGGTCGCTGCCGGAGGAGGACCTGCACGTCCTGGGCTTCTGGGAGTGGCGTGAGGGCCTGCTGGCCGGGTTCGCCGCGCACCACGCCGGTCTCGTCCCGGCTTTCAAGGAGACCGTCGAGGAGTGCTTCGTCCGCGGCCTGGTCAAGGCGGTGTTCGCCACCGAGACCCTGGCGCTGGGCATCAACATGCCCGCCCGCACCGTCGTCCTCGAGCGGCTGGTCAAGTGGAACGGTGAGGCGCACGCCGACGTGACGCCGGGGGAGTACACGCAGCTCACCGGGCGGGCCGGGCGCCGCGGCATCGACATCGAGGGGCACGCGGTCGTCGTCTGGGGGCCCGGGGTCGACCCGGCCGTCGTCGCCGGGCTCGCCAGCACCCGGACCTACCCGCTGCGGTCGTCGTTCCGGCCGAGCTACAACATGGCGGTCAACCTGGTCGGCGCGTTCGGCCGGGACCGCGCACGGGAGCTGCTGGCCTCCTCCTTCGCGCAGTTCCAGGCCGACCGGTCGATCGTCGGGCTGGCCCGGTCCGCGGCCCGGCACGAGGAGGACGCCGCCCGGCTGGCGAAGGAGATGAACGACGGGCTGAGCGCCGTGGTCCTCGACGTCGCCGGCTACGCCCGGCTGCGGATGGAGATCTCCGAGCGGGAGAAGGAGCTGTCCCGGGACTCCCAGGCCCGGCGCCGGGCGGACGCCGCGGAGTCGCTGGCCGCGCTGCGGGCCGGGGACGTCATCCGGGTGCCCAGCGGCCGGCGGCAGGGGCTGGCCGTCGTCCTGGACCCGGGGGTCACCGAGATCGCCGAGCCCCGGCCGCTGGTGCTCACCGAGGACAAGTGGGCGGGCCGGCTCGCCTCGGTGGACTTCCCCTCGCCGGTGACCGCGCTGGCGCGGGTGCGGGTGCCGAAGAACTTCAACCACCGCAGCCCGCACGCCCGGCGCGACCTCGCCGCCACGCTGCGCACCGCCCGGGTGGAGAACGATCTCGGCGCGCGGCGCAGCAAGGGCCGCTCGGCCGCCGCCGACGACCCGGTGCTCGCCGACCTCCGGCACGCGCTGCGCGGCCACCCGGTGCACGCGCTGCCCGACCGGGAGGAGCGGGTGCGCGCGGCCGACCGGTGGTTGCGCGAGGTGCGCGACGCCGAACGGCTGCAACGGCAGATGGCCGACCGCACCGGGTCGCTGACCCGCCAGTTCGACCGCACCTGCGACGTCCTGCAGGAGCTGGGCTACCTGGTGCCGGCCGCGGTGCTGCCCGTCGAGGTCCCCGAGGACGGTGTGCCACCGGAGCAGTCGCCGGTGGTCACCGACGCCGGTCGCCGGCTGAGCCGGATCTGGTCGGAGACCGACCTGCTCACCGCCGAGTGCGTCCGCGCCGGGGTCTTCCGCGGGCTCAACGCCGCCGAGCTGGCCGGCTGCGTCTCCGCGCTGGTGTTCGAGGCCCGCCGGGAGGGACCGGGGACGCCGTCCGTGCCGGCCGGCAAGGTCGCCGGTGCACTCGCCGAGATGCGCCGGGTGCAGCTGCGGCTGGCCGACGTCGAGCGGGAGCACGAGGTGCCGGTGACCCGGGAGCTGGACCTGGGCTTCGTCTGGGCGGCCTACCGGTGGGCCGACGGTCAGACCCTGGACCGGGTGCTGGCCGGGGCGGAGCAGGCCGGCACCGAGCTGTCCGGTGGTGACTTCGTGCGGTGGGCGCGGCAGCTGATCGACCTGCTCGACCAGCTGGCCAAGGTCGCCGACGAGCCGTTGGCCGGGACCGCCCGCGCGGCGGTGGGCCGGGTGCGCCGCGGCGTGGTGGCGGTGGCGGTCAGCGGCTGACCGCCGGCCTCCCGGTCATGGCGCCCCGGACGCCACGGGGCCATGGGACACAATCGCCGCACCCGTGCCCGGGAACCGGGCACCGCACCGAGGAGCGACGATGAGCCAGCCGCCGCAGGGCGAGGACCCACAGCAGGACGGCGGGGCGCAGCCCGGCTGGGGGCCGCCGTCCGGGCAGCACGGCGGCGGGTACGGCCAGCAGGGCGGCTACGGCGGCCAGTACGGGCAGCCGGGTCAGCCCGGGCAGGGCGGCGGCTGGGGGCCACCGAGCCAGTACGGCGCCCCCGGCCCGTACGGCGGCCCCACCGGCCAGCCCTACGGGCCGCCGGCGCAGTACGGGCAGCCCGGCCAGTACGGCGGACCGCCCGGCTGGGGGCAGCCGTCCGGCCAGTACGGCGGCTGGGAGCAGCCGCCGCCACCGGCCCGCCGCACCCGGCGCTTCGGGCTGCTCTTCGGGCTGCTGGTCCTCGCCCTGCTCATCGGCCTGGCGTTCACCCTGCCGGCGCGGCTGGGCGGCACCCGGCTGGACCCCGACGCGGTGGCCCGGGACGTCGCCGCGCAGTACCAGGAGCGCGAGGGCGTGGCCCTGGACCTGTCCTGCGACCAGACGATGACCGTCGCGGACGGCCGGACCTACGAGTGCGACGGGACGACCGCCGACGGCGACCCGGTCACCATCACCCTCACCCTGTCCGGCACCGACGGGGACTACACCTGGTCCGACGGCTGACCCCGGTCAGCGGCCGGGCCAGCCCAGCGCCGAGCCCAGCCGGCGCACCGAGGACTCCAGCCCGTGCGCCTCGGCCAGCGCGTCCAGCGCATCCGGGTCGGCGGGGCGGCGGGGCAGGGCGCCGTCCACCGGCGGCAGGTCGATGGTGGTGACCACGGCGACGACCTCCGGGGCGGCGTCCAGGTAGGCGTCCGCCGCGTGAAGCTTCCTCAGCAGCGCCGCGGTCAGCGGCGGCCTCGGGACGACGGTGCGCGCGACCGCATCCCGGATGCCGGCCAGCGAGCCGAACTCGTTGATCAGCGTGGCCGCGGTCTTCTCCCCGACGCCGGCCACCCCGGGCAGCCCGTCGCTGGGGTCACCGCGCAGCACCGCGAAGTCGGCGTAGGCGCGGCCGGGGATGCCGTACTTGGCCGCCACCGCGGCCTCGTCGACGAACTCCAGGTCGTTGATGCCGCGGTTGGTGTAGAGCACCCGGACGCCACGGTCGTCGTCGACCAGCTGGAACAGGTCCCGGTCCCCGGTGACGACGTCGACCGGCCCGCGGGCCCGGGTGGCCAGCGTGCCGATCACGTCGTCGGCCTCGTACCCCGGCGCCCCGACCCGGGTCAGGCCGGCGGCGGCGAGCACCTCGACCAGCACCGGCACCTGCGGGCCCAGCTCGTCGGGGACCTCCTCGCCGCCGGCCTCCGCGACCCGGTGCGCCTTGTAGCTGGGCAGCGCGGCCACCCGGAAGGCCGGCCGCCAGTCGTCGTCCCAGCAGGCGACGAGCCGGTCGGGGGAGTGGGCGACGACCAGCCGCGCGGTCATGTCCAGGAAGCCGCGGACGGCGTTGATCGGCCGGCCGTCGGGGCTGGTGACGCTGGTGGGCACCCCGAAGAAGGCGCGGAAGTACAGGCTCGCGGCGTCCAGCAGCATGGTCGTCACGGCCAGACCGTAACGGGCCGGCATCGACCGGCGGTGGCCTCCGCGCCGCTGGATAGTCTGCGCAGGTGGCAGCCGCATCCCCTCCCTCCCCGCTGGTGTCCGTCGACCGGGTGTACGCCGCACGTGCGGTGGCCGACGAGCTCGGCGTCGACGTCCTCGTGGTCACCCCCGGGTCGGACCTGCGCTGGCTCTGCGGGTACGCCGCGCACGCGATGGAGCGGCTGACTGCGCTGGCCGTCCCGCGCCGCGGTGAGCCGCTGCTCGTGGTGCCCCGTCTGGAGGCGCCGATGGTCGAGGCGTCCCCCGCCGGGGCGCTCGGTCTGGAGCTGCTCGCCTGGGACGAGACCGACGACCCGTTCGCGCTGCTGGCCTCGGCGCTGCGGGCCCGGCTGGGCAGTGCGCCCACCCGGGTGGCGGTCGGCAACCGCAGCTGGGCCGAGCACGCGCTGGGCATCCAGCGGGCGCTGCCGGGCTCGGTGCTGGAGCTTGCCGCGCCGGTGGTCGACCGGCTGCGGATGGTGAAGACACCGAACGAGGTCGAGGAGCTCGCCCGCGCCGCCGCGGCGATCGACCGGGTGCACGCCCGGATGGCGGAGTGGCTGCGGGTCGGGCGCACCGAGGCCGAGGTCGGGGCCGACATCGCGGCGGCCATCCTCGCCGAGGGGCACGTGGCGGTGGACTTCACCATCGTGGGCTCGGGCCCGAACGGGGCCAGCCCGCACCACGAGCTCTCCGACCGCGTGGTCCGGGCCGGGGACATGGTGGTCGTCGACATCGGCGGGGAGACCGCCACCGGCTACCGGTCGGACTGCACCCGCACCTACCTGGTCGGCGGGGTGGCCGCCCGCGGCCTGCTCGAGTGGTACGGGGTGCTCCAGCGGGCGCAGGCCGCGGCCACGGCCGCGGTGCGGCCCGGGGTCACCTGCGCGCAGGTCGACGCCGCGGCCCGCGAGGTGATCACCGACGCCGGGTGGGGCGGGCAGTTCATCCACCGGACCGGGCACGGCATCGGCCTGGACACCCACGAGGCGCCCTACGTGGTGGCGGGCAACGACCTGCCGCTCGAGCCGGGGATGGCCTTCTCGGTCGAACCGGGCATCTACCTGGCGGGCCGCTACGGCGCCCGCATCGAGGACATCGTGGTCTGCACCGACGACGGTGTCCGGTCACTGAACAGGGGCAGCCGTGAGCTCGTCGAACTCCCCGGCTGACCCGTCCGGCGCCGGGGCGCCCGCACCGGCCCCGGACGTCGACCGCGCCCTGCTGAGCGCGCTGGCCCGGGACGGGCGGGCCAGCTTCACCGACCTGGCCGAGCGGGTGGGGCTGTCGGTCTCCGCGGTGCACCAGCGGGTGCGCCGGCTGGAGCAGCGCGGCCTGATCACCGGGTACGCCGCGCAGCTGGACGCCAAGGGCCTGGGGCTGCCGCTGACCGCCTTCGTGTCGATCACCCCGATCGACGTCGCCCAGCCCGACGACGCACCGGCCCGGCTGGCGCACCTGCCGGCGATCGAGGCGTGCCACTCGGTCGCCGGCGCGGAGAGCTACATCCTCAAGGTGCGGGTGGCCTCACCGGACGCGCTCGAGGTCCTGCTGCACGAGATCCGGGTCGCCGCCAACGTCACCACCCGGACGACGGTCGTGCTGTCCACCTTCTACGAGGACCGCCCACCGGTCTGAGCCGTGCCGGTGCGGCTGGACACCGGCTCGAACATGTGTTCGGATCGGGCCATGCGATGGGACGCGCAACGGCTCGACCTCGCCGAGCCCGAGACGCTGCCCGGCCTGCCCACCGTCCGGGGGCTGCTGCGCAGCGTCGAGGTGCCGGAGTTCCCCGGCCTGACGTTCCACGAGGTGCGGGCCAAGAGCGCGCTCAACGCGGTGCCCAAGGGCTCGGCCATGCCGTTCGGTCACACCATCAACACCTTCCGGGGCTGCTCCCATGCGTGCGTGTACTGCGTGAGCGGCGACACCGCGGTGCTGCTGGCCGACGGGAGGCAGCGGGCGATCGCCGACCTCCGGGTGGGCGACCGGATCGTCGGCACCGAGCAGCGGGGGAGCTACCGCCACTACGTCGGGACCGAGGTGCTCGCGCACTGGTCGACGGTCAAGCCGGCGCACCGCGTCCGGTTGGCCGACGGGACGACGATCGTGGCCAGCGGCGACCACCGCTTCCTGACCGGACGCGGTTGGAAGCACGTCACCGGGATCCGGGAGGGGCGTCCGTACCTGAGCGTGGGTGACGAACTCGCGGGTTCCGGTGCGTCGCTCACTGACACCTCAGGAGGCTCGCGGGGAGGGGACGCGCGAGAGCGCGGACCCGTCGCCGTCCTCGAACGGCGTCCCGTGCCCGTGGGAGCGCTCGTTCGTGGCGGACCGGAGCTCTCCGTCACGGCCGTCGACGACCTCGCCGCCGAGATGCCGATGTTCGACATCACCACGGGCACCGGCGACTTCATCGCCAACGGGGTGGTGAGCCACAACTGCTTCGCCCGGGGCACGCACGAGTGGCTGGAGCTGGACAGCGGGCAGGACTTCGACCAGCAGATCGTCGTCAAGACCAACGTGGTCGAGGTGCTGCGCCGGGAGCTGGCCCGGCCGAGCTGGAACCGCGAGCACGTCGCCCTCGGCACGAACACCGACCCCTACCAGCGGGCCGAGGGCCGGTACCGGTTGATGCCCGGCGTCATCGACGCGCTGGCCCGGTCCGGCACGCCGTTCTCCGTCCTCTCCAAGGGCACGCTGGCCCGCCGGGACCTGCCGCTGCTGGCCGCCGCGTCCCGCGACGTGCCGATCGGCATGGGCGTCTCGATGGCCATCTGGGACGACGACCTGCACGCCGCCCTGGAGCCGGGCGCGCCCACCCCGCGGGCCCGGCTGGACCTGGTCCGGGCGATCACCGACGCCGGGCTGCCGTGCGGGGTGTTCCTCGCCCCGGTCCTGCCGGGCCTGACCGACGGCCGGCAGCACCTGGCGGCCGCGATCGGGGCCATCGCCGAGGCGGGCGCGACCGGGGTCACGGTGCTCCCGCTGCACCTGCGGCCCGGTGCCCGGGAGTGGTTCACCAGCTGGCTGGCCCGCGAGCACCCCGGCCTGGTCGGCCGGTACAGGCAGCTCTACGGCCGCGGCGCCTACGTCCCCGCCGAGTACCGCAGCTGGCTGGCCGGCCGGGTGGCACCGCTGCTCGCCGCGCACGGGCTCGACCGGCACAGCGGCGGCACCACCCGGGGGCTGAGCGGCCCCACCGGTGCCCCGGCCGGCTCGGACACCGGGCTGCCCGGCGACGAGACCGCGGGCTTCCCGGTGGGCAGCCTCCCGGTGCGGCTGACCGACCCGGTCGCGCCGGCGCCGGAGCAGGCGGAACAGCTCTCCCTGTGCTGACCGGCGCGGTCAGCCCCCCGCCAACCGGGCGGCCCGGCTGACGCTGCGCTTGGCGCGCACCGCACCGCGGGGTGCCACCGGCGACGTCCCGGCGGCCAGCGCCAGCCGCCGGTAGGAGTCGTAGGAGAGGGTGAGGTAGACTGCAGCCAGGGCCTCGACCTCCTCCCGCCGGCCGGGCGGGGCCGTGACCTGCATCGCGGTGGCGGTCCGGACGGCGTGCTTGGCGAAGGTGACCTGCAGCGCCTGGGTGGACAGCTGCCCGCCCACGCGCGAGTTGACCCCCGGGCCGCGGCGCAACGCCGGCAGCACCCACGGGCTGGCCGCCAGGCTCGGGAACCGGTTCCGCACTGCCTCCCAGGCGTGCCAGGCGGTGAGGGCACCGGGCACCGACCACTCGCCGTCCTCCGTGGAGATCAGCAACCGCCGGGACGTGGCGTGCACCTGGTCGCGGCGGAGGTTGCGGAACTGCCCGACGGTCCCCGGCCAGCCCAGGGCGAGGGAGCACCAGGCCACCGTGCGCAGGTGCTCGGGGGCGTCGCTGCGGATCCGGGTGAGCTCCCGTAGGTCGAGGGTCAGCGGGTCCGGCTCCGGGGTCCGGGGCTGGGCGAGCTCGATCCCGCCGTAGCGCGCCACCTTGGTGTACAGGGCGACGGTGGCCGGCTTCCAGTCCCGCGCGGCGGCCACGGGGTCGAGCCCGGTGTCGGCCAGGGCATCGGGGCCGAGGTCCTGCTCCAGGGCGGCCTCGACCAGCCGGCGCCACTGCGCCTCGTACCGCCGGGGTGGCGTGATGCGTGCCCAGGCACGAGCCGCAGGAGGAGTCGGCATGTCCGGCAGCGCACGCTGCCACCCACTCGTCATGCGGCCATCATACAGCCGTTATCCCCAACAATCGAGAAAAATCCACGGTGGAGACGAACGTAGGAAACCGAAGCGCCCTCCGGGCGCAGGAGCAGCGACGCAGGGACCTCTCTCTCCACATCGGCAGTCGAGCGCTCGACCGTGACCGCCGCCGACCCACCTCGACGGAGGGACGGGACCTCAGCGGTACACGTGCGGGAAGCGCAGGTACTCGGCGACCTGCGCGGGCTCGTGACCGAGCAGGAGGACGGCCTGCCGGTCCGCGGCCAGTCGGCGGAGCATGTGCGCCGACACCCGCGCGGCCGCCGGGTCCATGTGCCCGTCCCAGTTGTCCAGCTTGTAGCTGGCGGCGAGGTGCACCGCGTCGCCGGACAGGATCACCGTCCCGGTCTCGGGCAGGGTGAGCACCACCGACTGGTGGCCCGGCACGTGCCCGGGAGTGGGCAGCACCTCCACGCCGGGCAGCACCTCCACCTGGCCGTCCACCAGCTCGTAGTGCAGCTCGGGCAGGTTCCAGTACTGGTTGGGGAACGACGGGTGCCCGTCGGCGAACTCGTACTGCTCGCGCTGCACGACGATCGTGGCGTCGGGGAAGAGGGAGTTGTTCCCGGCGTGGTCGAAGTGCAGGTGCGTGTTGATCACGACGTCGACGTCGGCGGGCGTGAGACCGGCCTCGGCGAGCCGGCTGACGAGGTCGTCGGCGGGCTCCATGGCCGGCGTGATGATCTCCGCGGCCGGTGACCCGCCGAAGGTGAGGTCCGGGTTGCCGATGTGGTCCCGGCTCATGCCCGTGTCGACCAGCACCCGCCGGCCGTCGTCGAGGGTCACCAGGTAGCCGGAGACCGGCACCGGGGTCATCGCCGCGTCCTCGTGCCCCGGGGTCAGCACGGCGCCGGCGCAGACGCAGTCGCCCAGCGGGAGGATGGTCATCTCCACGTGGCCCCTCCTCTCGTGGGTCGCCGTCCGGTCGGGTCTGGGAGACCGTAGGTCCTCCACGACGCGCCCGTCCGGTCGCGTCGGGACGACGTGCGCCGGAGGTCCCCATCGACGCCATCCAGGGCCTGCGCGCCCACCTGCGCGGCACCCGTCCCAGCCTCGGCGGCTGGGCGAACCTCCGGGAGCCGCGGACCGCCCACGCGATGGCGGCCGCGGGGCTGGACTGGGTCGGCATCGACCAGCAGCACGGGTGGAACGCCGGGCACGACTGCACCGACCTGGTCGCCGCCGTGCGCGCGGGCGGTGCCCACGCCCTGGTCCGGGTCGCCTGGAACCGGCCGGAGGAGATCGGCCGGGTGCTCGACGCCGGCGCCGAGGGGGTGGTCGTCCCCATGGTCGAGTCGGCGGAGGAGGCCCGGGCCGCGGTCGCCGCGGTGCGCTACGCCCCGGAGGGGCGCCGCAGCTGGGCGGCGGCCCGCACCCCGTACACGTCGGCGCCTCCGGACCCCTCCGCCGCCAACGCCTCGACCGCGTGCCTGGTGATGGTCGAGTCGCCCGCGGCGGTGGACCTGGTCGCGGAGATCGCCGCCGTGGCGGGCGTCGACGGTGTCTTCCTCGGTCCCTTCGACCTGTCCCTCGCCCTGGGCGTGCCGCTCCCGGAGCTCCTGGCCGACCGGAGCGACGGCTCCGCACTCCGCCGCGTCGTCGCGGCGTGCGCCGAGAACGGCATCGCGGCCGCCGCCTACGGCGGCACCCCCGCCCGTGCCCAGCTGCTCCGCGAGCACGGGTTCACGGTGCTGGCCGTCGGCGCCGACGACGCGCTGTTCGCCGACGCCAGCGCCGCACTGGTCGCGCAGGCCCGCGCGATGGGCTGACCCCGGCGGACAGGACCTGGGAGCACCGGGACGCCGCCCGCAGCAGGGTTGGTTAGGGTCCCGGCATGTACACCGCACGCTGGGGCGACGTCGCCCGCCGGGACCTGTTCGGGCCGCACCCTGACCCGCGCGACCGGCCGTACCACGGTGTCATCCGGCTGGCGCTGATCATCTTCCGGCTGTTCCGCTTCCGGTTCGACGTGCGCGGCCAGACGCACGTGCCGGCCTCGGGCGGGGCGATCATCTGCAGCAACCACGTCAGCTTCCTCGACTTCACCTTCCTCGGGCTGGCGGCGCTGCCGCAGCACCGGATGGTGCGGTTCATGGCCAAGGCCTCCGTGTTCTCCAACCGGTTCTCCGGGCCGTTCATGCGGGCCATGCACCACATCCCGGTCGACCGCGCGGCCGGCGCTGCCGCCTTCGACTCCGCGGTGCGCGCGCTCAAGGACGGTCAGGTCGTCGGCGTCTTCCCCGAGGCGACGATCAGCACCTCGTTCACCGTCAAGGACCTCAAGGCCGGGGCGGCCCGGATGGCCGTCCAGGCCGGCGTGCCGATCCTCCCGGCCGCGGTGTGGGGCGGGCACCGGATCGCCACCAAGGCCCATGACGTCGTGCTGCGCCGCGACGTCGCGGTGACCGTGCTCATCGGTGAGCCGATCGTCCCCGAACCGGGGGAGAAGGCGCAGGCCCTGCTGCGTCGCACCCGGGTGGCGATGGAGGCCTTGCTGGACGAGGCCCAGCGCACCTATCCCGACCAGCCGGCCGGGGACGACGACCGCTGGTGGCTGCCGGCGCACCTGGGCGGCACCGCGCCGACCCCGGAGGAGGCCTCCGCGAGGGACAACGCCTACGCCGCCGGCCACAAGATGACCAGCACCCGCACACCGCCGCTGGTGCAGGTCAGGAAGCTCCTCGCCCGCCGCCGCTGAGACCGGCCGGCCCCGCCGCGGTCCGCGGACCCACGAGCTGCCGCTCGTACGTGCGGTGCCACCAGGCGCCGGTGGCCCGGCGCTCGGCCCGGGTGGTGAACCGGTACCGGTAGAGCAGCACCCGGACGGCGGCCGGGCGGTCGGACCCGAACGGCGCCGACCGCAGCAGCCGCAGCGTGGCCCGGTCGGCGTCCAGCAGCCGGTCCAGGAACGTCGTCAGCCACGACCGGCCGTAGGCCGGGGACAGCGCGACGAACCACATCAGCCAGTCCAGCCGCAGGTGGTAGGGCGCCCACTGCGGGGGACGGCGGCGGACGTCGCCGGGCTTGCCGCGGAACTCGTACTCGCGCCAGACCGTGTCCGGGCCGGGGTGCGGGTCGTCGGTGGCCTCCACCACCAGCTCACGCCGCACCCGGGTCACCGAGCCGAAGGCGCCGTAGCTGTTGACCAGCCGCAGCGGGTCGAAGCTGGTGTTCATCCGCTGGTCGGGGGACAGCAGGTTGCGCACCGGCCCGACGCTCAGCACCGCCACCACCACGGCCAGGACGATGACGGTGCCGGTGAACCAGGTGGGGGAGGACAGCTCGTCCGGCCGGTCGACGGGCAGGACGGCGGCCAGCCAGCGCCCGTCGAGCACCGACAGGCCCAGGACCAGGGTCAGCGCGTTGAGCCAGGCGAAGTTGCCGCTGATCAGCAGGTAGCCCTGGGTGACCACCATGACGGCCGCGGCTCCCCCGGCGACCGGCTGCGGGAGCAGCAGCCCGAAGACGACGACCAGCTGGGTGGCGTGGTTGGCCAGTGTCTCGACCTTGTGCAGCCGCGGGCTGAGCCGGTGGAACCACCAGCTCAGCGGGTTGGGCATCGGCTGGGTCTCGTGGTGGTACGCCAGGCAGGTCAGGTCCCGCCAGCACCGGTCGCCCCGCATCTTGATCAACCCGGCGCCGAACTCCAGCCGGAACAGCAGCCAGCGCAGCGCCCACATGCCCAGCGTCGGCGGGGCGACGTGCGCCGGGCCGAGGAAGACGGTGAGGAACCCGGCCTCCAGCAGCAGGGTCTCCCAGCCGAAGCCGTACCAGATCTGCCCGACGTTGACCATCGACAGGTAGAGGCTCCACAGCACCAGCCAGAGGAGGATCCACCCGACCACCGGCAGCCGGTCGGCCAGGCCGGCCAGCGCGGTCGCGGACAGCACGATCCCGACCCAGCAGCAGCCGGCGAAGAACCGGTCCGACCAGTGCAGGTGGAAGAGGCTCGGCGCCCTCCGCCACGGCACGCGCTCGAGGAAGCGCGGGACCGGGGTGAGCCCGTGCGTGCCGATCAGGGCCCGGCCCTGACGCAACGCGGCGACGAAGGCGATGAGGTAGACCAGGGCGATGCCGCGGGTGAACAGCCAGCGGCCGAGCCAGGCGCCCGGGTCGGCGAACCAGTCCACGCGGCTGCCCTCCCGTGCTCAGTCGTCGGGGGCGTCGAGCCGGAACGCCTCCAGCTCGCGGCCGTACCAGCGGCTCGTGCGGCCCAACGGGCGCATGCCGAGCCTGCGGCAGACCGCCAGGGAGGGCTCGTTGCCGGGGCGGACGACGGCGTAGACCTCCAGCAGCCCGTCGTCGAAGGCCCGGTCGACCACGGCGCCGGCCGCCTCGGTGGCGTAGCCGCGACCCCAGCTGTCCGGGTGCAGGTGCCAGCCGACCTCGACCTCACCGACACCGTCCGGCAGCGGCTTGAGCAGCACGGTGCCGGCCGGCGCGCCGCCGTCCAGCAGGTCGATCGCCCAGCAGCCGTGGACGGCGTTGAGCTCGTGCACCAGCCGCCAGCGCTCGACCAGCTCCACCGGGGGCACCGTCGGCGGACCGCCCAGCCAGCGGGTCACCTCGTCGCGGCTGTAGATGTCGGCCAGCCGGGCGAGGTCGGCGTCCTCCGCCGTCCACGCCCGCAACCGCAGCCGGCCGGTGCAGAGCAGTTCCACCCCGGGGGACCTACCGCCGTCCCGAGCCCCGGAAACCCTGGCCGGGTTTGGATCAGGTGACCTGATCAAGGGGCGTCCTCCCGCACCAGCGTTGGTGCGGGAGGACGGCCTGTGATCAGGTCACCTGATCACTGCCCCCGGCCGTCAGCCCACCGGCTCGAGCACCGGCGTCCGCTGGGCGGCCCACCACGCCCGGCCCTCGGCGGGCAGCGTGTGGATCGGGTCGTAGTAGGCGTAGCGGCGGTCCAGCGCGGCCTCGTCGGTGCGCTCGATGCCGGTGCGGTAGTTCTTCGTCCAGTAGCTGATGCCGCGCTCGCGGTCGTACTCGGCGACCTGGTGCACCCAGCGCTTGCCGACGTAGGGCACGTCGCAGACGATCCGCGGCGTGGCGAAACCGGGCAGGTAGCCCATGATGTCGTGCTGCAGGGTCTGCGCGGTGGCCAGCGGGACCCGCCAGTGCTCGGCGCTGGGGATCATGTCGCACATGTAGAAGTAGTAGGGCGTGATCGAGGCGCCGTCCAGGAGCGCGAAGCACAGGTCCAGCAGCTGACCGGCGGTGGCGTTGACCCCCTCGAGCAGCACCCCCTGGTTGCGCACGTCGCGCACCCCGGCGGCCAGCAGCCCGCGGGTCGCCTCGGCCACCAGCGGCGTCACCGACTGCGCGGTGTTGACGTGGGTGTGCACGGCGAGGGAGACGCCGCGGGCCCGGGCGGTGGCCGCCAGCCGGCCCATCCCCTCGACCACCTCGGGCTGCAGCCAGTGCTGCGGCAGCCCCATCAGCGCCTTGGTCGCCAGCCGGATGTCGCGTACCGACTCGATCTCCAGCAGCCCGGCGACGAACGCCTCCAGGCTCCGGAACGGCAGGTTGGCGACGTCGCCGCCGGAGACGACGACGTCCCGGACGCCGGGGGTGGCGCGCAGGTAGGCCAGCATCGCCCCCTGCCGGTCCACCGGCTTGAGGTCGAACCTCAGCTTCGGGACGGCGGGGGTCGAGTTGCCCACCAGGTCCATCCGGGTGCAGTGACCGCAGTACTGCGGGCAGGTCGACAGCAGCTCGGCGAGCACCTTGGTCGGGTAGCGGTGGGTCAGCCCCTCGACCGCCCACATCTCGTGCTCGTGCAGCGAGTCCCGGGCGGCGTAGGGGTGGCTGCCGGCCGCGCCGGGCAGCCGGTCGGAGGCCACCGGGAGCATGTACCGGCGCACCGGGTCGGCCAGCATCGCCGCGGTCGTCGGCACCGCTGCCGGCACCATGGTGTTGAGCATCTGCGGGGGCAGCAGCAGCGACATGGTCGCCCGCCCGGCCTGGTCGGCCTCGACGTCGGCGTAGAAGGACTCGTCGAGCAGGTCGCCGTACACCCCGCGGAGCTGCCGCACGTTCTTCACGCAGTGCGACCGCTGCCACTGGGCGCTGCGCCAGTCCTCCTCGGTCACCGCGGCGAAGCCGGGCAGCCGACGCCAGTCGGGCTCGACGAGCTCGCGCGCGGTGTACTCGTAGGGCTGCTCCAGCACGAGGGTCCTCCCAGACGTCGGTGACTCGGCGACTGTACGGGAGGATCTCACGCACAGGGCTCGATTGACGATAGGTTCTCCGGTGTAGTGCCGGGATCGACGGAAGGAGAGCGTTCGTGCTCACTGCGCTGCAGCGCAGCCTCGGGGTGCACCGGGTGCTCGAGCCGATCGGCGTGCTGCCCCAGGCGGCCACCCGGCTCGACCCGGACCCGCAGCTGGCCCCGGACGAGGTGCGGATCGCCGTCCGCCGGCTCAACCTGGACGCCGCCTCCTACCGGCAGCTGTCGGAGGAGCACGCCGGGGACGGCGAGGCGGTGCGGGCAGCGGTGCTCGGCATCGTGGAGACCCGCGGCAAGATGCACAACCCGGTCACCGGGTCCGGCGGCATGCTGATCGGCGTCGTCGACGAGGTCGGCCCGGACTCCCCGCTGGGGCTCCAGCCCGGCCAGCGGGTGGCCAGCCTCGTATCGCTGACGCTGACACCGCTGCGGATCACCGACGGGCTCGCCGGCTGGGACGGCCGCAGCGAGCAGGTGCCGGCCACCGGTACCGCCGTGCTGTTCGCCCGGTCGATCGCCGCGGTGCTCCCCGACGACCTCCCCGAGGAGGTCGCGCTGGCGGTGCTGGACGTGTGCGGCGCCCCGGCGGCCACCGAGCGCGTGGTCCACCGTGCGGGGCACCGGCCCTCGGTCGCCGTCCTGGGTGCCGCCGGCAAGTCCGGTTGCCTGAGCCTCGCCGCCGCCCGCGACGCCCGCGCCGGCCGGCTGACCGGGGTGGTCCGCGACCGCCGGGAGGCCGACGCGCTGCGCTCGGCCGGGCTGGCCGACATCGTCGTGGTCGCCGACGCCACCGACCCGCTGGCGGTGGCCGAGGCGATCGGGGAGCCGGTCGACGTCACGGTGGTCTGCGTCGACGTGCCGGGCGCGGAGCACGGGGCGGTCCTGGCGACGGCCGACGGCGGCACCGTGGTCTTCTTCTCCATGGCCACGTCGTTCTCGGCGGCGGCCCTCGGTGCGGAGGGGATGGCGGCGGACGTGACGATGCTGGTGGGCAACGGCTACACGCCGGGGCACGCGGCCCTGGCGATGGACCTGTACCGGCGCTCGCCGGGCGTGAGGTCCCTGATCGACCCCCGGGTGCGCGCGTGACCTCCCTGCTGGTCCGGGACGTGACCGTGGGGGACCGGCCCGGGCAGGCGGTGCACGTCGTCGACGGGCGGATCGCCTGGCTCGGCGCGGCCGCCGACGCGCCGTCGGCCACGCGCACCGTGGACGGCGGGCATGCGCTGCTGACGCCGGCGTTCGTCGACGCCCACGTGCACGCCACCGCCACCGGGCTGTCGCTGACCGGGCTGGCCCTCCACGGCGCGGACAGCCTCCGCTCCGCCGTCGCCCGGGTCGCCGAGCACGCCACCGCCGCGCCGACCGGGACGGTGCTGGGCACCGGCTGGGACGAGACGGCCTGGCCCGAGCGCCGCGGGCTCACCCGGCACGACCTGGACACCGTGGTGGGGACGCGACCGGCCTACCTGGCCCGGGTCGACGTGCACTCCGCAACGGTCTCGACCGCCCTGCTGGACCGGGTCCCGGGCATCACCGAGCTGCCCGGCTACAGCCCCGACGGCCGGCTGCGGCTGGACGCCCACCACGCCGTCCGGCGGGCCGCCTACGGCTCGGTGCCGGCCGACCAGCGCCGGGCCGCGCAGCGCGCCACCCTGACCGCAGCGGCATCGCTGGGCATCGGCAGCGTGCACGAGATGGCCGGACCGGAGGTGTCCAGCGCCGAGGACCTCGCCGGGCTGCTCGAGCTGGCGGCCGAGGGCCCGGGGCCGCGGGTGGTCGGCTACTGGGGGGAGCTGTCCGAGCGCGGCGGGCTGGACGTCGTCCGCGAGCTGCGGCTGGCCGGCGCCGGTGGCGACCTGTTCTGCGACGGCGCCTTCGGCTCGCACACGGCCGCGCTGTCCACCCCCTACGCCGACCGCCCGGAGACCACCGGCAACCTGCGGTTCGACACCGCCGTGCTGGTCGAGCACCTGCGGGCCTGCACCCGGGCGCAGCTGCAGGCCGGGTTCCACGTCATCGGGGACGCCGCGGTCGACCAGGTGCTCGCCGCGGTCGGCGTGGTCGCCGAGGAGCTGGGCCGGGACGCCGTCCGGGCCTGCCGGCACCGGCTCGAGCACGTGGAGATGGTCAGCGACGAGGCGATCGACCGGCTGCGCCGCTGGGGGATGGTGGCCAGCGTCCAGCCGGCCTTCGACGCGGCCTGGGGCGGGGCGACCGGCATGTACGCCGAGCGGCTGGGTGTCGACAGGGCCGCCGGGTGCAACCCGCTGGCCGACCTCGTGGACGCCGGGGTCGCGGTGGCCCTGGGCAGCGACGCCCCGGTCACCCCGCTGGACCCGTGGGGCGGGGTGCACGCCGCCGTCGACCACACCACGCCGGGCTCGGGCATGCGCCCGTTCGACGCCTTCGACGCTGCCACCCACGGCGGGTGGGTCGCCGCCCGCGCCGAGCACCCGGACGGCCCGCTGTCGGTGGGCGCCCCGGCGGACCTCGCGCTGTGGGCGACCCCCGGCACGCTGTCCGCCGTCCTCGCCGGGCGGCTGCGCCCTCCCTGCCGGCAGCTGATCGTCGCCGGGAACCCGATCGGAGAGTTGACGTGACCCACCCTGACAGGGCTTCCGGTGCCGAGAGCCCGGTGCATGCGGTACCGAGCGCCCGGAGGACGACGCGGTGAGCGTGCTGGAGCTGGACGGTGAGCTGGTGCGCCGGGCGCGGGAGCTGGCTGCGCGGGCGGCGGCGCCGGTGGTCGACCTGGCCCGGACCCACACCACGGTCTCGGTGGAACGGGCGGTGCTGCGGCTGGCCGGGCTGACCGGCACCGACCCGGTGCTCGGGGACGGCGAGGTGCCCTGGGTGAACCGGGTCGTCGACGCCGTCCGGGAGCAGGTGGGGCTGGAGCACGGCGTGGCGCTGCCGGTCTGGCACGCCCTGCGGGACGGCGGGGACCTGCACGGCCTCGCCGAGCAGGTGGGCGCAGGCACCGCCCGGTTCAGCATCCCGGCCGACCCGGAGCCCGCCCGCATGGCCGCTCGTGCCGCCGTCGCCACCGGGATGGCCCGGATCGACGCCAACCGCGCCCGCCGGGACGAGCTGGTCGCGCTGCACGGGGACCCGCCCCGCCGTCCGTGGATCTACCTGATCGTGGCCACCGGCGACATCTACGAGGACATCCCGCAGGCCCAGGCCGCCGCCCGGGCCGGCGCCGACGTCATCGCCGTCATCCGGTCGACCGGTCAGTCGCTGCTGGACTACGTGCCCGAGGGTGCGACCCGCACCGGGTACGCCGGCACCTACGCCACCGGGGAGAACTTCCGGCTGATGCGGGCCGCGCTGGACGAGGTCAGCGCCGAGCTGGGCCGCTACGTCCGGCTCACCAACTACGCGTCCGGGCTGTGCATGCCGGAGATCGCCGTCCTGGCCGGGCTGGAGCGGCTGGACATGATGCTCAACGACGCGATGTACGGAATCCTCTTCCGCGACATCAACCCGCGGCGCACCTTCGTCGACCAACGGTTCAGCCGGATGGTGCACGCCCGTGCCGGGATCATCATCAACACCGGCGAGGACAACTACCTCACCACCGCCGACGCCGTCGACGAGGCGCACACCGTCACCGTCAGCCAGCTGCTCAACGAGACCCTCGCCCACGAGGCCGGCCTGGCGGACTGGCAGCTCGGCCTGGGCCACGCGTTCGAGATCAACCCCGCCGTGCCCGAGTCCTTCCGGCTGGAGCTCGCGCACGCGCTGCTGGCCCGCGGCCTGTTCCCCGACGCGCCGCTGAAGTGGATGCCGCCGACCAAGCACATGACCGGCGACGTCTTCGGCGGCTACCTGCTCGACGGGTTCTTCAACCTGGCCGGGGCGCTCACCGGGCAGGGCATCCTGCTGGTCGGGATGATGACCGAGGCCGTCGTCACCCCGTGGCTGTCCGACCGGGACCTGGCGCTGCGCAACGTCCGGTACGTGCTGGAGGCCGCCGGCAACCTGCATGAGGACTTCCGGCCGCAGCCCGGCGGGTTCATCGACCGCCGCGCGCACACCGTGCTGACCGAGGCCGTGCAGCTGCTGGAGCGGATCGCCGACCACTCGCAGGGGCTGATCCAGGCGATCGCCGACGGCACGTTCGGGATCACCAAACGGTCCCCGGACGGCGGCAAGGGCCTGGACGGCGTCGCCCGGCTCGCCGCGGACGCCTACAACCCGGCGCTGGAGCTGCTGGGGGGTGTCCGTGTCTGACGGGACGGTGATCCGGCCCTACGGGGACACCACCGGCGACGGGATGGTGCAGACGTCGTTCACCCTGCCCGTGCCGCCCGGCCCCAGGGCCGAGGGCGCCGCGCTGCAGCTGGCCAACAAGATGGGCATCGAGCCGGCGATGGTGGTGCACAGCCACGGCATCGGGGAGCAGTTCACCTTCTTCGTCGTCTACGGCAGCGTGCGGCACCTGGTGGACCTGGACGCCGTGCACGTGGAGGAGCGCGCCTACCCGCTGCTCTCACCCGGGGAGGTCAACGCCGCGATCAAGACCCGGCTGCGGCGGAGCCTGGTCGTCCTGGGGGCGTGCATCGGCACCGACGCGCACACCGTCGGCATCGACGCGATCCTCAACCTCAAGGGGTTCGCGGGGGAGAAGGGCCTGGAGTACTACCGGGAGATGCAGGTGGCCAACCTCGGCGCCCAGGTGAGCGTGCCGGAGCTGGTGCACGCCGCCCGGGCGCGGCGGGCCGACGCCGTGCTGGTCTCGCAGGTGGTCACCCAGAAGGACGCCCACCTGCGCAACACCCGCGAGCTGGCCGGTGCGTTCCGGGAGGCGATGGGAGAGGAGCGGCCGCTGCTGGTGGTCGGCGGCCCGCGCTTCGACCCGGCCATGGCCGCTGAGCTCGGCGTGGACAAGGTGTTCGGCCGGGGGACGACGCCCGGCGAGGTGGCCAGCTACCTGGTCGCCGCTCTCGTGCCCGCAGAGGAGCCTGCATGACCGACGACCCGAGGCTCGGCCTGACCGTCACCCACCGCCGGTACGTGCCCTACGCACACGCCCACTACGGCGGCGACCTGGTCGACGGGGCCTACACGCTGGGCCTGTTCGGTGACGTCGCCACCGAGCTGGCCATCCGGGCCGACGGCGACGAGGGGCTGCTCGCCGGCTACTCCTCGGTGTCCTTCCTCGCCCCCGTGCAGGCCGGCGACGTGCTGGAGGCCTCCTGCGAGGTGGTCCGCGTCGGCCGCCGCAGCCGGGAGCTGCGCTGCTGGGCCGAGGTCGTCGCCCGCGCCGACCCGGCGCGCGGCGCGTCGGCGGCCCGGGTGCTGGACCCGCCGCTGCGGGTGGTGGAGGCGACCGCGACCCTGGTCGTCCCCGCCGCCCGCTGAGGAGCCTCCGCCGCTCGCACGCTGGTGGGTCCCTGTACCGGGTCCACCGGTCGGTGCAGTCGCTGCATCTCGAACGGGTAACGGACCGCACCGCTGGTCACGACCGGCTCGGGGGTGCTCCCGCCTGCGGCCCGGGCTGCCGATGGTGATCTCGTTCCACACCCCGGGAGACCGGAGTGTGCTCCTCCTCGGCCCAGCCGCGCGCCGCCCCGGCGACGCCGGACGCCACGCCAGCCGGCGTCGTCCGCGCGTGCAGCCAGGTCGGGAGGAGCACCGGACCCGAGGGCGCACCTCCTGGCTCCCGTCGTCCGCCGTGTGCGGGGCCCCGCGTCACCAGACAACGGTGCAGTGGTCGCAGCCAGCGGCCGGTGCACCGGCCCGAAGGCGCGGGGTGCCCCGCACGGAGGCCGTCGGCCCACCCTGTGGAGTCGCGTCCACCCGCTCCACCGGGGGTGGGATGCTGGAGCCCGGTCGCGGCGGTGCGCCCCGGCCTCGGGTCCCGTGCTCGCGGGGCCCTCGACGTCCCCGGGCGCTGCTCCGGGTCAGGCGAGAGGTGGGGCGTGCCGACAGTGGTGGCGACCGGCACGGCGGACCCGGACACCGGCACGGTGCGGCCGGCCGGTGACGCCCCGGCCCGGCGCTGGCCGTGGCGCACGGCGCTCGCCGCGCTCGGCGGCCTGGCGCTCGTGCTGTCCTTCCCCGGCCACGACCTGACCGGCCTCGCGGTCCTGGGCCCGGCGGCGCTGGCGCTGGCCGTCCGCGGTCAGCGGGCCCGCAGCGGGCTGTGGCTGGGCCTGGTGCTCGGCCTGGTGTTCATGGTGCCGCTGCTGTCCTGGACCGGCATCTACGTGGGCCCGCTGCCCTGGCTGGCCCTGGCGGTGACCGAGGCGCTGTACGTCGCGCTGCTCGGCGCCGCCGCGGCGGTGACCTCGCGGCTGCCGGGCTGGCCGGTCTGGGCCGCCGCGCTGTGGGTCGCCGACGAGGCGCTGCGCGGGCGGTGGCCGCTGGGCGGGTTCCCCTGGGGCCGGCTCGGCTTCAGCCAGGTCGACGGGCCGTTCACCGGGCTCGCCGCCTACGGCGGGGTGCCGCTCGTGAGCTTCGCGGTGGCACTGACCGGCACGCTGCTGGCCGCCGCCGTCCTCGCCGTCCTCGCCGTGGCGCGGGGGCGCGGCCGGACGCGGCGCCGGGTCGCGGTGCTGGCGCTGGCCGGCGCCGTGGCCGTGCCCGTCGTCGGCGCCCTCGCCGGGCTGCCGCTGGCCGGGGCGTCGCTGACCGACGGCGGCCCGACCCGCACCGTGGCCGTCGTCCAGGGCAACGTGCCCCGCGCCGGGCTGGACTTCAACGCGCAGCGCCGCGCGGTGCTGGACAACCACGCGAGCGAGACCCGGCGACTCGCCGCGGCCGTCGCCCGCGGGGAGCAGCCCCAGCCGGACCTGGTCGTCTGGCCGGAGAACAGCTCCGACATCGACCCGTACCGCAACGCCGACGCCGCCGAGGCCATCACCCGCGCCGCCCGGGCGATCGGCGCACCGATCCTCGTCGGCGCGGTGGTCGAGGGCCCCGGCCGGTTCATCTCCAACACCGGCATCGTCTGGGACCCGGTGACCGGCCCGGGCGACACCTACGTCAAGCAGCACCCGGTGCCGCTGGCCGAGTACGTGCCGGCCCGGTCGTTCTTCCGCTTCTTCAGCTCCGACGTCGACCGGGTGCACGACTTCGCCCACGGCACCGAGATCGGCAACCTCGACGTCGGAGGAGCGGCGGTCGGCGACGTCATCTGCTTCGAGATCGCCTACGACGGGCTGGTGTCCGACGTGGTCGACGGCGGCGCCGGGATGATCGTCGTGCAGACCAACAACGCCACCTTCGGGTTCACCGACGAGAGCGCGCAGCAGCTGGCCATGAGCCGGCTGCGCGCGGTCGAGTTCGGCCGCACCGTGGTGGTCGCGGCGACCAGCGGGATCAGCGCGGTGGTCGCCCCGGACGGCTCGGTGGTGCGCCGCTCGCAGCTGTTCACGCCCGACACGTTCGTCGAGGAGATCGCCCAGCGGGACTCCCGCACCGTCGCCGAGCGGCTGGACGCCGGCCCCGAGTGGGCGCTCACCGCGCTGGGGGTGGGTGCCGTCCTCGCCGCCGTCGTCCCCGCGCTGGGCCGCCGGCGGGCGGCTCGCCGGACCGTCCGGTGACGGCGCCGACCGCGCTGGGCCCGGTCCTGGTGGTCGTCCCCACCTACGACGAGATCGGCAACCTGGGCGCCGTCCTGGACCGGCTGCACGCCGCCGTCCCCACCGCGCACGCCCTGGTGGTCGACGACGCCTCCCCGGACGGGACCGGGGAGCTGGCCGACGCCCGGGCGGCGGCCGACGAGCGGGTGCACGTGCTGCACCGCACTGCCAAGGCCGGCCTCGGCCCCGCCTACGTGGCCGGTTTCCGCTGGGCCGCCGAGCGCGGCTACGCCGTCGTCGTGGAGATGGACGCCGACGGCTCCCACCCGCCCGAGCGGCTGCCCGCCTTGCTCGCCGCCCTCGAGGACGCCGACCTGGTGCTCGGCTCGCGCTACGTGCCCGGCGGCTCGGTGGTCGACTGGCCGCCGCACCGGCTCGCGCTGTCCCGGGCGGGGAACCTCTACACCCGCTGGGCACTGCGGCTGCCGCTCGCCGACGCCACCGGCGGTTTCCGGGCCGCGCGGATGGAGCTGGTCTCCCGGTTGCCCTTCGACGACGTGGCCAGCCAGGGCTACTGCTTCCAGGTCGACTGGGCCTGGCGGGCGGTCCGGGCGGGGGCCCGGGTGGTCGAGGTGCCGATCGCCTTCAGCGAACGCACGGTGGGCCGGAGCAAGATGAGCGGCTCGATCGTTACAGAAGCACTGGCACGGGTGACCTGGTGGGGAGTCCTGGACCGGCTGGCCGATCGGCTGCCGGGCCGGGTGACCCGTCCCGTGCCGGGACGTGCCCGAGGTGGGCGGCGGACGCGGGTGCTCCGGTAGGGAGCACCTCCCGCCCTCCGGGCGGAGGAGGAGCGCACATGGCCACCGGCTACACGGCGCCGCGCACACCGGCAGGCAGGACGTCGTCGCGGCTGCGGACGGCGATCGGGCTGGGAGCACTGGCCGAGGTCGTCGTCTACGTGCTCGTCGCGTCCTGGATCGGCCTGGGCTGGACGATCCTGGCGACCCTGGCCACCAGCGCCCTGGGCTGGGCGCTGCTGGCCCGGCAGGGCACCAAGGCGCTGGGGGAGCTGCGCCAGCGCGCCCAGGAGCACCGCGCCCCGGGCCGGGCGCTCGGTGACGCCGGCCTGATCGCGCTGGGCGGGCTGCTGATGGTGCTGCCGGGGTTCATCGGCGACCTGCTCGGGTTGCTGTGCCTGCTCCCCGGCACCCGGGCGCTGCCGCGGATGCTCATCGCCCGCAGTGTGGCCAGTCGGCTCCCCGACGCGATGCGCGGGCCGGTGCGGGTCCGGTCGGTGCGCACCGAGCCGGTGACCGGTCCTGCGGAGCCCTACCGGGCCGGGCCGGCCACCCGGGTGATCGAGGGCGAGGTCGCCTCCGACGACCGCCGCTGACCCAGACGGACGAGAGCCCCGGTGGACGATGTCCACCGGGGCTCTCGTGCGTTCGTGCGTTCGTTCGTCGGCGCTGTGTCAGCTGGCCCGGGTCCGCCGGCCGCGGAGCACCTCGAGGCGCTCGGCCAGGACCTCCTCGAGGTCGTCCACCGACCGGCGCTCCAGGAGCATGTCCCAGTGCGTGCGCGGCGGCTTCACCTTCTTGGGAGCCGGCTCGGCGCCGCCGACGAGCTTGGCGGGGGAACCGTCGTACTTGCACTCCCACGTGTCGGGGAGTTCCGCGTCGTCGGCGAAGGGCACCGTGACGAGGTGGCCCTGCGGGCACCGGTACTCGGCGTACTGCCGCTCGATGGGCGCGGTGTTGCGCTCGGTCTCATAGCTCACGCTGCCCAGTCGGCTTCCGCGTAGCGAACGCTCGCCCATGGCACACCGTCCTCTCGTGCTGATGTGGTCTCTTCTGGTTTGCCCGGGCAGCCGCATGCATACGCATCCGGTGCGGGGTGTCGCAGAGCTCAACGACAGATGAAGGAAAAGGATTCCGTATCGCCAGCGGCCGATCATCCCATACGATGAGAGATCCGCGCCCGGCCACCCCCATGGGGTGAGCTCAGCGCAGGGCGAGCTGCCCAGGGCCGGTGGGCGTCGGCTCCAGCAGCCCGCGGACGTGGTGCCGGCGGCAGAGCACCTGGTAGCGGACGTCGTCCCCGTCGCCGCCGGCCCCGTCGCCGTCGTCCCCGTCGGCGGAGGGGACCGGTGCCGGGGCGGTGTCGGCGACCACCACCGTGGCGCCCTCCCGCACCATCACGCCATCCACCACCCGGGCGTTGAGCAGCCCGGGCAGGCCGCACCAGCACAGCACCTGGACCTGCACCCGCTGCACGTCGTCGGCCAGCTCGAACAGCCGCTGGGTGCCGGGGAACAACCGGGCCCGGAAGTCGGTGGTCAACCCGAACGCGTAGACGTCGACGTGCGACTCGTCGACGAGCTCGGCCAGCTGCTCGACCTGCTCCCCGGTGAGGAACTGCGCCTCGTCGACGATCAGGTAGTCCACCCGGTGACCGCCCGCCCAGCGGTCGCGGACCAGCAGCCGGACATCGGTGCCGGGGTCCACCTCCACGGCCTCGCGCCGCAGCCCCACCCGGGAGCTGATCTGCGGCGTGGCGGAGCGGTCGCCCTGGGTCAGCAGCAGCCCGTGCCGGCCCTGCCGGCTCTGGTTGTGGTCGACCTGCAGCGCCAGCGTCGACTTCCCGCAGTCCATCGGGCCGTGGAAGAAGACCAGGTGCGCCGGCGCCGGGTGCCGACGGCGGTCACCGGAGGCGGGGACGGCGTCGGGCAGCAGGGGGGTGGGGGTCACAGGCGCTCCGGAGGTGTGTTGCCCGCGGCCACGATCGCCCGGCGGAGGTCCAGCTTCGCCAGCAGGACGCCGCCGACGACGAAGAAGACGACCAGGCTGACGATCGCGTACCGGTAGGAGTCGGTGAGCTGGTAGGTGAGGGCGAACAGGAAGGTGCCCAGCCAGCTCGTCCCGCGGTCGGAGATCGTGTAGAAGCCGAAGTACTCCGCCTCCTTGCCCGGCGGGATGAGCTGGCTGAACAGCGAGCGGGACAGCGCCTGCGTCCCGCCGAGCACGAAGCCGATGACCACGGCCAGCAGGTAGAACTGCGTCGCCTCGCCGGCGGTCAGGAAGCAGGCGGCGACCAGGACGCCGACCCAGACCACCAGGGAGCCGAGCACGGTGCGCACCGCCCCGACCGACTCGGCGATCCGGCCCATCCCACGCGCACCGACGAAGGCGACCACCTGCACCAGCAGGATCGCCGACACCAGGGTGGTCTGGGCGAGGTCCAGCTCCTCGGAACCGAACTGCGCCGACACCGTGATGACCGTCTGCACGCCGTCGTTGAACAACAGGTAGGCGCCGAGGAACCACAGCGTCAGCGGGTACCGGCGCATGTCCCGCAAGGTGCTCCGCAGCTGCCCGACGCTGGCCCGCAGCGCCACCGCGGTGCTCGGCACCGCAGCGCCGTCGACCGGGCGCCGGTTCCGCAGCAGCGCGATGCTCACCACGGCGAACCCGGCCCACCACACGCCTGCCGAGGACAGGCAGATCCGCACCGCCTCGGACTGGGTCACCCCCAGCGCCTCGTACTGGGTGTACAGCGCCAGGTTGGCGGCCAGCAGCAGCGCGCCCCCCAGGTAGCCCAGCGCCCAGCCCCGGCTGGACACGGCGTCCCGCTCGTCGGGCCCGGCGAGGTCGGGCAGCCAGGAGTAGTAGACGACGGTCGCCGCGCCGAAGGCGATGTTGGCGACGATGAACAGCCCGGACCCCAGCAGGTAGCCGTCGCCGCCGACGAAGAACAGCGCCATGGTGCACAGCGCCCCGACCAGGGTGGCGGCGGCGAGCAGCTGCCGCTTGCGCCCGGAGCGGTCGGCGACGGCCCCGGTCAGCGGCAGGACGGCGACCTGCAGCACCACCGACAGCGAGACCACGTACCCGAACAGGCTGCCCGGCGGCATGCTGATGCCCAGCGGGTGGATCCGGCCGCCGGCGTCGGCGGCCGCCTCGGCGACCGAGGTCAGGTAGGGCGCCAGGAAGACGCTGATGACGGTCGTGTTGAACGCCGACATCGCCCAGTCGTAGGAGTACCAGCCGAACCGTTCGCGGCGCAGCGCCGGGTCGACGGGGACAGCGGGCCGTTCGGCCTTCGAGATGGCGCTCACCGGCGCAGGGTGCCAGCCGCCGGCGGACGGTGCCAGCATCCGGCGGTCACGGGTGTCGTCCGGGACCACGCCGCCCGTTCCGCGGCCGGCTCACACGCCGGTCCACTGGCCGCGGGCGACCAGCAGGTCGCGGAGCATCGCGGGACGGTCGGTCATCACCCCGTCGACGCCCAGGTCGAGCATCTCGGTGGCCTCCGGCTCGCTGTCCACGGTCCAGACGTGGACCTGCAGGCTGCGCGCGTGCGCCGCGGCGATGAAGCGTTCGTCGACCAACGGCCGGCCACCCAGCTGCAGGGGGACCTGCGCGCAGCCCGCCTGGATCCGCACCAGCCCGGCCGCCCGCGGCGAGTACGAGGACAGCCGCAGGGCGGCCACCCCGCGCGGACCCAGTGAGGTGCACACCTCGGGGCCGAACAACCGCCGTGCGGCAGCCACCCGGGCGTCGGAGAAGGAGGCCAGGCAGACCCGGTGCTCGGCCTTGAGCCGGCGGATCGTGCGGACCAGCGGCGCGAGCACCCCGGCGGCTTTGATGTCGAGGTTGAACCGGACGTCCGGCCAGGCGCCGAGCAGGTCCTCCAACCGCAGGATGGGCTCGCGCCCGCCGATGAGCGCGGTCTGCACGGTGGCCCAGGGGAGTGCGTCCACGCGCCCCGTGCGGTCGGTGATCCGGTCCAGCGTCGGGTCGTGGAAGACGACGAGCTCTCCGTCGGCGGTCACCCGGACGTCGGTCTCCAGGTAGCGGTACCCGAGGCTCACGCACTCCTGGAAGGCCGGCAGGGTGTTCTCCAGGTGCTCGATCGCCCCACCGCGGTGCGCCATCGCCACCGGGGTCGGCCCGTCGAGGAACGCATATCGCGAGCCGGCCACGCCCCCACGCTAGTGCGGAGGTCGGACGGCGTGTCGAGGGGTCATGAACGCCGGCACGGGCGTGTCCGACCGGACCTGTCAGAGGTGACGTCTACCGTCGCTGCCGTGGCAGTGGAGCAGAAGGCCGAGGTCGAGGGGCGCGTCCGGCCGACGCCTCGGACCCGGCGTGCGCAGGGCGAGGAGCGTCGGTGCGGCTGGTGCCGCAGCGTGCTCCCGACGCAGGAGTCGGTCGGGCGTCCGCGGTTGTACTGCGGGCAGGCGTGCCGGCAGCGGGCCTACGAACAGCGGTCGGCGACGGCGAAGGCCGGGTTGTCCGCCGACGTCGTGCTGGTCACCCGCGCGGAGCTCGACGGGCTGCAGGACCGGCTGTACCAGCTGCGGTGCGCCATCGAGGACGTGCAGACGCTGCTGACCGAGAAGCCGACCAAGGCAGAGCTGGAGCGTTCGCTCGCGGACCTGGTGCGCTCGACCGGCCGGCTGGACCGACTGTGGCTCAACGGCAAACAAGCCGGCTGACCCGATCGCCTACGTCACTGTTACGGAACTCACCGTGCGCGAAGGTCAGGCAGCTGCCCGGCCGGTCGTGCCACTCAGCCGCCGTTCTCCGGGTCGGCCCCCTCGTCGCGATCCGAGTTGCTGGTCGAGTCGACCTCGTTGCTGTCGTTCTTGGGCACGTTGCCCTGGGACACGCCACCCGGGTCGGAGCCCGAGGTGTTGCTGGCCGTGTCCTTGGGCGTTCCCGTGTTCGCCTCGGGTGCGGCCTGACACCCGGCCAGGGCCCCACCGGAGACGAGCGCAAGCGCCGTGAGCAACCCCGCCATGGAGCGTCGGATGTTCATGCCTCGACCCTAAGGACGGTTCGTCGCCGCCGCCCGTCGGAACGGCCGAATCGGACCCCATTCCGTCAGAGTGACGTATTGGGGTCGGTTCAGCGGCACCGGGGGATCAGGGGTTCGACGGCCCGAGTGGCGATGGGGGTGTCGAGCAGGTCGATGTGGGACCAGGGATCCCGGCGAACAAGATCGACATGTCGGGGGAGTTGTCCACCGACCTGGGGTGCCCGCTACAGGCGTGCTTCGGGATGAAGGGCCGGAGTCCGGTCCGGGCAGACTGGATGCGTGGGTGTTCACCACCGGACGGACGTCGGATCTGGCGCGGTGGGACAGCCGCTCGGACGGCCGGTCGGACCCTGCGGGACAACCCCTCTCGGGGCCATCCCGTCATCGCCGATAATCGACATTATGTCAAGTAGTACGGATCGTGGCCGCTCCGCCGGCTTGCTGGGACCTCACCCACCGAACACGATGTCCTTGGTCTCCACGACGGCCGCCGTGCGTCCGGGTGCCGTCTCGAACTGCCAGTAGAGGTTCGTGTGCGCGACCACCTGGTCGACCGGCGGAGCTCCCCAGGCGCTCTTGTCGCCGGCGGTGTGCGCATCGCTGACCAACGTCACGTCGTAGCCCCGGACGAAGGCGCCGTGGATCGTCGACCGGATGCAGGCATCGGACTCCGCACCGACGACCACCAGGTGACCGATCCCGGCCGCGGCCAGCACCTGCTCGAGGTCGGTGCCCGCGAACGAGTCGCCGTGGGTCTTGTGCACCAGCGGCTCGCCGTCCGAGCGGACCAGCTCGGGGACGTACCGCCAGGCGTCGCTCCCCTGCGCCAGCTCCTCACCCGAGTGCTGCACCCAGACGACCGGGTGCTCGTCGTCGCGGGCCTTGGCCACCAGGGTGCCGATGTTGCCCACCACCTCGTCGCGTCGGTACGCACCGTCGACGATGCCCTGCTGGACGTCGATCACCATCAGCGCGGTCGTGGGTCGATCGGTCAACGTGGTCATGACAATCTCCTCAGCTGGTCGGCCGGACGCCCCACGCTAGGACCGGGTACCGACAGTCCTGCGCCGGTCGGTGATCCGCCCGGCGCCCGGCGGTGCGGCCACACCGGAGGCCGGTAACCGGTCGCCTGCTGGAAAGTGACGTACATCGACCCCTCCGGCGCCGCGAGGATCGCCGTCCCCGGTTCCTCGTGGCCGATGGGCCACTCCAGCAGCGCCGCGTAGAAGCGGGCCAGTGCGCCCGGGTCCGGCGCCTCGATCGCCGTCCCCCACCACATGCCCGTCATCCGTGACCGCATGGCCGGCAGCCTCGTGCACCGCTCCGTTCGTGTCCACGTCACCCGGCGGTCGACCCGCAGCCGATGAGTACGTCGGCCACGCGTGGTCTGAGCTGTGACCTCGATGAAGCGGAGACCCTCGTGCCCAGCAGCGTGCAACCCATGATCGTCAGTCGCGACCTGCCCCGGCTGGCCGCCTTCTACCGAGACCTGTGCGGTGCCGTGGAGACCGAGCGCGTCCCGCCCGAGGGGCCGACCTTCTTCGTCAGCCTGCGGATCGGGGACTCCGACCTCGGCCTGGTCTCCGACGCCGACGCCCCCGACGGCGCGCAGCGGATGCTGCTGAGCATCGCCGTCCCCGACGTCGACGCCCTTCTCCCCCGGGTGTCCGAGCTCGGCGGGCACGTCGAGGGGCCGGCGAACGACATGCCGTGGGGCCAGCGGGTGGCGCACGTCCAGGACCCCGACGGCAACGCCGTCAACCTCACCCAGCAGATCTGACCCGCCACCCCCGGGGGTGGCGGGTCAGGTCCAGGGACCGGTCAGGCGATCTCGGCCCGCCGGATGCGCAGCCAGCCCAGCACCATGGGCAGCGCCAGCCACAGCGCGACCGATGTCGCCACCTGCAACCAGCCCTGCCCGTCCAGGTCGCCGTCGTACATCGGCATGGTCGTCGTCGACAGGTCCAGCCAGTCGCGCACCCAGTCCAGGGCCGACACCGTGTTGACCAGGATGGTGAAGGTCGTCGGCAGCACGAAGTACAGGACGATGGCCAGCGGGGAGCTGAGCAGCAGCATGCCGAAGGCCACCCCGGCCAGCACCGAGATCACCTGGGCCAGCAGCACCTGCCCGGCCTGGGCGGCGGACAGCCCCCAGTCCATGGCACTGTCGGTGAACACCGGGGTGAGCACGGTCGCCAGCGCCGAGGCGGCCGCCGCCGCGAGCACGCCGCCGACGGCGAGCAGCACCGCCGCCAGCACCTTGGCGGTCAGCACCCGAGCCCGGCGGGGCACCAGCGCGAAGGTGGTCATCGCCGTCCGCTGCGACCACTCGCTGGTCACCAGCAGGATCCCCAGGACCGGGAGCAGGATGCCGACCGGGAACTGGGTGAAGGCGAAGTAGTCCGCGAAGGTCTTGGGTGCGTCCTCGACGAACAGCTCGAGGGCGACGACGCCGAGCGCCGCCAGTCCGATGACGATGAGCAGCCACCGTCCGGCGCGGGTGTCGTAGGACTTGCGCAGCTCCACCCGGGTCAGCTGGAGCAGCGACGGCGCGCTGATCGCCGGCGTCCGGACGGCTGGGGCGGCGGGAGCAGCGGGAGCGGTCGTGGTGGTCATGCCGCCACCTCCAGCACCTGCTGCGAGCCGTTGGCGTGGGTCAGGGACCGGAAGAGCTCCTCGAGCCCCTCTCCCCCGGCCGGGCGCAGCTCGGTGAGCACCGCGCCGGCCGCCGCGACCGCCTGGCCCACCGCCAGCGGGTCGGCGTCGGCGACCAGTCCGTCCCCCTCCCCGGGGGTGACGGTGATCCCCGCCGTCCGCAACGCCCGTTCCAGCACCACCCGGTCCGGGCCGCGGACCACGGTCCCCCGGCCGCCCAGCAGCTCCTGCTTGCTGCCCTGCGCCACGATCCGGCCGGCGGCGATCACCACCAGCTGGTCGGCCACCGCCTCGACCTCCCGCAGCAGGTGCGAGGAGAGCAGCACCGTGCCCCCGCGGTCGGCGAACCCGCGCAGCAGCCCGCGCATCCAGTAGATGCCGTCGGGGTCCAGGCCGTTGGCCGGCTCGTCGAGCACGAGCACCTGCGGGTCGCCGAGCAGCGCCGCCGCGAGCCCCAGCCGCTGCTTCATGCCGAGGGAGTAGTTGCCCACCCGCTTGCCCGCGGGCTTGCCGGCCAGCCCGACCCGGCCGAGGACCTCGTCGACCCGTTCCTGGCCGACGCCGAGCACGAGCGCGGCGAGGGTGAGCACCTCCCGGCCGGTGCGCCCGGCGTGCTGGGCACCGGCGTCGAGCAGGACGCCGACCTGACGGCCCGCGTTGGGCAGGTCCTGGTAGGCCCGGCCACCGATCGTCGCGGTGCCGCTGGTCGGTGTGGCCAGCCCGACGAGGGCCCGCAGCGTCGTGGACTTGCCGGCGCCGTTGGGACCCAGGAAGCCGGTCACCGTGCCCGGCGTGCAGCTGAAGGAGACGTCGGAGACGGCGAGCTGCGCGCCGTACCGCTTGGTCAGGGAGTCGATCGTGATCATGGGATGACCGTGGCCCGGCCGGCCGGTCGCCCGCATCGGCCGGGAGTCGGCGCCTCGCCCGGAGCGGGCCGACTCCCGGCCGACCGAAGTCGGTACCCGGGCGGGGGGACGTAGACCTCGGTCGGTTCCGGTGGACCGCGCGCGTCCGTAGCCTCCGGGGATGACCCTGACCGGCGGAGCGCCGTCCGACGCCGACCGCCGCGTGGAGCATCCCTCGTTGGTCCCGGCCCAGCTGCTGGCCGACCCCGACGCCGCCCCCGAGCGCGGGCCGGACGGCGTCGGCAGCACCGGCGGGAGGCGGCGGGTGCGGCGCTCGGTCCGCGACTGGGTCGTGGACGTGAGCGGCTTCCTGCTCGCGCTGGCCGGCGGCGCGGTGTTCGTCGGCGCGGCGCTGTCGGAGTCCCCGCCGCCGTCGGACGCGCTGGTGCTCGCCGACGTGGTCGCCGGCAGCATCGCCTGCCTGCTGCTGTGGTGGCGGCGCCGCTGGCCGGTCCAGGTGGCCGTGCTGCTCGCGCTCGTCGGCTGCTTCTCCGACATGGCGAGCATCGCCGTGCTGATCGCGCTGTTCACCGTCGCCGTGCACCGGCGGCTGCCCACCGTGCTGGCGCTGTCCGCGCTGAACCTCGCCGCGTTCTTCGTCTACACCGTCGTCCGGCCGACGGACGACGTGCCCTACCCGATCGTCCTGGGCTTCGGCGTCCTGATGACCGCGGCGGTCGTCGCCTGGGGCATGTTCGTGCGCGCCCGCCGCCAGCTGGTGCTGTCGCTGCGGGAGCGGGCGACGCGTGCCGAGCGCGAGCAGCACCTCCGGGTGGAGCAGGCCCGCCACCTCGAGCGCACCCGGATCGCCCGGGAGATGCACGACGTGCTGGCGCACCGGCTGTCGCTGCTGAGCATGCACGCCGGTGCGCTGGAGTTCCGGCCCGACGCCCCGCCGGCGGAGATCGCCCAGGCCGCCGGCGTCGTCCGGGCCAGCGCGCGGCAGGCGCTGGAGGACCTGCGGGAGGTGATCGGGGTGCTGCGGGAGGCCAACGGCGACCCGGCGACCCGGCCGCAGCCGACCCTCGGGGACCTGCCCGCCCTGGTCGAGGAGTGCCGCCGGGCGGGTGTCCGGGTACGCGCGGACTACCGGGTGCCCGAGCTGGGGTCGGCTCCGCCGGCGACCGGCCGCAACGCCTACCGCGTCGTGCAGGAGGGGCTCACCAACGTCCGCAAGCACGCGCCGGGCACCGTCGCCGCCGTCCTGGTCGAGGGGGGCCCGGGCCGCGGGCTGGTCGTGGAGGTGCGCAACCCCCCGCCGGCCGGTGCCGAGCACACCGCGCCGCTGCCCAACGGGGGCACCGGCCTGATCGGTCTGCTGGAGCGGGTCAGCCTGGGCGGCGGCCACCTCGAGCACGGCTGGACGACGGACGGCGACTTCCGGTTGCGGGCGACGTTCCCCTGGCCCGCCGGCCCGGTCGTCCGATGAGGGAGCCCGTGCGGGTGCTGGTGGTCGACGACGACCCGCTGGTGCGCGCCGCCCTGGCGATGGTGCTGGGCGGGGCCGAGGACCTGGAGCTGGTCGGTCAGGCCACCGACGGCGACGAGGTGCCGGCCGCGGTCGAGCGCTGCTCCCCCGACGTCGTCCTGATGGACATCCGGATGCCGCGCACCGACGGGCTCACCGCCACCGAGCAGTTGCTGGCCGGGTCCGGTGCGCCGGAGGTGATCGTGCTGACCACCTTCGACGCCGACGAGCAGGTGCTGCGGGCGCTGCGCGCCGGGGCGAGCGGCTTCCTGGTCAAGGACACCCCGCCGGCCGCGATCGTGGAGGCGGTGCGCCGGGTGGCCGCCGGGGAGCCGATGCTCTCCCCCACCGTCACCCGCCAGCTGATCGCGCACGTCGCCGCCGTCGAACCGGCTCCCCCCGGTGACGCCCGCACCCGCGGCGCGCGCGCCCGGCTCGACCAGCTCAGCGAGCGCGAACGGGAGGTCGCCCTGGCCGTCGGCCGGGGGCTGTCCAACGCGCAGATCGGCGCGGAGCTCTACCTGAGCGTGGCGACGGTGAAGGCGCACGTGTCCCGGCTGCTGGTGAAACTGGACCTCGCCAACCGGGTGCAGATCGCGCTGCTGACCCACGACGCCGACCTGGTGTAGGTCCCTCCCCCACGGGCCATGTTGGCCGACATGGCTCCTGGGCTCAGCCGGCGCTGCCCTCCATGCCGGGGCGCCGCTCGTTGCGGGTCACCCCGGCCAGGCCCTGCGCGGAGCCCAGCCACCAGGCCGCCAGCATCGCCGTCGTGCGTGACGAACACGTGACGGGGTCCCCTGCGCGCCGCACCGGCCGCGCACAGGTCCGGTGGCGATGATCGTGGCGTGGAGGCCCTCGACCGGTTCTGGACCCGCGTCAGCGCCGCCTCTCCCCCACTGCCCGGCTGGCTGCTGGCCCTCAGCGCGGTGTTCGCCGCCGTGCTGGTGCTCTCCCCGGCGCTGTGGGGGCGCTCCCGGCACGCGGTGACCATCGCGCACGAGGGTGCGCACGGGCTGGCCGCGCTGGTCACCGGACGCCGGCTGTCCGGCATCCGGCTGCACTCGGACACCTCGGGGCTGACCGTCTCCGCCGGCCGGCCGACGGGACCCGGCATGGTGCTGACCGCGGCGGCGGGCTACACCGGCCCGGGGCTGTTCGGCCTCGGCGCGGCGGCCCTGCTGGCCGCCGGGTACGCGGTCGGGCTGCTGTGGGCGCTGCTGGCCCTGCTGGCGCTGCTGCTGGTGCAGATCCGCAACTGGTACGGCCTGTGGTCGGTGCTGGTCACCGGCGCCCTGGTGTTCGCCGCCACGTGGTGGCTGCCGGCCGACGGCCAGGCGGCGTTCGCGCACCTGGTGACCTGGTTCCTGCTGCTGGCCGCCCCCAAGACCGTGGTCGAGCTGCAGGCCAAGCGCCGGCGGGGCGCCGGGCGGGACTCCGACGCCGACCAGCTGGCCCGGCTCACCGGGCTCCCCGGCGTGCTCTGGGTCGGGTTCTTCCTGCTGGTCGACGTCGGCGCCCTCGCCCTGGGCACCCTCTGGTTGCTGTGAGCCCCCATCGCAGGGGCCCGTGCTGGGGGTCCTTCCTCAGTCGGAGGTGGGGCGGTTGCGGCGGCGGGGCGCCGCGTGCGGCGGCTGGTGCACCGGCGCGACGTCCGGCGCCGGGGGGATCTTCCGCTCCTGCGGGTCGGAGGTCACGGTGAAGGTCTCGCCGTGGTGGGCGATCTCCAGCGGCTCGTCGCCGTAGACCAGCCGGTAGGTGGCCTGCTCGGCGGTCACCGACACGGCCAGGCAGCGGCCCTGGAACACCACCCGGAACGCCAGCCGGGAGATCCGTGGGGGCAGCCGGGGCGCGAAGGTCAGCCGCCCGTCGTGGTCACGCATCCCGCCGAACCCCGCGACGGCGACCATCCAGCCGCCGGCCAGCGAGGCGATGTGCAGGCCGTGCCCGCTGTTGCCGTGCAGGTTCTGCAGGTCGGTCAGCGCCGCCTCGCCCCAGTAGTCGTGGGCCAGCTGCAGGTGCCCGGTCTCCGCGGCGATCACCGCCTGCTGCGCGGCCGACAGCGAGGAGTCCCGCACGGTGCGCGCCTCGTAGTAGGCGAAGTCGGCGATCTTCTCCTCGAGCGTGAAGGCGTCCCCGCGCAGGTGCAGCGCCATCACCAGGTCGGCCTGCTTGACCACCTGCTTGCGGTAGATGTCGAAGTAGGGGAAGTGCAGCAGCAGCGGGTACTGGTCCGGCGTCGTCCCCTCGAAGTCCCACTCCTCGTGGTGGGTGAACCCCTCCGACTGCTCGTGCACGCCCAGCGCCTCGTTGAACGGGATGCGCATCTCCTCGGCCGCGCGCGTCCAGAGGGCCACCTCGTCCGCGGACACCATCAGCCGGGCCGCGGTCTGCGGCTGCCGGGCGACGGCGGCCGCCGCCTCGCGCAGGTTCCGCTGCGCCATCAAGTTCGTGTAGACGTTGTTGTCGACGACCGCGGTGTACTCGTCCGGCCCGGTGACCCCGTCGATCCGGAACCCCCGGCCGTCGTCGAAGTGGCCCAGCGACGCCCACAGCCGGGCGGTCTCCACCAGCAGCTCGGTGCCGTGGTCGCGGTCGAACTCCTCGTCCAGGGTCGCCCACCAGTACCGGGCCACCGCATCGGCGATGTCGGCGTTGATGTGGAACGCCGCCGTCCCGGCCGGCCAGTACCCCGACGTCTCCTCACCGCGGATCGTCCGCCAGGGGAAGGCGGCGCCGTCCTGCCCGAGCTCCCGGGCCCGGTCACGGGCCAGCTCCAGCGTCGAGTGCCGCCACAGCAGCGCGTCCCGGGCGGCGCCGGGCACCGTGTAGGTGAGCACCGGCAGGACGTAGGTCTCGGTGTCCCAGAACGTGTGGCCGTCGTAGCCGTCACCGGTGAGCCCCTTGGCGGGGATCGGCTGGCGCTCGGCACGCAGACCCGCCTGCAGGACGTGGAACATGCCGACCCGCACCGCCTGCTGCAGCTCGGCGTCGCCCTCGATCTCGACGTCGGCCTCGTCCCAGTGCCGGTCCAGCAGCTCCCGCTGCTCGCGCACCAACCGGTCCCACCCGGCGAGCTTGGCGGTGGCCAGCGCCCCCTCGACCTGGTCCCGGACGGCGGCCGCGGACCGCCGGCTGGACCAGCCGTAGGCCAGGTACTTGACCAGCCGGAGCTTGGACCCGGCCGGCAGCCGGGCCGCGAGGGTGTACCGGGCCAGGTCCCCGGACACCTCGAGGTCCTCGGTGGCCTGGTCCGGGACGTCGACCTCGTGGTCCATCCCGGCGGCCATCCGCAGCCGGCTGCGCCGGGTCTGGTGCACCAGGACGGCGTGCCGGCCGCGGCCCTCGTGCAGCTCGGACTGCAGCGGCCGGTCCATCGCCGATCCGGCCCGCGGGTCGCCGGTCTGCGCGGTGTTGACGGTCTCGTTGGCCAGCAGGTCCGACTGGAGGGCGATGTAGAGGTCGCCTTCCATGTCGGTGCACTCCACCTGGTACTCGATCGCCGCGATGGAGCGCCGGGTCAGCGAGACCAGGCGGGTGCTGGTGACCCTGACCTGCCGGCCGCTGGGCGAGCGCCACTCGGTCGTCCGGCGGAGGACGCCGTCGCGCAGGTCCAGCGACCGGCGGTGCTTGACGATGCTGCCGTACTGCAGGTCCAGCGGGGTGTCGCCGACGAGCAGCCGGATCAGCTTGCCGTCGGTCACGTTGACCACCGTCTGGCCCTGCTCGGGGAAGCCGTAGCCCGCCTCCGCGTAGGGCAGCGGGCGCTCCTCGAAGAAGCCGTTCAGGTACGTCCCCGGGACGACGACCGGCTCGCCCTCGTCGAGCGTGCCGCGCATGCCGATGTGCCCGTTGGCCAGCGCGAAGACCGACTCGTGGGTGCCCAGGGACGCGAGGTCGACGCCGACCTCGGTGAGCGACCACGGCTTGACCAGGAAGTGCGCGCGTCCTTCCGTCACAGCAGCTCGTCCAGGTCCTGCACGACGACGTCCGCGCCGCGCTCGCGCAACCCGTCGGCCTGACCGACCCGGTCCACCCCGACGACGAAGCCGAAGTCCCCCGCCCGACCCGCGGCCACGCCCGACAGCGCGTCCTCGAACACCACCGCCTGCGCCGGCGGCACGCCCAGGGCGCGGGCGCCGGCCAGGAAGCTGTCCGGGGCCGGTTTGCCGCCCAGCCCGTCCCGCTTGGCGACCACCCCGTCCACCCGTGCGTCGATCAGGTCGGCGAACCCACCGGCGGCCACCACCTGCTCGCCGTTGGCCGAGGCGGTGACGACGGCGGTGGCCAGACCCGCCTCCTTCACCGCCCGCAGGTAGCGCATCGAGCCCTCGTAGACCTGCACGCCGTGCTCGTCGAGCTCGCGCAGCAGCAGCTCGTTCTTCCGCGTGGCCACCCCGCGGACCGTCGCCGCGTCGGCCGGGTCGCCGTCGGTGCCCTCGGGCAGCGTGATCCCGCGGCTGGCCAGGAAGTCGCGGACGCCGTCCTCCCGCGGCTTGCCGTCGACGTACTGGTTGTAGTCGGCCTGGCTGAACTCGACCGCCGCCGGGTCCCGGCTCCGCAGGAACTCGTCGAAGGTGCGCTTCCAGGCGGCCTGGTGCACCTTCGCCGTCTGGGTGAGGACGCCGTCGAGGTCGAAGAGGCACGCTCGGATGCCTTCGGGGAGTCCCAACACGCGCGACACGTTACGTCGATCTCCTGGGACAGTCCTGTCGAGACCTGCAGCGCACTCGTCGGTCGTGGGGTGGACGTCGTTGCTCCGCCCGAAGGGCGTCCGAGGTCTGCCGTCCGATTGTTCGTGGTCGTCGGGGACGGCGGGTGTTTGGGGCCGTTATATTGTTGGGGATAACGGTCGATGGCCGGTGCACTGTCCTGCTCCTCCATCGGCAGTGCCGTCATGTGGCGGTACGCCCGCGTCCCATGAGCACGCAGCGAGGCCCGTCGGGACTGCGGCTTCGGGCCGGCGCTCTGCCCGACCCAGGGCTGCCTCCCGTGCCTGCGACCTCGTCCGGGCCCTGGGCGCACCGGAGGACCAGCGCGCCGCTCTCCCCGGTGGTCGTCACTGCCCCGCCCGGAGGGCGTTCTCCGCCATCAGTGGGCCGGCCGGGTGGTCGGGGACGCTGCAGCAGTGAGCCAGCGTGTAGTTGGGGATAACGGTTGTACTCGAGGTCGAGGTGCACCCTGCCGCAGCTGGTCGTGGCGGGCGGGTCCAACGCGCCTGCGCCTGCGCCGGCGCCCTGCGCTCCCTCCCCGTCCGCCCCCCTCTACAGGGAG
>NZ_SJEX01000059.1 GCF_005930495.1 Modestobacter excelsi | reverse complement strand
CGCCCACCCCGGACGGCCCGGTGCTCGGCAACCTCGAACCGGCCCTGGAGCACGCCTGGCACCCGGTCGCGCCGGCCGGGGACCTGGTCGAGGGCGGGTACGTCCAGGTGCGGCTGCTGGGCCGGACCTGGACCGTGCACCGCCGTGACGGCGGGGTGGACGCCGACCCGCCGGCCTGGGGCGTCGTCGAACGGCTCGGCCTGGTGTGGATCGCCCCCGACGAACCGCGGGACGAGCTGCTGGACGTGCCGGAGACCACCGACGCCCGGTCCACCGCAGCCTGGCTGGCCCCGGCGCGCAGCACCGCCCCGGCGGGCCTGCTGGCCGACGCCTTCCTGGACGTGGCGCACGCCCGTCGTCGGCACGCCGCCGACCAGCAGCAGGTGCCCGCGTACGAGGTGACGCCCGAGCCGGGCGGCTTCAGCGGCGTCCTGGAGGAGGGGGCCGACGACCCGGGCGTCGCCCACCGGCGCGTCACCTACCGCTACCGGGCCCCCTTCCAGCTGCTGCTCCGGGTGGAGGAGCTGGGCAGCGGTGCGGTCGCGACGGTGCTGCGCCTGCTGCAGCCCGAGGACGCCGACTCGACGCGGGTCCACACCTGCCTGCTGCTGCACGGCCCCGGCGGCGCGGCGCCGGCCCCGGCGGACGTCGTCGCCGAGACGGCGTTCCAGGAGGCGGTGCTCGCCGAGGACCTCGCCCGGCTGACGACGATGGACAGCGCGGGGCTGCCCCTGCAGCTGCGCGATGAGCTGCACGTGCGAGCCGACCGGCTCGGCGTCGCCCTGCGCCGGGCGCTGGCCGACCTCGCCGCCGACGCTGCCGTCACCGACCGGGCGGCCGCACTGCAGCGGCGCGCCTCGGCCTGACCCTCCACCGCCGGCCCCCGGAGGACCATCGGCGTGTGACCGCACCGGGAGCGTTCGAACGGGGCACCGACGGCCCCCGCGTCATCCTCGTCGGCGTGGACGGGTCGCCCACCTCGCTGCGGGCCGCGGCCTACGCCGCCGGCCTCGCCCGCCGGCAGCGCTCGCGGCTGGTCGCGGTGCACGTCACCGAGGCGGCTCCGCCGATGGCCGGCTGGGTGCCCGCCGCGCAGGCGGTCGTCCGGGAGGCCGCCGCCGAGGTCGACGCCGAGCTGCGGCGGGAGATCCTGCTGGCCGCCGAGCAGCTGGGCATCGACGTCGACTACCGCACCCTGCACGGCGACCCGGTGGCCGAGATCTCCCGGATCGCCGACGCCCTGCCCGCCGACGCCGTGCTGGTCGGCACCTCGGAGCAGGCCGGGCACCGGGTGATCGGCTCGGTGGCGGTGCGGCTCGTGCGGATGGGCCACTGGCCGGTGACCGTCGTCCCGTGAGCGAGCCGTGAGCGGCCGGCCCGGACCGAGTGGGCAGTCGTGGTCGCCGACACGGCCGGACACGCCGCCAGCGACGACCGCCACTGCTCAGTCGTCCTCGTCCTCGTCGTCGAAGGCGCCCGCGACGAGGTCCCGGTGGACGACGAGCAGCCGCCAGAGCACCCCGGCGAGCACGAGTTCGGCGGCCCCTGCGACGGCGAACACCGTCGGCACGCTGGTCGCGTCGGCGAGCACCCCGCCGACGAGCGCGCCCAGCGGGATGCCGCCCCATACCAGCGTCCGGTAGCCGCCCTGCACCCGGCCGAACAGCTCCTCGGGGATCAGCGCCTGCCGCAGCGACATGGTGAGCACGTTCCAGAACAGCACCCCCGCCGTCCCGCCGGCGAACAGCGCGCCGGCGACCACGCCGTCGTCGGTGAACGCCATCGCGCCGAGGGTGACGGCGGCGAGCACCGACCCGGCGACCAGCGTGGCGGTCCGGCCGACCGCCCGGGCCAGCGGTGCAGCGGTGAGCCCGCCGACCACGGCACCGACGCCTGCGGCGGTGAGCAGCAGGCCGTAACCGGCCTCGCCGACGTGCAGGGTGTCCAGGGCGAACAGCACCAGCACGCCCGTGGTCATCGACTGGGTGAACGAGGTGCTCGCCGACACCAGCGTCAGCCCGCGCAGGAACCGGTGCCGCCACAGCCAGCCGACGCCCTCGGCGACGTCCCGGCGGATCGTCGTCCGCGGACCGTCGGGCCGCGCCGGCCGGTGCGCACCGGCGATGCCCCCGACGAGCACCGCCGCGAGCAGGAACCCGCCGGCCGTGGTGACCAGCGGCGCGGCGACGGCCAGCGCGAACAGCACCGAGCCCAGCGGCGCACCGATGAAGCCCTGGCTGGCCTCCTCCGCGGTGGTCAGCAGCCCGTTGCCGTGGTCCAACTGCTCCCGGCGCACGACCTGGGGCAGCATCGCCCGGGCCGCGCTGTCGTAGACGGTCTCGGCCACCCCGACGGCGAAGGCGACGGCGTAGAGGACGACGAGCGACGCCGTGCCGGTCAGCGCGGTGACCGCCAGCGCCCCCAGGGCCAGCGCCCGGACGGCGTTGGCCGCGGCCATCGCCCGCTTGCGGTCGACCCGGTCGACGACGGCCCCGGCCGGCAGGGCGAACAGCAACCACGGCAGGAACGCCAGCGACGTGAGCCCGGCCACCTGCACCGGGTCACGGGTCAGGGTCGCCGCCAGCAGCGGCAGCGCCACCAGGTTGATCCCGTCGGCGAGGTTGGAGACGGCGCTGGCCGCGTACAGCCGCCAGAACGCCGGGCCGAGGGGCGTGGACACCCCGACGACCCTGCCAGTGCCGTGCCACCCGTCCGCAGCCCGGCTGGGACGATCAGGCCGTGATCGACCTCGACGCCCTGGGCGGGCGCACCTTCGACGCCGTGCTCTTCGACATGGACGGCACGCTCATCGACTCGATGGCCGGTTCGCTGCAGGCCTGGGCGCGGTGGGCGACCGAGCACGACGTCGACCCCGCGCACCTGGCCGACCTGGGTGGGCGGCCGGCGGCCCAGGTCGTCCCGGCGCTGCTCACCGCCGACCGGGTGGCCGACGCGCTGGCCCGGATCGAGCACCTGGAGAACGAGGTGGCCGCCGACGGCATCGAGCTGCTGCCGGGCACCGTCGAGGCGCTGGCCGCGCTGCCGCCCGACCGGGTGGCGATCGTGACCTCCTGCACCCGCACGCTGCTGGCCGCCCGGCTGACCGGTTCCCGGCTGCCGCGCCCGCGGGAGATCGTCACCTTCGACGACGTCGAGCACGGCAAGCCCGCGCCCGACCCGTTCGTGCTGGGCGCGCAGCGGCTGGGGTTCGACCCGGCCCGCTGCCTGGCGGTCGAGGACGCTCCGGCGGGGCTGGCCTCCGCCCGCGCGGCGGGGTGCACCACGCTGGCCGTCGGCGACACCCACCCGCACGACGAGCTGGACGCCGACGCGCACGCCCCCGACCTCTCGCACGTCCGGTTCACCGCCGGCCCGAGCGGCGTCACCGTCTCGCTGACCTGACCCGCGGGGTCATCCCGGAGGCGGACGACGCCGGCTCCGGGGACGCCGCGCTGTTCGGCCTGCTGCTCAGCGTCCCGCTGGTCTGACGCCGGCGAGCGCCGGCGACCGCGCTGCTCACGGCGTGGCCGGGACCACCGGGCTCACCGGCGCGACCGTCCTCGACCCGGACGGCGTCGAGACGCAGGTGAACGGCGTGGACCCGGCGCAGGCCCGGCCGGTGCTGCGCTCGACCGCCGACCTCACCCTGCCCGAGCAGGGCCAGGTGGTCCTGCCTCACCCGCCGGCGCAGGGGCCGAGCGCGGGCACAGCTGCTCGGGGGATGCTGGGGACGTGCCGTTCCTCCGCCGTGCCGCCACCGTCACCGCCGCCGCCGCCCTCGCCGGCGGCGCCAGCTGGGTCGTCCGCGCCGCCTGGGGCCTGCCGGTCGCCGTGGGCGCGAGCCGACGCCGGCTGCGCCCCACCGTCGCCGGCTCCCCGCAGTTCTCCGACGGGAAGTTCCACAACAGCATGCCGACGCCGACCCTGCGCCCGGCCAACGTCCGGGACGGGCTGCTCCGGCAGTGGCACGAGGAGCGGTACAAGGGGCTGCCGGGCGGGCCGATCCCGCTGCTCTCCTCCGACCTGCCCGCGCAGGCCGGCGAGCTGGCGGTCACCTGGTTCGGGCACTCCAGCGCACTGCTCGAGGTCGACGGCCAGCGGGTGCTGGTCGACCCGGTGTGGGGCGAGCGGGTGTCGCCGTCCCCGCTGATCGGCCCCACCCGGCTGCACCCGCCGCCCACGCCGGTGGAGACGCTGCCCGCGGTGGACGCCGTGGTGGTCAGCCACGACCACTACGACCACCTGGACCTGCCGACCGTGCGGGCGCTGCTGCGCGAGCAGTCCGCGCCGTTCGTGGTCCCGCTGGGCATCGGCGCCCACCTGCGCCGCTGGGGCGTGCCCGAGGACCGGATCGTCGAGCTCGACTGGGACGGTGCCACCACGATCGGCGGCCTGACCCTGACCTGCACCGAGGCGCGGCACTTCTCCGGCCGGTTCTTCCCCCGGGACACCACGCTCTGGTCCTCCTGGGTGGTCACCGGTCCGCGGCACCGGGTCTTCTTCGGCGGCGACACCGGCTACACCCCGGCCTTCGCCGGCATCGGGGCCCGGTTCGGCCCATTCGACCTGGCCCTGCAGCCGATCGGCGCCTACAACGCCGCCTGGCACGCCATCCACATGACCCCGGAGGAGGCGGTGCGGGCCCACGGCGACCTCGGCGGCCGGGTGCTGGTGCCGATCCACTGGGCGACGTTCAACCTGGCGTTCCACCGCTGGGCCGAGCCGGTGCAGCGGCTGCTCGCCGCCGCCGACGCCCACGACGTGCAGGTCGTCGTCCCGCAGCCCGGCGAGCGGGTCGACGTGCTCGACCCGCCGCCGCTGCGCGACTGGTGGACGGCGGTCGGCTCGGCCGACGACGCGCCGACCTCCTCGACGCCGGTGCCGCGACGGACCGGTCCGCTGCGCCGGGTCACCCCCCGGCGCTGACCCGGGCCAGCACGGCGGGCAGCTGCGCCAGGTCGTCGACCTCGTGCGAGGGCTGCGGGCCGGCGGGGTCGACCGAGTGCCCGGGCCGGCGCACCCGGACGACGGCCAGCCCGGCCTCCAGCGCCCCGCGGGTGTCCCGCGCGGAGGCCGGCACGTGCACCTGCGCCCCGGCGTCCCGGGCGCGCCGGTACAGCTCCGGGTGCGGCTTGTAGGCGCGCAGCCGTTCGCTGGTCAGGACGGCGTCCGCGGCCACCAGCGCGGCGGCCCGGGTGCGGCCGAACAGCTCGTCGTCGACGTTGGACAGCACGCCGACCCGGTGGCTGCGGCCCACCGCGGCGAGCCCGGCCACGACATCGGGCCACAGCGGCCAGTCCGGCAGCGAGCCGAGCAGCACCTCGACGTCCGCGGTCGGGTCCGCCTCGAGGTCCCGGGCGGCGTAGGTGGCGGCGAGCGCCCGGCGGGAGTGCTCGGCGAAGGAGACCCACGGGGCGGCGTCGTCGTGCGGGAGGTCCTTCTGCGAGGCCTTGTTGCGGGCGTCCCAGTCGTCGTAGAGGTCGGTCCCTGCGACGTCCCACCCGTGGGTGGCGGCGAGGCCGGCGAAGGCCGCCGAACCGCCGGTGCGCGAGTCGATCAGGGCGCTGAACAGGTCGAAGGTCACCAGGGCCATGCCGCCATCGTCGCCTGCACCGGTCCCCGGCGCCGGGCCGGCACGGTTGAGATCCGCCGCCGGCGGGCACCCAGGGAGCCACCGATCCAGCCACGGATCAGCCAGGAGGTCCTCGCATGGCCGCTCAGAACCGCGTCACCGACACCGTCCGCGCCGTGTTCAGCGGCAACCGGGCCTCCGGCGACACCAACGCCATCTCCGGGGCCGGGGCGCACGCCGGCACCTCCGACCGGGCGGACACCGTCGACACGACCCACCTCGCCGACGCGCCGCACCCGGCCGACACGACAGGCACCGCCGACGACGAGACCACCATCGCCTCGCCGGTGGTGGACCGGACGCCGACGATCCGGTCCACCCCCGCCGCGGCCGCCGCGGCCGCCGCGAGCACCCCGCCGCCAGGCACCGGCACCGCCGCCGACGTCGACCGGCACCGCGGGCTGGGCCGCACCGACCGGCAGCAGGTCGTCGCCGCGCAGCAGGCCCGCTTCGGCGGGATCTCCTGGGGTGCGGCGTTCTTCGGCTGGCTGTCGGCGAACGGGATGGCGGTCATCCTCATCGCCCTGCTGTCGGCCGGCGGCCTCGCCTTCGGCCTCTCCGACGCGGTGAGCTCGGTCGACCAGGCGGCCGACTCGGCAGCGTCGGGCATCGGGCTCGGCGCGGGCATCGCGCTGCTGGTCGTGCTCTTCCTGGCCTACCTCGCGGGCGGCTACGTCGCCGGTCGGATGGCGCGCTTCGACGGCGTCAAGCAGGGCGTCGCGGTGTGGGTGATCGGCCTGGTCGTGGTCCTCCTGCTGGCGCTGGCCGGGGTGTTCTTCGGGTCGGAGTACAACGTCTTCTCCGACCTGGACCTGCCGCGCATCCCGGTCGACGAGGGGAGCGCGACGACCGCCGGCATCATCGCGCTGGTCGCCGTCCTGCTCGCGACGCTGGTCGGCGCCGTCCTCGGCGGCGTCCTCGGCGCCCGCTACCACCGCAAGGTCGACCGGGTCGGCTTCGACGCCGTCTGAGTGGAGTCCCCGGCCCGGGAGGGGGTCCTCGGTCCGCTCAGCGCAGCAGCTTGGACATCCGCCGGTCCGCCAGCGGCTTGCCGCCGGTCTGGCAGGTCGGGCAGTACTGCAGCGAGGTGTCGGCGAAGGAGACCTCGCGGACGGTGTCCCCGCACACCGGGCACGGCAGCCCGGTGCGGGCGTGCACCTGCAGCCCGGCCCGCTTCTCGCCCTTCAGCGTCGCCGCCCGCTGGCCGAGCTGCCGGTCCAGCGCGTCGGTCAGCGTCTCCCGCACCGCCGCGTGCAGCCGGAGCAGCTCGTCGTCGGTGACCTTGTCGGCCATCTTGAACGGCGACAGCCTGGCGGCGTGCAGGATCTCGTCGGAGTAGGCGTTGCCGATGCCGGCGAGCACGGTCTGGTCGGTGAGCGTCCCCTTGAGCTGGGTGTGCCGCCCGACCAGCAGCGCGCCGAACTGCTCGGTGTCCACGGCCAGGGCGTCCGGGCCGAGCCGGGCGATCCCCGGCACCTCCGACGGCGAGCGGACGACGTAGACCGCGAGCCCCTTGCGGGTGCCCTGCTCGGTGAGGTCGAAGCCCTCCGGCAGCTCCCCCTCCCGCGGCTCGAGGTGCACCCGCAGCGCCAGCGGCCCCTTGCCCGGCTTGGGCGGCGCGGTGGGCAGGTCCTTGCGCCAGTGCAGCCAGCCGGCCCGGGCCAGGTGCACCACCAGGTGCAGGCCGGAGACGTCGAGGTCGAGGAACTTGCCGTGCCGCGTGGCGCCGGTCAGCTCCAGCCCGGCCAGCGCGGACAGCGGCGGGTCGAAGGTCTTGATCGCCTGGACGGCGGCCAGGTCGACGCGCGTGACCACACGGCCGACGGCGTTCTCGCGGAGGAACGCCGCCAGGGCCTCCACCTCGGGCAACTCGGGCATGATCGCATGGTCGTCCTCCGGACGACACCGCGTCCAGCTGCCGTCCCCCCTCGTGGGGAGCCGCTGACGTCCCTCCTCGGGGAGGCCTCCGGCCCCCCGCTCGTCAGGACACAGGACCCGCCGCCCCAGGGACCACGGCGGCCATGCGGGCGACGATGGTGCGCAGCACCGGCCGGGGCGTGGCCAGGTTGAGGCGCACGTGCCCGGCCCCGGGGGCGCCGCACTCCGGCCCGTCGACCAGGGCCACCCCGGCCTCCCGCAGGAAGAACTCGCCCAGCGAGCCCTCGACGCCCAGCTCCCGGCCGTCCAGCCAGGCCAGGTAGGTGCCCTCGGGCGGGGTGTACCGGACCTGCGGCAGCTGCTCGGCGAGCAGCTCCGCGAGCAGCCTGCGGTTGCTGTCCAAGTAGGTCAGGACGTCGTCCAGCCACTCCTCCCCCGCGGTGTAGGCGGCGGTGCTGGCCAGGACGCCCGGGGTGGACGCCCCGTGCCCGGTCCGGTCGCCGACCTCCGCCCAGTGCGCGGCGTCCGCGGGGTCGGACAGCAGCAGCTGCGCGGTCTTGAGCCCGGGGACGTTGAACGCCTTGGACACCGACGTGGCGGTCACGGTGTGCGCGGCCGTCGCCGGCGACAGCGCGGCGTAGGGCCGGTGCACCGCGCCGGGGTACACCAACGGCGCGTGGATGGCGTCGGCGAACACCCGGGCGCCGTGCCGCTCGACCACCTCGGCGATCCCGCGCTGCTCGGCCTCGGTGGCCACCCGCCCGGTCGGGTTGTGCGGGTCGACGTGCACCAGCAGCGCCCCGCCGGCGGCGAAGGCCCGGTCCAGCCCGTCGAGGTCGTCGGTGAGCCGGCCGCTCGCGTCCCGGACCATCGGCACCTCGATCAGCTCCCGGCCCATCGCCCGCGGGACCACCAGGAACGGCATGTACGCCGGCGTGGGCAGCACGATGGGGGCGCCCGGCGGCGTGAAGTGCTCGATGGTGGCCTGCAGGCCCGCCGTGACGTCGGCCAGCGGGGTGATCCACTCCGGCGGCAGCTCCCAGCCGTGGCGGCGACGCTGGAAGTCCGCGCAGGCCACGGCCATGTCCCGGGCCGCCGCGTCCGGCAGGTAGCCCAGCGCCCCCGCGTCCACCGCGTCGTGCAGCGCGCGGGTGACGACCGGCGCCGTCCCGAAGTCCATCTCCGCGACGAAGGCACCGATCACGTCGCCGTAGCGGGTCCACTTCAGGCTGCCGGCCGACCGCAGGGCGTCCTCGGTGAGCGCGTCGAAGGAGGCGGAGGGGCCGGTCACCGGGTCAGTGGGCGTCCGTGGTGGTCGGAGCCGTCGCACCGGGCTCGGCGCGGGCCGAGTGCTCCACGGCGGCGGCGACGGCCTGGGCGACGGCCGGGTCGAAGACGCTCGGGATGATGTAGTTGGCGTTGAGCTGCTCGTCGCGCACCACCGCGGCCAGCGCCTCGGCGGCGGCGAGCAGCATGCCCGGCCGCACCTCCTTGGCGCGGGCGTCGAGCAGCCCGCGGAACACCCCGGGGAACGCCAGCACGTTGTTGATCTGGTTGGGCAGGTCCGAGCGACCCGAGGCGACGACGGCGGCGTACTGCCGGGCCCGCACCGGGTCGACGTCCGGCGTGGGGTTGGCCATCGGGAAGACCACCGCCCGCTCGTTCATCCCGGCCAGCGCCTCGGCCTGGATCACGTTGGCCGCGCTGACGCCGATGAACACGTCGGCGCCGACGAGCGCGTCGGGGAGCTCGCCGCGCCGGCAGCCGGGGTTGGTGCGCCGGGCCAGCTCGAGCTTGGTCGGCGAGAGCCGCACGTCGTCGGGGGAGAGGATGCCCTCGCGGTCCCAGACCAGCACCTTCGTGGCGCCGGCCTCCAGCAGCAGCGAGACGATCGCCGTGCCCGCCGCCCCTCCGCCGGCGACCACGACCTGCACGTCCTCGAGCGGCTTCTCCACGACCCGCAGCGCGTTGCGCAGCGCGGCGAGCACGCAGATCGCCGTCCCGTGCTGGTCGTCGTGGAAGACCGGGATGTCCAGCTTCTCCCGCAACCGGGCCTCGATCTCGAAGCACCGCGGTGCGGCGATGTCCTCGAGGTTGATGCCGCCGAAGCCCGGGGCGATGAGCTCGACGGTGCGGACGATCTCGTCGACGTCCTGGGTGTCCAGCGCGATCGGCCACGCGTCGATGTCGGCGAACCGCTTGAACAGCGCGGCCTTGCCCTCCATGACCGGCATCGACGCCCCCGGCCCGATGTCACCCAGGCCCAGCACGGCCGAGCCGTCGGTGACGACCGCGACGGTGTTGCCCTTGATGGTCAGCCGGCGGACGTCCTCCGGGTGCTCGGCCAGCGCCAGGCAAACCCGCGCGACGCCGGGGGTGTAGGCCATCGACAGGTCGTCGCGGGTCTTCAGCGGCACCTTGGACGCGACCTCCAGCTTCCCGCCCAGGTGCAGCAGGAAGGTGCGGTCGCTGACCTTGCGGACGTGCACGTTGTCGACCGCGTCGAGCGCGGCGACGACCTCCTCGGAGTGCGCGGCGTCGGCGGCCGAGCAGGTGACGTCGACGGTGAGGCCGTCGGGGCGGGACTCGACGACGTCGATGGCGGTCACCGCACCGCCGGCGCTGCCCACCGCAGTGGCGATCCGCCCGACGCTGGCCGGGTCGCCGTCGGCGGCGAGGCGGACGGTGATCGAGTAGGACGCGGAGGTCACCAGCCCACGGGCGACGGGCGGTGCGGTCGGCGCTGAGGCGCTCGCTTCAGGGGTGATGGCCGTCACACCCTCATCGTGGCACTCACCGTGGTCGTCCCACCACAGGGCACCCGCCAGGTCAGCCGGTCAGCCGGGGCGGGGTGAGGTCGACCGGTGCGCCTGATCCTGCGGCACCGGCCAGCCGCTCCCCCCACGCCACGAGGCCGGTCAGGTCGACCCCGTGCCGGGCCGCCGCGGCTCCCGCGGTGCCCAGCGACCGCGCCCCGCGGGCCAGCAGGGTGGCCGCGCCCGGGCCGTTCCCGCGGGCGGCGTGGGTGAGACCGACCGCGAGCTGCGCCAGGCCGCGCCACAGGTCGCGTTCGTCGTCCGGACCGGTCTTCCAGGCGTCCTCGAGCACCTCGTGGGCGTGGAAGGGGCGGCCGGCGTCGAGCAGCGCCTGCGCCTCGCGCAGGGTGTCCTCCGGCGTGCGGACGACGCCCTCCGGAGCCCGCGGCTCGCCCACCGAGCCGTAGGGCAGCGGCCGGCCGAGCGCGTCCCGGGGGCGGGCGTTGCGGGCCCGACCGGCGTCGTCGCGGTCCCGGGAGGCGCCGGTCACGTCAGCGCAAGACGGTGGTCAGCCGGACCTGGACGCCCTCGTCGGCGGCGGTGATGTCCACGTGGTCGCACAGCTGGCGGGCCAGCCAGAGCCCCATGCCGCCCAGCGACAGGTCGTCGCCGTGGGCCGGCCCGTAGCCGATGAACGGGTCCTGCAGGCCGGCGCCGCGGTCGGTGACCGTGCAGACCAGCCGCCGGTCGTCGACCCACAACCGCAGGTCGACCGGCGGCCGGCCGTGGCGCAGCGCGTTGGTCGTCATCTCGTCGACGGCGAGCAGGAAGTCCTCCAGCGCCGACTCGGTGCCCGTCGGCAGCCGGGCGTCCGCGGCCCGCGCGGCCAGGTCCCGGCGCAGCCCGCGCAGGTCGCGCACCGAGTCCGCGCGCACCAGCGGCTCGGTCTCCTCCAGCGGCTCGACCGGCACCGGCAGCGAGGTGAGGTACTCGGCGGCGTCGACGTGCCCGGGGTTGGCCACCGCGGCACCCTCCACCTGCAGCGAGGGGTGCGTGTCCCGGGCGGCCTGGACCAGCTCGGGCGCCGCCCGGCGGGTGTCGCACAGGCACAGCACGAGCAGCGGACCCTCACCGAGCAGCTCCGCCTCGTCGAGCTGGTGGTCCAGGACGGCGTCGTAGCGCTGCCACTCGCGCCAGGTGTCGCGGTCCGGCCCGGCCAGCGGCTCGAGGACGACGCGCACCACCGGCCGGCCGGGCGTGCGGTGCCGCTCCCCGAGCCGGCGGACCGCGGTGACCGCCGCAGCCGGGCCGTGGCCGTACACCTCGCCCCACTCGGCCCAGGCGACCTGCGGGCGGTCGGCCAGCGCCTTCTGCAGCAGCTCCGTGGTGGGGTCGGTGCAGGCGATGACGACCTGCTCACCGGCGTCCAGGGCGTCCTGGACGAAGGCCACCGTGCCGTCGACCAGTTCTGGGTCCGAGGCGCCGATGAGTGCCCGGTGCGCCCCGTCCATGCCGCTGGTCCCCGATCCGTCGTCGCCGGGCTGCCGTGCTGGCAGCCGTGCTGCTCGTCCCCTACCCGGCCGGAGCGGACCCACGCGTGCTCCAGCCCACCGCCCCCGGCAGGGTGACCGACCGCACGGGCGGTGCCTTAGCGTCGGGAGGATGAGCGCGCTCCCGCACGACGACCTGGGCACCGGGTGGCGGGCCGCCCGACCGCGGCCGGCCGTGGTCCACCTGAACTCGGCGGCCTGCAGCCGGCAGAGCGAGCAGGTGCTGGCGGCGGTGGCCCGGCACGCCCGGCACGAGGCGGAGGTGGGGGCGCACGTGGCCGAGGCCGCCGCCGAGGGCCTGCTGCAGCAAGGCCGCTCGGTGCTCGCCGGGCTGGTCGGGATGGCCGCGGCCGACGTCGCCTTCACCGAGAGCGCGTCGGCCTCTGTGCGCACGCTCATCGGCCGCTGGCGGCTCGCCCCCGGCACCCGGGTGGGCGTGCTGCCCGGCGAGTACTGGCACAACGCCGCCGTCCTCGCCGACGCCGGCCTGATGCCGGTGGTGCTGCCGGCCGACGACCTCGGCCGCGCCGACCTGGCCGGCGTCGAGCGGGTGCTCCGCGACGACCCGCCCGCGCTCGTGCACGTCACCCTGGTGGCCAGCCACCGCGGTGTCGTCCAGCCCGGCCGAGAGCTGGCCGCGGTCTGCCGCGCCGCCGGTGTGCCGCTGGTGCTCGACGTCGCCCAGGCGCTCGGGCAGGTGGACTGCGACCTCGGCGCCGACGTCGCCTACGCGCCGGCCCGCAAGTGGCTGGCCGGGCCCCGCGGCGTGGGATTCCTGGTGATGCGACCGGGGATCACCGAGCGGCTGACCCCGCTGGTCGGCCCGGAGCTCTTCGACGACGCGGGCGCCGGCGTCGACCACGCCCGCTGGTACGAGTCCGCCGACGCCCACGTCGCCGGCCGGGTCGGCCTGGTGGTCGCCCTCGGCGAGCACCTGGCGGCCGGGCCGGACCGGGTGCGCGGCCGGCTGGCCGCCCTCGGCCGGGCCACCCGGGAACGGCTCGCCGGGCGGGGCGGCTGGTCGGTCGTCGAGCCGCTGGACTCCCCGACCGCGATCACCACGCTGCGGCCGCCGGCCGGCGTCGACGTCGCGAGGACCGTCGCGCGGCTGCACGCCGAGCACGGCGTCCTGGTGACGGCGGTGGGCCGGGAGCGCGCCCCCGCGGAACTCGACGGCCCGGTGCTGCGGGTCTCGCCGCACGTGGACGCCACCCTCGACGACCTCGACGCGCTGGCGGCCGGGCTGGCCCGCTGAGGAGTCGCTGCATCCGGATCGGGGGGCCGGGCGGAAGGAGCAGTCGACAGACCCTCCTACCGGAAGGAAGCACCGTGAGCCGGACCCGCAGCACCACCCTGGCCGCCGTCGCCGCCGGCGGCCTGGTCCTCCTGGCCGCACCGCCCGCGCAGGCCGCCGACACCGCCACCGTGTCGGTCCTGCACGCCGTCCCGGGTGTACCGGTCGACGTGTACGCCAACGGCGAGGAGCTGATCCCCGACTTCCAGCCGGGCACGCTCACCGACGAGATGTCCCTGCCGGCCGGCGACTACGACCTGGCCATCTACCCGGCGGGTTCGGACCCGGCCAGCACGACGCCCGCAGCGAAGGCCGACGACGTCACCGTCCCGGCCGGCGCGAACGCCACCGTGGTCGCGCACCTGACCGAGACCGGCACGCCGGTGCTCACGCCGTTCGTCAACGACGTGTCGGCGGTCCCGGCCGGGCAGGCCCGGGTGACCGTGCGCCACACCGCGGCAGCTCCCGCCGTCGACGTCCGGGCTGGTGGCACCGTCGTGGCGCCGGGGCTGACCAACCCGGAGGAGGCGACGCTCACCGTGCCCGCCGGCACGATCAGCGCCGACGTCGTCCTGGCCGGCACCTCCACGGTGGCGATCGGCCCGGCCGACCTGACGCTCGGGGAGGGCACCGTGACCGCGGTCTACGCCTGGGGCTCGGCCGACGCCGACTACCAGCTGGCCGTGCAGACGCTGAGCGGGATGGACTCCGCCCCCTCCGCCGTCCCCGGTGGCTCGGGCGGCCTGACCGGGGACGGCCTGCCGCTGCCGCTGGTCGCGCTGTCCGGCGCCGGTCTGGTCGCCGCGGCCCTGGCCGGGCGCCGGCTGCTCGGCACCCGGGCCTGAGCTCCCCGTGCGCGCCCCCGTCGCCGTGCTGGTCGCCGGTCTCGCGCTCGCCGTCGGTGTCCCGACGGCGTGGGCGGCGACCCGCCCCGGCCCGGCGGCGGGGCCGCCGGTCGCCTCGGTGCTGGACACGCCGTCCGAGGGCCCCTCTCCCGCACCCGCGGTGACCGCCCACCCGGCGGCTCCGTCCGCGGTCGCGCCCCGAGTGGCTCCGGTCCGGCTGCAGCTGGCCGGGGTCGACGCCCCGCTCGACCCCGTCGGCGTGGACCCGGCGGGCGCGATGGCCCTCCCGGAGGACGTCGACCGGGTCGGCTGGTACCGGTTCGGCCCGGCACCCGGCGCCGACGAGGGGACGGCGGTGCTCGCCGGGCACGTGGACGACGCCGAGCAGGGCCTGGGCGCGCTGGCGCCGCTGCGCGAGGTCGAGGCCGGTGCCGAGGTCCGGGTGACCGACGCGGCCGGCGCCGTCACCCGCTGGCAGGTCGTCTCCCGCGAGCTGATCGAGAAGCGCGCCCTGCCGCTGGCGGCGCTCTTCCAGCGGACCGGGCCGCCGCGGCTGGTGCTGCTGACCTGCGGCGGGGAGTTCCTGCCGGAGCTGCGCAGCTACGCGGACAACGTCGTCGTCGTCGCCGAACCGGGGCCGTGACCGCGCTGTCCCGGCCGCACCTGCCGGCGATGAGGCCCTACGGTCGGGAGGTGGTCAGGGAGGTGGCGCCCGTCCCCGCTGCCGGACCGAGCGACGCCGAGATCGCCCGGCGCTTCTGCGCCGGTGACGAGCAGGCGCTCGCGGAGGCCTACGCGCGGTGGGCCGGGCAGGTGCACGGCCTCGCCGTGCGCGCCTTCGGACCGGGCCCGGACGCCGAGGACGTCACCCAGCAGACCTTCGTCGCGGCGTGGACCGGCCGCGCCGGGTACACCCCGGCCGCCGGTCCGCTGCCGGCCTGGCTGGTCGGCATCTGCCGGCACAAGATCGCCGACACCTGGGCGAAGATGGCCCGGCAGCGCCGCTCGGCCGAGGCGGCCGCCGCCGACGCGCGGGCCCGGCCCCGAGCCGCCGATGCCGACCGGGTGGACGACGCCGTCGCCGACCGGGTGCTGCTGCTCGGCGAGTTGGACCGGATCGGCCAGCCGCAACGACGCATCATCGAGCTCGCGTTCTTCGCCGACCTGACCCACAGCCAGATCGCCGCGCGGACCGGCATCCCGCTGGGCACCGTGAAGAGCCACATCCGACGCACCCTGGAACGGCTGCGCGACCGCTTGGAGGTGGACGGTGCCGCACTCCACCCCTGAGCAGCTCGCCCTGGCCGCGCTCGGCGAGCCGCTGCCCGACACCGACGCCGCGCACCTCGCCGGGTGCGCGCAGTGCTCCGCCGAGGTCGCCGCGCTCCGCCGTCCGGTCGAGGTCCTGGCGGTGCCGGAGCTCGCCGGCACCGCGCCGGAGGTCACCCCGCCCCCGCAGGTCTGGACGGCGATCGCCGCGGCCACCGGCGTCTCCGCCGTCCCGCCGTCGTCGGGGGCCGAGGTCGTGCCGCCGTCGTCGGGGGCCGAGGTCGTGCCGCTGCGGCCACGGCGGTCGCGGACCCGCTGGCTGACGATCGCCGCCGCCGTCCTCGTCGGCGGGGTCGTCGGCGGCGGGGCCGTGGCGCTGACCCGGGACGAGGACGGGAGCGGGTCCGTGGTGGCCACGGCGGCGCTGGACCCGCTCCCCGCGGAGGACGCCTCCGGCCGGGCCGAGGTGCGCGACGTGGACGGCGTCCGCTCGCTGCAGGTCGACCTCGATGCGCCGTCGCTGCCCGACGGCTACTACGAGGTCTGGCTGCTGCAGCCCGACGCCGTCCGGATGGTGCCGGTCGGCGCCGTGCACCGCGGCGACACCGTGCTGCCCCTGCCCGACGGGCTCGACCTGGGCGCCTACCCGCTGGTCGACGTCTCCGTGGAGCCGATGGACGGCGACCCGACCCACTCCGGCGTGTCCGTCGCCCGCGGCTCCCTGCAACGCTGAGAAAGGACCCCGTCCCCCTCACCCCTCGCAAGCTCGGGGCGAGCCTCTGGACGGGGCCGCCGGAGGGCGTCAGAAGGCGGCCTGCATCCGCTGGGACACCCGGCGGTGGACGGCGAGCTGCTCGTCCAGCCCGGGGTGCGTGACCGCGCCGTCGGCGACCACGAGCCGGCCGGCGACGACGGTCTCCCGGGCGGACACCGGCCCGCAGCGCAGCCAGGCCTCCACCGGGTCGCTGAGCGCCCCGGCGAACCGCACGCCCTCGAGCGACCACACCGCCAGGTCGCCGCACGCCCCCACCGACAGCTGCCCGATCTCCCCGCGGCGACCCAGGCACGCCGCCCCGCCGCGGGTGGCGATCTCCAGGGCGTCCCGCGCGGACATCGCCGCGGCGCCGTGCCGGAGCTTGCCCTGCAGCATCGCGGTGCGTGCCTCCAGCCACAGCGACGCGGAGTCCGCCGAGGCCGAGCCGTCCACGCCCAGTCCGACCGGGGCACCGGCGGCCCGGAGCTCGGCGACCGGGGCCAGCCCGCTGCCCAGGATCATGTTCGACGACGGGCAGTGCGCCGCCCCGACCCGCGCGGCGCCCAGCCGCTCCACCTCGGCCGCCGAGGGCCACACCACGTGCGCCAGCCAGGTCCGGTCGGTCATCCAGCCGACGTCGGCCAGGTGGTCCACCGGGCGCCGACCGAAGGTCTCCAGGCAGAACGCGTCCTCGTCCTGGGTCTCGGCGAGGTGGGTGTGCAGCCGGACGTCGAGGGTCTCGGCCAGCTCGGCGGTGCGGGTCATCAGCGAGGTCGAGACGCTGAACGGCGAGCACGGCGCCAGCGCGATCCGGGTCATCGACGTCGGCGTCCGGTCGTGGTGGGCGTCCACCAGACGCTGCGAGTCGGCCAGGATCGTGTCGTCGTCCTGGACGACGGAGTCCGGCGGCAGCCCGCCGTCCTTGACCGACAGCGACATCGACCCGCGGGTGGGGTGGAACCGCACGCCGAGCTCCCGGGCCGCCGCCACCTCCGCGCCGATCAGGTCGCCGGCGCCGCGCGGGTGCACGTAGGAGTGGTCGGTCGACGTGGTGCACCCCGACAGCACCAGCTCGGCGAGGCCGACGTAGGCGCTGGTGTACGCGGCCTCCTCGTCCAGCCGCGCCCACAGCGGGTAGAGGGTCACCAGCCAGTCGAACAGCCCGCCGGTCAGCGCGGGGGCGTAGGCGCGGGTGAGGTTCTGGTACAGGTGGTGGTGGGTGTTCACCAGCCCGGGCGTGACCAGGCAGCCGCGCGCGTCGACCCGCCGCACGGCCTCGGGCACCGGGTCGCCCGGGCCGCCCACGGCGGTCACCACGCCGTCGGTGACGGCGACCCACCCCCCGGCCATCTCCCGGCGGGCGTCGTCGACGGTGGCGATCAGCTCGGCGTCGTGCACGAGGAGGTCAGCGGTCTGCACGGGCGCATCCTGCCCACGGGATGTGTCGGCGCGCGCACCGACAGGTCATCGCACCGGAACACCGGAGCGTTACCGTGGCCGTCCCCTGCACCGGAGGCGAGACCGACGATGGAGTTCCTGCAGCCCGCGACCTGGGCCGAGGCACTGGAGGCGAAGGCCGCCCACCCGGACGCCGTCCCGATCGCCGGGGGCACCGACGTCATGGTCGGCATCAACTTCGGCCACCTGCGGCCCGCGCTGCTGCTGGACCTGACCCGGGTGGACGACCTGCGGGAGTGGACCACCGGGGCGGGCGCCGTCCGGCTGGGCGCCGGCGTCAGCTACGCCCGGGTCATCACCGAGCTCGGCGACCGGCTGCCGGGCCTGGCCATGGCGGCGCGGACGATCGGCTCCCCGCAGATCCGCAACCGCGGCACGGTCGGCGGCAACCTGGCCACCGCCTCCCCGGCCGGGGACGCGCACCCCGCACTGCTCGCCGCCGACGCGGTGGTGGAGGTGGCCTCGGTCCGCGGCAGCCGGCGGATCCCGGTCACCGACTTCTACACCGGGGTGAAGCGCACCGCGATGGACGCCGACGAGCTCATCGCCGCGGTCCACGTCACCCCGCCGAGCGGCCCGCAGCAGTACAGCAAGATCGGCACCCGCAACGCGATGGTCATCGCCGTCGCGGCGTTCGGCCTGGCCCTGCACCCGGACCGTCGCACGGTCGGCGCCGCCATCGGTTCTGCGGCGCCCACCCCGCGCCGCGCACCCGCCGCCGAGGAGTTCCTGGCCGGCGAGCTCGACGCCCTCTGGGAGTCCCGCGCCGAGCTCCCCACCGAGGTCGCCCGCCGGTTCGGCGAGCTGGTCGCGGCGGCGTCGTCGCCCATCGACGACGTCCGCGGCACCGCCGCCTACCGCCGGCACGCCCTGTCGGTCATGGCGCGGCGCGCGCTGACCTGGGCCTGGACCGACTACCGCAACGACGCGAAGGGGGCATGACGTGCGTCTGACCTGCACCGTCAACGGCACCGAGCAGGAGGTGGACGACGTCTGGGAGGGCGAGAGCTTGCTCTACGTGCTCCGCGAGCGGATGGGCCTGCCCGGCTCGAAGAACGCTTGCGAGCAGGGCGAGTGCGGCTCCTGCACCGTCTACCTCGACGGCCTGCCGGTCTGCGCCTGCCTGGTCGCCGCCGGGCAGGCCGAGGGCCGGCAGGTCGGCACGGTCGAGGGGCTGGCCGACGCCGACGCCCTGCACCCGGTGCAGCAGGCCTTCGTCGACGCCGGCGCCGTGCAGTGCGGCTTCTGCACCCCGGGTCTGCTGGTGGCCACCCACGACCTGATCACCCGCACCGGCCGGCCCAGCGACGCCGAGACGCGGGAGGCGCTGGCCGGCAACCTCTGCCGGTGCACCGGCTACGAGAAGATCCTGGACGCCGTCCGGCTGGCGGCGGACCGGATGGGAGGCGACCGATGAGCACCCCGACCCGCACCCCCACCGGCGCGCCGGCGCACCTGACCGGTCCGGGCAGCGGCGGGGTGGGCGACAGCGCCCAGCGGCCCGACGGCGTGCTCAAGGTCCGCGGCGAGTTCGCCTACGGCAGCGACCTGTGGATGGAGGACATGCTCTGGGGGGTGACGCTGCGGAGCCCGCACCCCTATGCCCGCGTCGTCGCGATCGACACCAGCGCGGCGGCGCAGCTGCCTGGGGTGCACGCGGTGCTCACCTCGGAGGACGTGCCCGGGGAGAAGGTCTACGGCCTGGAGCTGGCCGACCAGCCGGTGCTCGCCGTGGACGTCGTCCGGTACCAGGGCGAACCTGTCGCGCTGGTCGCCGCCGACCACCCGGACACCGCGCGGCGGGCCGCCGCGCTCATCCGGGTCGACTACGAGGTCTGGGAACCGGTCACCGACGCCCGCACGGCGCTGGGCCACCCGACCACGGACGCGCTGCACGAGTCCGACGCCGAGGTCACCGAGCTGAGCCGGGAGAGCGCGCACCTGCACCCGGAGGGCAACCTGGTGCGGCACCTCAAGGTCCGCACCGGCGACCCGCAGCCCACGGCCGAGGTGGTGGTGGTCGGCGAGTACGAGGTCGGCATGCAGGACCAGGCGTTCCTGGGTCCGGAGTCCGGGCTCGCCGTCCCCGCCGACGACGGCGGGGTCGAGCTCTACGTCGCCACCCAGTGGCTGCACGTGGACCAGCGGCAGATCTGCTCGGCCCTGGCGCTCCCGCCGGAGCAGGTGCGGCTGACCCTGGCCGGCGTGGGCGGTGCGTTCGGCGGCCGGGAGGACCTCTCGATGCACGTGCACGCCTGCCTGCTGGCGTTGCGCACGGGCAGGCCGGTGAAGATGTCCTACAACCGCGAGGAGTCCTTCTTCGGCCACGTGCACCGGCACCCGGCCACCATGCGGTACGAGCACGGCGCCACCCGCGACGGGCAGCTCGTCTACGTGAAGGCCGCGATCTGGTTCGACGGCGGCGCCTACGCCTCCTCCACCCCGGCCGTGGTGGGCAACGGCGGCACGATGGGCATCGGCCCCTACGTCGTCCCGAACGTGCACGTCGACTGCTACGGCGCGTACACCAACAACCCGCCGTGCGGTGCGATGCGCGGCTTCGGGTCGGTGCAGACCGCGTTCGCCTACGAGTCGCAGATGGACGCGCTCGCCGCCGAGCTGGGCATGGACCCGGTGGAGCTGCGCTGCCGCAACGCGATGGAGCAGGGCTCGGCCACCCCCACCGGCCAGGTCATCGACAGCCCGGCACCGGTCGCGGAGCTGCTCCGCCGGCTGGAGGCGATGCCGCTGCCGGCCGAGGCCGACGGTGAGGTCGACCTGCGGCACATGCCGGGCGGGGTCTCCAACACCACCCACGGAGAGGGTGTGCGGCGCGGCGTCGGCTACGCCGTGGCCTACAAGAACGTCGCGTTCTCCGAGGGCTACGACGACCACTCGACCGCCCGGGTCCGGCTGGAGGTCGTGGGCGGGGAGCCGACGGCCACCGTGCACACCGCGGCGGCCGAGGTGGGCCAGGGGCTGGTCACCGTCGAGCAGCAGATCGCCCGCACCGAGCTGGGCGTGGAGCAGGTCACCGTGCACCCCAAGGACACGACCGTCGGCTCGGCCGGGTCGACCTCGGCGTCCCGGCAGACCTACGTCACCGGCGGCGCGGTCAAGGCGGCCTGCGAGGCGGTGCGCGGTCAGCTGCTGGCCCGCGCCGAGCGCCTGGTCGGGCGCCCCGTCCCGGACCTGCGGTTGGCCGGCGGTCAGGTGGTGTCCGACGCCGAGGAGATCGCCGTCCCGCTGGCCGACCTGCTCGGCGGCGAGGCGGTCGAGGAGACCGTCCAGTGGCGGCACCGCCCCACCGAGGCGATCGACCCGGAGACCGGCCAGGGGTTCGCGCACGTGCAGTACGCCTTCTCCGCGCACCGGGCGGTGGTCGACGTCGACACCGAGCTCGGGCTGGTCAAGGTCGTGGAGATGGCCTGCACGCAGGACGTCGGCAAGGCCGTCAACCCGCAGGCGGTCGTCGGCCAGATCCACGGCGGGACGGCGCAGGGCCTGGGGCTGGCGGTGATGGAGGAGATCCTGATCAGGGACGGCAAGGTCGTGAACCCCTCGTTCACCGACTACCTGATCCCCACGATCCTGGACATGCCGCCGATGCGCGTCGAGGTGCTCGAGTACGCCGACCCGCACGCCCCCTACGGGCTGCGCGGGGTCGGGGAGGCGCCGAACATCTCCTCCGGACCCGCCGTGCTCGCCGCGATCCGGGCCGCGACCGGCCTGCCGCTGGCCCGCGTCCCGGTGCGGCCGGAGCACCTCACCGGGACCTCCTGACCCGGCTCCTCAGCTCGAGGCGGGGACCGGCTCCCGCAAGCCGGCGATGCGGCCCTTGCCGGCGCGCTTGGCGGCGTACATCGCCGCGTCCGAGCGGCCCAGCAGCTGGTCGGCGGTGACGGTCAGGTCGTCCGCGGCGAGGGCCGCGACCCCGATGCTGGCGTGCACGGTCAGCTCCTGGCCGGCGAGGGCGAAGGCCTGGCCGAGCGCATCGGCCATCCGCTGCGCCGAGCCGAGCGGGTCCCCGCCGTCCTCGAGCAGGACGGCGAACTCGTCGCCGCCCAGCCGGGCGATCGTGTCGCCGGTGCGCAGGGTGCCGGTCAGCCGCTCGGCCACCCGGATCAGCAGCTCGTCGCCGGCCATGTGCCCGAGGGAGTCGTTGACCGCCTTGAAGTCGTCCAGGTCGAGGAAGACGACGGCCAGCGACCGGCGGTCGCGGGCGTGCAGCGCGAGGGCGTGCTCGAGCCGGTCCTGGAACAGCGACCGGTTGGCCACGCCGGTGAGCGGGTCGTGGAAGGCCTGGTGCCGGAGCTGGCGCTCCCGGGACGCCAGGTCGCCGGTGAGCCGGACGTTGTCCCGCACGGTGAGGAACTGCCGGCCGAGGACGCAGCCGACCACCAGGCAGGCGACGAGCATCTCGCCGCGGGCCAGCGGGCGGCCGAGCATGGTGAAGCCGACGACGACCGACAGCGCGACGACGACCGGGACGTAGGGCAGCACCTGCGCCAGCCGGCTGGGCGCACCGACCTCGCCGGCCGTCCACGGGTCCGGCGGCGACTCGGCGGACCGGCGGCTCAGCCCGGCCAGGGCGATCAGCAGGAACCCGCCGACCCAGCCCAGGTCCACGAGGCCGCCGTCGTAGTCGCCCGCCGTCTGCAGGTACGCGAAGGCGCTGTCGGCCACGCCCAGGCAGACGACCCCGAGGCTCATCAGGTGCAGCGCCGTCCGGTTCCCGCGGGTCCGGGTCAGCAGCAGGACGGTCACCACCACCAGCAGCACGTCGGAGGCAGGGTAGGCCAGCAGCAGCAGGCTCTCCGCGCGTCCGGCGCCACCGCTGGCCCGGCTGACGGACTCCAGCGTGGTCAGCCAGCTGACCAGGCTCACGGCGCCGGCGGTCATCAGGCCGTCGAGGAACCGCTGCCACTGCGAGCTCCCGCCGGTGGCCGGGTGCAGGAGCAGCCCCGCCGCGGCCAGCACCGCGAAGCCGAGGAAGCCGACGTCGGCCGGCGAGGGGAAGGGGACGAGGTCGTCGGTGGCCGCAGCCCAGCTCCACCAGGCCTCGCCGGCGGACCAGGCGGCGCACGCCAGCGAGACCAGCACCCAGGCGCCGCGGACCCGCCCGGCAGCGGTGCGCCGGGCGTACCGGGCGGTCGTCGCGGCCGCGGCGGCGGCGGCGAGGAGCTGCGCGACGTCCGAGACGTGCGAGGCGGGCGTCGCCGGCAGCAGGACGGCCGCCAGCAGGCAGCCGAGCAGCACACCGCACGCGACGGCCACCGCGACGCGCGGTGGTGCGGTGGACCGCTGGGTCATCTGCTGCCTGCTCTCGGGCCGGGTGGGCGTCGAGGAGGTGATCGTCCCGAGTGGCGCCCCGCTGGATGCCCCGAACGGGTGGGTGGCCTTGCGCTCAGCCCTGACCGAGGACCAGCCGGGCGACCGCTGCGGGCAGCTCACCGCCGACCGGACGGCGGCCGACGAGCCGGCCGGCCTCGCTGGGGTCGACACCGACCGACCCGAGGACCTCCAGCGCGGTGACGTCCGGCAGCGCGTCGAACCAGCGCCGCCCGAGCTCCGCCCGGCCGGTCACGGTCGGCCGGCCCCAGAGCCGGAGCCGGGCCATCCCGCCGTCGGGGAACACGTCCAGCCGCACGCTGCGCACCCCGGTCCCGCCGTCGAGCACGAAACGGTGCCGGGTGTCGGGCTGCATCCGGGTGCGGGGCAGCAGCACGACCTCCGTGCCGTCGGCGGTGCGACCGGTCAGCGACGCCGATCCCGGCGCGTTGCCCAGGAAGTACGAGGTGTCCAGCTCGGCGAGGCCGACCACCCCCTCGCAGGCCAGGACGACGTCGACCCAGTCGTTGCCCGGGCCCCGGCGGCGCGCGTTCTCCCAGCCCTCGCCCATCGAGCGGGCGAGGCCCCGGCCGACCAGCTGGTGCGGGCTGCCGTAGTGGGCGTCGCTCACCCCGGTCACCCGGCCGCCGTTCTCCAGCGCGGCCAGGTCGAACGGGCCGGCGTCGACCAGCCGCGGGTCCGGGACGACGGTGCCGTGCACCCGCAGCCGGGCCACCCCACCGTCGGGGTGGATGCACAGCCGCACGTGGGTGTACCGGCGGTCGGAGGAGGCGGCGAACTGGTTGGCGGTGTCGCCGGCCAGCGACGACAGCGGCAGCAGGGGCTGCCAGTCGGCCTTCTGCAGCTCGTCGGCCGACGGGTGGCCCTCGACGGCGGCGCCCTCGACCGAGGCCTGCGTCGGGAAGTTGCCGGTGAAGTACGCGGTGTCGACGACGACCCCGGCCACTATCCCCGGGGCGCCGAGCCGCACGATCGCCCAGTCGTGGCCCGGGCTGCGCCGGCGGCGGGTCTCCCAGCCGTCGTACTCCTTGCCCTTGTGCCCGAACTCGGTGCGCGCGACGGCGGGGTGCGGCAGCACCAGGTTCTCCCGCGCGGCGAAGAACTCGTCGTTCGCCGCGACGACGGCCCCACCCAGGTCCCGCCGGGCGAGGTCGGGCAGCTCGGTGAAGTCGCTCATCCGTCTCCAAGTCCTCGTACGGGGAGGGTTCCCCCGCCTCGCGAGGGTAGGGGAGGCTCGACCGACCATCGATCTGCAGGAGGAACGGCATGACGAGTCCGGACGACGACCTGAAGGCCCGCGCCAAGCAGCACGTCGAGCAGCTCCCGGCGGAGACGGCGCTCGGGAACGCCGACCCGGCCGGCGGGGTCGACGATGACCCGAAGATCCTCGACCAGGCAGCCGAAGAAGAGCGGCAGAGCTGACGCTCAGGGTCCCGCTCGGCTGATCAGCCGGCCGAGCGGGGCTCCCGTCGCTGCCAGTTCCCGACCACGCAGCCAGGTGCGCCGGACGACGCCGGTCAGGCGCCGGCCGGCGTAGGGGGTGACCGGGTTGCGGTGGTGCAACCCGGCGACGTCCCACTGCTCGTCAGGGGCGAAGGCGACCAGGTCCGCGTCCTTGCCGACGGCGATCGCCCCCTTGCCGGCCAACCCGGTCAGCGCCGCCGGCGCCGCGGACATCCACCGCACGACGTCACCCAGCGTCAGCCCGCGGGCGCGGGCGCCGGTCCAGACCACCGGCAGGGTCACCTGCAGGCCGGCGATGCCGCCCCAGGCAGACGCGAAGTCGCCCACGTCGAGCCGCTTGAGCTCCGGGGTGCACGGCGAGTGGTCGCTCACCACCAGGTCGATGTCGCCGTCGGCCAGTGCGGCCCAGAGCGCCTCGCGGTGCGACGCCTCGCGGATCGGCGGGCAGCACTTGAACGCCGTCGCCCCGTCGGGGACCTCCTCGGCGCTGAAGGTCAGGTAGTGCGGGCAGGTCTCGACGGTGATCCGCACGCCCTCGGCCCGGGCGGCCCGCAGCATCGGCAGCGCACCGGCGTCGGCCAGGTGGACGACGTGCACCCGGGCACCGGTGTCCCGGGCAGCGGCGACCAGCCGGCCGATCGCCGTCTCCTCGGCCGCGCCGGGGCGGGAGGCGAGGAAGTCCGCGTAGCGCGGCCCGCCCGGGTCGGGCGCTGCGGCGATCACGTCGTCGTCCTCGCAGTGCGCGATGAGCAGCCCGTCGACCTCGGCCAGCGCGGTGAGCGCCGCCCGCAGGCCGGCGTCGTCCAGCGGCGGGAACTCGGGCACGCCGGAGTCGAGCAGGAAGCACTTCACCCCGACCGCGCCGTCGGCGAGCAGCCGCTGGAGCTGGCCGGCGTTGCCGGGCACGGCACCGCCCCAGAAGGCGACGTCCACGCTCAGCTGCCCCTGTGCCGCCTGTCGTTTGACCTGCAGGGCCTTGAGGTCGACCGTCGGCGGGATCGAGTTGAGCGGCATGTCCACGATCGTGGTGATCCCGCCGGCCGCGGCCGCCCGGGTCGCCGAGGCAAAGCCCTCCCACTCGGTCCGCCCGGGCTCGTTGACGTGCACGTGGCTGTCGACCAGGCCCGGCAGCAGCACCTCGCCCTCGGCCAGGGTCACCGGCTGGTCGCCCGCCTCCTCGAAGCCGGTCACCGCCTCGATGACGCCGTCCCGGACGTGTACCGCCGCCGGCCGCTCCCCGTCGGGGAGCACCACCCGCCGCGCCCGGACGACGAACGCCCCGCTCACCGCGCCACCTCCAGGTCCCGCTCGCGGGTGACCCCGGCGAGCCGGGCCACCGCCTCGTGCAGTTCAGCGGCCCAGGCGGTGCCCACCCAGCCACCGGGCAGCGGCAACCGCACGGCGTCCACCCCGGTCTGCACCGCTGCCCGCGGCTCTCCGATCCGGACCGTGGACACGTAGGCCCGCGGCGCGACCGGCGGCAGCCAGGCGGGCGTGCCGGGGCCGAGCCCGACGGTGGTGTGCAGCACGGGCCGGCCGGACACGACGACTCGGGTCGTGCCGGTCCAGCGCCCGGGCGCCTCCCCCGCCCGGCCGAGCAGCACCTGCTCGGTCGCGGTCAGCTCCCCGCCCTCGCCCAGCTCGGCGTGCAGTTCGGCGACGTGGACGGCGCGCGCGGTGACGACCGTCGGCTCGGGGGTCAGGTGCAGGACGCCGGCGACCTCGGCCCGCACCAGCTGACGGGACGGCGGTGACCCGCCCCGCGCGGGCAGCACCACGGCGGCGGCGACGGAGTGCACGGACAGTCGCGCGCCCTCCTCCACGACCAGCCGGACCTCCGCGTCGTCCCCGCCCAGCGGGCCGAAGGCCGTCGCGACCAGGTGCACCGCGCCCTCCCCCGTCCGCCGGACGGCGAGCTGGCCGCTGGCCCGCACCACCGGCAGCACCGTGCGCCCGCGTGCGTCCCGGCGCGCGACGACCTCCACCCGCGTCCTCACGACGTCGACTGCAGCGCCCTCGCGCGGACCTCCCCGCGCACCCACGCGGCCACCTCGGTCGCCGCTGGGTCCTCCCGCAGCGAGATGAGCAGCGTCGGCTTGCCCCCGCGCACCGCGTCGGCATCCCGGCGCATCACGCCCAGGTCGGCGCCCACGAGCGGCGCGAGGTCGGTCTTGTTCACCACGAGCAGGTCCGAGGCGGTGACGCCCGGGCCGCCCTTGCGGGGGACCTTGTCCCCACCGGCGACGTCGACGACGAAAACCTGCACGTCGACCAGGCCGTAGCTGAACGAGGCGGTGAGGTTGTCCCCGCCCGACTCCACTAGGACCAGCTCCAGCCCCGGGTGCCGGGACTCCAGCAGCTCGACGGCGTCCAGGTTGGCGGTGATGTCGTCGCGGATCGCGGTGTGCGGGCAGCAGCCGGTCTGCACCGCCTCGATCCGGTCGTCGGGCAGCACGGCGTTGCGGCGCAGGAAGTCGGCGTCCTCGGTGGTGTAGATGTCGTTGGTGACGACGGCCAGGTCGTACTCCGCGCCCAGCGTTCGGCACAGCGCGGCGGCCAGCGCCGTCTTGCCCGAGCCCACCGGGCCGCCGAGCCCCACCCGCAGCGGCCCGCCGTGGCGGTGCCCGGGGTCGTAGGGGTCGACGTAGTCGTCCAGGTTGTGGTCAGGCGGCATGTGCACTCCCGGTGGGTGTCATGAGGCGAAGAACCGGTCCGTGCGGACGGTGTGCACCTCGGCGAGCAGGTCCAGCAGTGGGTCGGCGGCCGCCGGCAGCCCGTCGACGGCGGCCGCGGCCACCGCGTCGACCTCCGGGCCCAGCCGGGCGGTGACGGCGGCGACGGTGATCGGGTCCATGGCGAGCAGCCGCTGGGCGGCGGTGGCCGGACCGGAGACGGACAGGTACGCCGCCGCCGCGGCGGCATCGCGCGGGGCGAGCCCACCGGCGGCAGCCGCCACCCCCAGCGCCAGCGGGTGGTGCGGCTGCACCGGGAGGGCCGCCCACGCCGGGTGCGGCCACGCCCGGCCACCGACCCGGACCAGCCCGCGCCCCTGCTGCCGTGAGGCGGCCCGCAGTGCCGGTGCGGGGGTGCGCGCGTCGGCCTCCGCGTCGAGCGCGGCCAGCGCGGCGACCACGTCGGTGTCGTCCACGGCCCGGCACGCGGCCGCAGCCAGCCCGGCGGCGACCGCCCCGGAGGTGGTCAGCCGGCGGCGCAGGAACAGGGCGAGCGACGCCGGATCGGTGAGCAGCTCGGCGGCGATCGCCTGCTCCACCCCGCCGGAGTGCGTGTGCCCTCCGGCCGGCAGCCGGGAGTCGGCCAGCGTGAGCAGCGCGGCCGTCATCAGAAGAGGAAGTACTTCTGCGCCATCGGCAGCTCGCCGACCGGGTCGGGCTCCCAGACCTCGCCGTCCACCGAGACGGTGAAGGTGTCCGGGTCGACGCGGATGTCCGGCAGCGCCGTGTTCTCCGGCATGTCCGCCTTGCCCAGCCGGGTGGTGTCGCTGACGGCGGCCAGCCGCCGGTCGATCGCCAGCCGGTCCGCCAGTCCTGCCTCCAGCGCCGCCGGGGCGACGAAGTGCAGCGACGTCCGCGCCGGGACCGTGCCGGAGGCCCCGAACATCGGCCGCGGCAGCACCGGCTGCGGCGTCGGGATCGAGGCGTTGGCGTCGCCCATCATCGCCCAGGCGATCATCCCGCCCTTGAGCACGACGTGCGGCCGCACCCCGAAGAACTTCGGCTCCCACAGCACCAGGTCAGCCAGCTTGCCCGCCTCGACCGACCCCACCTCGCCGTCGATGCCGTGGGCCACCGCCGGGCAGATCGTGTACTTGGCGACGTAGCGCCGGGCCCGCAGGTTGTCCGCGGCGCCGTCGCCGGCCAGCGCGCCGCGGCGGCGCTTCATCACGTGCGCGGTCTGCCAGGTGCGCAGCACGACCTCGCCCACCCGGCCCATCGCCTGCGCGTCGGAGCCGATCATCGAGATGGCACCCAGGTCGTGCAGCAGGTCCTCGGCGGCGATCGTGGTCGGGCGGATCCGGCTCTCGGCGAAGGCGAGGTCCTCGGGCACGCTCGAGTCGAGGTGGTGGCAGACCATGAGCATGTCCAGGTGCTCGTCCAGGGTGTTCACCGTGTGCGGACGGGTCGGGTTCGTGCTGCTGGGCAGCACGTTCGGGTGCCCGGCGACGGTGATGATGTCCGGCGCGTGACCACCTCCGGCACCCTCGGTGTGGTACGCGTGGATGCTCCGGCCGGCGATCGCGGCCAGGGTGTCCTCGACGAAGCCGGCCTCGTTGAGCGTGTCCGAGTGCAGGGCGACCGGGACGCCGTTGCGGCCGGCGACGGTGAGCGCGGCGTCGATGGCGGCCGGCGTGGAGCCCCAGTCCTCGTGCAGCTTGAAGCCGCTGGCACCGGCCCGCAGCTGCTCCTCCAGCGAGTCCAGCGACACGGTGTTGCCCTTGCCCAGCAGGGCGACGTTGACCGGCAGCGGGTCCATCGCCTCGAGCATCCGGGCGAGGTACCAGTCCCCGGGGGTGATGGTGGTGGCCTTGGAGCCCTCGGCCGGGCCGGTGCCACCGCCGATCAGCGTGGTGATGCCGGAGCCGAGGGCCGTGGGCACGATCTGCGGGCAGATGAAGTGCACGTGGCAGTCGATGCCGCCGGCGGTGAGGACCTTGCCGTTGCCCGAGAGCACCTCGGTGCCCGGGCCGATGACCAGGTCGGGGTGGACGCCGTCCATCGTGTCGGGGTTGCCGGCCTTGCCCAGGGCGACGATCCGGCCGTCGCGGATGCCGACGTCGGCCTTGACGACCCCCCAGTGGTCCAGCACCACCGCGCCGGTGATGACCAGGTCCGGTGCGCCCTCGGCGCGGGTGGCGCGCCCCTGGCCCATCGACTCGCGGATCACCTTGCCGCCGCCGAAGACCGCCTCCTCGCCGGCCAGGCCGGGGCCACCGCTGCGGTCCTCGGTGACCTCGATGAGCAGGTCGGTGTCGGCCAGCCGGATGCGGTCGCCGGTGGTGGGACCGTAGAGCTGGGCGTAGCGCTCGCGGGACAGCCGGACCATCAGCCCAGGCCTCCCTCGGCCGTCAGACCCGGCACGACCCGGGCACCGGCGAGGGGCACCAGCACGACGGTCCGCTGGATGCCGGGCTCGAACCGGACGGCTGTCCCGGCGGCGATGTCGAGCCGGTGCCCGTGCGCGGCCGCGCGGTCGAACGCCAGCGCGGCGTTGGCCTGGGCGAAGTGGAAGTGCGACCCGACCTGCACGGGTCGGTCACCGGTGTTGCGCACCGCCAGCTCGATCCGCGGCGCCCCGGGCAGCGTCTCGATGGACCCCGCGGCGGGGATGACCTCGCCGGGGACCACGGGCTCGCCGCTCACGGGATCGGCTGGTGGACCGTGACGAGTTTCGTCCCGTCCGGGAAGGTCGCCTCCACCTGCACCTCCTCCAGCAGCTCGGGGACGCCGTCCATGACGTCGTCCCGGCTGAGCACGGTGCGGCCGGACTGCATGAGGTCGGTGACCCGTTCGCCGTCCCGGGCGCCCTCGAGCACGTGGTCGGTGACGATCGCGGTCGCCTCGGGGAGGTTGAGCCGGAGGCCCCGGGCCTGACGACGCCGGGCGAGCTCGGCGGCGTAGCTCAGCATCAGCCGCTCCTGCTCGTGCGGGGAGAGCAGCACGGTCGTCGACCTCCTGGCATCCCGGAGTGGAGTGGAACCCGGAAGGTAGCCGAGCCGTGTGACAGCCCTGTTGCGTCCTCAGGTCCTTGCGTCCATGCCATGTCGCGATATATCGTGACTGCATCAACGACATTCGGAGGTCGGACATGAAGCCCACCACCCCGTGGTCGCGGCACAGCCGCCACCACCACTCCCCCACTCCCGGCGCGGATGCCGGGGACCATCGGCACCACCCGCACGACCACCCGGGCCGGGAGCGCTTCGACAGCGCCCGCACCGACGGGGAAGGTCGCCGGCACCACCCGCCCTTCGGCGGTGGCCCCTTCGGCGGTGGTCCCTTCGGCGGTCCCGGCGGACCGTTCGGCGAAGGCCCGCGCGGCCACCGCGGCGGGCCTCGTGGCGGCCGCGGCCGGCACGGCCGGGCCGGCCGCGGCGACGTCCGCTCCGCCCTCCTGCTCCTGCTGGCCGACGAGCCGATGCACGGCTACCAGCTCATGCAGGCGGTGGCCGAGCGCACCGGCGGCGCCTGGCGACTGAGCCCCGGCGCGGTCTACCCCACCATCGCCCAGCTCGAGGACGAGGGCCTGGTCACCGTCGCGGTCGACGGCGGTCGCAAGCTGGTCACCCTGACCGAGGCCGGCCGGGAGCACCTCGCCGGCCTGGGCGCCGTCGACCCGTTCGCCGCGTTCGCCGGTGACGCCGACGCGCCCGACCTGCGGGCGCTGATGGGCGAGCTCATGGGCGCCGCCCACCAGCTGGGCAGGGTCGGGGACCAGGCCCAGCTCGCGGCGGCCGGGCGCGTCCTCGCCGAGGCCCGGCGCGCGCTCTACCTCATCCTGGCCGGTCAGCCGGACCAGTCGGCCGGCTCCGAGCCGGAGGACGGCGCCCCGGCCTGACCCGCCTGCGGGGACGCCCGCGGAGGAAGAGCTTGCCCCGCCGAGCCCGGTGGTTCCACGGTTCATCACATGAGTGATGAACCAGCGAGCCGCCGGGCTCGTCTCGTTCGACCTGGCCCGGCATGAACGAGGACGCCGGCCCGATCCTCCGGCAGATCGCCCTCCAGCTGGAGGACGCGGTCGTCGACGGCTCGCGCGCCGAGGAGAGGCAGGCGCCCTCCTCCAACGACCGGCCACGGCCGGGTCCTGCTCGACGCCGATGCGGAGACCCTGCGGGCCCGGCGCTCACCGTCTCGGGACCCTCCCGCCAGGTGGCCACCCCCGGGGCTGCCCATGAGCTGGTCACGACCGAGTCGCTGGCCGGCCAGTCCCGGGCGATCATCCGCACCGGGACGGCGACCGCCCGCCGGATGGCCACGGACCTGGGCCTGACCGCCGAGCCGACCAGCATCCAGCAGCTCGTGGTCGCGATGAGCCTGCGCTCCACCACGACCGACCGCGCCACCTCCCCGCCCCGTCCGATCTGCTGGGAGCCCCCCCCCATGAACCGCGTGACCGCCGCCGCGCGCATGCAGCTCGTCCACCCGGCGCTCAGCATCGGGGTGCGCTGGGCGGTCGTCGCGTCGTCCTTCGCCATCAACGCGGCCATCTGGGGCCAGGGGGACGTCGCTCCGACCTCACCCGGTGACGGGTTCACCGGCGGCCCGGCGCCCCTCCACATCGCCGTGCTGATCGTGTTCACCCAGTCGGTCACCAGATGTTCCCGTTCGCCATGGGGCTGAGCCTGAGCCGGCGGCACTACTACCTGGGGACGGCGCTGCGTGCGGCCATCCAGTCCGTGGGCTACGGAGTGGCGCTCACGGCCCTCGCTGCCATCGAGGACGCGACGGGGGCTGGGTGTCGGACTCGACTTCTGGCCCCCGGCGCGGTGGACGTCGGCAACCCGCTGCTGCAGTTCGTCGTCTACACGGTACCAATGTTGGCCTGCGCCTTCTTGGGCATCGGGATCGGCGTCGTCGTCAAGCCCTGGGGCGCGCCGGGCCTTTACGCCCTCGCCCTGCTCACCCTCCTGCTCGGTGGCGCTGTCGCGGTCTACGCAACCTGGCGGGAGACGTGGGCGGACATCTGGTCCTGGTTCGGCGACTTGCCCACGGCCACCGCTGCCATCGCACTGCCGGCCGCCATCGCGGTGGCCGCCGCAGCGCTCGCCTCCCTGGGCCTGCGGCGCACGGTTCCTTGATGCCGGACAACACCACCACGACCGGCCGCTTCTCAACCCCTAAGTCCCAGCGGCTGACATTTCCGTCAGGACGCAACCCCGATGACGGGGACCGCGTCCTCGCACCGCCACCCCCGCGCTTTCGCGCGTGAGTAGGGGTGTTTGCGGGCGTGGGAGCGCGGGACCGGTGCCGGTGAGGTGGTGGGGTTGCTTTCGGCGCGGAAAGCGAACTCCCATCCCGCAGCCCGGGCAATGCCGGGGAATGCAGGAACGGGGTCACAGCAGATTGCTGTGACCCCGTTCCTGGAGTTATGTCCGGCGGTGTCCTACTCTCCCACCCGGTCCCCCGGGCAGTACCATCGGCGCTGAAAGGCTTAGCTTCCGGGTTCGGAATGAGACCGGGCGTTTCCCTTTCGCCATGACCGCCGTAACACTGTGAAGATGACACCC
>NZ_SJEX01000058.1 GCF_005930495.1 Modestobacter excelsi | reverse complement strand
GGACGGGAGTGGTGGTGGGCCACGGCAACCAGCTCGTGTGCCGCGCCTTCCTCCTGGGGGCGGCCATCGAGGAGCTCCCGACTGCCGTACGCCACGTGGACGATCCCTCGTTCCCGCTCGTCGTCACCGCTGTGGTGCGAGGGCGCCCGGGGTGAGGCGGCGAACCCCGCCGGCTGGGATGCCGTCCGTTCAGCGCTCCCGCAGGCGGCGGGCGACGTGCGGGGCCATGGTCGCGAGCGTGAGCATCGCTGTCCGCCGGGCCGACCAGCGGCCACCTCGCAGCAGGGCCAGGCTCTCCGACCGGGTGGCCGCGCCGCGGGCGAGCCGCCAGGCCCAGTAGTCGTGCCGCAGCTCCTGCAGCGAGCGGTCGGCGACGCGGCGATCGGCCGGGGTGAGTGACCGGTTGGCCGCGATGAGCTCGCCCACGCGGACGCGGCCGGCCAGCACGCGCTCCCGGTCGGCCGTCTGCTGCCCGGTCCACCGGCGGTAGCGGTAGAGGGGGAGGGGCACCAGGCCGGCGGACGCTCCGCGGAGGAACATCCGGACGTAGCACTCCCAGTCGGGTCCGTAGCGCAGCGTCTCGTCGAACCCACCTGCCTCCAGCAGCGGCACGCGGCGGATGGCCGGGGCAGGCACGAAGTTCCACCGCAGCATCTCCGCCCGCTGGTCGACGGTGGGGAAGTGATCGGCAAGGGTCCAGTCGGTCGGCTCGACGCCCGGCCCGAAGTCCTCCCACGTCGTCGTCAGCAGGTGCAGGTCGGGACGGCGCTCAGCGAGCCACGCCAGGGCCTCGAGGCGCTGCGGGGCCATCTCGTCATCGCCGTCCAGGACGACGACGAGGTCGGTGTCGAGTGCCGCGACGGCGGTGTTCTTGGCCGCTCCCTCACCGCGCTGCACGGGGTGGCGAACGAGACGGACGCGGTCGCCGAAGTTGTGGACCGCGCCCTTGACGTCGTCCGACGAGGCGTCGTCGCACACCACGACCTGATCGGGCAGCCGCGTCTGGGTGAAGACCGAGTGCAGCGCCGCGGGCAGGTGTGGCGCGACGTTGTGGGCGGTGAGGAGGACCCCGACCGTGATCGGCTGCGGCGGTGAGCGCAGATCGCCGGATGGGGCGAGATAGGGCCACTCGCTGGTCATCCGGGCCCCCTGAAGGCGGTGACCGCCGCGTGCAACTGCGCCACGCTCCACCGTCCGACCGTGATCCGGGGTACGGCGAAGGGCGAGGCCCCCTCGACCGGGCCCGCCACGTTGGCGAAGGCTGCCCGGTACCCGGCCGACCGTGCGTCCCGCGCGTTGCGGCGGACCACTGCGCCCACCGAGCCGTAGGGGTACGCGAGCAGGTCGGGGGCCTCCCCGAGCAGATCGGCGAGGCGCTGCCGGCTGCGTGCCAGCTCCTCGCGGCCGGCTCGGCGGGACAACGCCGCGAGCGCGGAGTGGGTGCACGTGTGCGACCCGACCTCGAACAAGTCTTGCTCCGCGAGGGCCCGCACCTGCTCAGCTGACAGCCGGCGGTGCCGTGCGCACAACGGCGGACGGGGCCGTGCGGCCTCCAGTGTCGACAGGACCTGCATCGCGGCATCGTGCCCCTGGCGCTGCAGGACGGCGGAGAGCTCGCGGTACGCCGCGCGCGACGACAGCGGTGTCCCGAGGTCCAGGTCCAGGTGTCGCGGACCGGCGGCGACCCGTATCCGTTCCGCTCCCGACCCCGGCTCCAGGAGGAGGTGCTCGAGCCGGTCCCACCAGTACTCGGGCGGGTCAGCGGCGATGGCGTCGGCGACGATGAAGAACGTCGCCGGGATGCCCAACTCACGGAGCACCGGCGCTGCCTGCTCAAGGTTGTCGAGGTACCCGTCGTCGAGCGTGACCGCCGCCGTCGGGCGGTCGTGGGACCCCAGGACGTCCCGGGCCGGCACGACGTCGAACCAGTCGGCCAGGGCCGTCATGTGCTCTCGGAAGAGCTCGGGTGGCACGACCATGCCGCCCGGGTCGTCAGCCTCGTCGACGTCGGTGATGCGGTGGTAGAGGAGCACCACGTCCTGCCCGCGGGGTCGCCAGCGCCGTGGCCACGCCGGCCGCTGCCTCCACCGACGCCGGACCCCGGTTGCGACCCGCTCCGCAGAGGGCGGGGCGGTGAGCCAACGCAGGGGCACCACGGTGCCGCAGCCTAGATGATCGATCGCCGAGGGGTGCCTGGCGTCGGGCACCACGCTCTTGGAGCGTGGTGCTGGGCGCGGCTCAGCTCGACCCGACCGTTCCGGAAGTCGCGCTGTCGGTGACCGCGGCGACCGTCTCCGCACCCACGTCGTCCGAGGTCCGGCGGCGTCGAGCACTCTGTTCCCGGGCCGTGACAGGTCGATTGAGGTGGCGCGGCGCGACCTTCTTGGTCTGGAGGCATCCCCGACGACTAGGGCCAAGGGGGCGGTCGATTAGTGACGGCACCAGGACCGGTTGGCGGCTCAGCAGCTGCGGGCTGGTGGTAAGTGAAGCACTCCCATGATCCCGTGGACGGCGATCGTTCCTGTCATGACGCTCAACAGGACCCGTGAGAGGTGGGACCTCCCGCATGAGTGTGCTGGAAGCGCCGACGTCGTCTGCTCACGCTCGCCTATCGGCGAGTTCCGGGCCTGCATCTGATGGGGTTGATTGTCCAGGAGGTGAACCCGGCGGTAGAACTGTCAAGTGGCCCAACTCCCCAGGATCGTCCGGATGGTCGTCGTCAACTCCGTCGCGAGTCTGTACTGGATGCCGCGCAGCCTTAGGAATCGGCTGTACAGACATTGTGGAATCCAGGTCGGCCGCGACGTATTCATATTCCCGGGTCAACTGATTCGGCCCGGACGGATGACCTTTGGCGATCGCGTTTTCGTCAATGGGCGGTGCACGTTCGAACCGGGACGGGCCGGGATCGACATCGAGGACGATGTTTTCATAGCGCAGAATGTCACCATCACTGCTGCGACGCACAAAATTGGGCCGCCGAGCAAGCGCGCCGGCGCAGTGATGTCTCGCGCGGTAATCATCGGGCGCGGGTCCTGGATCGGTGCAGCTGCGACCGTCCTGCCAGGTGTGACAGTTGCGCCAGGGTGCGTTATTGCTGCCGGCGCTGTTGTAACCAGGGATACTCAGCCAGATGGTCTCTATGTCGGGGTGCCAGCGCGTAGGATCAGGTCGCTAGCATGACCAGTTGCGACCTTTGGTTAGGTTCTCCCCGCTCAAGCGAGCGGTAACCCATCGATGATTGAAGTGGGCGGTCCGCGTGTGCGCGGCAGTCGATCGGACGGGCCGCCACCCGCAGAATCTTCTTTACTCCGTCTCACGGTGAACCGGACCGGACGCGGAGGTCCCCGGCCGTCCCGCCCGGTTCAGCAGTCGGTGCAATAGCCGCCCCTCGCCCGAGGAGCGTCGGGGGCTGGCGGTGACCGCGGCGACCGTCTCTGCACCCACGTCGTCCCAGGACCGGCGGCGCCGGTCAACGGCGTCCCGGCTCGTCGCTGGTCGGTCGAGGTTGCGCAGCGCGGCCTCCGCCCAGCCGGCGACGTCGTCCGCGGCCAGGTGCTCGGCGGCGTGCCCGCTCACCTCGACCAGCGCCGGGTCCAGCGAGGTAACCAGCGGCGCGCCCAGGTCGAGCGCTTCGACGGCGGGCAGCCCGAAGCCCTCGGCCAGGCTCGGCGCAAGCACGACGGCGCAGTGCTCGTAGCACCAGCGCAGCGTGCCGTCGTCGACCCCGGTGAGCTGGACGACGTTGCCGGCGGCGACCAGCCGGGCATGGTCGGGGCCGTAGGCCTCGGCACCCCACGCGGGCGGGCCGACGAGCGCCAGCACTGCGTCCGGGCGGCGGCGGACGACCTGCGCCCAGGCGGACACGACCACCGCGACGTTCTTCCGCTGGGACGCGTCCCCGACCACCAGGGCGAACGGCCGGCCCACCAGCGACGGCACAGGGACCGCCGCGCTGCCCAGCAGACCCGGGCTGGTGGCCAGCGGCGCCACGGCCGCCCGCGACGCGAGGGCCGCGTCCCAGCGCACGAGCCGTTCCCGGGTGGCGGCGCTGACGCAGAGCAGGGTGTCCGCCTGTCGCAGCGAGCCGGCGTAGGGCAGGCCCAGCAGGGTCCGCTTGGGCAGCGGGAAGTCCCCGGGTCGGTCGAACAGCAGCAGGTCGTGGACGGTGAGCGCCGTCCGGGCGGCCACGCCCCGCGGCAGCAGGTGCTTGGTGCCCTGGACGACGTCGAACCGGTCGCCCAGCCGCCGTCCGAGGGCGAACCGCTCGAAGGCGGGCACGGCCGCGCCTGGCAGGGCGGGCAGCGGGACGATCCGGTCCGGGCTCCCCGCCAGCTCGGCGAGCGGTCCAGCCGCGCCGGGGGACGTGAGCAGGTGCAGTTCTACGTCCTCGCGCCGGGCCAGCGCCCGGGCCAGCTCGACCGTGTACCGGACGATCCCGCCGCCCCGGGCGTTCGCCGGGACGTGGCCGGCCATCAGCAGCCAGCGAAGGGGTCGCGTCATGCTCCCGACTCAACGTCCGGACCGACCCGGTCCGGGTCGCGCGGGCCGGCCGGAGCGTCGGCCCCCGTCCTGTCGACGCCGCAGGTCATGCCAGCAGCCTCACACACCGCAGGCCGGGCGGTCGCGCGACCGGTGCTCATGACCGCGTGCGAAGACGGGGACGGCGCGTGGCTGCGTCGGATCCGAAGACGCGGCCGACCAGCAGGGGCCTGTCGCGGCGGAACCGCAGGTGGACCAGGCGCAGGGCCAACCAGGTGGGGGAGACCAGCGTGAGGAGGCTCCACGTCAGCACCTGCGCCCGCTTGAGCGCGGACTCGGGCCCCGTATGGACCGGGGAGCGCAGGATGTCCCACAGCAACCGGGAGAAGCCCTCCCCGGGGATGGGCCGGTCCTCTCGACGGACCCGGTACGACGCCACCCGCAGCTCGAGCAGGGGCCGACTGCGGCGTAAAGGCCGGTGGCGGGCATCCGGGCGGACACCTCGCACCCGGCTTGAGTACTCGTACCGCTGGCGGGCCCGTTCAACAGCCCGCGGGAACTTGCCCAGGTCCACTACCAGGTCGCTGGTGTTCGAGCCGTGCACCCGGTAGCCGACCAGCGGTCTCACGACCGTGACCACGTCCCCGAGGAACGGGGCGACGGCCAGGCACGCCGAGTCGGTGGCCGCGCCGCAGCTGTCGTCGAGGGGGAAGATCCGGTCGAGGAGGGAACGGGAGTACGCGTTGCCGGACCCCGGCGGTGTGGGGTACGCGGAGGTCCGGTCGGCCCAGGCCCGTACCTGCTCAGGTGTCGGTTCCTCGCGGAAGTGGGGGAACACGGAGCCCAATGACTGGCCGTCCTCGTCGATGCGGAGCATCTGGAACTGCACCTTGCTGATCCCGGGCCGCCAGACGCGGGCCAGCTCATGGGGGAGCTCGGGGAAGAGCACGTCGTCGGAGTCCAGGTGGATGACGACGTCGCCGGTCGACACGGCGTAGCCGCGGTTCCGGGCGACACGCTGCGTGGCGTTCTCCTGGTGCAGAACCGTCACTCGGTCCTCGAACCGCGCGATCACCTCACGGGAGTCGTCCGTGGACCCGTCGTCCACGACGATCACCTCGACGTCGTCCCAGTCCAACGCCAGGGCGCTCTCGATGGCCTGACCCACGAACGCGCCGTAGTTGTAGTTGGCGATGATGACGCTGATCCGCCCGGGGGCCGACTCCGCCACGCCATCCCACCTCCCCGTCCGTGCATCGAGCCACTGCCGTGCCGCTCGGAGTGCCCGAACGTGTCACGCCCGCAGACCGGGGGGCTGCCCTGGCACAGCGAAGGGTCGGTGATCGCGTGCGTGAGTGAGCAGACTAGCGCTGTGGCCAGCTCCGGCCATCCTCAGGACCGGCGGCGCGACGGGTCATCGACACGCTGACGACTGGTGTTGTGCAACGAGACGGCCTGCGGTCCGAACGCGCCGTGGGCCCGGATGCCGCAGCGCCGGAGACTCGACTTCCCTAGGGTGCGCGGATGGGAACCAGCCGATGGGCTTCTCGCGTCTGGATGGTGAGGAACATCGGGGGCTACGTGGCCCGCAGTCCGCGCCGCTTGGCGGAGGTCGGGTGGTGGTTGCGCCACCGCCGTCGGACGACCATCGATTCCCGGACTCCCTGGTGGCCTCGGGTGGCCGTCGAGGCGGTGGGCGGGTCCTTGCCTCCCGAGCCGACGGTGTTCGAGTTCGGCGGTGGCGGCTCGACGCTCTGGCTGCACGACCTCGGCGCTCGTATCACCTCGGTCGAGCACGACCCCGAGTGGTTCGAGGTCTTGCGAGATGCGCTGCCCGCAAGCGTCGAGCTCGTGCTCCGACCGCCGGCACTGGTGGGCGCCATCGGGTCCGTCGCCGAGCCTGGGCACTTCTTCGACGCCTACGTCGGGGAGCTCGCATCCCGCGCCGACGAGTCGTTCGACCTCATCGTCGTCGATGGCCGGGCGCGCGTCGACTGCGGTCTCGTTGCCCGGGGGAAGGTCAAGTCGGGTGGGATGTTGCTGCTCGACGACTCGGACAGGCCACGTTACGGAGCGCTGGTCGACGCCCTGTCCGGCTGGGAGCGGGCCGACTTCGTCGGGCTGAAGGTCGGCGGCGGCGGCACCGCCCAGACGACGGTGTGGAGGCGGCCGTGACACGCGCCCCCAGCGGAAGGTCCCGTGCGACGTGACTGACAGACCCGCTGATGAGCAGCCGCCCTCGAACGGAGATCACCAGTCACTCGGCGTTTCGTCGTGGCTCGGCGTGTTGGACTGGTGACAGCTAGGCTCGGGATGCGACTGGCTCAAACCGCTGTAGCCCGCCGCCTGCCGGGTGCCGCGAACCCTCAGGTTTGGAAGGGGTGCGGATGCGACTGCAGGTGCCGCCGTCCCCCAGCGGCGACGTCGACCTCTGCGTGGTCGGCGCTGGCCCCTCGGGCCTCGCACTCGCTCTAGAGGCAGCGGACGCAGGCCTGACCGTCGTCCTGGTGGAGGCGGGCCAGGCCTCGGCGCAGCCCTCGGCCACGGGCGTGGACGAACCGCCGATCGCCACGGTGCTCCACCCCGGGTCGCATGCCCCGCTGCGCGAGACCACCAGAAGTGCGGTCGGGGGTGCCTCCTGGCTCTGGGGCGGGCGGTGCGTGCCGTTCGAGCCGGTGGACTTCGAGGCCCGTGACTTCATCCCGGGTTCCGGCTGGCCGATCGAGCAGGCCGACGTCGTCCCGTGGCAGGCGCGGGCCGCTGAACACCTCGACTGCGGCGACGCGCAGTTCCACGTCGACCCGGCCGCCGGCTTCTCGGACGACGTCGTGAGCACGTCCCAGCGGGAGCGCTGGTCCCGCCGTCCGCAGCTGGCAGCGCACCTCGGATCGCGGGTCCTCGCGCACCCACGGATCTTCGTCCTCACCGACGCCGTCGTGACCGGTGCCGAGTACGACGGCGATCGCACCGGGATCAGCCGGCTGCTCGTGAGCCATGGCGACCGCGTGGTCCCGGTGACGGCGCGAACGTACGCACTCGCGTGCGGTGGACTGGGGACGACGCGTCTCCTGCTGAGTCTGCAGCGCGAGCACCCAGCACTCTTTGGAGGGCCGTCCGGGGCTCTGGGGCGCTACTACATGGGGCACCTCACCGGCAGCATCGCCACCATCGTGCTGGCCCGACCGGACGACTTCGGGGACTGGGGCTTCCAGCGGGACCAGGACGGGACGTTCGTCCGCCGTCGGTTCACCCTCGCCCAGGAGGCGCAGCGCCGGGAGGGAATCCTGAACACGTCGTTCCACCTCGGCAACCTCCCCTTCCACGACGCCGGTCACCGTAGCGGCGGGCTGTCGCTGGTCTACCTGGCGCTGCGCGCACCTGTCGTCGGCTCGAGGCTCGTGCAGCGGGAGACCCGTCGCCGGAACGACCGGCCGGTGGCGCACCAGCTGGGCGCACACGTGCGCAACGTCCTGCGGCACCCTGCGCGGGCATTCGCCGACGTGGCCGGGGTCGCACACCAGCGGTACCTCGCCTCGCCCCGGAGGTCCGTCTTCGTCCTGCGCAGCGACGCCGGGACCTATGCGCTGCGGTACCACGCAGAGCAGGTGCCACAGCAGGACAACCGGGTCACCCTCAACGACGGCACCGGCCGGGACGGGTTGCCGGGCATCGACATCGACTTCCGCTACTCCCGGCAGGACGTCGACTCGGTCCTCCGGGCGCATGACGTCCTCGACCAGCAGCTCCGCTCGGCCGGCTACGGGCACCTCGAGTACCACGACGCCGTCGCGGGGCGGGAGGACTCAGTCCAGGCACAGTCGATGGACGGGTACCACCAGATCGGCACTGTCCGGATGAGCGCGGACCCCGGTGACGGTGTGGTCGATCCCGACTGCAGGGTGCACGGGGTGCGGAACCTCTACGTCGCTTCCAGCGCCGTCTTCCCGACCGCGGGGGAGGCCAACCCGACGTTCATGGCGGTGACGCTTGCGGTGCGGCTCGCACACCACCTGGCCGGGCAACTGCGTCAGAGCGCCGGCCGCGTCCCCATGTCCTCGTCGCGCTCCCGTTGAGCCGCACCTCGGTCGGCTGCGACCCTGACAGCGGGAACGGTCGGCGACCAGCCTCATGTGCACCTGACCTGGGCATCGATCTGCTGTACTGACACGGTGGACGGCTTGGCGTTCGTCGTGCTCGCGCATCGGCTGCCTCAGCAGCTGATCCGGATGGTCGATTCCCTGACCTCGGCAGCGACGTCGTTCCACGTCCACATCGACCGCCGAGCTCCGGCGGCGGTCTTCGACCAGGCTTCCACCGTGCTCGGCCCGCGTGCCGACGTCACGATCCTCCCGCGGATGGACACCCCTTGGGGGTCCCTCGGCCAGGTGCTGGCCACCGTGGAGGGCATCCGGTCCGCCAGGCGAGCCGGTGCAGAGACAGTGGTCATCCTCAGCGGCCAGGACTACCCGATCAAGCCGACGGCGCAGATCGTCGCCTTCTTCGCCGCGAACCCCGGTCGCTCGTTCATCGAGGTCCGACCACTGCCCAGGGAGGACTGGCCGGGCCGGGGGGGTCTGCAGCTCTACGACGGCCGGGGATGGTCGGTCCTGGGCAGGTCCGTGGTCTGGAAGGACCGACGCAGGACCTCGTGGATGCCCTCGCGGCCGGTCGACCTCGGGACCTGGGTGCCGCACCACGGCAGTCCCAGCTTCGCCCTGCACTCAGCAGCCGCGGACCACGTGGTCGAGCAGCTGTCGAGGCGACCGGTCAGACGTCGCTTCGCGGCCGTGCAGATCCCGGACGAGACTGCGGTGCACACCGTGCTCGCCAACTCCCGGTTACGGCACCAAGTGGTCAGCCGCAACCTGGTCCATGCCGACTGGACGGCGAACGGCGACCACCCTGAGGTCCTCGGACCGGGTGACCTGCCGGCGCTGGCCGGCTCGGACGCCCTCTTCGCCCGCAAGTTCGACGTGGGAGTCCATCCGGACGTCCTCGACCTCGTCGACGCGCGCCTGCGAGCGGTCGGGGACTGAACACGTCTGCACGCTCCGCCTGCCAGAGTTCGGGTGCGGTCCGGAGTGTGGCGACCAACGCGGTCTCGACGGATGTCATGGGCAGCCAGCGCAGCGCCTGCGCCCGTCAGCCTCATGACGTCAGCCCGTCGCCCGGGGCCCCACCAGAGCGTCGAGCCGATCGAGGACGGCGGCGTCGGTGATCTTGCGGGCGAAAAAGGCTCCGGAGGTCACGGCAGCTGGCAGGTCGTCCAGCCCGAGCTCGGCGGGAGAGGCCGCATCCCCCTGCCACCGCTCCCAGTGCAGGTCGCCGTCGTGCACCGTCAACCCGGGGGTGTGCCGCAGGACCGTCGCGAAGAGCCCCTCGGTCGGCACGAGCGTCCGCCGGTACCAGCGAAGGAGGCCGGGATCCCGGTCCAGTCGGTCGAGCAGCGCGGCGAGCGCTCGGTCGTCCAGCGCGAACCAGTTGCGACTGCGCTCCGGCTCCAGCCCGTGACGGAAGGGATGCCAAGGCGCGCGAAAGCCCACGAGGGTGGCCAGTCCCCGAGCCCGCGGTCGCACCGAGACGACTCCCAGCCGGCGCGCCAGGGCGGGGGCTCGGCGGAGGACGGCCTCCCGGATCCCGAGCCGGGCGGTCAGGGCGTCCAGCAGTGGGACCGCTGCGTACTGGAAGCGGTAGAGGGACCGGCCGTGGTCGCCCCGGGTCTGCTGGCGGTCCTCGGTCCGGGTCTCCTCCAGCAGGGCGTCGGCCCCGGTCGCAGCGAGGAAGGTGGGGAGGTCCTCCGGCGGCCGGACCGGGTAGTCCTCGCCCGACAGCAGCACGTACCAGTCCGCCGGTACTGCCCGGGCGGCGCGGAAGAGCTCCAGCAGCGCCACGACCTGGCTGAAGTCACCCCACGTCACCCGCACACCGGCTGGGAGCACGGTGACTGAGGGGAGGTCGGCGAACATCGTTGAGTCGAGAACAGTGACGTGCTGGTCGTGCCGGACGACGACTGCGGCCGCAGGATCACTGCTGAGAAGTCGCCGGACGAGTCGAGCCACCCGGGTGGGGTCCCGGTAGGACCAGACCAGGTAGCAGACGCGCGGACGGGGCAGCCCGTCTGACGACGCACCACTGTCGAGTCGCTCGCCCGCGGGCACCGGTCCAGGCTAGCCCGCGGTCCGCTTGGGCCCACGACGGTCGCAGGCGTCAGGCGGAGGCGTCCTGCAGCGGTAGATCGCCGCCGGCCACTCATCGCTCGTTCCGGCTCGACGAGCGTCGTATCGGTAGCACCCTTACCCTCAGGTCCGCTGCGTGCCGGCCACACCGGGGGGGACACCAGCGGTCGAGCACAGCGTCCTTGGCCGGAGGATCCCGTTGGACCAGGAGCAGCAGGACGGTGAGCTGGCGGACGTCAGCCTGCTCGACGCCTCGAACCCGGATGCAGAGGACAGCGAACCAGCCGCTGCGTCCAAGGCTCCCGCGATCAGACCATTGGTGTTGGAGGGCTCCTGGCGCGGACTAGAACCGTGGTGGCTGCGCGCCGGCGTGCGGCCCTACCTCCTGGTCGGTGACGTTCTGGCCTTCGTCGCCGCCACGGCGATCACCTCACCTGGCAGCCGGTTCCACGTCCTCGCGCTGCTCGCTTACCTGGTGGTCTGCCAGACGGCGGGGCTGTACCGCTCCCGACTCAGCCTCTCGTTGCTCGACGACCTCCCCTACATCGTGGGGGCGTCCATCGTCGGGTTCGCGCTGAAGCTGGCGCTCATCTCCCTCCTCCCCTCGGTCGACCCACCACCGCGGCAGGTGGTCCACGCGGTGGTCCTCCTCGTGGCGGTGCTCCTCGTACGGCGGGTCGCCTACACGGTCGTCCGCAGAGCCCGGTCCCTGGGCAGGGTGCGTCACCGCACCCTGGTCATCGGGGCGGGGCAGGTCGGCGTCCGGGTCGCCGAGACCCTGCTCGAGCACCGCTCCTACGGCCTCGATCCTGTGGGTTTCGTGGACTGCGAGGCACCCGACGAGGAACCAGCCCTCCTGCCGGCACCCTTCCTGGGCACCTACGACGAACTGGGTCGGGTCATCCGCCAGAACGCGGTTCGGGACGTCATCGTCGCGTTCGGGGCGGTGGACGAGGAGGACCTGGTCGACATCCTCCGGACCTGTGACCGGCTGGACGTCGAGGTCTTCTTCGTGCCCCGGTTGTTCGAGCTGCACAACGTGAACCGCTACACGGACGAGGTCTGGGGCATCCCGCTCATCCGGGCCCGCCGGGCGGTGTTCCGCAGCCCGTGGTGGAAGGTGAAGCGGCTCATCGACGTCGCCGTGTCAGCCGTGGCCCTCGTCGTGGTCTCGCCGGTGCTGCTCGCGTGCGCGGTGGCCGTGCGCCTCGAGGGTGGCCCCGGCATCATCTTCCGGCAGCAGCGGGTGGGCATCGACGGGCGCCCGTTCGACGTCCTCAAGTTCCGCTCCCTCAAGCCCGTCGACCAGACCGAGTCGCAGACGAACTGGAACATCAAGCACGACGACCGGCTGGGGCCGGTCGGCAGGTTCCTCCGCGCCACGTCGCTGGACGAGCTCCCCCAGCTGTGGAACATCCTCCGTGGCGACATGAGCCTGGTCGGTCCTCGCCCGGAGCGTCCGTACTTCGTCGAGCAGTTCGCAGGGCACATCCCGCGTTACACGGCGCGGCACCGCGTCCCTGCAGGACTGACCGGCTGGGCTCAGGCGCACGGACTCCGCGGTGACACCTCGATCGAGGACCGGGCACGCTTCGACAACTACTACATCGAGAACTGGTCGCCCTGGCTGGACATGAAGATCGTCCTGAAGACGGTCGGCCAGGTGGTCCGACGGCAGGGCGGCTGAGAAGCCGGCACCACGGCCTCAGTTCGGGGTCTCGGACAACGCCTCTCCGGCGAACTCGTCGGCGTTCTGACCGAGCGAGTCGGTCTGCAGGTAGCCCCACATCCGTGCCCCGGCCGTGGCGTCGAGGTAGACCACGCTCGCCGACCCCTCGGTCCCGGTCCCCAGCACGGGCGCGGTGAAGTACTCGACGTCGCCCGGGTCGAGGCCGTGCAACGAGTGGGCGATCGACAGCAGGTCCCCGTTGCTCAACTCGTCGTCGACCGCTATAGCACCGGTGACCGCCCGCAGCGCCGCGTCGAGCTGGGTGGGGGAGCTGAAGACGTCCTGGCTGAAGAGCTTGCCGAACATCGCCCGCAGGTAGTTCTGCTGCCGCTTGACGCGGTCGAAGTCGCCGCCTGCCAGGTCGTACCGCTGGCCGACGTACCAGCGGGCCTGATCGCCGTCCAGGTGGTTCCAGCCGGCGGTGAAGGTGTAGGGGCCGTTGCTGGTCGTGTCCTGGACGACGACGTCCACACCGCCCAGGTCGTCGGTGACCTGGATCAACCCGTCGAAGTCGATGGCCGCGTAGTGGTCGACGCGGACGCCGGTGAGCTGCTCGACCGTCTGGATGAGCAACGTCGGGCCGCCGAACGCGTACGCCGCGTTGATCTTGTCCTTGCCGTGGCCGGGGATGTCGACCCACGAGTCGCGGGGGATGGAGACGACCTGCGCGTGCTGCCGGTCGGCCGAGATGCGGGCGATCATGATGGCGTCGGAGCGGGCATCGGGCAGGTCTCCGGATGCGATTGCCTCGCGGGTGTCCGAGCCGACCAGCAAGAACGTGATCGGGTCCGAGACCGCCGCCGTCGTGTCCGTCGGCGAGGAGGCCGCGGGACGCGGGGTGTCCGCCAGGTCCGCGAAGACGTCGCCGACCCGGTCGACGTTGCCGCCGTAACGGCTCGCCAGGAACCAGAGGCCCCCGCCGGCCACCGTCGCGAGGACCAGGCCGAGCACCCCGAGCGCGAGGAGCGTGCGCCGGAGTCTGGCAGGGCGTATGTGACCGTCCGGCTCGCGATCGGTCATGTACTGCCCCCGTGCTCGGTGATCGACGGAGCGAAGGTAAGGGCGCCGACACCTCGGACGGAGGGGTGCGACGACTCTCCTCACCCCTGCGGGTGGGAGCCGCGCCGCTCACCCTCAGGCTCTTCTCCCCTGTCGCCGGGCGTCGAAGGGTGCCCGTCCGCGTCGGGGCGGGTGGCGCCCCGCCGACCTCGTCTCCTACCGTTCGCGCTGTACCGGGCGTCCGCCCGTCTGTGTGCTGGAAGGGAACGGCGTCCATGAGGATCTCGGTGATCGGCTGCGGCTACCTGGGCGCGGTGCATGCCGCGTCGATGGCCGAGCTCGGCCATGACGTCGTGGGCATCGACGTCGACCGGTCGAAGGTCGAGGCGCTGCAGCGGGCCGAGGCGCCGTTCTACGAGCCCGGCTTCGAGGACCTGCTCGGCACGACGCTCGCCACGGGCCGCCTCCGCTTCTCCACTGACATGGCCGATGCGCGTGAGGCGACCGTCCACTTCCTCTGCGTCGGCACGCCGCAGAAGAAGGGGGAGTACGCCGCGGACCTCCGCTACGTGGACGCCGCCATCGAGTCGCTGCTGGACGTGCTCAAGCCCGGTGACCTGGTGGCCGGCAAGTCCACGGTGCCGGTGGGCACGGCGGCGCGGCTGGCGGAGCTCGTGTCCGGCAAGGTGCCCGGGGCGATGCTGGCGTGGAACCCGGAGTTCCTCCGCGAGGGCTTCGCCGTACAGGACACCTTGCACCCCGACCGGCTGGTCTACGGACTGCCGGAGGGACCCGAGGCGGACACCGCCCGGGCCAGGCTGGACGAGGTCTACGCCGCCATCGTCACGGCGGGCACTCCGCAGGTGGTCACCGACTACGCCACCGCCGAGATGGTGAAGACGGCGGCCAACTCCTTCCTGGCCACCAAGATTTCGTTCATCAACGCGATGGCGGAGCTGTGCGAGGCCACCGGGGCGGACGTCAAGCTGTTGGCCGACGCGATCGGGCACGACGACCGGATCGGCCGCAAGTTCCTCAACGCCGGTCTCGGCTTCGGTGGCGGTTGCTTGCCCAAGGACATCCGCGCCTTCATGGCGCGCGCCGGGGAGCTGGGGGCGGACCAGGCGCTGGCCTTCTTGCGCGAGGTCGACAGCATCAACATGCGCCGCCGCATCAGGATGGTGGAGCTGGCCCGGGAGGTCTGCGACGGCTCGCTGCTGGGAAAGCGCATCGCCGTGCTCGGGGCCGCCTTCAAGCCCGACAGCGACGACATCCGCGACTCCCCGGCGCTCAACGTCGCCGCCCAGCTGCAGCTGCAGGGCGCGGTGGTCCGGGTGACCGACCCGGCGGCGGGGGACAACATCCGCACCAGCTGGCCGCAGCTGGACGTCGTGGACACCCCGGAGCAGGCCGCCGAGCGGGCCGATGCGGTGCTGCTGCTCACCGAGTGGGCGCAGTACCGCGAGCTGGACCCGGTCGCCTTCGGCGAACTCGTGACGCAGAAGCGGGTGCTGGACGGACGCAACGCCCTCGACCGGGACCGCTGGACCGCCGCCGGGTGGACCTACCGGGCGCTGGGCCGCCGCGCCGGCTGAATCTTTGCCATCCCGAGCAGCGGCATCGGGTCGTCCTCAGACGGTTAGCCTGCCGGGATGACCTGGCTGGTGACGGGCGGTGCCGGCTACATCGGTGCGCACGTGGTCGCGGCGATGCGTGAGGCGGGGGACGACGTCGTCGTGCTCGACGACCTGTCCTCCGGAGATCCGGCGCGGATCTCAGACGTCCCCCTGGTGACGGGCAGCGTTCTCGACGGCGCGCTGGTCGGGCGGACGCTGCAGGAGCACGCGGTCGACGGCGTGGTCCACCTCGCAGCGAAGAAGCAGGTGGAGGAGTCGATCCGCCGTCCCCTCCACTACTACCGCGAGAACGTGGAGGGGCTGCGGGTCCTGCTCGAGGCCGTCACCGACGCGGGTGTCGAGTCCTTCGTGTTCTCCTCGAGTGCTGCCGTCTACGGCGCTCCGGACGTCGAGCTGGTTCGTGAGGACACCGAGTGCCGGCCGGTGAACCCCTACGGCTGGACCAAGCTCATCGGCGAGCAGATGGTCGCCGACGTCGCCGCGGTGAGCGGGCTGCGCCATGCCGACCTGCGGTACTTCAACGTCGCCGGTGCCGGCCGGGCGGAATGGGCAGACCGGGGAGCCGCCAACCTGGTGCCCATGGTCTTCCGGCAGCTGGACGCCCGTCAGCCGCCGCAGGTCTTCGGCGCCGACTTCCCGACGCCCGACGGCACCTGCGTTCGCGACTTCATCCACGTGGCAGACATCGCCTCAGCTCACCGGGCCGCAGCGCGGGCCTTGGAGGAACGGCGGATCGACTCCCTGACCGCGAACATCGGGCGCGGAGAGGGGGTCTCCGTGCGGGAGATGATCGACCTCATCCTCGACGTGACCGGCACCGCGGGGGAGGACTGGGCGAAGCCGGTGGTCATGCCCCGGCGACCCGGTGACCCGGCGCGGGTGGTCGCCGCGGCGGGCACCCTCCGCGATGTGCTCGGGTGGGCTGCCGAGCACGACCTGGAGGACATGGTGTCCTCCGCCTGGGCCGGGTGGGTGGCGCGCCGCCCGCAGTGAACCCGAGCCAGGTGGCTGGCTGGTTGGGGAGGGGTTCGCCGGTGTCCTGCCACGGAGCCGCGCCCTCCGCCGGCCCGGCAAGCCTCAGCGGGCCACGCGCGAGGGGAGTCCGGTGGGGTGGAAGGTCCCCCAAGGGGCCACGCCGTCGTAGTCGGACTGCCGGTTGACGTAGGCGTAGCAGTTCGAGTCGACGTACTCGGCCAGGCCGGCGGCGGTGTCGGTCACCGCGAAGTTGACCGCCTTGCCCCGGGTGACCGGGGACTGCGCGGCCCACTGCAACGAGCACCCGTAGGGCCCGAAGAAGCCGATCTCGCCGTCGTGGTGCTCCACGAAGCCGCCGTCGGCCAGGGCATTGCCGTGCACTGCCACGTCCGGATAGCCGCCGCCGTCGTCGGCCGACCAGGTCCCGTTGACGACGAAGATGAGCCCGTGCTCGTCGGCCACCGACCGCAGCGTCTGGGTCAGCGCGATCGCCCCTTCCCGGTAGGCCGCCTTGTCCGGGAAGGTGGCCCAGTCGATCCCGGCGAACCACGAACGGGAGCCGAGGTCGTCGGCGAACCAGCCGGCCATGTGCGGGTTCTCCGCCACCATCGCCTCCAGCACGCACCGGAGCTTGCCCTGCAGCACCGACCCGACCCGGAAGTCCGTGAGGTACCCCCCGGAGTTCGCCTGGTGGTCCCCCGGCCATCTCGCGGTCGCCGGACCGCATGGCGAGGCGTTGAGCAGCATGTCGTGGTAGCGGCCGTGCGAGTTGTCGATGACGGCGTCCAGGTAGATGAGCACGCTGCCGCCGGCCGCTGAGACATCCTGGAACGCCTGGTCCTGGTAGTTGTCCCGCCCTGCGACGACGAGCGCCCCCGGATGCGCATATGCAGCCGCACCGGCCGAGGACTCGTAGAAGATGCCGCCCGGCTGTGCCGGCAGGTTCACGATGCTCGGCCCCTCGGACGCGGGGACCAGCGCCACAGCGATCACGACCGCCAGTGCCTGGACGAGCCGCCGGGCGGCACCACCGGATCGGCTCCCAGGCCACCGCCAACCGCGGCCATGGGCGCGCATCGGCACCTCGGGCAGGGGTGACGGCGGGTGGATCGTCGGATGCGGCGGTGGCATCCGGACCAGGTCCACGACCAAGTGTGGGTCGTCCGGGCCGATGCGGCAATGGCCTCGGTGCCGGGCAGCCGGGCAGCGCCTCGTTGCAAGCCGCCGATGCTCACCTCTCCGGCCCTCGCCCGTGAGCCGGATGGCACGTGCGTGGCCGCGGCGGGCCCGCCACCGAGCAGGCGGACCTCACCCACCTCGCGCGTCACATCCGGAACAGGCGTCACCCCCTGTCGGTCGGGGAGTGGTTCCCTGGGTGGGAGATCCCACAGGCCGATTCACGGGGTGCACCGATGCCCCCGTGGTCACTGCCTGACGCCACGCCGGGTGGACCCGGTCGCTGGACCGTGCAGACCCGGCCGTGGACTCGGCCCGGATGGCCCCCGCCGCACCCGGCGATCCGCTCGGCGTCACCGCGCCCACCGAACACCGAGGACCCCCCCATGGCAGTACATGCCGCCCTCAGGAAACGCTCGTCCAGCACCGCGGTCCGGCGACTGGTCCAGACCCTCGCCGGAGTGACCGCTGCCGTGCTGGTGCCGGTCGCCGCCATGGCCGCCACCCCCTCCGCCCAGGCAGCCGGATCGACCTCGAGCCAGCTGAACCTGTCGCCCAACCCCGTCCTCGCGTCCTCCTCGACGGGCTACGCCGTCCAGGAAGGTGGCACCGGCCTGAAGCGGGTGTCCGTGTCGGACCATGTCGCAGCGTCCTGGGCGGCGCAGGTGACCTCGACCGCGGCCACCACCCGTATCCGCGAACCGAACGTGAGCGTCCGGGCCGGCGCGACCTGGACGTTCGCCTCCGACGTCAAGGCCAGGACCGGGGCCAAGGCGCAGATCACGGTCTCATGGTTCAGCGGGACTGGGGCGTTCCTCTCGTGGACCGGCGGCCAGACCCAAACGGTCACTCCCACGAGCTGGACCCGCGTCGCTGCGGCGCTCCCGGTCCCCGCTGGTGCCGTCACCGCGCAGACCGTCGTCAACGTGCTGGGATCTGCCACCTCTGCGTCCGTCCAGGTGACGCAGCACGACGTCCGGGCCCCGGCGACGACGACGACCCCGACGACCCCGACGACCGCGACGACGGCGGCCCCGACGACCGCGACGACGGCGGCCCCGACGACGGCGGCCCCGACGACGGCGACCCCGACGACGGCGACCCCGACGACGGCGACCCCGACGACGGCGACCCCGACGACGGCGACCCCGACGACTCCGAAGCCCACCACGGCCACCGCCACCCCGGCGCCCTCGACGGTCAGCACGGCGACCCCAACCACGGCGAGCCCCACCACGGTGGCAGTAGCGCCGGCCACCTCGGGGACGATCACCAACCTGCCGGCACAGGCGGCCGGGCTGTTCTACGACTCTTCCTCCACCGCGGTGGAGTACGCGCATCCCGGTGGCCTCGTGGTCGCCGGCCGGGACAACTACCAGGACCAAGCGTTCAAGTCCGTCTCGGCCGGCGGCGGGAGCGTACTGATCTACCTCGACGCAATCATCGACAACCCGCACGGCCGCTACCACGACATGCTGCTCAATGCGTCAGCCTGCGGTCCGGCGACTGCCCTTTGGCCGGGGAACTACCAGGCGAACTCGTACGGACACCTCACCGACTTCCGGGTCGGGTCGGTGCTGCAGGGCAAGTTCCGGTGTGTGCTGGAGGCGATGGTGGCGGAGAACCCGCACATGGCCGGCTGGTTCGCCGACGACCTCGGGTCCCGGTCGTGGTTCCCGGGCATCGACTGGAGCAGCTTCAGCGACAAGGCGGCCTACCGGCAGGGCGCCATCGCCCTCACCCAGACGTTGCGCAGCGTGGCCGACGCACACGGGCTGGTCTTCGTGGTCAACGGGACCTGGTCGGCGAACGACGGCGGCGGCTATCCCAACGTCGCCCAGCACGGCAACGCGCTCGCCGACGGCGGCTTCGTGGAACACCACGACGGTCAGATCAGCTTCTTCGGGCCCTACGGCTGCTCCGCGCAGTGGGCCGCGCAGTCGCCGGTCACCGACGGCGAGGCGATCAACTACGCGGTGACCAACACCGCCGCCGGCCGGACCGAGTACGCCGCCTCCGGCTGCTATGCCTACGTCAACCAGCAGTCCAACTACAGCAGTGTGGCTCCATGGGGCTCGTTCCACCCCACCGGACTCCCGTCACGGGTCGCCCGCTGACGACGTCCTGAGGTCACCGACGGTCGCGCTGCCACCGGCTGCGAGAGCAGCGATGGCAGCGTGATCGTGCGGTCAGGACGGCCTTCTCGCTGGCTATGCTCCTGGCGGCCGCTCGTCCCACCGCGGCTGCGTGGACGGCTGACCGCACTCACCCGGTCACGCTGGCCACATCTCGTCTCGGGAGACTGAGGAACGACCATGGCGGCCCACAGCGAACGCTGGACCGGCACTGCAGCGCGGCAACTGGTCGGGACGATCGCCGCAGTGGCTGCCGCCGTGCTGGTCTCGGTCGCGGTCATCGCCGCGACGACTGCGTCCACCACGGCGAGCCGGCGACCCGCCGGTTCGCCGGAAGTGGCAACCGTCCAGAACCTCCCCCCGCAGGCAGGTGGCATCTTCTACGAGGCCTCGGCCGGTGCGGTGGAGTACGCGCATCCCGGTGGCCTTGTGGTTGCCGGCCGGGACAACTACCAGGACCATGCCTTCACGACCGTCTCGGCCGGCGGCGGCAGCGTCCTCCTCTACATCGACGCGACCATCGACAACTCGCACGGCCGCTACCACGACATGCTGCTCAACGCCTCGCCATGCGGTCCGGCGACCGCGAGATGGCCGGGGGACCACCAGGCGAACTCCGGGGGGTACCTCACGGACTTCCGGGTCGGGTCGGTGCTGCAGGGCAAGCTCCGGTGCGTGCTGGAGGCGATGGTGGCGGAGAACCCGCACATGGCCGGCTGGTTCGCCGACGACCTCGGCTCCCGTTCGTGGTTCGCCGGGATCGACTGGGCCACCTTCCCGGACAAGGCGGCCTACCGGGAAGGGGCGATCGCGCTGACCCAGACGCTGCGGTCGGTGGCCGACGAGCACGGGCTCATCTTCATCGTCAACGGGACCTGGTCCGCCAACGACGGCGGCGGCTACCCCAATGCCGCCAAGTCGGGCAACGCCCTGGCAGACGGCGGGTTCGTGGAGTACCACGACGGGCAGATCGACTTCTTCGGGCCCTACGGGTGCTCGTTGCAGTGGGCCGCGCAGTCCCCGGTCACCCGGGGCAAGGCGGTCAACTTCGCGGTGACCGACACCGCCGCCGGCCTGGCCGAGTACGTCGACTCGAACTGCTACGCCTACGTCAACCAGCAGTCGGACTACAGGGGCGCGGCGCCTTGGGGGGACTCGCATCCCACTGGGCTCCCCTCGCGCGTCGGCTGATGCCCTGCGCGGATGGGCGGTGACCACACCGCTGCCACCGGACCCGGGCCCGGAATAGCCGCGCGAACAGGGACCGAAATCAGCCGCCGAGAACCTATGGTGGGTCGGCCGCCGGCTGTGGCCGCGGCTGGCGAACGGGTCGACGGGGATCCAACCGTCGGAGGCACCGCTCAGGCGGTACCGGCGAGGGGAGCGGCAGTGTCAGGAGCGCACGCAGAGTCGAACGTCTTGCGCGCGGAAGGCAGGGCGGTCGACGGCACGACCGTGGGTGTCCTGCTCGCGCGACTGCGTCGCTACTGGTTGCTCGTGCTGGCAGTGACCGCAGTCGCCGTGATGGCAGCCTTCGCCGTGACGTCCAGGACCCCGACCACGTACGAGGGTCGGACCTCGCTGATCGTCTCCTCCAACGACAGGTCGCCGGACCAGGACGCCGTCCTCGTCCAGGGGTACGCCGTCTACTTCGACAACGGTGCTTACCAGAGGCAGCTGCTGCGAACTGCTCAGGTGCCCAGCGACGTCCAGGTCTCCGCGCAGTCGGCGGCAGCCAGCCCCATACTCGTCATCAGCGCCACCACGTCTGACCCGGAGACCGCCCAGGCGTATGCCATCCAGGTGGCCAAGGCGTTCATGGACGACATCAACCGGGTGCGCGCGCAGGAGCAGGCCGAGCAACTGGTCGCGTTGCAGGACCAGCTGGACACGGCTCTGGGGTCGAACACGCCCGCGGACCAGGCCGTGGTCACCGATCTGCAGGGTCGGATCGAGGAGATCCGCACCGATCAGGTCAACGTCCTCCAGGAGCTCCAGGCGCAGGGCGGCGTGTCGGCCCAACCTCCGTCGCTGTTCGGCAACCTCCTGCCCGCCGTCGTGGGTGGCCTCTTCCTCGGCCTGGTCGCGGCGCTGGTCCTGGCGAGCCTGTCCCGACGTCTCCACTCCGGGCAGGACGTCGCGGACAAGGTCGGGCTGCGGACATTGGTGGAGCTCCCGCGGACGCGGAGCAGAGAGGGCTGGCCCGAGCAGGAGCAACGGCTGGGTCAGCTGGCCAACATCGCCCGAGCCCGACTGACCGGGCCCCGGGTGCTTGCCGTCGCCCAGCCTGAGGAGGGCTCCGCGGCTCCGCTCATCGCGCGCAGGCTGGCACGTGAATGGGCCAAGCAGGGATACGCGACGGTTCTCGTCGACGCGGGCGGCGGCATCCTGACCGACGGCCGGGTCGCGACGCCGTTGATGCGATCCGGTCTCCTCCCCGGGTTGTCGCTCCTCCAGCTGGCACCGCGCTCAACCGAGGATGCGCAGGCTGTGTCGGTCAGCGAGCTCAGCAACCTGCTCCAGCAGGAGGCGCAGGCCGGGCAGTACGTCGTCGTCGCGGCGCCCGCGGTGGTGCAGTCGGCGATCGGCCAGGCCATCTGCCAGGCGGCTGACCAGACCATCCTCGTCGTCGACAGCGACGTCACGCGCGTCGCAGCGGCTCGGGAGGCCGTAGCCGTCCTCCGGCAGATGGGCGCCACCTTGATGGGTGCCGTGGTGGCCGCGGTGGGCGAGGACGCTGACCAGGACGCGTCGGGGACCCGCCCGGCGTCCTCGACGGCCGGTCGGCCCTCGTCCGACGAACCGCCGCCCGAGGGGCCTCACCACCACCACCACCGCCCCGACCTGACCGCGCGCGTCGGTCTGGCGGCGGCCGATGCGGCCCCTTCGGGTGCCCTTGGACGGGACGCCGAGAAGGGACGGGCATGAGCTCGGTCCCGCCGACGGTGCCTTGACCGGGCTGAGCCGGCCCGCGCCGCTGCTCCGCGGCCGCGCAGCCTGGCGGGAGAAGGCGGTCGGGGCAGCCGTGCTCGTGGGGATCACCCTCATGTGGCTCGGTGTCCTCGTGGAGGCTCCCGGCCGGCTGGGCCTGGTGCTCTGCATGGCCGCCATCGGCCTGCTCGCTGTCGCGCTGGGGTTGCGGAGCCCGATCGTGGCTTGCACGTACCTCCTCGTCACCACCTTCTTCCGCCTGGCCGTCCCGTCCGGGACCCTGCCGGTCGACCCGTTCATCCTTGCCTTCGCGGGGGTGATCGCGTCCATCTGGCTGTGGTCCAGACCGTGGGAGCGTCGGCTGACCGACGTGCACGTCGATCTCCTCACGTGTGCCATCGGGTTGTACATCGCATGGAACCTGCTCTCGATGGTGACGCCGCACGCCTTGCCGGCAGGGGACGAGCGGGATCCGCAGGCGTTCTCGGTGCTGCGTTTCGTGCTCATCGGCACCGCCATGCCGCTGACGATGTTCCTGGTGGGGCGCCGGCTGTTCGTCACCGAGCGAGCCATCCGAGTTCTGTTGTGGTCCGTCCTGGCCGCGGCCGCGTACTCGGCGGCAGTGAGTGTCCTCCAGTTCGCCGCACCCCAGGTCGTCTGGCCCCGGTACATCGGCGAGAACCCCAGCTGGCCGGATCGGGCCGTCGGGGTCTTCAACCAGCCGGTGGTCAACGGTCTGGTGCTCGTCGTCGGGTTCCTCGTCGGTGTGCTCATCGCCTGCAACGACGGTGAGCGACCTGCGCTCCGAGCGCTCGCGGGTGTGGTGGCCGTGGCGAGCGTCTACGCCGTCTACCTGACGCACACGCGAGTGGCTTGGCTGGCCTTCGGGTTGGTCGTCCTGTGCGGCGTCGGCGCGGCCAGGGGCTTCCGCAGCGTCTTCGTGCTCGTCGGGGCGGCCATCGTGGGGGCAGTGCTCGCGAACTGGTCGACGTTCACCAGTGCCGATCGGGACGCGGGCGGAGTGGGGTCACCGGACGAGATCCAGGACCGGCTGAACAACATCGCCACGTCGCTCTGGGCCTTCCCCCGCGAGCCGATCTCCGGGTGGGGTATCGGTCGGTTCACCGCCGTGAACACCTACCACCACCAACAGTGGTCCCCGGCTGTCCCCTGGCAGCGGGGGTTCGGCATCGCCTCGCATCTCGACAGCCTGGGCATCCTGGTGGAGCTGGGCATCATCGGGCTGGCGCTCTGGCTGGCGATCTTCGTGCTGGTGTACACGCGGCTGGTGCGGGCGACCCGCCGCCTTCCCGCAGACGGGATGTACGGCCGCGCCCTGGGACTGACGGCCTTGTTCTGCCTGGTCGCTCAGACGGTCACCGGCCTGACCGTGGACCTGCGCTTCTTCGACTTCCCGAACATCATGGTGATGGTCCTGGCGGGAGCGGTGATCGGTCACCAGCAGCAGCAGGCCCACCTCGCCGAGCCTCGTAGCTCCGCAGATGGTCCCGCCACGGGAGCCGTGCCGGCCGGGGACATGGTCGCGGGATGAGAGCCCGGCGCGTGCTGTGGGTCTCCACCAGCACCGAGACGCGGGGTGGCGTGGCGACGTTCGTCCGCACGATGCAGCAGACTCCGATGTGGGACCGGTGGCAGGTCCGTCACGTGGCGACCCACAGGAACGGCTCGCTGGCCGCGCGGGCAGCTGCGTTCGCCGTGGGGGTCGGGTCGTTCCTCCGGGAGCTCGTCCTGCGTCGGCCCGGGATCGTGCACCTGCACACGGCCTCCTACGGCAGCTTCGCCCGCAAGTCGACACTGGCGTGGATCTGCCGGGCTGCCGGCGTGCCCGTGGTGCTGCACGTCCACGGAGGCGCCTTCGGCGACTTCTACGCCCGGTCCCCACACCTGCTGCAGCGGTACATCCGCCGGACCCTCAGCAGCGCGGCCCGGGTCATCGGCCTGGGGGACCGGTGGGCGGAAGTGCTGCAGGAGATAGCCCCGGACGCCCGGGTCGCCGTCGTCCCCAACGCCGTCAGCCCGCGAGCGCTGGTCGGACAACCCGGCCCAGGTGAGCCTGTGCACCTGCTGTTCGTGGGAGAGATGACGGAGGACAAGGGCGCGTTCGCCCTGCTGGAGGCGTGGCGGCGGCTGCAGGACGGGCCGCAGCTCCCCCCGGCCGACCTGGTCATGGTCGGGCCGGGAGCCGTGGAACGGGCGCAGCGGACAGCCGAGGACCTCGGCTCGGTCGGGCAGGTCCGGGTCCTGGGGTGGGTGGCGCCCGTTGAGGTGGAGCGCCTGTTGAGCCGCTCGCACGTCCTGGTGCTCCCCTCGCGCTTCGAGGGGCAGCCGATGGCCGTGCTGGAGGCCATGGCGCACGGACTCTGCGTGGTCGCCACTGAGGTGGGAGGCATCCCTGACCTCGTCGACGAGCGGTGCGCGGTGCTCGTACCGGTGGACGACGAGGACGCCTTGGTCACGGCTCTCAGCACCGTCATCGCGGACCCGCAGAAGCGCGCGCAGCTGGGTGCCCGAGCGCTGGCCCGGGTGCGGGAGAGGTTCGACGTGAACCTGACCTGGCGCACGCTCGACGCGCTCTACGAGGAGCTGGTGAAATGAGTCCTACGCGTCCGCTCCGGGTCGCCTTCGTCGTCCCCGACCTCGCTGTCGGTGGGGCAGAGCGGCACGTCACGACCCTGGTCAGCCGGCTCGACCGGGGGATGTTCGATCCCTCCGTTATCTGCCTCGGTGAGGAGGGAGGGCTCTTCCCCGCGCTCGCAGCCAGCGGGGTTCCGGGTACTGCCCTGCACCGGAGCAAGCGGCAGGCACTGCAGTGCCTCGTCGAACTCGTTCGCGAGCTGCGGAGGGCCACACCGGACGTGGTGGTCCTCCGGGGGTACAACGCCGAGACGCTCGGACGGTTGGCAGCGGTCCTGGCGCGGGTTCCCCGGACGGTCATCTGGGTCCACAACAGCGAGGGCCTCGGACCGCGGAGCCCGCTGAGGCGGCTGGTGGACGCCGTGCTCGATCCGGTCACGGACGCCTACTTCGGAGTCGCGCACGCGCAGGTCCCGTACCTCGTGGAGGACCTGCACCTCCCGCGTCACAAGGTGCGGATCATCCACAACGGGGTCGAACCGGCGCACCCCGACACCGGGGCGCTCCCGGCGACCAGGACCGATCTCGGGTTGGGCGAGGACGACCTCGTCGTGGGCATCGTGGCTGCGTTGCGGCCCGAGAAGGACCACGAGACGTTCCTGGAAGCGGCCGCGCTCGTCGCCGCGGCCGACGCCAGGGCGCGGTTCCTCGTCGTCGGTGACGGGGTCCGACGACCAGCGCTCGAAGCGCTGGCCGACCGGCTGGGCATCTCGGACAGGGTGGTCTTCACGGGCGTACGCGACGACGTGGGGTCCCTGCTCGCAACGGTCGACGTCTTCGTGCTCAGCTCCTCCAGCGACTGCTTCCCGATGGCCCTGCTGGAGGCGATGGCCTCCGGGCTCCCGTCCGTGTGCACCGCGGTGGGGGGTGTCCCGGAGGTGCTGGAGGACGGGGTGTCGGGGTACCTGGTGCCTCCTCGGGACCCCACCACGCTGGCGCATCGGGTGATCCGACTACTGGGGTCGGAAGAGGGTCGCCGCTCGTTCGGCGCCGCCGCTCGGTCGCGGGTGGAGGCGGACTTCACTCTCGAGCGCAGCGTGGAGGAGGCGCAGCGGCGCCTTCTCGAGGTCGCGTCCCCCCCACGGGCGGGACACGCGGCCGGGAGGCCGCTCCGGTTGACCCTGGTGCTGGACGAGGCGTTCATCGGTGGGGTCGAGATGCTCATGCTCGACGTCTTCCGGGCGTTCGACCCCCGGGTCGTCGAGCCGAGCCTCATCTGCCTGCGGGCGGCCGGGCCGCTCGCGGCGGACTACCGAGCGTCGGGGTTTCAGGTCGACGCGATGGAACGGAGCGGGAAGTACGACCTCCGGACCCTGCCCCGCTTGGTCCGTTCCCTACGTCGGAGCAGGGCGGACGCCGTCCTCGTGTCCCACCACCACCGAGCCTCCCTGGCACTCGGGCGGCTGGCCGCTCGAGTGGCCAGGGTCCCGGTGACCTTGGTGGCCGCGCACGACATGGACCTCACGAACGTCGGCGGGCGGGTCCTGCCCAGGTGGGCGGTCGCGACGCTCCGGGAAGCCGATGCACTCGCCCTGCTGGCACCCAGCCAGGGCGAGTACCTGCATCGGGAGGAGGGGGTCGGGCGTCGCCCGTGGAGCCGAACACGCGAGGTCGTCATCCCCAACGGGGTCGTCGTCGGGCCCCTCCCTGATGAAACTGCCAGGGCAGCGGCCAGGGCCCGGCTGAGTCTGCCGGCGGACGCCTTCGTCGCCGGGATCGTCGCCCGGTTGAGCCCCCAGAAGGCTCACCACGTCCTCCTCGAGGCGTTCGCTGCACTGCGCAGGTCGCATTCCCGGGCGCGCTTGGTCGTCGTCGGCGGCGGTCCGCGCGAGCAGGAACTCCGGCAGCTGGCCACGGACCTCGGACTCGGTGACAGTGTCCAGTTCACCGGCATCCTGCGGGACGTCCCTGATGTGCTGCCCGCCTTCGACGTCTCCTGCCTGTCGTCGGTGCACGAGGGTGTCCCGGTAGCGGTCATCGAGTCGATGGCTGCGGCGATCCCCGTGGTGGCCACCGACTGCGGAGCGCTGCGGGACATCGTCGTCGACGGGGAGCACGGATGGCTCGTCCCGGTCGGGGACGCGCAAGCGCTGGCCGACCGGTTGTGCAGGCTCGCGGAGGACGGCGCGCTGCGGCAGCAGCTCGGAGCCGCCGCACGCAAGCGGGTAGAGGAGCGGTACCGGATCGACCAGACGGCACGCGGGTACGAGGAGCTGCTGGTGGACCTGGTGGGGAACCGATGAGCCGCCATGTCCTCGTCCTGGTGGAGAACCTGCCCGTCCCGTTCGACCGCCGGGTCTGGCAGGAGAGCCGCGCGCTGACCGACGCCGGGTACACGGTCACGGTGATCTGCCCGATGGGGACCGGCGCGGAGGAAGCCGACGTGACCCTGGAGGGCGTCCACGTCCTTCGCTATCCGCTCCGCCCGGCCCAGGGCGGCCCGTTCGGGTTCGTGCGTGAGTACGCCGCCGCGATGTTCCACACCACGCGGCTTGCGCTCCGGGTGCAGCGCGCGCACCCGGTCGACGTCGTGCAGGCCTGCAACCCACCCGACCTGTTGTTCCTGGTCGCCCTGCTGCTCCGGCCGAGAGGCGCCCGCTTCGTCTTCGACCACCACGACCTGGTCCCCGAGCTCTTCGTGTCCCGGTTCGCCGGCGGCGGCAGGGCGCTGTACTGGGCCACCCGGGTGCTGGAGAGGCTGACCTTCGCGTGCGCGGACGGCGTCATCGCCACGAACGAGAGCTACCGGGCCGTGGCCACCGGCCGCGGGGGCGTGCACCCGAGCAAGGTGACCGTGGTCCGGAGCGGGCCGGACCTTTCCCGGTTCCTGCAGCGTCCGCCCGATCCGGAGCTGCGCCGGGGGAAGCGCCACCTCGCGGCGTACCTCGGCGTCATGGGTCCGCAGGACGGCGTGGACTACGCGCTGCGGGCGTTGCACTGCCTGAGGAACGACCTGGGTCGGGACGACGTGCACTGCATCTTCATGGGCGCTGGAGACGCTCAGCAGGACATGATCGCGCTGAGCGAGGAGCTCGGCCTCCGGGACATGGTGGAGTTCACCGGCCGGGTCCCCGACGAGTTCGTGCAACGGTGCCTGTCGACCGCCGACGTCTGCCTGTCGCCGGACCCCAAGAACCCCCTCAACGACGTCTCGACCATGAACAAGGTGCTGGAGTACATGGCGATGGGCCGCCCGGTGGTGTCCTTCGACCTCAGAGAGGCACGGGTGTCCGCCGGCGACGCTGCGGTCTATGCCCCTCCAGACGACGAGGCCGAGTTCGCCGCGGCGATCGACCAGCTGCTCCGGGACGAGGAGCTGCGCGACAGGATGGGCCGGCGAGGGCGGCAGCGCATCGAGACCTCCCTCTCGTGGGAACACTCCCGCCGAGCATTGGTCGAGTTCTACGACCGCTTCTTCGAGCGGCGCGCGTAGCGACCCGGCGGCTGCAGCCCGGTCAGGTCGTGGTCACCCGGACAGCGGCTTTGAGCTTGCCGCTGGGTTCGCGCGGTATGTGGTCCATGATCGTGAAGGTGACGGTCTGGCCGGGGCCGAAGTACCTGTCGACGTTGGTGCGGGCCTGAGCCTGGGTTGCGGGGAGGTCGGTGGCGGTGGTCGGGACAAGCCGGAAGTCGAAGCAGCCGGGGGCGAGCTGGGCGACCTGGACCTCGCGGAGGCCGACCAGGTTCTTGACCACTGTGTGCGGGAGCGGCAAGGGTCGTCCGTCGGCGGCGGTGAAGGCGTCCTCCACGCGGCCGTCGATGCGGCCCAGCAGGGGGAACGCCCGCCTGCACGGGCAGGGCCCGGCCGGGGCGGGCCCGACCTCGTCGCCGGTGCGGTAGCGGAACAACGGGAACCCCCAGTTGTGCAGCGGGGTGCCGACGATCTCCCAGCGGTCGGGGTGGCCGGGGACCGCGAGCAGTTCGGTGATCCCGTAGTCGGGGAACTGGTGGTAGCCGCCGGCCTCGCAATTGCCGGCCATGGCCACCCGCTCGGTCTGCCCGTAGTGGTCGATGACCGGGCCGCCGAACACCTCGCGCATGAGGCTCGTCTGCTCGGTCGTCATCACCTCCGAGGAGGTGATGACCGCGGTGACCGGCAGCTGCTGCCCGGCGTCGCGCAGCAGGCCGGCCAGCAGGGTGATGGCCGAGGGCCAGCCCTCGACCACCTGCGGGTCGAAGGCGCGGATCTCCGCGAGCAGGCGGGGCAGCCGGTCGCGGTCGAGCCGGTAGCTGGAGACCACCAGCTGCCGCGCGCCCGGCACGTGCCGGGTCAGGGTCCCGGTCCGGTGCGGGTCGGGGTCGTTGCTGCGCAGCAGCAGGCTGCGCGGCCGGTGCGGCACCCCGAACCAGCTCCACTGCCGTTGCAACGCCGCCAGCTCGAACGCCGAGGAGCCGGCGGTCCGGTGCACGGTGACCACCTGGCCGGAGGTTCCGCTGGAGTGCGCCGGCCAGGTCAGCCGGCGGGGGTAGACCAGGAAACGGTCGGGTTCGTGCAGCAGGAGGCCGCGGTCGAGCAGGGGCAGCCGGGGCAGGTCGGCCAGGGTGCGGATCGACGCGGGATGGACCCCGGCCTGGTCGAACCACTCGCGGTAGAAGGGCGACCGCCGCGCCGCCAGTCGCACCAGCGCTCGTAGGCGACGTTCCTGGTAGGCGGCGATCTCCTCCGCCGAGGCCCGCTCCATCCGCTGCAGCGAGCCCACCATCGCTCTGCGCAGCGGGAAGGCGTGCCGCACCCGGTGCTGCAGGCTCACGAACCTCCCTGGCGGCGCCACTGGCGCAGTGTGCACCCGAGCTGTTGCCCTGGACCATGGGAACAGCGCCCGACTTGGGCATCACGCGACTCCCACAGCGGAGCGTCAGCACCAGGTCGCACCGTGGTCGGTTCGCCGAGGTCATCCCGGACGACCGGCGCCCGGCGCGAGCTCTCGTGGACGCCTCCAGTGCAGGACTCGTCGCCGCACGACGGCCAGCAGAGCGGTCAGGTCGTGGAACGTGGTCGGAGCGAGGACCCGGAGCGCTGCCGTGTAGACCAGGAGGAAGACGAGGGCGTCCACCACGATGAAGCAGAGCCCCCACGCCCCCCGGCTCTCGGAGTGCAGGACCAGGTGCTCCAGCGGAACGACGGCCGCGCACCCGACCAGAGCGCTCACGATGGTCGGCGCGGTCGCGCCCAGCGTCTGGCGGGCCGAGACACCGACTACGGGGGCGGCGACTGCCGCGACGACCGTCCCGACGACCATGGTGGTCAACGAGATCGACAGGCCCACACCCACCAGCCCGAGCGGACGGATGAGGACGAGCAGCAGCACGACGCTCAGGGTCGTCTCCGTCAACGTGCACCAGTTGATCAGCCGGGTGCGGCCGGCCCCCTTGATCGCCTCCTCTCCGACCGTGCTCGCCGACTTGCCGAGACTCAGGCCGGCCATCGAGACGAGCGCGTACCCGGCCCCACGCCACTCCTCCCCGAGGACGATGACCACGAGCGGCACTCCGACCGCCACCACCATCGCCGAGGTCGCCGCGGCGACCACGACCGAGAGCCGGAGGGCGTGGAGGTACCCGGTCTGGAACCGCCTGCGGTCAGGGGCGAGACGGGTGAACGCGGGGAACAGGGAGACGGAGCTCACCTGGACGAGACCCATCACCGGGATGCGCGCGATCCGCTCGCCGTAACGCTGCAGGCCGAGGTCCTTCGCTCCCAGCACCGATCCGGTGACCACCGCTTGGGTCGCCTTCTGCGCCCGGTCACCCAGCATCCCGAGCACCAGCGGGAACCCGAAACCGGCCAACTGCCGCCACAACAGGTACGAGGGTCGTCCCCTCCCGGGCCGCCAGTCACAGAGCCACCACACACTCAGCACCCACACGACCGAGGACGCGTAGGTGCCCAGGACCATGCTCCAGACACCGAGGCCCAGAGCGGCGGCGGACACGGCGACCGCCGCGAACGTCGCAGCTACGGAGGGGCCCACGATCAGTCGCCGTCGGACGCTGAACTCGCGTTGCAACAGCGCCTCCGGGACGTTGGTGAGCGCGGACAGCAGCACTCCCCCCGACATGGCCGCGGCGACCAGACCGGCGGTGTGGCTGTCGAAGACGTGCCCGATGATCGGGGCTGCGGCCAAGGCGAGCAGTGTCATCAGGACACCCGTTCCGAGGGTCACCCAGAACACCGTGGCGGCTGCGTCGTCGAGGTCGCCGTCCCGGTGGACCAACCCCGACCGCAACCCCCCTTCGACGAAGTCGCCGACAAAGGCGATGAGGACGCCGCCGGCCACGTACAGGCCCACCTCCGTTGGGGTGAGCAACCGGGCCAGCGCGACCGTCTGGGCGAGGGTGATGATCTCCCCGACGGCGAGTGCGGCCGCCGAGGCGGCGGCCACCCTGCCGATGCGCGAGCGCAGCGAGCCGACGTTCGGCGCGGCCGGGGGAGCGCCCTCGCCTGGGCCGGTCGTGTGACCGTCGCCGGCGCCCAGGACCCTCGGGCGACCGTCCGGCGGGTGCACCGACGACTCAGACAAGGCCGCAGACCCGCTCGAAGCTCGACCGGCCGAGCGCGATCTGCTCGGCTGCGCTGGCCAGCAGGGCCATCCTCAACCCAGGAGCCTGGGCCCAGACCGAGCGGATCGCGTCGGGCAGTCGCGCCCCGAGGTCGTCGCCGTCCAGCCGGACCAGCTCCAGGCCGGCGCCGAACATCTCGGCCAGCCCGAGGAACTTGTCGTCGTAGTACGCCGACGACGTGAGCGCCACCACCGGGACGCCTTGGGACAGGGCGAAGACGCCCGCGTGGTACGCACCGGTCACCAGGACCCGGCAGCGGCCCACCTGCGCGGCCACGTCCTGCGGGCGGGCGAAGCGGCCGAGAGGTCGCCGGGCGCGCTGGGAGCCCTCGACCAGCGGCAGCGTCGACCGGCGGTCCTCGGACCGGAACTCGCTGATGATGACCGGTGCCAGCTGGGTGCCGAGCTCCCGCGCCGTGGAGTGCAGGCCGGCGGCCACCGAAGCCCGGGCACGCTCGCTGACCGGTGAGTACCCGGCGATGCGCAGGCAGATCCCGAGGTCGTGGCCCAGGTCCGCTGGACGCCGGGAGTGCGCCAGCTCGATGGCGTCGTCGCCGGTGACCACCACCCGGGACGACGCCACTCCCACCCGCTCCAGCAAGGCCGGCCCGCTCCTCCTCTCGCGCAGCGCGATGACGTCGACGTGCGGCAGCACCGCGGCCGCTCGGGACAGCAGCGCCGGGTCCTCGAGAGGACCGAGGCCCTGCCCGAGCATGGCCGTCGGGATCCCCCGGCGGGACGCGAGCTCGAGCAAGTCCAGAACGCGTGTGGTCTGGGTGGGATCCACGTCGGTGAGGTAACCGCCACCCAGGGCCACGACCAGCGACGAGGCAGCGGCGGCCGCCGCGGTGTTGGGAGGCAGCCGTCCGGCCGGACCCGCGCCGACTGCCACCCCCTCGTCCGTCCCGCGAGCCGGTTCGGTGCGGCCGCGCCGGAGGACAGTCGGCGCGGCGTGGCCCAGGCGCCGCGCCCAGCTGCCCACCACCTCCCGCACCCGAGCGCCCACGAGGAGTCGGCCGATGGAGTAGGGGCCGACGACCCGCGGGCCGAGAGTCTCGGCCAGCCGGGCCAGCGGACTGGCGGAGGACCAGGCGGACGTCCCCCAGGGCACGATGGGACGGACCCCCGGCAGGTAGGCCCGCAGCAAGGCCGGTGCCTCCGTGAGCACGCCGATGTCGGCCCTTGGCCACCGCTCGCGGAGCCGTCGGACCGTGACGTCGAGCATGGCGAGGTCGCCCATGTTCAGCAGCCAGTACTCGCTGTCGTCGATGAGGATCCGGGGTCTGTCGCGGGACGGCTCCGCGACCGCAGGGCTGGTCAAGGGGGACGTCTCCCGTGGGTCAGTCATCGGGCACCCGGACGGCGGGCTTGAGCTTCCCGCTGGGTGGGCGGGGGATGTGGTCCAGGACGCGAAAGGTGACGGTCTGACCCGGACCGAAGAGCTCGTCCACGTTGCGGCGCGCCTGGGCCTGGACCGCGGTGAGGTCTGAGCCGGAGGTCGGGACGAGCCGGAACTCGAACCGGCCGGGGGCGAGCTGGGCGACCTGGACCTCGCGGAGACCGGACAGGTCGTCCACCACGGTGGCGGGGAGGGGGAGGGAGCGTCCGTCGGCGGCGGTGAAGGCGTCCTCCACGCGGCCGTCGATGCGGCCCAGCAGGGGGAACGCCCGCCTGCACGGGCAGGGCCCGGCCGGGGCGGGC
>NZ_SJEX01000057.1 GCF_005930495.1 Modestobacter excelsi | reverse complement strand
GAGGGGGCAGGGGGGACGTCGATCGGCTCGGCTGTCACCCGGTCATCGTCCTCCTGCGCCGGCACCCGCCTGCGCGCCGGTCACCGGGCCGCTGACGTCGGCACCGCGCACGTCCCCGATGAGCTGCTCCAGCACGTCCTCCAGCGCCACCAGCCCGAGGACCCGGTCGCCGTCGCGGACCAGGCCCAGGTGCGAGCCGGACCGGCGCATCTCCTGCAGCACCTCGGGCAGCGGCTCGGCCGGGGTCAGCTCGACGAAGTCCTTGACCGCCTGGTCGGGCACCGGCTTGTCACGCGAGGTCGGTCCGGTGCCCAGCACGTCCTTGACGTGGACGTAGCCGGAGAGCGAGCCGTCCTCCAGGCGCATCGGGTAGCGGCTGTACCCGTGCTCGGCGACGACGCCCTCCAGCTCGCGCGGTGTGGACGAGCGCGGCACGGTGACCAGCGAGTCGGGGGAGAGCAGCACCGAGCTGACGTCGTGCTGCTCGAAGGTCAGCGCGCCGGTGGCCAGCTCGCTGACCTCGCTCCCCAGCAGCCCCTCCTCACGGGACTGGGTGATCATCGACTGGATCTCGTCGTGGTCGAAGCTGGCGGAGATCTCGTCGGTCGGGGTGACCCCGAAGAGCCGGACGAACCCGTTGGCGACGACGTTGAAGAACCAGATGAACGGCTTGAGCACCCGCACCAGCACCGCCAGCGGGGGACCGAGCACGATCGCCGCGCGGTCCGGGCCGGCGATGGTGATGTTCTTGGGCACCATCTCGCCGAGCACCATGTGCAGCACGGTGACGATCGACAGGGCGATCACCAGCGAGACCGGGTGCAGCAGCCCCTCGGGGGCGCCGACGGCCTCCAGCGGCGCCTCGATCAGGTGGGCGACGGCCGGTTCGCCGACCGCGCCGAGCCCCAGTGAGCACAGCGTGATGCCCAGCTGGGCGCCGGCCATCATCTGCGAGACGTTGCGCATCGCGGCCAGCGTCTTCTGCGCGCGGACGGAGCCGGCCTCGGCGCGCGGCTCGATCTGGTCGGCGCGAGCGGACACCAGGGCGAACTCGGCGGCGACGAAGAACGCGTTGCCCAGCAGCAGCGCGACCAGCACGAGCAGGCTCAGCACGTCGCTCATGCCGACGCCGCCATCGCGGGGCCATGGTGGCCGACATGGCCCTCCGTCGGGTCAGCCGGGTGGACGTCGCCGGGGCCGTGCTGGCCGACATGGCCGTCCAGCGGCTGCGGCGTGGCGCGCAGCCGGGACACCCGGCGCCCCTCGACCCCGGCGACGGTCAGCCGCCAGCCCTCCACCTCCACCGACTCGCCCTCCTCGGGCAGGTGCGCCAGCCGCTCCAGCACGAAGCCGGCGACGGTCTCGTAGCGGCCCTCGGGAACCGGGATGTCGGTGCGCTCGCGGACCTCGTCCGGGCGCAGCAGCCCGGAGAGCACCCAGTCCCCGCCGTCCCGGCGCAGCTGGCGCAGCGGCCGGTCGGTCTCGTCGGTGATCTCGCCGACCAGCTCCTCGACGATGTCCTCCAGCGTCACGATGCCGTGCGTGGCACCCCACTCGTCGACGACGAGGGCCAGCTGCAGGCCCTGCTCGCGCAGCAGGTCCAGCAGGGGGTCCAGGTGCAGGGACGACGGGACGGCGAGCACCGGCTCGGCCAGCTCCCCGGCGGTGCGCTCCAGCCGCTCCGGCTCGGGGACCGAGACCGCGTTCTTGACGTGCACCACGCCGGTGACCTCGTCGAGGTCGGAGCCGTAGACCGGGAAGCGGGAGTTGCCCGACCGGATGGCGGCGTCGATGACGTCGGCGGCGGTCGCCTCCGAGCTGAGCGTCCACAGCCGGGTCCGCGGGGTCATCACGTCGGTGGCGAGCTTCTGCCGCAGCCCCAGCGACCGGCTCAGCAGCCGGGCCGCGACGGGCGACAGGTCGCCCTCCTCGGCCGACCGCCGGGCGACCGCGGCCAGGCCCTCGGCGTCCCGGGTGTCGTCCAGCTCCTCCTTGGGCTCGAAGCCCAACCGGCGGACGATCCCGTTGGCCAGCGCCTGCAGGGCGTGCACGACCGGGCCGGTCACCAGGGTGAACGCGCGCATGCCCGGCGCGACCAGGGAGGCGGTGCGCAGCGGCCGGGCGATGGCCAGGTTCTTCGGGCCAAGCTCGCCCAGGATCATCTGCAGGAACGTGGCCAGCGCGATGCCCAGGGCGACGGCGATCGGAGCGGTCGCGCCCTCGGGCAGCCCGATCGCGTCGAGCACCGGCTCGAGCAGCCCGCCCAGCGCCGGTTCGGCGAGGAAGCCGACCACGAGCGTGGTGATCGTGATCCCCAGCTGGGCCGCGGACAGCTCGGTGGACAGCCCGCGGAGCGCGCGGACGACCCCCTCGGCGCTCTTGTCACCCGCGGCAGCGGCGCGCTCGGCCTGGCCGCGGTCCACGGAGGTGAAGGAGAACTCGGCCGCGACGAAGAACCCGGTGAACGCGGTCAACAGCACGGCCGCCAGGAGGAGCAGCCACTCGGTCATCCTGGATGGGGTGCCCGCGGCGCAGCGGGCGGAAACGGCAGTGCCCAAGAGCACAACCCCTGGAACGACTCAGGGACCGCCGGTGGCGGTCCCTGAGTGGCGAGTCGGGGTGACAGGATTTGAACCTGCGGCCTCGTCGTCCCGAACGACGCGCGCTACCAAGCTGCGCCACACCCCGAGGTGCGTCGACAACTGTAACCGACGCCCCTGGCCCCCTCGCAGGGGCCCGGTACGGGCTCGCGAGTGCCGGGGGGCGAGTGGGTCCTTCAGCAGGCGGCCCGGGCGGTGAGGGTCAGCAGCGTCGCCTCCGGCGGGCAGGCCAGCCGGTACGGGGCGTAGGGGCTGGTGCCCAGTCCGGCGGAGACGTGCAGCCAGGTGCCGTTCGGTTGCCCGGGGGAGGGTTGCGCCCAGCGGTGCAGCCAGCGGACGTGCTGCCGGTCGATGCCGCAGTTGGTGACCAGGGCGCCGTAGAAGGGCACCCGCAGCTGGCCGCCGTGGGTGTGCCCGCAGAGCAGCAGGTCGTAGCCGTCGGCGGTGAACCGGTCGAGCACCCGCGGCTCAGGGGAGTGCACCAGGCCGACCCGCAGGTCGGCGTCGGGGTCGGCGGGCCCGGCGACGTCGTCGTAGCGGTCCAGCTGCAGGTGCGGGTCGTCCAGACCGGCGAAGGCGATCCGCGTCCCGGCCACCGTGAGCGTGCCCGTGGCGTTGGTCAGGTCGAGCCAGCCGCGGGCGGTCATGCCGTCCCGCAGGTCGCGCCAGGGGAGGACGTCGCCGAGCACCCGCTCGTGGTCGGTCTTGAAGTACTTGAGCGGGTTCTTCGGCCGGGGCGCGTAGTAGTCGTTGCTGGCCAGCACGAACGCGCCGGGGAGCTCCATCAGCGGGTCCAGCGCGCGGAGCGTCGGCGGGACGGCGTCCATCCCGGCGAGGTTGTCGCCGGTCGTGAGGACCAGGTCGGGCTGCAGGTCGGCCAGCCCGGCCACCCACTCCTGCTTGCTGCGCTGCCCTGCGGTCATGTGCAGGTCCGACAGCTGCAGCACGGTCAGCGGGGCCGAGCCCGGTGGCAGGACGGGGACGTCGAACCGGCGCAGCGTCCACCGGCTGCGCTCGATGAGGCTCGCGTAGGCCACCGTGGCGGCACCGGAGGCCACCACAGCAGCAGGGACGGCGGTTCTCGCACGCATCCTGCGAGCCTACGGGCGCGGGAACTCCGTCGTCCCGGTGCGGGCGGAGGTGGCAGGCTCTCCGGCGTGCCTGGACTGAAGGACCGACTCCGTACCGACCTGACCACCGCGATGAAGGGCCGCGACGAGCTGAGCACCGCCACCCTGAGGATGGTGCTCTCCGCCGTCTCCGCCGAGGAGGTGGCCGGCAAGGAGGCCCGTCAGCTCAGCGACGACGACGTGATGGTGGTGCTCCGCCGGGAGGCGAAGAAGCGCCGTGAGGCGGCCGAGGCCTTCGCCGACGCCGGGCGCGCCGAGCAGGCCGAGCGGGAGCGGGCGGAGGAGGGCGTGATCGCCGCCTACCTGCCGGCCCAGCTGGCCGACGCCGACCTGGCCGCGATCGTCGCCGACGTCGTCACCCGCACCGGGGCATCGGGGATGAGGGACATGGGCAAGGTCATGGGCGCGGTGCAGGGCGCGGTGGCCGGCCGGGCCGAGGGCGGCCGCGTCGCGGCTGAGGTGCGCCGACAGCTGGCGTGAAGGACCCCGTTCCCCCCCACGCTTCGCAGGCTCAGCGCGGGCCCCTGAACGGGGCCTCAGGGGCCCGGGTCTCCGTCGCCGTTCCAGTCCGGCATGGTGAACTCCGGGGCGCCGGGCTGCTGGTCGGCCGGCGGCGAGTCCTGCGCCGGGGGATCAGGGGTGCTGGGCGTCGAGCTCTCCGGCGTCGGCGTGTACCGCGGCCGGGTGGTCGGTGAGGGGGTGCGGTAGCCGGACCCGTTGCTCACCTGGATCGTGACGACCTGGCCGACGGTGGCCTGGGTGCCCGAGCGGGGGCTGGTGCCGAGGAAGCTGCCCGAGGAGCGGGAGCTGCTCACCTCGGAGACGACCGGCCGGAAGCCCGCCTGGGTGAGCGCGTCCTGGCAGGAGCTGACCGAGGAGCAGCTGGGGACGGTCGGCCGGTTGCCGGAGACCACGAGCGGGTCGGCCGGCGGGAAGGGCACCGAGGGCTCCTTGGACAGGATCGGCAGCATCGCGTCGTGGTAGATCGTCGCGGGCTTGTTGCCGCCGTAGCCGCCGACGTCCTGCTGCGACTTCGGGTTGAAGACCATCACGCTGACCGTGTACTTCGGCGTCGAGCCCACGAACGTCGCCGACTTGTTGTCCTGGATGGTGCCGGTCTTGCCGGCGATCTGGTGGCCGGGGATGGCCGCCCGGGTCGCGGTGCCGGTGACGGTGTCGCCGATCATCATCTGGTTCAGCGTGGTCGCCACGCCGGCCGGGATGGCGTTCTCCTTGCAGGTGTTCCCGCTGACGTAGGGCGTGCCGTCGTCCTTGGTGACCGGCTCGCCCGTCGAGTCCACGATCGAGATCACGGGCGTCGGCTCGCACTGGGTGCCGTTGGCGGCCAGGGTGGAGTACGCGCTGGCCAGGTACAGCGGGCTGGTCGCGTCGACGCCGAGGGTGAACGAGCCGCGCTTCTCGGCGATGATCTGGTCGGCGGTGGCGTCGATGGAGTGCAACCCCATGGCCTGCGCGGTGCGCACCGGCGGCTCGACGCTGCCCAGCGCGTCCTCCAGGCCCACGAAGTAGGTGTTGGAGGACTCGACCAGGGCCGCGGTCATGTCCATCGTGTCCGGGTAGTTGTCGCCGACGTTGCTGACCGTGTACGGGGCGCCGGTCGTCCCGCCGTTCTTCTTGAACACCTTGGAGCTGTAGGGCTGCGGGGTGGTGATCGTGTAGTGCGAGCCGAAGCCCTGGGCGAGCGCGGCGGCGGCGGTGAAGACCTTGTAGGTCGACCCGGCGCCGGCACTGGTCGCGGTGTTCAGGTTGACCGACTCGCACTCGTAGGCGTCGCAGCCGTAGCGGCGGTTGACGCTCATCGCCAGCACGTGCCCGGTGCCGGGCTCGACGGCGGTGAACACGCCGGCCAGGTCGTTGCCGCCGCCCATCGGGAGGGTGTTCAGCACGGCCTGGTCACCGGAGGTCTGGATGTCCGGGCGCAGCGTCGTCTGGATGGTCCAGCCGCCGGTCTTGATCGCGTCCGCGCTGATCCCGAGGGTGCCGGTCAGGTAGTTGTACATGTAGTCGCAGAAGAACCCGCCGACCGTGGCGTCGATGCAGCCGTTGGGCGGGCTGCCGCCCTCGGCGATGGGGATCGGGGTGGCCGAGACGTCGGCCAGCTCCTGGTCGGTGATGTGCCCGAGGTCGTGCATGCGCTGCAGCACCTGGTTGCGCCGCTTCTGGCCGGCGTCGGGGTTGACGATCGGGTCGTCGTTGGTCGGGCTCTGCACCAGGCCGGCGAGCACCGAGGCCTGCGGGAGCGTCAGGTCGGCGGCGTCGACGCTGAAGTACTTCTGCGCGGCGGCCTGGATGCCGTAGGCGCCCTCACCGAAGTAGGCGATGTTGAGGTAGCGGGTGAGGATCTCGTCCTTGGAGTAGGTCTGCTCCAGGGCCAGCGCCAGCCGGGCCTCCTTGAGCTTGCGGCCCACGGTCTGCGCGGTGGCCGCCTGCTGCTCCTCCGGGGTGGACGCCGTCTGCAGCAGCGTCTGCTTGACCAGCTGCTGGGTCAGCGTCGAGCCGCCCTCCTCGACACCGCCGGCGGCGACGTTCTTCGCCAGCGCGCGCAGCGTGCCCTGCACGTCCAGGCCGTTGTGCTCGTAGAAGCGCGAGTCCTCGATGTCGACGATCGCCTGCTTCATGACGTCGGAGATCTGGTCCGGCGTCACCGGCGTGCGGTTGTTCGCGAAGAACTCGGTGATCTCCGACCCGTCGACGGCCAGCACCTTGGTGTTCCCGCTGGGCGTCTTGTCGGTCAGCTCGACCGGCAGCGCGTCGAGCAGCGTCGAGGAGTTCCGGGCCACCAGCCCGGTCCCGCCGACGAAGGGCAGCAGCATGGCGGCGACCAGCAGACCGGCCACGACGATCGCCCCGGCCAGCTTCACCAGGGCATTGCGACGGAGGAGCGCAGACTCGGACATCGCAGGCCAAGGTACCTGTTCGGCGGGCCCGGGCGCCCCGCCTCGACGCCCGACGCGCGGTGGCCCGGGCGGGTCGCGCGCGAGCCTCTCGCGGGAGGCGGCTCAGCCCGCCTGCGGCCGGAGCGGCAGGACGCGGCTGCGCGGGGTGCCCGTGCCGGTGTCGTCCTCGGCGGCCAGCAGCGCCTCGCCCATCGCCCGCAGCCCCTCGAGGTCGTGCACGTCGCCGGCGGCGGCCGGCACGGTGCGCACCTCCACCTCGGGGTGCGCGCTGGTGAACCGGTCGGCGAGCCGCTGCTCCCGGGTGGCCAGCGTCATCCGCTCGGCGTGCACCCGCAGCGCCCCGGCGGCCAGTTTCGCGCCCTTGCCGCCGGCCTCGGCGACCGCCTCGGCGGCGGCCTCGGCGCGGGTCGCCGTCAGCGCCGTCGTCGCCGGCGGGTGGGTGCGGTTGATGACCAGGCCGGCGAGGGGCATCCCCTCGGTGGACAGCCGGTCCACGAAGTAGGACGCCTCGCGCAGGGCGTCCGGCTCCGGGGCGGCGACCACGACGAACGACGTCCCCGGCTGGCGGAGCAGCTCGTACGTCGCCGTCGCGCGCTCACGGAAGCCGCCGAACATGGTGTCCAGGGCGGAGACGAACGCGGAGATGTCGCCCAGCAGCTGGCCGCCCAGGATCTTGCTGATGATCCGGGTGAAGATCGAGAAGCCGACGCCGACGATCCGCACCCCGGCCCGCCCCCCGGCCCGGGCCGGCGCGGTGAGCAGCCGGATCATGGTGCCGTCGAGGAACCGGCTCATCCGGTTCGGTGCGTCCAGGAAGTCCAGCGCCGACCGGGACGGCGGGGTGTCGACGATGATCAGGTCCCAGCGGTCGCTGCTCCGCAGCTGCCCGAGCTTCTCCATCGCCATGTACTCCTGCGTCCCGGCGAAGGACGAGGACAGCGCCTGGTAGAAGGGGTTGGCGAAGATCGTCTCGGCGCGCTCGGGCGTCGAGTGCGCGGACACGACGTCGTCGAACGTCCGCTTCATGTCCAGCATCATCGCCGAGAGCTCGCCCGGGGCACCGGGCGTCTCGACCACCCGCGGCTCGTTGTCCAGCTCCACCAGGCCCAGCGACTGGGCCAGCCGGCGCGCAGGGTCGATGGTGAGCACGACGACCTGCCGGCCGGCCTCGGCCGCCGCCAGGGCCAGCGCCGCCGAGGTCGTCGTCTTGCCCACCCCGCCGGAGCCGCAGCACACGATGATCCGGCTCTCCGGGTCCGCCACCAGGGCGGCGAGGTCCAGGGACGGCGCCACCGCCGGCCGTCGGGGCGCGGTCACGCGGCGGCCTCGGTGGCCAGCAGGGCCTCGAGCCGTTCGGCCAGCTCGAACAGCGTGCCCAGGTCGATCGGGGTGACCGACAGCGGCAGCTCCACCACCGGCCGGCCCAGCGCCTCCACGTCCCCGCGCAGCGCGTCCTGCGCCACCCAGCGCTGCGCGTGCTCGACCGCCTCGGCGGCGAGCCCGTCGGCGACCTCCGCGGCACCGTGCACCGAGGCCGCGGTGAGCGCGGGCAGCAGGTCCGCGCCGGTGAGCCGGCCCTCGGCGGTGCGGCTGAGGCTGGCCGCCGGCAGCAGCGGCTCGGCCGCCATGTTGACGATCACCGACCCGACCGGCAGCCGGGCCGCGGTCAGGTCGGCGATCGCGTCGGCGGTCTCCTGCACGGGCATGTCCTCCAGCAGGGTCACCAGGTGCACCGCCGTCGTCCCGGACCGGAACACCGCCATCACCCCGTCGCTCTGCGCCTTGATCGGCCCGGAGCGGGCCAGCCCGGCGACCTCACCGGTCACGTTGAGGAACCGGGTGATCCGACCGGTCGGCGGGGCGTCGACGACGACGGCGTCGTAGACGAACCGGCCGTCGTGGCGACGGGTGACCGCCTCCTTGATCTTCCCGGTCAGCAGCACGTCGCGCAGGCCGGGTGCGATGGCCGTGGCGAAGTCGATGGCGCCCATCTTGCGCAGCGCCCGGCCGGCCCGCTTGAGGTTGTAGAACATGTCCAGGTACTCGAGGAAGGCGGCCTCGACGTCGATGGCCAGGGCCTTCACCTCACCGCCGCCCCGGGCGACGGCGACCCGGCGCTCCTCGTAGGGCAGCGGCGGGGTGTCGAACAGCTGGGCGATGCCCTGCCGGCCCTCGGTCTCGACGAGCAGCACGTGCCGGCCGTCGGCGGCGAGGGACAGGGCCAGCGCGGCGGCGACCGTGGTCTTCCCGGTCCCGCCCTTGCCGGTCACGACGTGGCACCGCACGGGCAGCGGCTCTCCGGGTGCAGGGGTCACCCCTGCGAGCCTACGAGTGGAAGGACCCCCTCGCCCCCCACCGCTCGCTCCGCTCGCGGCGGGCCCCTGCGAGGGGGCCGTTCCACCATGTCGCCAGGCCGGCTGCGCTAGCGTCGGGTCATGACCGAATCGGCCCGCCGCACGTGGGAGTACGCGACCATCCCGCTGCTGATCCACAACACCAAGGCGATCCTGGACTCCTGGGGCGTCGACGGGTGGGAGCTGGTGACCGTGCTCTCGGGTCCCGGTGGCGGCGACCAGCTGGTGGCCTACCTCAAGCGCCCGACGAGCTGATGACGCAGCCCGCGCAGAGCTGGACCGCCCGGCTCGCCGAACTCGGCGTCCGGCTGCCCCCGGTCGCCGCCCCGGTGGCGGCCTACGTGCCCGCCATCCGCAGCGGCCAGCTGGTCTTCACCTCCGGCCAGCTGCCCTTCGTCGACGGCGGACTGCGCCGCACCGGCAAGGTCGGTGGCACCGTCGACATCGAGGACGCCGCCGCCGACGCCAAGGTCTGCGCGCTCAACGCGCTCGCCGCCGTCGACGACCTGGTCGGGCTGGACTCGATCGCCCGGGTCATCCGGGTGGTCGGCTACGTCGCCAGCGCCGAGGGCTTCAGCGCCCAGCCGCGGGTGGTCAACGGGGCGAGCGAGTTCCTCGGCCGGGTGTTCGGTGAGGCCGGCAAGCACGCCCGCAGCGCCATCGGCGTCGCCGAGCTGCCGATGAACGCCCCCGTCGAGGTCGAGCTCACCGTCGAGCTGAGGTGAGCAGGCCGGCTCCGACGCCCGTCCGGCAGGCGGCCACCGTGCTGCTGCTGCGCGACGGCGCGGTGGGCCTGGAGGTCTACCTGCTCCGCCGCACCAAGGGCATGCCCTTCGCCGGCGGGATGAGCGCCTACCCCGGTGGCGGCGTCGACGACCGCGACGGGGACACCGACCTGGCCTGGGTCGGGCCCCCGCCATCCGACTGGGCCGCTGCGTTCGGCTGCGACGAGCGGCTGGCCCGCGAGCTGGTGTGCGCCGCCGTCCGGGAGACCTTCGAGGAGGCCGGCGTCCTGCTGGCCGGACCGGTGGACGGGTCGGGCGTCGTCCCGGACGTCTCCGGCGACGACTGGGAGGCCCAGCGCCAGGCCCTGCTGGCCCGCGAGCTCTCCCTCGCCGAGCTGCTCGCCGGCCGTGGTCTCGCGCTGCGGGCGGACCTGCTGCGTCCCTTCGCGCACTGGATCACCCCGCCCCCGGAACGGCGGCGGTACGACACCAAGTTCTTCGCCGCGCTGCTGCCCGCCGGGCAGGAGGCGCGCGACGTGTCCGGTGAGGCCGACGAGGCGGTGTGGACGACGCCCGCCGCAGCGCTGCAGGAGCACGCCGGCGGGAGCCGGCCGATGCTGCCGCCGACCATCCACACCCTCGGCCAGCTCGCGCCCTTCCCGGACGTCGCGGCCGCGCTCGCCGGCTCACCGCCCGCTCCGCTGGAGCCGATCAGCCCGACCTTCGAGCAGACACCCGACGGCAACTACGCCGTGCTGCCCGATGGCACCCGCATCCGGATGGTCGTGCCATTGCCTGCGTGATCCTGACGGACCACACCGCGGCCAGGAGCCGGTGCGAGGTGCGTTGAGCCGTTGGCCGTGTCCCCGGGAGGGACCCTCCGGGCCCCGTCCCGGGTCCACCCTCGCTGCGCTCGGGTCCGTACCCGTACAACGCGAGAGGCCCGGGACCTGTCGGTTCCGGGCCTCTCGCGGTCAGTGCTCTCTCACCGCGCGCGGCGGCGGAGGCGGTCCTCGTCGAGGACGACGACGGACTTGCCCTGCAGCTGGATCCAGCCGCGGTGCACGAAGTCGGCCAGCGCCTTGTTCACCGTCTCGCGGGAGGCGCCGACCAGCTGGGCCAGCTCCTCCTGCGTCAGGTCGTGCTTGACCCGCAGGCCGTCGCTCTCCCGGCTGCCGAAGCGGTCGGCCATCTGCAGCAGCGCCTTGGCCACCCGGCCGGGGACGTCGGTGAAGATCAGGTCGGCCACGGAGTCGTTCGTGCGCCGCAGCCGGCGGGCCAGCACCCGCAGCAGCTGCTCGCCGATCTCCGGGTGGGCCGTGATCCACGGCCGCAGCATGTTGTTCGGCATCTTGGCCAGCCGGACGTCGGTGACGGCGGTGGCGGTCGCCGTCCGCGGGCCGGGGTCGAAGACCGACAGCTCGCCGAACTGGTCCGACGGGCCCATCACGGCCAGCACGTTCTCGCGCCCGTCGGGCGCGCGCCGGGACAGCTTGATCTTGCCGGAGAGGACGACGTACAGGCTGTCGCCCGACTCGCCCTCGTTGAAGACGACGCGGCCCCGGGGCAGCGTGACCGTCTCCAGCGAGCTGGCCACCGGCTCGGCAGCCTCTTCCGACAGTCCCTGGAAGAGACCGGACTGGGCAAGGACCTCGTCCACGTGCACCTCTCGCAACGTCCTCACGGGTGCGATGGCGACCCGCGTCCAGGTAAGTCTAGGGCTTGTGGCTGACCTCACCAGTGCACTCCGTCACCGGGCTGCCCACTCTGAGTGGCTCCAGGGGGTCACCCCTCCCGGTGAGCGGCCCGGTGTGCATGCGCTCAGTCGGCGTGCTGGGCCGGCTCGCTGGGCTCGGTGACCCGGTCGGTGAGCACCGGGTCGGGCACCCGGCGGCCGCGTCCGCGGCGCCGGGCACGCCAGCGGGACATCGCCCGGCGGATGCCGGAGTTGGCCAGCGTGCCGACCTCGGCCTCGGTGGCGGTGCCCAGGAAGTCCTCGACCTCGCGCTGCGTGGTGGGACGGCGCAACGGCTCCTCGACACGCTCCATGACGAGCAGGAAGGCGATGAGCAACGGCGGGAACAGGATGACGATGAGGGCGACCACGTGCACCTCCTCGGCGACGTCTGCGGGCAGGGTGCCCAGGTGAGGACGACGTCGGTCGTCCGGTCGGTTGGCGGCACGGGGCCCGGTCGGCCGCGCACCGTCGTCGAGTATGACGGTCGGTGCCCGGCAGCGTCGGTGCGGCAGGGCCTGGTCAGCGTACGTGCGGCAGGGCCTGTCCGCGTACGTGCGGCAGAGCCTGGGCGAGCCGACGCCTACCCTCACACGCGTGTCCCGGCCCGCCACCGCACCCGATGCCCTCCCGGCCTACACGCGGCCGCCGGGGTGGGGCGGGCCGCGTGTAGGCCGGGTCGCGCAGCACGGCTGGGCGTCTCGCCGTTCGACCCGGAGGAGAGCCCGCTGGGGCGCACCCGGCGGGCCCGGCGGATGGCCCGGGAGCTCGCGGCCATCCACCCGGACGCGCACTGCGAGCTGGACTTCACCACCCCGCTCGAACTGCTCGTCGCCACCGTCCTGTCCGCGCAGACCACGGACCGGACGGTCAACAAGGTCACCCCGACGCTGTTCGCCCGCTACCCGGACGCCGCCGCGTACGCCGGCGCCGACCGGGCGGAGCTGGAGGAGGTCCTCACGCCGACCGGCTTCTTCCGCGCGAAGGCCAACTCGGTGATCGGCCTCGGCCAGGCGCTGGTCGAGCGGTTCGACGGGGAGGTGCCCGGCCGGCTGGTCGACCTCGTCACCCTCCCCGGCGTCGGCCGCAAGACCGCCAACGTGGTGCTGGGCAACGCCTTCGGCGTCCCCGGGCTCACCGTCGACACGCACTTCGGCCGGCTGGTGCGCCGCTTCGGCTGGACGGCGGAGGAGGACCCGGTCAAGGTCGAGACCGAGATCGCGGCGATCGTCCCGAAGAAGGAGTGGACGATGTTCTCCCACCGCGTGATCTTCCACGGCCGGCGGGTGTGCCACGCGAAGAAGCCCGCGTGCGGGGCGTGCGGGCTGGCGGCCTGGTGCCCCTCGTACGGCATCGGACCGCTGGACCCCGAGGTCGCCGAGAAGCTGGTCAAGACCCCCGCCGCCTCGGACACCGAGTGAGCCGCGCCCTCCGCGCCGCCGGTGCCCTCCTCCTGCTGCTCGGGCTGCTGGCCGGCTGCACGTCGGCGGACTCGGAGGAGCCCGCGCCGACGCCGGCGAGCAGCGACCTGGACTCCCTCGACACCGACATGCAGCCCTGCCCCGAGCAGCCCGACCAGCCGGCGGCCGACAGCGACCTGCCCGCCACGGTCTTCGACTGCTTCGGCGGTGGCACCCTCGACCTCAGCCGCGCCCCCGGTGTGCCCACCGTGGTGAACCTCTGGGCCAGCTGGTGCGGGCCCTGCCGGGAGGAGCTGCCGCTGGTGCAGCAGCTGGCCGACGCGGGCGGGGAGCAGCTGCGGGTGCTCGGGGTGGCCAGCCTGGACGGCGCCACGCAGACGGCGTCGTTCGCGCAGGACGCCGCGGTGAGCTTCCCGAGCGCGTTCGACGGGGAGGGGGAGGTGATGGCCGCGATCGGGGTCAACACCCTGCCGCACACCGTCTTCCTCGCCGCCGACGGCTCCATCGCCTACGTGCAGGTCGGTCAGGTGCACTCGTTGGCGGAGTTCGAGCAGCTGGTCGCCGACCACCTGGGCGTGCAGCTGTGACGCTCCCCGCCGACGAGCTCGCCGGGCTGCCCGAGCACGTGCAGCGGCTGGTCGAGCACGCCGGCGAGCTGCCGCTGTGGCACCGGCACGGCGAGCCCTCCTCCACCGCCCGCCGCTCCGCCGTCCTCATCCTCTTCGGGCACGGCCGCGCCGGCCCCGACGTGCTGCTCATCGAGAAGTCTGCGCACCTGCGCAGCCACGCCGGGCAGCCTGCGTTCCCCGGCGGCGGTGCCGACCCGGGGGAGGACTACCCGGTCGGCACCGCGCTGCGCGAGGCGCAGGAGGAGGTCGGCGTCGACCCGGCGAGCGTGCGGGTGCTGACGACGCTGCCGGCGCTGTTCCTCGGGCCGTCGGACAACGTCGTCGTCCCGGTGGTCGGCTGGTGGGACGACCCGCGCGAGATCGCGACCGCCGACCCCCACGAGGTGGCGAAGGTCGCCCGGGTGCCGCTGGCCGAGCTGGTGGACCCGGCGAACCGGTTCCGGGTGCGGCACCCCGCCGGGTACGTCGGGCCGGCGTTCGGGGTCGCCGGCATGGTCGTCTGGGGCTTCACCGCCGGGCTGCTGGACGCCGTCCTGCAGGCCGCGGGGCTGAGCCTGCCGTGGGATGCCGGCGACGTGCGGCCGCTCAGCGGCCTGGCGGCGGCAGCACCTGCCGACTCCGAGGAGGAGCCGGTGGACTCTGACGTCGCCGACCGCGCCGCGCCGACGGTGGCCGAGGACGCCGGCCGGCCAGGTTCGCCGCGTACCGTCCCCGGACCATGAGCCCGGCTCGGTCCCGCGCTGTGCGCGCACACGGACGCGGCCGGCCGGCCCCGCTCGGCGGGCTGCTGGCCGGGCTGCTGCTGGTCGTCCTGGTCACCCTCAGCGGGTGCGGCAACTCCGAGCCCACCCTGCCCGAGGCCACCCGCACGGCCGGCGGCGACGTCGGGTCGGTGAGCACCGCGGCGGACGGGTTCCAGGAGATCACCCTGGAGACCGGCGACGACTACGTCTTCACCCCGGACACCTTCACCGTCGCACCCGGCCAGGTCCGGCTGACCGTGCGGAACACCGCCGACCAGCTGACCCACAACTTCATGTTCACCGCGGGCACCGGGCCCGCGCCGATCACCGAGAAGATCCCGGTGCTCGCGCCGGGGGAGGGCAAGACCATCGAGTTCACCGTCAGCGCGCCGGGCGACTACCCCTTCGAGTGCAGCTTCCACGCCGCGCTCGGGCAGGTGGGCACCATGACGGTGAGCGGGTGATGTCCCTCGTCGACCTGGCTCTGATCGTCCTCGCACTGGTCTTCGCGCTGTCCGGCTTCCGGCAGGGGCTGATCGTCTCCGCGGCCTCCTTCGTCGGCTTCTTCGGCGGCGCGGTGCTCGGGGCCCAGCTGTCCGGGCCGCTCGCCGACGACGTGGCCGACTCCTCGGTCACCCGGGTCTTCGTCGCCCTGGTCGTGGTGCTGGCCGGCGCCCTGCTGGGTCAGCTGCTGGCCGGGGTGATCGGCCGCGCGGTGCGCACCCGGGTCACCTGGGAGCCGGCGAAGATGGTCGACGCCGTGGCCGGGGCGGTCGTGTCGGCGGCCGCCGTCCTGCTGGTGGCGTGGATGGTGGCCACCCCGCTGGCCAGCTCGCCGTTCCCCGGCGTGGCCGGGCAGGTGCGGCAGTCGGCGCTGGTCCAGGTCGTGGACCACGCCGTGCCGCCGCAGGTCCGCTCGCTCTACGACTCGCTGCGGACGGCGATCGACCGGCAGGGCCTGCCCGACGTGCTCGACCCGCTCACCCCGACCGAGGCGCGGGACGTCCCCGCGCCGGACCAGGCGCTGCTGAACAGTCCCGTCGTCGGCAGCGTGCAGGGCTCGGTGGTGCAGATCCGGGGGATCGCGGCGTCCTGCTCCCGGCAGATCGACGGCTCCGGCTTCGTCTTCGCCGACCAGCGGGTGATGACCAACGCCCACGTGCTCGCCGGGGTCACCGACCCGCAGGTCACCGCCGAGGGCGAGGCCTACGACGCGACGCCGGTGTACGTCGACGAGGAGACCGACATCGCCGTCCTCGCCGTGCCGGGACTGCCGGAGGTGCCGCTGCGCTTCACCCCGAGCCCGGTGGACACCGGCGCGGACGCGATCGTGATGGGCTACCCCGGCGGCGGCGGCCTGTACGTGGGGCCGGCGCGGGTCCGGGACCGCGGCGAGATCAGCGGACCGGACTTCCGCTCCACCCGCACCGTGCAGCGTGACGTCTACGCCCTGTTCGGCCAGGTGCGGGCAGGCAACTCCGGCGGCCCGCTGCTGGCCACCGACGGCACGGTGCTCGGCGTCGTCTTCGCCTCCGCGATCGACGACCCGGACACCGGCTACGCGCTCACCGCGGCGGAGGTCGCCGACGCCGCGACCTCCGGGACCGCCGCCGTCGCCGCCGTCGACACCGGGCCCTGCGAATAGAAGGACCCCGCTGCCCCCCACCGCTCGCAAGCTCACGGCGGGCCCCTGCAGCGGGGCCGCGGCCGGGCGCGTCGGCATGCCGGCCTGCGGCTAGGGGCGTGCCCAGGCGGCGATGGCGGCGGTGACCTCGGCGGGGCTCTCCTCCTGGGGGAAGTGGCCGACGCGGGTCAGCTCGCGCCACTCGTAGGCCCCGGCGACGTACCGGTCGGAGCCGAGGGCGGTGCCGGGCAGCACGTAGGGGTCCAGGGCGCCGTGCAGCTGCAATGTGGGCGCGGTGACCGGTGCGGCCATCCGGCGGGCGAAGCGCAGCCCGTCGGGCCGCAGCTGGGAGCGGCCGGCCCAGCGGTAGTACTCCATCGCGCCGTAGGCGGCCTGCGGGATCCGGGAGGCCGCCCGGTAGCGCGCCACCGCCTCGGCGAAGTCCCCGGTCTGCACCCAGTCGGGACCTGCCCAGCGGCGCATGAGGTCGGCCACCGGGTCGTCGTCGGCCCGGGTGAGCCGTCGCTCGGGGAGCCGGGGGAGCTGGTAGTGCAGCGCGTAGGCCAGCGCGCGCCGCTGGCGGGCGTCGGCGACGGAGGTACGCAACCGCCGGGGGTGCGCGGCGCCGACGACGACCAGCCGGCGGACGCTGCGCGGGTGCAGCGCGGCCATGGTCCAGCCCACCAGCCCGCCCCAGTCCGCGCCCACGACGACCGCGTCGGTCTCGCCCAGCGCGCGGATCACCGCGGCGGCGTCGGCGGCGGCGGTGGGCAGGTCGTAGCCGCGCGGGGGCTTGTCGCTCGCGCCGTAGCCGCGCAGGTCCGGGGCGACCACGCGCAACCCGGCCGCCGCCAGGCCGACCAGCTGGTGGCGCCAGGTCCACCAGAACTGCGGGAAGCCGTGCAGCAGCAGGACCAGCGGCCCGTCACCGGCCTCGGCGGCGTGCAGCCGCACCCCGTTGGCCGAGACGTCCCGGTGCGCCCAGGGGCCGGGCAGCAGGACGCTGGTGGCGTCCGGCTGCCCGTCCTGGGGTTCGATCATGCAGGGATCAGCGCAGGCGGGCGTGCGGGTCCTGGCGGACGACCTGGCCGTTGCGGACGACGGGCAGGTCGTGCTGCCGCTGGCCGGGGGCCTCGCGGCGGGCCAGGTCGGGCAGGTCCGACAGCGTCTCGAGGGTCTTCTCCGGCTTCTTGATCTTCTTCACCTGCCGGTAGCCGATGAGCCCGGCGACCGCGGCGATGAGGACCAGGAGGGCGAAGACGATGAGGTAGGAGATCCACCGCGTCAGGCCCAGCCAGGTGATGAACTCGGCGAGCGCGATGAAGAAGAAGATCGCGGCGAACGCCAGCATCACCCCGGCGGCGGCGAAGGCAGCCGCGCCGATCCCGCCGCGCTTGGCCGAGACGGTCACCTCGGTCTTCGCCAGCTCGATCTCCGAGCGGATCAGCGTGGACATGTCGGCCATGGCGCTCTTGGCGAGCGTGCCCACCGAGGGCTCGGCGGGGCCCGCAGACCGGCCCGTCAGCGGGGTCGTCGAGACACTGTGGGCCACGGGTGGCTCCTCCCTGATCGGCGCCCGGATCGGCGCGTTCCTCGGGTGATCGTGCCGCATGATCGCCACGCCCGCCGGTCCGGGTCACCGGGAGGGTGCCGGGTGACCCGGGTCCTCAGGCGAGGTCGCACAGGCAGGGGCAGTTCTCGACGTGCGGGACCGCCCGCTGCCGTGCCGTCAGGGGCCCGTCGGCGAAGAGCAGGTCGTCGCAGGCCGGCGGGCAGGCGCACGTCGGGTCCGAGAAGAGGGGCAGGCCGAGCCGGAGCCGTTCCTGCAGCCGCAGCCGGTGCTGCGCAAGGCCCTCCCGCCAGCGGGCGCGCCACGCCGCCTCAGCCGCCTCGGCCCGAAGCCGCGCCCGCTCCTCCAGGGAGTCCCCGGGGCGGGGCACGTGGTGGTCCGCCGGGACGCCGACCGCCGCCCGGAGACCATCCCGCTCCCGTCGGTCGCGGTCGAACGTGAACTGAGGGCGCTCCCGGCTGTAGCGCTCAGGACCGTGCCACCAGCCCACGTCCCCGTGCCGCGGGTCGAGGTGGGCCGGGAAGCGCCGGCCGCCGCGGTCCCGGACGGCGGCGTCGTCCATGGCCGGGACCTCCGCGCCCGCAGCGTCCACCAGCACGAACCGCAGCCCGGCCAGCTCGGCAGCACGGGTCAGCACCGTCGCCGGCAGGTCCCGCGCGCCGCTCTCCGCCTGGGCGACGGCTCCCGTGCTCACGCCGAGGGCACGGGCCAGCTCGCGCTGGGACAGGTCGGCGCTCCGGCGGATCCGCCGGACGAGGCCGCCGAGTCGTCTCCTGGCCGCGGCCTCGTCGTCCACCCGCCCGAGGATGCCGCCCTCCGTGAGGGTCCGGGGGCACGTCGCACGGTCCTGTGGACAGGCCGCGGCAGGGGAAGTCCGTCGCTCGAGGGCACACCTGCGCACGCTTGTGCTCTGCTCACCGTCGTGAGCAGAGCACAAGCGTCCTGTGGTCAGGTGGGGAGCGGTCAGGTCCCTTGCAGGGGCCCGCCGCGAGCCTGCGAGCGGTGCGGGGGAAGGGCTGCCTCTTCAGTCCTCGCTGGCGGAGGTGGGCAGCTTCGAGCTGATCAGCTCCATCACCGAGGAGTCGGTGAGCGTGCTGACGTCGCCGAGGTCCCGGTTCTCCGCCACGTCCCGGAGCAGCCGGCGCATGATCTTGCCCGAGCGGGTCTTGGGCAGCTCCGCGACGACCATGATCTGCCGGGGGCTGGCGATCGGGCCGATCTCCTTGCGCACGTGCTGGCGCAGCGTCTTGACGAGGTCTTCACCGGAGTCGACGGCGTCCCCGCGGAGGATCACGAACGCCACGATGCCCTGACCGGTCGTCGGGTCGGTGGCCCCGACGACGGCCGCCTCGGCGACCGTCGGGTGGCTGACCAGCGCGGACTCCACCTCGGTGGTGGAGATGCGGTGCCCGGAGACGTTCATGACGTCGTCGACCCGGCCCAGCAGCCAGATGTCGCCGTCCTCGTCGAGCTTGGCGCCGTCACCGGCGAAGTAGACGCTCTGCCCGTACCGGCTCCAGTAGGTGTCCTCGTACCGCGCGTCGTCGCCCCAGATGGTGCGCAGCATCGCCGGCCACGGCTCGGTGAGCACCAGGTAACCGGTGGCGCCCGGCTCGATCGGCTTGCCCTCCTCGTCGACCACGCTGGCCGCGATGCCGGGCAGCGGGCGCTGGGCCGAGCCGGGCTTGAGGGTGGTGACGCCGGGCAGCGGGGTGATCATGTGCGCCCCGGTCTCGGTCTGCCACCAGGTGTCCATGATCGGGCATCGGCCGCCGCCGATGTGCTCGTGGTACCAGAGCCACGCCTCGGGGTTGATCGGCTCACCGACCGACCCGAGCAGCCGCAGCGAGGAGAGGTCGAACCCGGCCGGGACGTCCTCGCCCCACTTCATGAAGGTGCGGATCGTGGTGGGCGCGGTGTACAGGACCGTGACCCCGTACTCCTGGATGATCTCCCACCAGCGGCCGCGGTGCGGGGTCTCCGGCGTCCCCTCGTACATCACCGAGGTGGTCCGGTTGCAGAGCGGCCCGTAGACGATGTAGCTGTGGCCGGTGACCCAGCCGACGTCGGCCGCCGTCCAGAAGACGTCGGTGTCGGGCTTGATGTCGAAGACCGCCCAGTGGCTGTAGCTGACCTGCGTCAGGTAGCCGCCGGTGGTGTGCAGGATGCCCTTGGGCTTCGCCGTCGTGCCCGAGGTGTACATGATGTACAGCGGGTGCTCGGCGTCGAAGGCCTCGGCCTCGTGCTCGGCCGACTGGCGCTCGACGAGGTCGTGCCACCAGACGTCGCGGCCCTCGGTCCACTCGACGTCCTGCTCGGTGCGCCGGACCACCAGCACGCTGCGCACGCCCTCGGTCTTGCTCATCGCCTCGTCCACGTTCGGCTTCAGCGCGCTCGGCGCCCCGCGCCGGTACCCGCCGTCGGCGGTGATGACGACCTTCGCGTCGGCGTCGGTGATCCGGCTGGCCAGCGCGTCGGGGGAGAACCCGCCGAAGACGACCATGTGGACGGCGCCGATCCGGGCGCAGGCCAGCATCGCGACGACGGCCTCGGGGATCATCGGCAGGTAGATCGCGACCCGGTCCCCGGCCTGGACACCGAGCTCGACGAGGGCGTTGGCCGCCTTGCAGACCTCGTCCTTGAGCTGGGCGTACGTGAGGGTGCGGGTGTCGCCGGGCTCACCGACCCAGTGGTAGGCGACCTGGTCACCGTGGCCGGCGTCGACGTGCCGGTCCACGCAGTTCACCGCGACGTTGAGCTTCCCGCCGACGAACCACTTCGCGAAGGGCGGGTTGCTCCAGTCCAGGGCCTGGTCCCAGGGCTGCGCCCAGTCCAGCCGCCGGGCGGCCTCCTCCCAGAAGCCCACCCGGTCGGCGGTGGCACGTTCGTACACATCCGGTCCGACGTTCGCGGCGGCGGCGAGCGCCTCCGGCGGCGGGAACCCGCCCTCGGGGTTGGTCAGGCCGTGGGCCTCGGTCGTCTCGCTCATGCCGCACCTCCGGATCGGGGCGCCGCCTCCGCTCACGGCGCCGTCTCTCGGGGACAACCTATGACCCCGGTCACCTCGCCGTCAGGTCGGTGCGCGACGGGAGTCCGGCGGTTGGGCAGACTGGTCGGGTGACCGACGACGCGGCCCAGGCGGACGACGCGGCCCAGGCGCTGGTCGCCGCGCGCGTGCCCGGCGCGGCCGCGCTCGGGCTGGTCGCGCCGCCGTCGGCCGACGTCGTGCCGGGCGTGCTGCTGGCCGACCCGGCCTGGACCCTGGCGGTGCTCACCGCCCGCGCCGCGCGGCAGCGCACCGACGACCGCCGGGTGCAGGCCACCGTCTGGTGGTACTCGGTGTCCAGCGTGCTGCTCGGTCCGGTGCTGGCCGGTCTGGTGACCGGGGTCGGGCTCTCCGCACGGCTCGCCGACACCACGGTGCACACGCTCGCCGGCCACGTGCCGATCGCGGCGACCACCACCGGCCGCAGCGCCACCCACCTGGTCGAGGACCTGCGGACGACGCTCGGCGCGGTCGTCGCCGCGGTGGCCGAGGCCGGCGGGATGCGGGAGCGGCCGCTGTGGGCGATCGCCACCGACTCGCTGGCCAACCGGCTGCTCGCCGTCGGCCGCGCGGTCGGGGACGTGCCGGCGGCGACCGCGCTGGCCGGACCGCTGGCGGCGGCGGTCGGTGGCCCGCTGCCACCGCCGCGGTACGTCGACGTCCGGGGGGTGCGGTTCACCCGGCGGGCGTCGTGCTGCCTGCTCTACCGGGTGCCGCACGAGGCGATGTGCACGTCCTGCCCGCACCGGGACCCGGCGACGCGGCAGGTGCTGCTGGAGGACACCGCCGAGCGGATGGGCTGAGCCCGGGTCAGCCGGCGGCGCGGCGGGCCCGGTAGGCGGCCACGTGCTCCCGGTTGGCGCAGCTGCTGTCGCAGAACCGGCGGCTGGCGTTCCGGGTGAGGTCGACCAGCGCGTGGTCGCAGCCGTGCGCCGCGCAGCGGCGCAGCCGGTCGAGGGCGCCGGCGCGGACGACGTCGGCCAGGGCCATCGCCGCCTCCACGCCCATCCGGTCGGCCACCGACGCGGTCGGTCCGGTGGCGTGCACGTGGTAGCCCCAGTCGTCGTGCCGGACGAGTTGCGGCAGTGCGTGCCCGTCGCGGAGCAGCCGGTTCACCACGGCGACCACGGCGTCCTCGTCGGCGTCCCAGATCCCGGCCAGCACCGCGCGCAGCTGGTGCACCTCGGCCAGTTCCGCCTCGTCGCCGGCCCGGCTGCCGGTGAACTCCCAGGTGTCCAGGAAGGCCGCCAAGGCCGCCGGGTCGGACAACCCGTCCGCGCCGTCCGCCGCGGTGCTCACCAGTGCGGCCGCAGCGACCAGCGCCACCTCGGTGTCATGGGCAAACAGCATGTGACTCCTGACTCTGCTAGCGTCCCGCTGTCAGGAGCGTACGTCCGTTCACTCCTGACAGAGGAGGTGGCTGCCGTGCTCGACCGCCGGACCGGACTCGTCGGGCTGCTGCTCGCGGTGGTCTCCGCCGCGGCCTTCGGCACGGCCGGGGTCTTCGCCACCGGCCTGCTGGACGCCGGCTGGAGCGCCGGGGCCGCGGTCATCGTGCGGATGGGCGTCGCGGCGCTCGCGCTGACCGCCCCGGCCGTCGTCCAGCTGCGCGGGCGGTGGGGGCTGGTGCGGGCCAACCTCGGTGCCGTCCTGGCCTTCGGCGCGCTCGCGGTCGCACTGCCCCAGCTCGCCTACTTCAACGCCGTCTCCCGCCTCTCGGTCGGCGTGGCGCTGCTGCTGGAGTACTCGGCCGTCCTGCTGGTCGTGCTGTGGACCTGGGCGCGGCTCGGCCAGCGGCCCAGCGCGGTCACCGGCGCCGGGGTGGTCGTCGCCCTGGGTGGGCTGGTGCTCGTGCTCGACGTCGTGAACGGAGCGCGGATCGACCCGATCGGTGTCCTGTGGGGGCTGGTGGCCGCGCTGGGGCTGGCCGCCTACTTCCTCCTCTCGGCCCGGACCGAGGACGCCCTGCCGCCGCTGGTCAACGCCTGGCTGGGGCTGGCCGTGGGCGCGCTCCTGCTGGGCGCGGCCGCGCTGGTCGGCGCCGTCCCGTGGCGGACGACGGCCTCCGAGGTCGTGTTCGCCGGCCGGTCGACCAGCTGGCTGGTGCCGGTCCTCGGCCTGTCGCTGCTCGCGGCGGCGTTCGCCTACGCCACCGGGATCGCCGCCGTCCGGCGGCTGGGCTCGCGGTTGAGCTCGTTCGTCGGGCTCAGCGAGGTGCTGTTCGCGGTGGCGGCCGCGTGGCTGGCGCTGGGGCAGCAGCCGGGAGCCGTCCAGCTCGTCGGCGGCGTCGTCGTCCTGGCCGGGATCGTGCTGGTCCGGCTGGGTGAGCGGCCACCCGCCGAGCCGGCCGTGGACGTCGACCCGGTGCCGACGGCGGACGACGCGACGGCCCGGTGAGCCGGAACGGGGCCGGCCGGCCCCGTTCCCACCCGGGTCAGGCCCGGACGCGGTCGCCGGCCGCGCCGCCGTCGGCCGTGACGAACGTGCCCTCGAGGCCGGCGCGCGCCGGCAGGATCACCGGCTCACCGGGGACCTGCTCGCCCGGCACCACCGTGTCTGCTCGTCGGTCTGGACCGGTGACGTTCAGCCGGGTGGCAGTGCCCGCTCGACCGCGGCTCGCAACTCCTCGGTGCCCTCCCCGGTGAGCGCGGAGACGGCCACCGCGTCGGGGTAGGCCGAGCACAGCGCCGCGATCCACTCCGGCGGGGCGACGTCGACCTTGTTGAGCGCGAGCAGCTCGGTGTGGTCCCGGGCGCCGATCTCGTACAGCACGCCGCGCACCGTGGTCACCTGGGCCATGGCATCGGGCGCCGACGCGTCGACCACGTGCAGCACCAGGTCGGCGTCCACGACCTCCTCCAGGGTCGAGCGGAACGCGTCGACCAGCTGGTGCGGCAGGTGCCGGACGAACCCGACTGTGTCGGTGAGCGTGTACTCCCGGCCGCCGGGGGAGCGGGTCCGGCGGACCGTCGGGTCGAGGGTGGCGAACAGCGCGTCCTGGACGAGGACATCGGCGCCGGTGAGCCGGTTCAGCAGCGCGGACTTCCCGGCGTTGGTGTAGCCGGTGAGCGCCACCGAGGGCACCTGGTTGCGCCGACGCCGGGAGCGGGTCCGCTCGCGGCGCCGGCCGGTCTCGGCCACCTGCCGCCGCAGCAGCGCCATCCGCCGCCGCAGGTGCCGTCGTTCCGTCTCCAGCCGCTGCTCGCCGGGCCCGCGGACGCCGATCCCGGCGCCGCCGGCGACCCGGCCACCGCCGACCCGGGACAGCCCGGTGCCCTGGCCGCGCAGGCGGGGCAGCTGGTAGGCCAGCTGGGCCAGCTCCACCTGCGCCCGGCCCTCGCTGCTGCGTGCGTGCTGACCGAAGATGTCCAGGATCAGCGCCGTCCGGTCGACGACCCGCGCACCGAGCCGCTCCTCGAGGTTCCGGACCTGCGCGGGGCTCAGCTCGCCGTCGGCGATCACCATGCCGGCGCGGCGCTCGCGCACCAGGCCGGCCAGCTCGGTGACCTTGCCCGAGCCGAGGTACGTCGCCGGGTCTGGCTTGCCGCGGGTCTGGGTCAGCCGGCCGACCACGGTCACCCCGTCGGTCTCGGCCAGCCGCTCGAGCTCGTCCAGCCCGCCGGCGGTCTCGTCGGACGCATCCAGCCCGAGCAGGACGGCGCGGGGCTCGTCGTCGTGCGCCGCTGCGGGGTCGCCGGCGGACAGCAGGTCGGTGCCGCCGGAACGGACCAGCCAGGGACCAGGCATGGGGAGGCCCTTCGTGTGCGACCGGGGGCCGACTCTGCTCGTCGCTGTGCCGTCGGGACGGCGTCCGGTCTGCCCAGCCTCGCCGTGACGCTGCGGTCCTGCCACCGGAGGAGCACGACCGGAGGACCTCGGTCGGACGAGCTCAGCCGCCGAGGGACACCACGTCGCCGACGACCCAGACCGCCGGTGGGCGGACCTGCTCCGCGGTGATGGTCTCCGCCAGCCCGGCCAGCGTCGTGCGGAACGTGCGCTGAGCCGGGGTGGCCCCGTCGCTGACGACGGCCACCGGGGTCCGCGGGTCCCGGCCGTGCTCGACCAGTGCGGCGCTGATCGCCGGCGCGGTGTCGACGCCCATCAGCACCACGACGGTGCCCCGGAGCCGGCCCAGCGCCACCCAGTCGACCAGCGACGCCGGGTGCCCGGGCGGGACGTGCCCGGAGACGACGACGAACTCGTGGGTCATGCCGCGGTGGGTGACCGGGATGCCGGCCAGCCCCGGCACGCCGATCGCGCTGGTCACCCCGGGGACGACCTCCACCGGGATGCCGGCGGCGGCGCACGCCTCCAGCTCCTCGTAGCCGCGGCCGAACACGAAGGGGTCCCCGCCCTTGAGCCGGACCACCCGCTTGCCCCGCCGCGCCCGGTCGATGAGCAGGGTGTTGATCTGCTCCTGCGCCATCGCCCGCCCGCGCGGGAGCTTGGAGGCGTCGATGACCTCGACCTCGGGCGGCAGCGTGGCGAGCAGCCCCTGCGGCGCGAGGTGGTCGGCCAGGACGACGTCGGCACCCGCGACGGCCTGCCGGCCGCGGACGGTGACCAGCCCGGGGTCGCCCGGCCCGCCGCCGACCAGCACCACGCTGCCGACGGCGACCGACGGCGCGCGGGAGGCCCGGTCGGCGATCGAGCCGTCGGTGAGCCCGGTGAGCACCGCGTCGCGGACGCCGACGGCGCGCTGCGGGTCGCCGCCGCCGTGCACGCCGACGACCAGGTCGCCCTGGCGGCCGACGGCGGGCGTCCACACCGTCGAGGTCGACCGGTCGTCGGCGCGGGCGCAGAACACCCGGTCACGCTCGGCCTCGGCGGCGATGGCGGCGTTGACCGCCGGGTCGTCGGTGGCGGCGACGGCGTACCAGGCGCCCGCCAGGTCCCCGGCCACGTACCGCCGCGGGTGCCAGGTCACCGACCCGGGGGCGACGAGCGCCTCCAGCGCGGGGGTCAGCTCGGGGCTCACCACGGTCACCAGGGCGTCGGCCTCGAGCAGGCCGGCCACGCGCCGGTGGGCGACCTGGCCGCCGCCGACGACGACCACGCGGCGCCCGGCGAGCCGCAGGCCGACCGGGTAGACGGTGGCGGGATCGGTCGGGGAGCTCACTTCTCGGTGACGCCTGCCGAGTCGAAGGTGGCGACGTCGCGCAGCGCCCGGGCCGCGCTGGCGACCAGCGGGAAGGCCAGCAGCGCGCCGGTGCCCTCGCCCAGCCGCAGGTCCAGCCCGAGCAGCGGGCGCAGCCCCAGCGCGCGCAGTGCCAGGGCGGCGCCCGGCTCGGCGGAGGTGTGCCCGGCCAGCGCGTGCTCCAGCGCCGTCGGGCACAACGCGGCGGCGACGAGTGCGGCCGAGCCGGCGATGACGCCGTCCAGCAGCACCGGCACTCTGGCCGCGGCGGCACCGAGCAGGAAGCCGGCCAGCGCGGCGTGCTCGAGCCCGCCGACCTCCGCCAGCGCGGCCAGCGCCTGCTCGGGGGTCGTCGGCGGGGCCGGCACCCGGGCCACCGCGCGGGTGACGACGGCGACCTTGCGCGCGAGGGTGGGGTCGTCGACGCCGGTGCCGCGCCCGGTGGCGGCGGCCGGGCTCGCGCCGGTGAAGGCGCACACCAGGGCGGCCGAGGCGGTGGTGTTGGTGATCCCCATGTCACCGGTGACCAGGCAGCCGTGGTCGGCGGCGAGCCCGGTGGCCACCTCGATGCCGACCTCGACGGCACGGCGGGCCTCGTCGAGCGTCATCGCCGGGCCGGTGGCCAGGTCGGCGGTGCCGCGGCGGACGTTGCGGTCCAGCAGCCCCGCGGCCGGGCCGACCGGGGAAGCCACCCCGACGTCGACGACGACGACGTCCGCGCCGAGGCCGGCGGCGAAGGCGTTGACCACCGCACCGCCGGCGGCGAGGTTGGCCACCATCTGGGCGGTCACCTCCTGCGGCCACGGCGTGACCCCCTGGGCGTGCACCCCGTGGTCACCGGCGAAGACGGCGACGGCTGCGGGGGTGGGCAGCGGCGCGGGGCACGCACCGGCGGTCCCGGCCAGCTGGGCGGCCACGTCCTCGAGCACGCCGAGCGAGCCCGGTGGCTTGGTCATCCGGTCCAGCCGCTGCCGGGCGGCCCGCTCCGCCCCGGCGTCGCGGGGACGGACGGCAGCGATCGTCTCGCCCAGCAACGTGCCGGCGAAGTGGCTCAACGGGTCTCCTTCGAGGTGGTGGTCGCGGCAAGGATCTCAGCCAGCACGGCGCCGAACGCACGGGAGGTGTCCGGGTCCCGCACGGCGACCCGCAGGTGGTCCCCGGTCAGGCCGGGGAAGGTGTCCCCGCGGCGCACCGCCCAGCCCCGGTCGCGGAGCCGCTCGCGCACCTGCGCTCCGTCCGGGACGCGGAGCAGGACGAAGGACGAGCGCGGCACCCCGACGACCTCGACGGCCGGCGGCAACGCGGCCAGCAGGGCGGCGCGGTGCGCGGTGAGCTCGTGCGCGACCGCCGCCGCCTCGGCCAGCGCGGCCGGGGTGGTGCAGGCGCGCAGCGCCGCCAGCGCGGGGGTGGAGACCGGCCAGTGCGGCTGCTGGGCGGCCAGCGCGGCGACCAGGTCGGCCGGGCCCAGCGCGTAGCCGACCCGCAGCCCGGCCAGCCCCCACGTCTTGGTCAGGCTGCGCACCACCAGCAGGCCCGGGAGGTCGGCGCGCCCGGCCAGCGACGCGGGCTCGCCGGGCACGGTGTCGGCGAAGGCCTCGTCGACGACGAGCACCCGGCCCGGCCGGGCCAGCGCCGCGACCGTCTGGGCGGGGTGCAGCACCGACGTCGGGTTGGTGGGGTTGCCGAGCACCACCAGGTCGGCGTCCTCCGGGACCTCGCCCAGCCGGTACCCGGGAGGTGCCAGCAGGTGTCGCTCCACCGGGTGCCCGGCGGCGCGCAGCGCGGCCTCCGGCTCGGTGAACGACGGGTGGACGACGACCGCCCGGCGGGGCTGCAGCGCGCGGGCCAGCAGGGTGAACGTCTCCGCCGCGCCTGCGGTCAGCAGCACCTCGGCCTCGGCCCGCCCGCACGCGGCGGCGACGGCGGTCCGGGCCGCCCGCGCGTCGGGGTAGCCGGCGCTCGCGTCGACGGCCTCGTGCAGGACCGCGCGCAGCCAGTCCGGCGGGGTGCCGGCCCGGACGTTCACGGCGAGGTCGACCAGGCCGGGGGTCGCCTCGACGTCCCCGTGGTGCCGGAGGTCGATGTCGGCCACCGCCACCGCCACCGTGACCCGGCCGTGCACGGTCTTGCCGACGACGAGCTGCCCGCCGTCGAGCAGCGCGGCGGCCTCGGCCACCGACGGGGTGCCGACGGCGGCGGCCACCCGCGCCGAGGGCGTCGGGACCGGCACGGTGGCCAGCGCACCCGCCGGGTGCCCGGTCAGCGGCCAGCCGCGGCGGGCGGCGGCCTCGCGCAGCCCGGGCTCGGTGCTGCGGGCGTCCAGGGTGGCCAGCCGCACCGGCCCCCGGCCCGCGGGCAGCACCGCGTCGACGGCGGCGAGCACCTCCTCGACGGTCACCCCGGTGGCCGCGCCGACCCCGACGGTCATCACGTCCGGACGCCCGGGTGGTCGGGCAGGGCGGCGACCAGGGCGTCGGCGTCGCGGGGGAGGGCGCCGTCCGGCAGCAGCCCGAGGGCCTGCAGCCGGGCGCCCACGCTGAGCGCCCAGGGCCGGTCCAGCCGCGCGCGGGCCAGCAGCGCGTCGTCGCCGAGGACGACGTCCGGGCGGCCCTGCACGACCCCGCCGTCGACCACGACGGCGACCTCGTCGGCCCAGCGCAGCGCCAGGTCGACGTCGTGGGTGCTCATCACGACGGTGGAGTCGGCCTCCTGCAGCCGGCTCAGCGCGGCGAGCGCCTCACCGACCGCGGTGGGGTCGAGCCCGGCGGTCGGCTCGTCGAGCAGCAGCACGCACGGGCGCATCGCGACCGCGCCGGCGATCGCCACCCGCTTGCGCTCGCCGTAGGAGAGCTGGTGGGTGGGCCGGCCGGCCAGGTGCGCGACGGAGAGCAGGTCCAGGGCCTCCGCGACGCGGACGCGCACCTCGGCGTCGGTCAGCTCGAGGTTGACCGGCCCGAACGAGACGTCCTGCGCGACCGAGGCGCTGAACAGCTGGTCGTCGGGGTCCTGCAGCACCAGCTGCACCGCCTGCCGGTGGGCGCGCAGGCCCGCGCGGGTGTGCCGCAGCTCCGCGCCGTCCAGGGTCACCCGGCCGTGCGCCGGGGCGAGGGCGCCGGACAGGCAGCGCAGCAGCGTGGTCTTGCCCGAGCCGTTGGCGCCGAGCACCGCCAGCCGCCGACCCGGGGGAACGGTGAGCGTCGCGCCGTCCAGCACCGGCCGCGACCGCTCGTAGCCGACCACCAGCCCGGCGGCGGCCAGGGTCTGGTGGCTCACAGCGCCTCCGCGCTGGCGCTCGTCGGCGGTGAGCCGCAGGGCGCTGTGCTCATCGACGAGCTCGCGAGCTCGCTCATGCGACGACCAGGCTGACGGCGGCCAGCGTGGCGAGGCCGAGCACACTGGCGGCCTCGAAGCGGCGGGAGGCGGGCAGCGTCTCCGGCAGCACCCGCAGCCCGGTCTCCAGACCCCGGCCGGCCAACCCGTCCTGCAGCCGCCGGGCGCGGTCCCAGGAGCGGGTGAGCACGGCGGCGGCCAGCGCCCCCGAGGAGCGGTAGGAGCCGCGGACGCTGGTGTAGCCCATCCGGGCGGTCTGCGCCTCGCGGATGGTGCGCAGGCTGGTGAGCAGCACGAACAGCATCCGGTAGGTCACCGAGGCGACCTCGATGACGGCGGCGGGGACCCGCAGCCGCTGCAACGCCGGGAGCAGGTCCGACAGCGGCGTCGTGGTCGCCAGCAGCAGCACGGCGGCGCTGCCGGCCAGCGCGTGCCCGACCAGGGACCCGGCCCGGGCCGCGGCGTCCGGCGCCCAGCCGACCCCGTTCCCGCCGACCTCGACGACCGTGGTCAGCGCGCCGATCGCGATGAACGCCAGCGGCGCCCGCACCGCGCGGCCGAAGGTGCGGGCCGGCACCCGGGCCGGGCCGACCGCCAGCCCGACCGCGGCCAGCCCGACCAGCACGCTCCCCGGCCACACCGGCAGCAGCAGCGCGCTGAGCACCAGGCCGAGGCTGATGAGCACCTTGTCCCCGGGGGAGCGGGGGCGCCAGGCGCTGGCCCAGGCGGCGTCGTCGATCGCGAGTCCGCTCACGGGCCGCCGGCCTCCTCCGTGTCCGCGGCCTTCTCGGCGCTGCGTCGGCCGCGCAGCCGGCCGAGCACGTAGCCGAGGACGCCGCCGCCGAGGGCCGCCTGGAGTGCGAACAGCCCGGACTCGACCTCGGCGGACCCGGGGGAGAACACCGAGGAGAACCACGGCGTGTAGCCCGGGTCGGACTCCGCGATCAGCTCGGTGGCCTGGCTGTCGGTGCCGGTGTAGTCGCTGCCGCCGTCGATGAGCAGCGGCAGCGCGAACAACGCGACGACGGCGAGCACCAGCAGCGCCGTTCCCAGGTGCCGCCGTCTCACCGGTCCCCCTCCGGGGCCTTGTCGCGCGAGACCGCGGGAGCGTCGTCGTCGGGTGAGGGGGTGAGGACGCCGAGGCGCTCGAGCTCGGGCCGGGCGTTGACGGTGAGCACCCGGAACAGCAGGACGCCGAGCAGCCCCTCGCCGATGGCCAGCGGGACCTGGGTGACCGCGAAGACGCCGAGGAACTTGACCGCCGCCCCGAGGAAGCCGCTCTCCGCGTCCGGGTGCGCCCAGGCCAGCTGCAACGCCGTCGTTGCGTAGGTGGCCAGGTCGGCGACCGCCATCCCGGCGAACACCCCGCCCAGCAGGCCGCCGCCGAGCCGGCGGGTGAGGGAGTACGCGCCGTAGCCGGCCCAGGGCCCGACGACCGCCATGGAGAACGCGTTCGCGCCGAGCGTGGTCAGCCCGCCGTGGGCCAGCAGCAGGGCCTGGAAGAGCAGGACGACGGTGCCCAGCAGCGCCATCACCGGTGGCCGGAAGAGGACGGCGCCGAGCCCGGTGCCGGTCGGGTGGCTGGAGCTGCCGGTGACCGAGGGCAGCTTGATCGCGCTCAGCACGAACGTGAACGCCCCCGCCGCGCCCAGCAGCAGCGTCGACTCCGGGTTCTCCCGGACCTCCTTGACCACCGCCCGGGCGCCGTGGACGACGAACGGGGCGGCGGCGATGGTCCAGCCGACGGCGTGCGCGGGCGGGAGGAACCCCTCAGCGATGTGCACTCAGCACCTCCGGGCGGGCGCGCGCGGCTGCGGACACGAGACGCGAGGCCATCATGGGGGACCCGGCCCAGTTCAGGTGCAGGTACGAGGCGTGCACGTTGCCGGTGACGAAGCCCTCGGGGCCGTCGGCGTTCCACTGCCAGGCCGGGGTCGCACCGGCCGCCGGGGAGGCGGTGGTGCGGTGGAACTCGTGGCCGCGGACCCGGGTGCCCGCCGCGGCGAGCGCGCTGTCGGTGAGCGCCACCGCCGACCGGTAGCCCAGGGTCAGCCGCGGGTGCATCGCGGTCGTCGTCGGCAGCACGCCGCACATCGGCTCGCCGTCCAGCTCCTGCGACAGGTAGAGCAGCCCGGCGCACTCCGCGGCGATCGGCCCGCCGCGGGCGGCGAGGTCGGCGATCGCCGTCCGCAGGCCGACGTTCGCGCTCAGCGCGCCGGCGTGCACCTCCGGGAACCCGCCGCCGACCACCAGCGCCGTGGTGCCCGCCGGCAGGGCGGAGTCGCGCAGCGGGTCGACGGTCACCACCTCGGCGCCCGCGGCGCCGAGCAGCTCGGCGGTCTCGGCGTAGCCGAAGGTGAAGGCGGGGCCGCCGGCGACGGCGATGACCGGACGGCCGGCCACCGGGGTCACCTCGGCGGCCGGGTCCCACGGGTCGCCGGTCAGGTCCGGAGCGGTGCGGGCCAGCCGGAGGACGGCGTCCAGGTCGACGCTCGCCTCGACGACCGCCCCCAGCGCGCGCACCGTGCGCAGCGCCTCGGCCGACCGCTCGGCGGCCGGCACCAGCCCCAGGTGCCGCGAGGGGGTGCGCAGGTCCTCGATCCGGCGGACCGCGCCGAGCACCGGCACCCCGGCCGCACCCAGCGCCTCGCGGAGGATGGCCTCGTGCCGGTGGGTGCCGACCCGGTTGAGGACGACGCCGCCGATCCGCACCGAGGGGTCGAACGTGGCGAACCCGTGCACCAGCGCGGCGACGCTGCGGGCCTGCGAGGCGGCGTCGACGACCAGCACCACCGGGGCCTGCAGGTGCGTGGCGAGCTGGGCGGTGGAGCCGTAGCCGGGCTCGACGCTGGCGTGCGCGGCACCGTCGAACAGGCCCATCACGCCCTCGACGACCGCGACGTCGGCACCGCGGGACCCGTGCAGGAACAGCGGGGTGATCCGGTCGTCGCCGACCAGCCACGGGTCCAGGTTGCGGCCGGGGCGGCCGGCGGCGAGACCGTGGTAGCCGGGGTCGATGTAGTCCGGGCCGACCTTGTGCGGGCTGACCGCCAGGCCCCGGGCGGTCAGCGCGGCGATCAGCCCGGTGGTGATCGAGGTCTTGCCGGCGTTGGACGACGGCGCGGCGACGACGACCCGCGGCATCCGGTGGACGCTCACGCCGCCCCCCAGACGTCGCCAAAGGCGCGCCTTTGGCGGTCGGGGCGGCGGGGGGTCACCACTCGATCCCCCGCTGGCCCTTCTGGCCGGCGTCCATCGGGTGCTTGACCTTGGTCATCTCCACGACCAGGTCGGCGGCCTCGACGAGCCGGGGGTGGGCGTCGCGGCCGGTGATGACCACGTGCTGGTTGCCCGGCCGGCCGGTGAGGGTCGCCACGACGTCCTCGACGTCGACCCAGCCCCACGTCAGCGGGTAGGTGAACTCGTCGAGCACGTAGAAGCGGTGCGCCTCGGCGGCGAGGTCGCGCTTGATCTGCGCCCAGCCCTCGGCGGCGTCGGCGGCGTGGTCGGTCTCCTCGCCGTGCTTGCGCGACCACGACCAGCCCGAGCCCATCTTGTGCCAGACGACCGGGCCGCCCTCGCCGGTCTCGGCGTGCAGCCGGCCGAGGGCGGTCAGCGCGTTCTCCTCGCCGACCTTCCACTTGGCGCTCTTGACGAACTGGTAGACCGCGACCGACCAGCCCTGGTTCCAGGCCCGCATCGCCATCCCGAACGCGGCGGTGGACTTGCCCTTCATCTCCCCGGTGTGCACGGCGAGCAGCGGGCGGTTGCGGCGCTGGCGGGTGGTGAGCCCGTCGGCCGGGACGGCGGTGACCTGTCCCTGCGGCATCAGTCCTCCTCGCTGGCGCTCGTCGGCCAGCTGCCGCTGGGCGCTCCGCTCACCGGTGAGCTCGCCAGCTCGCTCACTATGCGGCCCTCGACCTGCGGACGACGTCCGACAGCGCCTCGGCGCCCAGTTCCTCCAGCCGCAGCGTCCGGCCGCCGAGCTGGAGACCCAGGGACGCCGCCAGGCCCAGCCGCACCGGCCCGGACTCGCAGTCGACGACGACGCTGGCGACCCCGCCGGCCGCCAGCAGGCCGGCCGCGCGCCGGGCGTCGCCCAGGTGGTCGCCGCCGCGCGCGCCGGTCGCCCGGCCGTCAGTGACGACGACGAGCAGCGGCCGCCGCTGCGGATCGCGGACCCGCTCCAGCCGCAGCGTCTCGTGGGCGCGCAGCAGCCCCGCGGCCAGCGGCGTCCGGCCGCCGGTGGGCAGGCCGGTGAGCCGGGCCGCGGCCGCCTCCACCGACCAGGTCGGCGGCAGCGCCAGCTCGGCCTCGCCGCCGCGGAAGGTGATCAGCCCGACCTTGTCCCGGCGCTGGTAGGCGTCCATCAGCAGGGACAGGACGGCGCCCTTGACCGCGGCCATCCGGGAGCGGGCGCCCATCGAGCCGCTGGCGTCGACGACGAAGAGCACCAGGTTGCCCTCGCGGCCCTCCAGTGAGGCCTGGCGCAGGTCTTCCCGCCGGACGCGCAGCCCGGCACCGCTGCGGCCCCGGGCCCGCTGGTGCGGTGCCGCCGCGAGCACGGTGTCGACCAGGTGCAGCCGGGTGACCGGACCCTCGGGACGACGCGAGCCGACCACCCGGCCACGCTCGCTGCGCGCCCGGGACCGGCGTCCGGCCGCGCCCGCGCCGAGGCCGGGGACCTCGAGGCGCTGCACGCGGAACGGTGAGTCCGGGGCCACGGCCGCCTTCTCCGGCGCGGGCGCGGCCTCGGTGTGCCCGCCCCCCTCGCCGC
>NZ_SJEX01000056.1 GCF_005930495.1 Modestobacter excelsi | reverse complement strand
GCCCCGGACCCCACGCCCCCCACCGCGCGGACGTCGCGCGTGCGCCGGTGGGTGCGCGTGCGCCGGTGGGTGCGCGGCCGGGACGACGACCCCGGCTGGGTGCGCCCGTCGCTGCTCGGGCTGCTGGCCGCCACCGGGCTGCTGTACCTGTGGGACCTGGCCGCCTCCGGCTGGGCCAACGCCTTCTACGCGGCGGCCGTGCAGGCGGGGTCGCAGAGCTGGGAGGCCTTCTTCTACGGCTCCTCCGACGCCGCGAACTCGATCACCGTCGACAAGCCGCCGGCGTCGCTGTGGGTCATCGAGATCGCCGTCCGGCTGTTCGGGTTGAACTCCTGGTCGCTGCTCGTGCCGCAGGCGCTGATGGGCGTGGCCACCGTCGGGGTGCTGTACCTGTCGGTGCGCCGCGTCGCCGGCGCCGGGGCCGGTCTGCTCGCGGGCGCGGCGATGGCGCTGACCCCGGTCGCGGTGCTGATGTTCCGCTTCGACAACCCCGACGCGCTGCTGGTGCTGCTGATGAGCCTGGCCGCCTACGCCACGGTCCGGGCGCTGGAGCGGGCCAGCATGCGCTGGATGATCGGCGTCGGCGTGCTCATCGGCGTCGCGTTCCTCACCAAGACGTTGCAGGCGATGCTCGTCGTCCCCGGCTTCGCCCTCGTCTACCTGGTCGTCGCGCCCACCACGCTCGGGAAGCGCGTCCTGCACGTGCTCGCCGCGGGCGGCGCGTTGCTGGTCTCGGCCGGCTGGTGGGTGGCGGTCGTCGAACTGGTGCCCGCGTCCTGGCGGCCCTACATCGGTGGCTCGCAGACCAACTCGGTGTGGGAGCTGATCTGGGGTTACAACGGCCTGGGCCGGCTGACCGGGGACGAGACCGGGAGCGTCGGCGGGGGCGGCGGTGCAGGTGGCGGCACCTGGGGCTCGACCGGCATCACCCGGCTGTTCGGCGCCGAGATCGGCGGTCAGGTCGCCTGGCTGCTGCCGGCTGCGCTGGCGCTGCTCGTCGCCGGGCTGGTCGCCGTGGGCCGCGCCCCACGCACCGACCTGCGCCGGGCGGCGCTGCTGGTCTGGGGCAGCTGGCTGCTGGTCACCGGGCTGACCTTCAGCTTCATGGCCGGGATCTTCCACGCCTACTACACGGTGGCGCTGGCACCGGCGATCGCGGCCCTGGTCGGCATCGGCGGCGGGCTGCTCTGGCAGCGTCGCGACCGGGTGGAGGCGCGGATCGTGCTCGCGCTGACCCTGGTCGGCACCGCGGTGTGGTCGTTCGTGCTGCTCGACCGGTCGGCGGACTTCCTGCCGGCGCTGCGCTGGCTCGTCCTCGGCGCCGGCCTGCTCGCCGGGCTGGGGTTGCTGGTCGCCGACCGGGTCGGCCGGGCCGCAACCGCGGCGGTGCTCGCCGTCGGTGTCCTCGCCGCCCTCGGTGGGCCGGCCGCCTACGCGGTGCAGACCGCGGGGACGGCCCACACCGGCTCGATCCCCTCCGCGGGACCGACGGTCAGCGGCGGCACCGGCTTCGGCGGCGGCCGGGGCGGCCCCGGCGGCGGCACCCCGCCCACGGGCGGCTTCGGCGGCCCGGCCGGCGCCCCCGGCCAGCTGGGCACGCCCCCCGCCGGCACGGGCGCGCCGACGGGCGGCAACGCCACCGGCACCGGCCGGCCCACCGGCGGCGCGGGCGGCATGGGCGGGCTGCTGGACGCGGCCGACCCCAGCGACGAGGTGGTCGCGGCCCTCGAGGAGGACGCCGACTCCTACACCTGGGTGGCCGCCGCGGTCGGGTCGAACACGGCCGCCGGCTACCAGCTGGCGACCGGTGACCCGGTGATGGCCCTCGGTGGCTTCAACGGCAGCGATCCCTCGCCCACCCTGGCGCAGTTCCAGGCGTACGTCGCCGGCGGGCAGGTCCACTGGTTCATCGGCGGCAGCCTCGGCATGGGCAGTGACGACGGGAGCAGCGCGTCGGCCGAGGTCGCGGCCTGGGTGGCGGGGAACTCCACCGCCCAGACCGTCGACGGCGTCACGATGTACGACCTCAGCAGCGCCACCGGCTGAGGTCCCAGGAGTCGAGCTCTGCTCCAGATGTGGAGCAGAGCTCGACCCTCCGCTCACCTGCTCGGTGGGACCGGCGACCAGGGATCGAACAGCCGGCCGAGCGTCCGGTCCGGCGAGCGGTAGACGACCGGCTCGCCCCGCCGGAGCGCGACCGTGACGACCTCCTCGGCACCGTCGCGCTGCACCGCCACCGCCCGGACCGCGTCCAGGGCGACCCGGGTGGTCCCGGCGACGCCGGCGGCGTGCTCGGCGGACGAGCCGAACACCGGCGACCGGCGTGCGGCCCGCCGCCGGGCCGCACGGAGTGCAGCGACCGCGAGGGCGGCCACGCTCGCGGCCAGCAGCACCCACGGCAGCCAGGTCACCCCCGGCAGCAGGAAGCCGATGCCCACCGCGGCGGCGAACAGCCCTCCGACCGCCGCCGTCCAGGCCAGGAACGCGCGCAGCCGCCGCCGGGTGTCGGCCGAGGTCGGGACGTCGACCGGCGCCGTGCACCACCCGTCGTCATAGACCGTCAGCAACGACCACCGGTCCGCGCCGTCCCGCACCGAGACCCATCCCCGGCTGCTCACCGCTTCAGCGCGTACTCCTGGAGGAGCCCCCGGCTGATGATCGTCTTCTGGATCTCGCTGGTGCCCTCGCCGATGAGCAGGAACGGCGCCTCGCGCATCAGCCGCTCGATCTCGTACTCCGTGGAGTAGCCGTAGCCGCCGTGGATCCGGAACGACTCACTCGTGACCTCGACCGCGAACTCGCTGGCCAGCAGCTTGGCCATGCCGGCCTCGACGTCGTTGCGCCGGCCGGCGTCCTTCAGCCGCGCGGCCCGCACCATCATCGCGTGCGCGGCCTCGACCTTGGTCGCCATCTCCGCGAGCTTGAACGCGATCGCCTGGTGGCCGGCGATCGGCCTGCCGAAGGTCTCCCGCTGCTGGGCGTAGTCGATGGCCAGCTCGAAGGCGCGCAGCGCGATGCCGCAGCCGCGTGCGGCCACGTTCACCCGGCCCACCTCCACGCCGTCCATCATCTGCGCGAACCCGCGCCCGGGCACCCCGCCCAGCACGTCGTCGGCGGAGACGGCGAAGCCGTCGAACACCAGCTCGGTGGTGTCGACGCCCTTGTAGCCCATCTTGTCGATCTTCCCCGGGATCGTCAGGCCCGGGAGCACCTCACCGAACCCGGCCGGCTTCTCGACCAGGAACGTGGTCAGGTTCCGGTGGGCCTTCTCGGCACCCTCCTCGGTGCGGACCAGGACCGCGACCAGCGTGGAGCTGCCGCCGTTGGTGAGCCACATCTTCTGGCCGTCGACGACGTAGGAACCGTCGTCCCGTCGAGACGCCTTGGTGCGGATCCCGGCCACGTCCGAGCCCAGGCCCGGTTCGGACATCGAGAACGCACCCCGCACCTCCCCGGTGGCCATCCGCGGCAGCAGCCGCTCCCGCTGCTCCGGCGTCCCGTGCTGCACCAGCATGTGGGCGACGATGAAGTGGGTGTTGATGACCCCGGAGACGCTCATCCAGCCGCGGGCGATCTCCTCGACCACCAGCGCGTAGGTCAGCAGCGACTCCCCCAGCCCGCCGAACTCCTCGGGGATCATCAGCCCGAAGACGCCCATGTCCTTCAGGCCCTCGACGATCTCGGTCGGGTAGACGTCGCCGTGCTCGAGCTCCTGCGCGGTGGGGATGATCTCCTCCTCCACGAAGCCGCGGACCGTCGCCAGGATCTCGGTCTGCACGTCGGTCAGGTCCGCGGTCTGGGCCAGGCGGCTCATCGCTCGCTCCTCGGGACGCCGGTGCCTCGGTCACCGGTGAGTATGGACGAGCCGGGGGTCCCGCTCCGGTGGCCCGCCCGGCGTCCCCGGGCGCACAGCGCCGGCGGTTACCGTCGCTGGGGTGTGGTCCCGCGGCGTCCTCCTCGGCGCGGTGACGGCCGCCGTCCTGGCCCTGGCCGGCTGCACCGGGAGCGCCTCCACGGGGACCACCGCGACCGCCACCGGCTCGGCCGAACCACCGGCGGCGTCGGCCGCGGCAGCGGCAGAGGCGGCCGCCGACCCGGCGCTCGCCACCTCCCCGGCCGACGCGGCGCTGGCGCTGGCGCTGCGCGCCGGCGACCTGCCGGCCGGCTGGTCGGTGCAGGCCAACCCGCTGTCGGAGGGCGCCGCGCTGGTCGACAACCCGAGCCTCGCCGGCATCTGCGGCGCTCCCTTCACCTCCGAGGTGCACCGGACGACGAAGCACCCGGTGGTCGGGCTGGACGGCGGCCGCACCCCGCAGGTCTCGTCCGAGGCGATCGCCTACGACTCCGCCACCGCCGCGGCCACCGCCGTGCAGGAGCTGGTGCAGGCCTTCGGGAGCTGCCCGGCCGACGAGTACACCTTCGAGCCGGGGCCACCCGCCGACGGGCTGGCCGAGGACAGCGTGGTCGTCCAGTACCGGCTCCCCGACGGGAGCACGCAGGTCGTCGCGGCGCAGGCCCGCGGGCAGGTGCTGTCGGTGCTGATCGGCGAGGACCCGGCGACCACCGCGGCCGCCGCCCGGTCGATCGCCGTCCGGATGGCGGCCCTGCCTGCCGCGGCCATCGGCGGCTGACCCGCACACTGACCCGGTGAGCCAGGACGACCTGTACCGCGGTGACCCGCCGCCCGCGTACGGCCCACCCCCCGGGTACCCGCCACCGGCGTACGGCCCGCCCGGCTACGGGCCCGGCTACGGCCCGCCGGGCTACGGCTGGCGGCCGCCGACCAACCAGCTCGCGGTCGTCGCGCTGGTGCTCACCTTCGTCTTCCCGCCGGCCGGGCTGGTCTGCGGCATCGTGGCCCGCCGGCAGCTGCGCCGGACCGGCGAGGGCGGGGACGGCGTGACCCTTGCCGCGATCATCATCGGCGGCATCTCGACGACGCTCATCGTCGTCGGGCTGCTGCTGTGGATCTCCCTGCTCGCCTCGATCGGCAACGGCGCCTTCGCCCCGTAGCCCCTCAGGCCTGCGGTGGGGTGAAGGTCGAGGTCCGGGACAGCCCGGCGGCCCGGCCCTTGCCGGCGATGACCAGGGCCATCTTCCGGCTCGCCTCGTCGATCATCTCCTCGCCCAGCATCGCCGAGCCCTTCGCGCCGCCGGCCGCCGAGGTCGCCCAGTCGTAGGCGTCGAGGATCAGCTCGGCGTGGTCGTAGTCGGCCTGCGCGGGGGCGTAGACCTCGTTCGCCGCGTCGATCTGCCCCGGGTGCAGCACCCACTTGCCGTCGAAGCCGAGCACCGCCGACCGCCTCGCGACCTCGGTGAACGCCGGCACGTCACGGACCTGCAGGAACGGTCCGTCGATGGCCTGCACCCCACGCGCCCGGGCGGCCATCAGGATCTGCATCAGGACGTGGTGGAACGGGTCGCCCGGGTAGTCCGGGTGCAGCGCCCCGACCGCCAGCGACTTCATGTTGATGCTGGCCATGAAGTCGGCCGGGCCGAAGATGATCGTCTCGATCCGCGGGCTGGCGAAGGCGATGTCGTTGACGTTGACCAGGCCCTGCGCGGTCTCGATCTGCGCCTCGATGCCGATCCGGCCGACCTCCAGGCCGTTGGCCTTCTCCAGCTGGGTGAGCAGCAGGTCCAGCGCCTGCACCTGCGCGGCGTCGGCGACCTTGGGCAGCATGATGCAGTCCAGCTCCGCGCCCGCCCCACCGACCACCTCGATCACGTCGGTGAAGGTCCACTCCGTCGTCCAGTCGTTGACCCGGACGGTGCGGATCGTCGACCCCCAGCCGCCCTCGTTGAGCGCCGCGACGATGTTCTTCCGCGCCCCGGGCTTGGCCAGCGGCGCGCAGGCGTCCTCCAGGTCCAGGAACACCTGGTCGGCGGGCAGCCCCTTCGCCTTCTCCAGGAACCGGGGGTTGCTGCCCGGGACGGCGAGGTTGGAACGACGGGATCGGAGCTCGGCCACGGTGCCTCTCTCTTCTCATCAGCGGCGGGTGACCGGAGGGTAGCCACGTGGCGACCACCGCCTCCGCTACAGCGGCTCGGCCTCCGGGGCAGGACGTCCGGCCCGGACGACGAGGGCCACCCCGAGGACGACGGCGACCATGCCCGGCACCGCGAGCAGCGGCGGCGCCTGCTGCAGCAGCACCAGCGCCACGACCAGCGCCCCGGGCACCTCCAGCAGGACGGCCAGCCCCACGACCGTCGGGCCGACCGAGGAGAGCACCAGGTTGAGCAGCGTGTGCCCGAGCAGCTGCGCGCAGAAGGTGATCGCCGCGATCAGCCACCAGTCCCGGGCGCTGAACCCGGTCAGCGGCACGTCGGCGACCAGCGCCGCGACCGCCAGCGCGACCGCGCAGGTCGAGTAGCAGACGACCGCGTAGACCGACGTGCTCAGCCGCTCCCGCGCCCGGGCGCCGGCCAGCATGTAGCCACCGGCGCTGATCGCGCCGAGCAGCGCGAGCCCGTCGCCGGCGAGCGCCTCCCACGAGACGGTGACGTCGACCCCGGCGATCAGCGCGGCCCCGAACACCGCGAGCACCAGCCCCCACCACACCTGCGCGGGCAGCTGCACCCCGGCGGCGCGGGCGGCCAGCGACGTCCAGATCGGCGTCGTCGTCACCAGGGCGGTGGAGGCGGCGACCGTCGTCATCGACAGGCTCGGCAGCCAGGTGGAGAAGTGCGCGGCGAGGAAGAGCCCGGCCACGACCGAGCTGCTCAGCTGCCGGGGCCGCAGGGCACGCACGACCGACCGCTCGCGGACCAGCAGCACCGGCAGCAGCACGGCCGCGCCGGCCGCGTTGCGCCAGAACGCGATGGCCAGGAACGAGGCGGCCACCAGCGTGGTGAGCGGACCGGAGAAGGAGACGCCGACGACCGCGATGGCCATCAGCCCGACGTCCCGGCCGCCCGGCCGGTGGAGGGCCCACGCCGGCGCCGCGGACGTGTCCGTGCTCATCCGGGCACGCGGACGGTGCCCGTGGCGATCGGGCGCACCGCGCCGGCCACGCTCACCTCGACGACGGCGCCGTCGGCGACGGTGACCCGGCCGGCCAGCTCCGAGGGCCGGCCGACCGCCGCGCCCTGGGCGAGCCGGTAGTCGGTGACGCCCTCGCCGGCCAGCCCCTCGGCGGCCAGCCAGATGCCGGTGCCCAGGGCCGCCGAACCGGTGGCCGGGTCCTCCTCGTAGTCCAGCCCGTCGGCGAACACCCGGACGGTGCCGGTGCGGCTGCCGGCGTCCCACTCGAGCACCGAGACGCCGCCCTGCACGCCGGGCAGCAGGTCGGCCAGCGCCGCCGGGTCGGGCACGGCCCGCTCGGCCGCCCCGGGGCGCACCTCCAGCTGGGCGAAGTCGATGCCGCAGCCGACCAGGTGCACGGGCCGGCCGGTGAGGTCGGCGGGCCCGAGGCCCAGGGCGGCGGCCAACGCGCCGGCGTCCGGCCCGGGCTGCAGCGACACGGTCCCGCCGGTGAGCCGGGCACCGTCGCCGTCCACGTCGACCGCGACCACCCCGGCACCGCACTCCTGGCGGAGCACGCCGGCGGGCAGCCGGCCGAGCCGGACCAGGGTGTGCGCGGTGCCGACGCTGGGGTGCCCGGCGAAGGGCAGCTCGGTGCGCGGGGTGAAGATCCGGACCCGGTAGTCGGCGTCCCCGGTGGTGGGCGCGCTGACGAAGGTGGACTCCGAGTAGCCGAACTCGGCGGCCAGCGCCTGGCACTGCGCGGTGGTCAGGTCACCGGCGTCCAGCACCACGGCGAGCTGGTTGCCGCTGAACGGGCGGGGCGCGAAGACGTCCACGATCTCGTAGCTGAGCTGGTCGGTTCCCGGGGCCACCACGACGGCGACGGTAGCCTCAGCCCCCGTGACCACGGTGACGAGGGCGTACGTGAGCCGGGTGGCCGGCCTGACCGTCTTCGACCCCAACGGGGACCGGGTCGGCAAGGTGCGGGACGTGCTGGTCGCGCTGCGGGTGGACACCGCCGCCCCGCGGGCGCTGGGACTGATCGTCGAGGTCGTCGCCCGGCGCCGGATCTTCGTCCCGATGGGCCGGGTGACCGGCGTGGACGCGAACTCGGTGATGCTCTCCTCGGGCACGCTGAACCTGAAGCGCTTCGAGCAGCGGGCCGGCGAGACCCTGGTGCTCGGCGAGCTGCTGGACCGGTCGGTCACGATCAACGAGTCCGGCCGCCCGGCCACGGTGGTCGACGCCGCCATCGAGCAGACCCGCACCGGCGACTGGGTGCTCTCCCGGCTCGCGGTCTCCGAGCCCGGCCGGCTCGGCCGCCGCGGCCAGCTCCGCCAGCTGTCCTGGGACGAGGTGAGCGGGCTCGCGCTGCCGCAGACCGGGCAGAGCGCCGAGACGCTGATCGCCACCTACCGCGAGCTGAACGCCGCCGACGTGGCCCACGCGCTGCAGGAGCTGCCGATCAAGCGGCGGCACGAGGTCGCCGAGGCGATGGGCGACGAGCGGCTCGCCGACGTGCTGGGTGAGCTCCCCGAGGCCGAGCAGATCGTCATCCTGGGCACCCTGGAGGAGGGCCGGGCCGCCGACGTCCTGGAGGAGATGGACCCCGACGACGCCGCGGACCTGCTGGCCGAGCTGTCCAACGTCGACCGCGACCGGCTGCTGGAGCTGATGGAGCCCGACGAGGCCGAGCCGGTCCGTCAGCTGCTGAAGTACTCCGAGGACACCGCCGGCGGGATCATGACCAGCGAGCCGGTGATCCTGACTCACGACGCGACGATCGCCGAGGCCCTCGCGCGGGTCCGCGCCCCGGAGATCACCCCGGCGCTGGCCAGCCAGGTCTACGTCTGCCGGCCCCCCTCCGCCACCCCGACCGGCCGCTACCTGGGGCTGGCGCACATCCAGCGGCTGCTCCGCGAGCCACCGTCGACCCTGGTCAGCGGTGCGCTGGACGACCTCGAGCCGTTGCGCCCGGAGGCCCCGCTCGCCGAGGTCACCCGCTACTTCGCCACCTACAACCTGGTGGCCGCCCCGGTCGTCGACGCGCAGGGCCGGCTCGTCGGGGCGGTCAGCGTCGACGACGTCCTGGACCACCTGCTGCCCGAGGACTGGCGCGAGCGGGCCCGACGTGGCTGACGAGCGGCGCCCCGAGCAGCGGCTCGACCAGCCCCGCGGCAGCCGCGGGCTGGGCGACTTCCTGCGGCTGGACCCCGACGCGGTCGGTCGGTTCGCCGAGGGGATCGCCCGGTTCCTGGGCACCGGCCGGTTCCTCGCCGTCCAGACGGTCATCGTGATCGTCTGGATCGTGCTCAACGTCGCCGCGGTCAACCTGCGGTGGGACCCGTACCCGTTCATCCTGCTCAACCTGGCGTTCTCCACCCAGGCCGCGTACGCCGCGCCGCTGATCCTGCTGGCCCAGAACCGGCAGGCCGACCGGGACCGGGTGCAGGCCGAGGAGGACCGCAGCCGGGCCGCGCAGACCCGGGCGGACACCGAGTACCTGGCCCGCGAGCTCGCGTCGCTGCGGGTGGCGGTCGGCGAGCTGGCCACCCGCGACTTCATCCGCGGCGAGCTGAACCGGCTGCTGCCCGACGACGGCGCGGACGACGGCGGGGAGCGCAAGAAGAAGAAGCGCCGGGAGCAGGCCGACCCGGTCAGCTGAGGACGCGCAGCACGGCCCCGACGGGGTCGCCGGACGTCTTCCCCACCCCGGGCGGCCCTCCGCCGAGTGACAGCTCAGCGTGGACGGAGGCGCCCGGTTTCAACGCTCGGCTGTCACTCGGCGAGACGAGGAGCTCGTTGGTCAGCCGGTGAGCAGGTGCACCAGCGCACCGGCGCCGCCGGCCAGCAGCACGACGACGATGAACGGCGCCCGCAGCGCCAGGGCCAGCGCCGCGACCGCCAGACCGACCAGCCGGCCGTCGGCCACCAGCGCGCCCTCCGAGGTGGCCGCCTGCACCGCGACCAGCGCGGCCAGCAGCGCCGCGGGCACGAAGTCGACCACCCGGACCACCGCGGGGTGCTGGACCCAGGCCGCCGGCACCGACAGCCCGGCGTACTTCAGCAGGTAGCAGCCGGCCGCCCCGACGAGCACGACCGTCCACAGCGTCCCGGTGCTCACCGGGTCACCGCCCGCGTCCGCGGCCGGCCGGCGAGCGCCACCGCGACGACGGCGAGCACGACCTGCACACCGGCCGGGACGAACGGCGTCAGCGCCAGCGCGACGACCGCACCACCCAGGGCGACCCGGCGCTGCACGCCGGCCTCGGGAGCACCCCGCCGCAGCCGCGGCCACAGCAGCGCCAGGAACGCCGCCGGGACGACGGAGTCCAGCGCGGCCTGCGCCGTCTCCCCGAGCGCGCCCGCCCCGAGCGCGCCGACCAGCGTCGTCACGTTCCAGCCCAGGTAGATGGTGGCGCCGGTGACCCAGAAGGCGAGCCGGCCGAGCTCGCGATCGGGGGCGGCGACCGCCATCGCGGTCGTCTCGTCGATCACCCAGTGCGCCGCACCGGCCCGGCGCAGCCGCCCGCGCGGGGCCAGCATCGGGGCGAGCCGGACGCCGTAGACGGTGTTCCGGGTGCCCAGCAGCAGCGCGCTGCCGATCGCGGCGAGCGCTCCCCCGCCGGCGCCGAGCACGCCGACCAGCGCGAACTGGGACGCTCCGGTGAACATCAGCAGCGACATGGCCAGCGCCTGCCACGCGTCCAGGCCGGCGCCCACTGCGGCCGCCCCGAACGCGACCCCGTACAGGCCGACGGCCACGCCGAGCCCGACGGCGTCCCGGAGCGTGGCGGAGCGGGCGGACCGGGGCACCCCGCCGACCCTAGTGAGCGGCCGCTCCCGCGGGCCGGGGCCCCTGGTGACCCGGGGTTCCGGGCAGTTCCCGGCGTCACACCCCGGGCCGGGCGGGCACCCCTCCCATCCGCCGTACAGTGGCAGGACGCCCCGCGCGCTGGTCACGAGCAGGTGCGCGCAGGCTCCCCGTCGAAGGAGACACATCCGCCCATGACCGACACGTTGACCGGTTCGCCGGCGCTCGACGCCGTGAACGCGGCGCTGGCGACCGTCCAGGACCCGGAGATCAACCGGCCGCTGCCCGAGCTGGGCATGGTCAAGGACGTGCAGATCGGCGTCGGCGGCGACCCGGGCGCCGTGCGCATCGAGGTCTACCTCACCGTCGCCGGCTGCCCCATGCGCGAGACGATCACCAACCGCGTCACCCAGGCCGTGGGCGCCGTCCCCGGCGTGACCACGGTCCAGGTCGGCCTGGACGTGATGAGCGACGAGCAGCGCACCGAGCTCCGCAAGACCGTCCGGGGCACGGACGCCGCCGAGCCGGTCATCCCGTTCGCGCAGCCCGGCTCGCTGACCCGCGTCTACGCGGTCGCGTCCGGCAAGGGCGGCGTCGGCAAGTCCAGCGTGACGGTGAACCTGGCCGCCGCGCTGGCCAGGAAGGGCCTGTCCGTCGGCGTCGTGGACGCCGACATCTACGGCCACTCGGTGCCCCGCATGCTCGGCGTCGACGAGAAGCCGACCCAGGTCGAGAACATGATCATGCCGCCGCAGTCCTACGGTGTGAAGGTCATCTCGATCGGCATGTTCACCCCGGGGAACACCCCGGTCGTCTGGCGCGGGCCGATGCTGCACCGCGCGCTGCAGCAGTTCCTCGCCGACGTGTGGTGGGGCGACCTCGACGTCCTGCTGATGGACCTCCCGCCGGGCACCGGTGACGTCGCGATCTCGGTGGCCCAGCTGGTGCCGAACGCCGAGATCCTGGTGGTGACCACGCCGCAGCTGGCCGCCGCCGAGGTCGCCGAGCGGGCCGGCGCGATCGCCACCCAGACCCACCAGCAGGTGGTCGGGGTCGTGGAGAACATGTCCTGGCTCGAGCTGCCCGACGGCCAGCGCATGGAGGTCTTCGGCTCCGGCGGCGGCCAGGCGGTGTCCGACGCGCTGACCAAGACCCTCGGCGCCCGGGTGCCGCTGCTCGGTCAGATCCCGCTGGACACCCGGCTGCGCGAGGCCGGCGACGCAGGTGCGCCGATCGTGCTGGCCGAGCCCGAGGCGCCGGCCGCCCAGGCGCTGGCCGCGATCGCCGACTCCCTCGCCGTCCGCCAGCGCGGGCTGTCCGGCATGTCCCTGGGGCTGACGCCGGTCCGCCGCTGACGCACCGACGGCAGAGGCCGGTCACTCCCGCGGGAGTGACCGGCCTCTGCGGAAGAACCCGCCTGCCCCCCACGCCTCGCACGCTCGGCGCGGGCCCCTGCAGGCGGGCCGTCAGGTCGCGTCGGGGTCGAACGGCGGGGGTGTCGCGGAGTCCCGTGCCCGGTTGCGCTGCGAGGGCCGGACCCGGCCCGCGGCGGTGGCCGCCGTCGCGCCGGTCGTCCCGGAGGCGCTGCCCCGGGGGACCGGGGCGTCGTCGTCGAGCAGCTGCTGCCGGATGAACGTCTTGGGGTGGTACTGCCGCAGGTCCACGTCCCGCAGGTGGTCGAAGTCGTCGCCCAGGGACTCGTGCAGCTGCCCGCGCACACCGGTGATCGCCTCGCGGACCTTCTTCAGCCCGGCGGCGGCGTCCTTGGCCAGGGTGGGCAGCCGCTCGGGACCGAAGATGAACAGCGCGGCCAGCGCGAGGACGACGATCTCGCCCCAGCCGATCGAGTCGAACACCATTCCTCCCCTGAGTCCTGCCCAGCGTAGTTCGGCCCTCTGCAGGGGCCCGCCACGAGCGTGCGAGTGCTGGGGAGCAGGGGGTCCTTCGTCAGGCGGTGGCGAGGGTGGCCGTGACCTCGCGGGAGCTGCCGTTGCGGACGAGCTCCAGGGTGATGGTGTCGCCCGGCTCGTGGGCGTCGACCGCGACGACGAGCTCCTCGGAGCTGGCCACCGGCGCACCGTCGACGGCGATGACCACGTCCTGCTCCTGCACGCCGGCGTCGGCGGCCGGGCTGTCGGGCTCGACGTTGAGCACCAGCGCGCCGTCCCGGGTGCCGTCGGTGACGGTGCGGGCGTTGACGCCCAGCGAGGCGTGCACCGCGGTGCCGGTGGAGATGAGCTGCTCGGCGATGTCGCGCACCGTGTCGATCGGGATGGCGAAGCCGAGGCCGATCGAGCCGCCGGTCGTGCTGCTGCCGCCGACGGAGGCGATGGCGGTGTTGATGCCTATCACCGCCCCGGTGCCGTCGACCAGCGCGCCGCCGGAGTTGCCCGGGTTGATCGGTGCGTCGGTCTGCACGGCGCTGATCACCGCGTTGGTGTCGCTGCCCTCACCGGAGAGCCGCACCGGCCGGTCCAGCGCGCTGACGATGCCGCTGGTGACCGTGCCGGCCAGGCCGAGCGGCGAGCCGATGGCCACCACCGGGTCGCCGACCACCAGGTCGTCGGACTCCCCCAGCGCCGCCTCGGCCAGCCCGGGCTTGTCGACCTTGAGGACGGCGATGTCGCTGGCCGGATCGCGGCCGACGATCTCCGCCGCGGAACCGCTGCCGTCGCTGAACACCGCGCGGATCGAGGCGTCCTCGGCGTCCGCGGCCCCGGAGACGACGTGGTTGTTGGTGACGATGTAGCCGCCGTCGGCGTCGATCACGACGCCGGAGCCGGTGGCGCCCGCGTTGGTGAGGGTGACCTCGATCGAGACCACCGTGGGGTTGACCCGGCCGGCGATGTCGGCGACCGACCCGGGTTCGCGGCTCACCCCCGGCGACACCGACGACAGCTGGGTGCCCGGCGCGAGCAACGGCTCCTCGTCGGCGGTCCGCCCCAGCCACCAGGCGGTGGTGCCACCGACGACGCCCACCAGCAGCAGGCTCAGCAGCGCCAGGACCATGAGCCGCACGGAGACGTCACGCAGCCGGAGCTTCTTGCGCCCCTGCGCGTCCACGACGACCGGGCCGTCGTCGGCCTCCGGCTCCGCCGGGTACTCGGCGGGCGCACCGAGTCCGGCCGGCGCGTACGGGTCACGCCAGGGGTCGGCGGCTGCGTCGGGCTTCCAGAACGGGGCGGTCGCGGTGCGGCGGGCGGTCCGCCGGCCGCCGGGCGGCTCACCGAGCCCGCGGGCGCCGTCCCGGGGGGCGAAGGCACGCAGCAGGGCCTCCGGTGGCGGCGGGGGCACCGGGCGGGGCGGTGCGGTGGGCCGGTCGGCGCCGAAGGAGCCGGCGACGTCCTGGGGGCGGCCGAACGCCGCCTGCTGCGCGGGGGGCGTCGGCGGCGGCGCCGGGATGCTGGGCTGCAGCCGTCCGTCGGTCGGTGCGAACGCCCCGGTGGTGCCCGCGGGGCGGGCGAAGGCGGCCGCGTCGTCGGCCGCGTCCCGGCGCTCGTCGACCGGCCCGGCCGGCGGACCGGTCGAGGACGGCTCGGTGCCGGGGGTCTCGCTCAGGGCGTCCCGCCGTCGGGCAGCGGGGTGGTCGCACCCACGGTGAGGGTGCGGGCCACGGGCGGGACGATGTCGGTGCGCTCGGTGGAGTCGGTGCTGCGGACCGCGCCGGCCACGGCCCCACCGGTCGGGCCGTCGTCGCCGGGGGCGTCGGCACCGGGCAGCGTCACGGCCAGGACGGCGACACCCAGGCCGATCCCGGCGAGCGCGCCGGTCATGCCCCGGCGCAGCCAGCGGCCGCCGGTGTCGGCGGGGCGCTGCGGCTCGGTCGGCGTCAGCGGGACCGCCCACGACCCGCCCGCGCTGCTCAGGGTCAGGCCCTCGGCCTCGGCGCTCAGCCCGCCCAGCCCCCCGCCGCCGGGGACGTCGGCGGTGAACGGGATCGCCTTCAGCCGGGACAGCAGGTCACCGGGGACGGCGACGTCGTCGTCGCCCTGCAGCGCGGCCTTGGCCTCGCGCTGCGCGGCGACCGCCATCCGGCACTGCGCGCAGCCGCCGAGGTGCCGGGCGGCCCGGCCCGCGGCGCCGCCGGAGAGCTCGCCGTCGACGAGCGCGGCGATCGCCTCCTGCGCGAGGTGGCTCTCCGGGATGCTCATGAGGGCGCGCCCGCGTCGGTCAGCGGCGTGCGGCCGGGGGCGAGGTGGGCCAGGGCCTCCCGCAGCTGCACCCGGCCACGGTGGATCCGGCTGCGCACCGTGCCCAGCTTGATCCCCAGCGTCGCCGAGATCTCCTCGTACGTCAGGCCCTCGATGTCACACAGCACCACCGCCACCCGGAACTCCGGGGACAACGCGTCCAACGCCGCCTGCACCTGCGGGTCCAGGTGCGTGTCGGCGTACACCTGCTCCGGTGAGGGCGCCGTCCCCGGCAGCCGCTCGGTGTCCTCGGGCAGCGCGTCGAACCGGATCCGCTGCCGGCGCCGCACCATGTCCAGGAACAGGTTCGTGGTGATCCGGTGCAGCCAGCCCTCGAACGTGCCCGGGGAGAAGTCCGCCAGCGACCGGAACACCCGCACGAACGTCTCCTGGGTGAGGTCCTCGGCGTCCTGCTGGTTGCCCGAGAGCCGGTAGGCCAGCCGGTACACCCGCGCCGAGTGGTCCCGCACGACCTGCTCCCAGGTCGGGGCGACCCAGCCCTCGACCGCAGCCGCGGCCGGCTCGGGACCGGCGGGTGCGGTCGCACGGGGTCCGGTCACCGGCCCAGGATCGCAGACGGCCGCCGGGGACGACACCTCCCCATCGGGGGTGGTCCGCTGGGCGGGACGCTGGCTGGTGGCACGCGACAGACGCACGTCCGGTCCAACGGGTGGGGACGGGGGCGGTGTTCCCACCGGCGAGGACCCACAGGGAGTTCCCAGGCGGGGACGCCGACCGGGCACCCGCTCGGGCGACCGCCTCCCTCCCGCCACTACCCTCGCCCGGTGACCAGCCCCGCCGGACCGCCCCGCTCAGGGTCCCCGACCGGCGCAGCCGCCTACGCCGACAGCTTCGCGGCCGAGACCCCCGAGCAGCTGGCGGCCCGGCACCGCGCCCTCGCCTCGGCCACCGCCTTCGGCACGCCGCCACCGGTGGAGCCGGCGGTCGGCGCGACGCTGGCCGTGCTGGCCGCGAGCGGCAGCGCCCGCTCGGTGGTGTCCATCGGCAGCGGTGGTGGGGTGGCCGGGCTGTGGCTGCTGCAGGGCATGCGCAGCGACGGCGTCCTCACCGCTCTGGACGGTGACCCGGCGGAGCTGCGGGCCGCCCGGCGCGCGTTCGGCGAGGCCGGCATCGCGTCCGGCCGGACCCGGCTCATCTTCGGCACCCCGGGCGAGGTGCTGCCGCGGCTCTCCCCCACCGCCTACGACGTGGTCTTCTGCGACGGCCCGCCGCTGGAGTACTCCGCGCACCTGGCCGGGCTGCTCGGCCTGATCCGCCCCGGTGGCTCTCTCGTCTGCCACGGCCTGCTGGCCGACGGCGGGATCGCCGACCGGTCGGCCCGGGACCCGCAGAGCGTGGCCTGGCGGGAGATCGCCCGCACCGTCCGCGAGGACGAGGCGCTCACCTGCGCGGTGCTGCCGATCGGCGCCGGCCTGCTGGTCGCCACGAAGCGTTGAAGGACCCCGTCCTCCTCACCCCTCGCAAGCTCGGGGCGAGCCTCTGGACGGGGCCATGAAGGGAAATCGGGAGTCGGGGTCCCAGGGCCCGCCCCGGTAGTGCCAGAGGCCGAGCCCCCGGGCGGTGACCGTCTCCGCTGCGAACGCCGCGGACAGGTCCGCGTGCAGCGCTCGGGCGACGGCCGGCTCGACCTTGTTCTGCACGGTGACGTGCGGCTTCGACCACTGCCGGTCCTGCGCGGTGAGGTGGGGCGCGAAGGCCGCCGCGACCGACGCGCGCAGCGCCGTGAGCTCCGGGGCGGCCAGGTCCAGCGCCACCCCGCGGCCGAGGAAGCGCACCCCGGTGACGGCCACCGGGAACGGCGGCCGGTCGGCCGCCGTCCGCAGGGCGTCCCGGACGTCGTGGAGCAGCTCGCCGGGCAGCGCGTGGAACAGCGTCACGTGCGCGGCGAGCTGGTTGCGAGCCCGCGGGAAGTGCGCCGTCCGCAACCGGTCGAACCGCTCCTGCGCGGCCTCGTCCAGCAGCAGCGTGACGATCAGCGGTGAGGTGCTGGCACCGCCGTCCTCCAGCGGCCCGCGTCGAGCCCGCGAGGCGGGGGGAGGAGGGCGGCCCGTCATCAGGAGATCGCGCGCGCACCCTTGCCCAGCACGACCACGCCGCCCTCGCTGACCTGGTACCGCTCACGGTCGCGCTCCAGGTCGACGCCGATGTGCGCGCCCGGCGGGACGACCACGTTCTTGTCGAGGATCGCGCGGCGCACGATCGCGCCCTCCCCGATGTGGACGCCGTCCATCAGGATGCTGCCCTCGACCCGCGAGCCGCGCTCGAGGCGCACGTTGGGCGAGACCACCGACTGGTGGACCGAGCCACCGTCGATGATGACCCCGGCGCTGACCATCGACTCCTCCGCCCGGCCGCCGAGCACGAACTTCGCCGGCGGCAGCATGGGCGGCAGGGTGTAGATCGGCCAGCGGTCGTTGTAGAGGTTGAAGATCGGGGAGACCGAGACCAGGTCCATGTGCGAGTCGTAGTAGGCGTCCAGGGTCCCCACGTCACGCCAGTAGCCGTGGTCACGCTCGGACTCGCCGGGCACCTGGTTGCTGCTGAAGTCGTAGACGTAGGCGTCACCGGCCCCGGCCATCATCGGCATGATCGAGCCGCCCATGTCGTGCACCGAGGACTCGTCGGCGGCGTCCACCCGGAGCGCCTCGAGCAGCGCGTCGGTGGTGAACACGTAGTTGCCCATCGAGGCGAAGGTCTCGTCCGGGCTGCCCGGCAGCCCCGGCGGGTCCTCGGGCTTCTCGAGGAACTGGACGACCTTGCCGTTCTCGTCGGAGTCGATGACCCCGAACGCGGTCGCCTCCTTGCGCGGCACCCGCAGGCCGGCGACGGTCACCCCGGCGCCGGTGGCCAGGTGCTGCTCGATCATCTGCGCCGGGTCCATCCGGTACACGTGGTCGGCACCGAAGACGACGACGATCTCCGGCCGGTCGTCGTAGATGAGGTTCAGGCTCTGGTAGATCGCATCGGCGCTGCCGGTGTACCAGCGCGGGCCCAGCCGCTGCTGCGCCGGCACCGGGGTGATGTAGCTGCCGAGCAGGGTCGACATCCGCCACACCGTGGTGATGTGCCGGTCCAGCGAGTGGCTCTTGTACTGGGTCAGCACCGCGATCCGGCGGATGTCGGCGTTCACCAGGTTCGACAGCACGAAGTCGATGAGCCGGTAGTTGCCCCCGAAGGGCACCGCGGGCTTCGCCCGGTCCTGGGTCAGCGGGGCAAGCCGCTTCCCCGCTCCGCCTGCCAACACGATGCCGAGAACTCGAGGGCCGCCACGCATGGGGGCAACGTATCGGCTGTCGTGCCCGTTCGCCCCATCTACCGCCCCGTTCACCACCTAGGGTGAGCCCGTGCGCGTCGGAGTGATCACCAGGGAATGGCCGCCGGACGTCTACGGAGGGGCCGGGGTGCACGTCGAGCACCTCGTCGCCGCGCTCCGCGGGCTGGACGACGGGCCGGACATCGACGTCCATGCCTTCGGCGGCCCGCGGGTCCCGGGCCAGGCGGGGTACCCGGTGACCGGGTACGGCGTGCCCGCCGGGCTGCAGGCGGCCAACGGTGCGCTGCAGGCGGTCGGGGTCGACGTGGAGATCGCCGCGGCGCTCGGCGGCGTCGACCTGGCGCACTCGCACACCTGGTACGCCAACCACGCCGGGCAGCTCGCGAAGCTGGTGCACGGCGTGGCCCACGTGGTGACCGCGCACTCGCTGGAGCCGCGCCGGCCGTGGAAGGCCGACCAGCTCGGCGGCGGGTACCGGCTCTCCTCGTGGATCGAGCGGACCGCCTACCTGCACGCCGACGCCGTGATCGCGGTCAGCCGCGGCATGCGGGCCGACGTGCTGGAGGTCTACCCCGACCTCGACCCGGAGAAGGTGTTCGTGGTGGGCAACGGCGTGGACGCCGAGGCCTACCGCCCGGTCGAGGCCCCCGACGTCGTCCGGTCGCTGGGGGTCGACCCGGACCGCCCCTACGCCCTCTTCGTCGGCCGGATCACCCGGCAGAAGGGCCTGATGCACCTGCTGGCCGCGGCCGAGCAGCTGCCCGCCGACGCCGGCCTGGTGCTGTGCGCCGGCGCCGCGGACACCCCGGCGGAGCGCGCGCAGGTCGCCGACGCGGTGGCCGAGCTGCAGACGCGGCGGTCCGGGGTGGTGTGGATCGAGCAGATGCTGCCCCGGGAGCAGCTGGTCCCGCTGATCACCGGCGCCACCGTCTTCATCGTCCCGTCGGTCTACGAGCCGCTCGGCATCGTGAACCTGGAGGCGGCGGCGTGCGGCACGGCCGTGGTGGCCAGCGACGTGGGAGGCATCCCGGAGGTCGTCGACGACGGCCGGACCGGGCTGCTGGTGCACTACGACGCGGACCGTCCGGACGACTTCGCGGCCGACCTGGCGGCGCGGATGGCCGAGCTGCTGGCCGACCCGGCCCGGGCGGCCGCCATGGGCGTGGCAGGGCGGGAGCGGGTGCTCGCCGAGTTCGGCTGGCCGGCGATCGCCCGGTCCACGGTGCAGGTCTACGAGCAGGTGCTCGCCGCCCGCAGCTGACCGCTCCTCCGTAGCGACCGACCGCCCGGCCGATCACGGTCGGTCACGGCACCCGGTGCGGGGGCGGTGCGGGCGCAACGCGTCCCGGATGCCTCGGCGGGAGGGCGACACTCAGTCGGCCCCCAGGCAAGGGGCCCCGTCCGGTCCCGTCCAGGAGCCCTCCGATGGACACTCCCGCCCTCAGCCGGCGTGACCTGCTCAAGGTGTCGCTGCTCGGTGCCGCCGCGGTGGCGCTGCCCCGGCACCGCGGGCCTTCCGCGGGAGGCAGCCCGCGCCTCGCCGCCAGCAAGCTGCCCCCGCCGTACACCGTCCCGTTCTCCGCCCCACCGGTGCTGCGGCCGACCGTGAGCGACGCGACCACCGACTACTACCGGATCACCCAGACGCCCTTCGTCGGGGAGGTCCTGCCCGGTGTCGCGACACCGCTGTGGGGCTACAACGGCATGGTCCCCGGACCGACGATCAAGGCCCGTCAGGGCCGGCAGACGGTGGTCCGCCAGGTCAACCAGCTGCCCGCCACCCACCCCACGCTGGGCTACGTGCCGTGGACGTCGACCCACCTGCACGGCATGCCGGCCAAGCCGCAGTTCGACGGCTACGCGAGCGACGTCTCCCAGCCCGGGCAGTGGAAGGACTACGAGTACCCGAACACCGGCGCCGCCCGGACGCTCTGGTACCACGACCACGGCGTGCACCACACGGCGGAGAACGTGTACATGGGCCTGGCCGCCCAGTACCACCTGACCGACCCGCAGGAGGAGTCGCTGCCGATCCCCAAGGGCCGCTACGACCTGCCGCTGATCCTCAGCGACGTGTCGTTCGCCGAGGACGGCTCCCTGCTCTGGGACGACCACTTCCACACCGGTGTCTTCGGCGACGTGGTGCTGGTCAACGGCCGTCCGTGGCCCACCCTGCCGGTCGAGCAGCGCAGGTACCGGTTCCGGGTGCTGAACGCGTCGGTGTCCCGGGCGTACACGCTCGAGCTCAGCACCGGCCAGCCGATGCAGCTCATCGCGACCGACGGCGGGTTGATGGCCGCGCCGCAGTCGGTGACCCGGCTGCGGGTCGGCATGGCGGAGCGGTACGAGGTCGTCCTCGACTTCACCTCGCTCGGCACCGGCGCGACGGTCCAGCTGCTCAACACCGGGGTGCCCGGCACACCCGACGGCGAGGGCACCGACAAGGTGATGCAGTTCGAGGTGACCGGTCCGGCGACGAGCACCGAGGGCAACGAGGTGCCGGCCGTGCTCGGGAGCCCCGCCGCGATGGCCGTGTCGCCGGCCTCGGCCCGGGTCACCCGGACCCTCCGGCTGGACCGGACGCGGGGGCTGTGGACCATCAACGGCGAGACGTGGGACGACGTCGTGGCGAGCGGGTTCACCCGGGTCTTCGCCGACCCGGCGGTGGGTGACGTGGAGATCTGGGAGGTGGCGAACGGCTTCCGGGGCTGGTCGCACCCGCTGCACACCCACCTGGTCGACTTCCAGGTGCTCAGCCGCAACGGCGCGCCACCGCCGGCGCAGGAGCTGGGCCCCAAGGACACCGTGTACGTCGGTGACGGCGAGGTGGTCCGGCTGCTCGTCCAGTTCGGCCCCGAGCACGGGCGGTACATGATCCACTGCCACAACACGGCCCACGAGGACCACGACATGATGGTCCAGTACCAGGTGGGGCAGACCGACGCCGCGTGCGATCCGATCAACGCCGCCCCGCCCCGTTCCGGACCGGAGACGCCGCTCGGCGGTCCGGGGTGAGCACCGTCACCGCCCCGGCCACCGTCCTGGCCCGGACGACCGTGCTGTGGCGGCGGGTGGCCGTCGCCGGGCTCCTGGGCGCCGGCGCGCTGCACGTCGCCGTCACCGCCGAGCACCTGGTGGCGAACGACCTCGTGGTCGGCCTCTCCCTGGTCAGCGCGTACGCCCAGCTGGGCCTGGGCCTCTGGCTGCTCGTGGGCCCGTGGCTCGGGAGCAGCCCGGGGACGGCGCCCCTGGTGGTCGCGCTGGCCGGGAGCGTGCTGCTGGTCTGCCTCCACCTCGTCGTGCACATGACCGACCTGCTGGCCGGGATCACCGCGCCCGACGCCGACGGGGTGGCCGGGCACACGGCCGGTGGGCACGGCCACCCCGCCGGAGCGGCGGTCGACGTCGGCGGGCCGGTGGCACTCGGCGCCCGGGCACCGGCCCGACGAGAACCGACCGACCTGCTCAGCACCGTGCTGGTCACCGCGGAACTCGTGTCGGTGCTCGGGCTGACCGCGCTGCTCCCCCGGTCCTGGCGGGGCCGGACGCTGGACGCACTGCTCGCGCTCGGCGCCCTCACCTGGCTCGGGTGGCTGACCGGCGTGCTGCGCTGAGCACGCCGACCGGCCACCGGCAGCCGCTCAGAGCTCCGGCTTGAGCTGCACCTTCACGTAGCCGTCGGCCTTCTCCTGGAACGCCTTGTACGCGGTCGGCGCCTCCGACAGCGGCAGCCGGTGGGTGGCGAACGTGTCGACGCCCAGCGGGTCGGCGTCGGTGAGCAGCGGCATGATCTCCGGGATCCACTTCTTGATGTTCGCCTGGCCCATCCGCAGCTGGACCTGCTTGTCGAACAGCGTGATCATCGGCATCGGGTCGGCGGCGCCGCCGTACACACCGGAGACCGAGATGGTGCCACCGCGGCGGACGATGTCGATCGCGGAGTGCAGGGCGTTCAACCGGTCGACCCCTGCCTCCTGCATGACCGGCGCCGCGACGGCCCGCGGCAGCAACCCGACCGCCTTCTGCACCAGGCCGGTGGCCGGCGAGCCGTGCGCCTCCATGCCGACCGCGTCGAGGACCGAGTCCGGCCCGCGCCCGTCGGTCATGTCCCGGATCGCGTCGCCGAGGTCGTCCTCGTGCTCGCGCAGGTCGACCACCTCGATGCCGCGTGCGGCGACGCGGGCCAGCCGCTCGGGGACGAGGTCCACGCCGATCACCCGGTAGCCCTTGTGCTGACCGATCCGGCAGGCGAAGTCACCGATCGGGCCCAGCCCGAGGACGACGAGGGTCCCGCCGTCGGGCACGCCGGCGTACTCCACGCCCTGCCAGGCGGTGGGCAGGATGTCCGAGAGGTAGGCGAACCGGTCGTCGGCCGGGCCCTCGGGCAACGAGATGTGGGTGAACTGGGCCTGCGGCACCCGCAGGTACTCCGCCTGCCCGCCCGGCACCTCGCCGTAGAGCTTGGAGAAGCCGAACAGCGCCGCACCCATCCCCTGGTCGCGCACCTGGGTGGTCTCGCACTGGGTGTACAGCTGCTGGTCGCACATCCAGCAGGAACCGCAGGAGATCTGGAAGGGGATCGCGACCCGGTCACCGACCGCCAGGTCGCCCACCGCCGAGCCCACCTCGACGACCTCGCCCATCGCCTCGTGGCCGAGCACGTCACCGACGCCCATGAACGGCGCCAGCGGGTCGTACAGGTGCAGGTCCGACCCGCAGATGTTGGTCGTCGTCACCCGGATGACGGCGTCGGTCGGCAGCTGCACGAAGGGGTCGTCCACGGTGTCGACGCGGACGTCCTGCTTGCCGTGCCAGGTCACTGCCTTCACGGGTGCTCCACTCATCGGGACGCGCTGGTGCGTCGTCCCCGGAGGGGTGCCCCTCCTGGGCGGGCGCAACCCCGGGGGACCTGCGTCAGACGACAGCGGTGCCGATCAGGCCCTTGCGGGTGACGAGGGCGGCCAGCTCGTCCTCGGCCAGCCCCTCGGTGCCGACCGGACGGCGCGGCAGCACCATGTACCGCGACTCCGCGCTGGCGTCCCAGACCGCGACCGACGTCCCGACGGGCAGCTCGAGGCCGAACTCGGCGAGCACGCCGCGCGGGTCCCGGACCACCCGGGAGCGGTAGGCCTCGCTCTTGTACCAGCCTGGCGAGGGCCCGAGCAGCGCGATCGGGTAGCACGAGCACAACGTGCAGACGACGACGTTGTGCTCGGCCTCGGTGTTGGCGACGACCTTGAGCCGCTGTTCCTGCAGCCCGCCGGCCATCGACAGCCCGACCTCGCGGATGGCGCTGTTCGCATCGGCCAGCAGCCGCTCGGCGAAGCCGGGGTCGGCCCAGGCCCGGGCGACGATCCGCGCACCGTTGGCCGGGCTGCCCCCGGCCAGGAACTCGTCGATGCGGGTGTCGATCTCGCCGGCGTCGAGCAGGCCGCGGGACTCCAGCAGCGACTCGACGTGCCGCACCTGCGCGGAGATCACCGAACTGCCGTGGTCGTCGCTCACAGCGCCTCCTCGATCGGGGTCAGGTAGTCCTGCCACAGCTCGACGGTCACCGTGTGGTCACCGGTGCCGAACAGGTCCGCCGCGGCGAACCGCACGTGCCAGACCGGCTGCGGGTCCGCCGGCACGCCGCGGGCGCGGTCGTCGGCCAGCGGGTGCCGCCCGGCCTGCTCGACCAGCACGCCGACGGCGCCGCGGGCGTACCGGGGCAGCCGGGTGTGCCCGGCCGGGTCGGTGGCCCGGGTGCGCACCCGGACGCCGGGCGCGAAGCGGTCAGTGCTCATCGGGGAGCTCGAGCTCCTCCGCCGCGACCACGCCCTTCTCGCGGAGCAGCGTGGTGATCGCGGCGAACCACCGTTCGTAGTAGGAGGCCGACAGGTACTCCTGCACCGGCAGCCGCTCCTGCGCGTCGCGGAACTCGTCGAGGTTGTAGACGCCCCGCTTGATCAGCGCGCCGTTGAGCGCGAAGACGTGCGCCTCCCAGTCGGAGTGGAACGGCGGCTCGTCCGGCTCCTCGATGACCGCCGGGAAACCGGACATCCCGCCCACGTCGTTGACCCGGCTCATCGTCAGGGCCAGATCGAGGCGACGATGATCGCCGACACGGCCAGCGTCGAGGCCGCGCTGACCAGGCTGGCCGGGTGGAAGGGCACCTGCACGAGCATGTGGCCCAGCTTGCCCGGTGTCAGCACGTCGAGCACGAGGAACGCGACCACCTGCAGGGCGATCCCGACCAGCCCGAACACCACCGTGTCGGCCAGCGCGTCGCCGAAGCCGCTGGTGCCGTTGGTCCAGATGGTGGCGAAGGCGATGGCGCCCTGGCCGAGGAAGACCGCGGAGAGGGCGATGCCGGCGTTGACCGAGCGCTCCTCGTAGATGTGCTTGGCCAGGTGGCCGGGGGTGAGCAGGTCGAGGACGAAGGCGCCCACGATCAGGAGCAGGATGCCGACGCCGGTGTAGGCGACGGCGTATCCGATGCTGGCCAGCACAGAGGACCTCCGGGGTCGGGACGGCGGAGCGCTGCGAGCCTAGGGGGCCAGGTGACGTGCTGGAACGGCGCCGTCCAGAGGCTCCCCCCGAGCCTGCGGGGGGTGAGGGGGACGGGCCCTCCCTCAGGCCCGCGCGGCCCGTGACCCGGCGAGCACCGCCACTCCCGGGCCGGAGAGCTGCGGCAGCACCTGCCGGCGGCCGGTCACCAGGAGCAGGAGGTCGCCGGTCGTCCCGCACACCGGCGGCCCGGAGCCCACCCGCCAGTCCGAGTCGCTGGCCACCAGCGAGGTGCCGCGCAGCCGGCGCCGGGCCCAGAACGGCCACCCCATCCGCCAGACCCGGGTGGCCGCGGCCGCGGCGGCCACCGGCGGCACCGGCCGCTCCCGGCCCAGCGGGCGGGCGATGTCCTGACCGTGCACGAGCACGTCCAGCAGCGGCTCCACCTCCGTCACCACCGCCACGTGGCGGCGCGACCCCACCATGGCCCGGATCGCATCGACCAGCTCCTCCGGAGGTGCCGCAGCCCGGGCGACGGCGGTGTCGTGCACCATCCGGTCGAAGCTGCCCCGCGCCCGCAGGAACGCCGGCAGCGTGACGGCCAGCGGGACCTGGGCCAGGGCCAGGTGCGCCGCCACGTCCCGCACCCGCCAGCCGGCGCACCACGAGGGGGTCGCCCACTCCTCCGGCGTCAGCCCGGCGAGCAGGTCGGCCAGGCTGGTCCGCTGCGCGTCGACCGTCGCCCACAGTTCATCGGAGTCCATCGCGGCCTCCCGCGGAGAGAACTAGTAAGGTTCCCTGACCATCCTCGCCGCACCGCTGCTCCGCAAGGGGGTCCGATGACCGAACCCGCGCAGAACACCGGGCTGCTGCTCTTCTACCCGTACCGGGCGATGGAGACCCGGGTGCTCGCCGCCCTGACCGAGGCCGGCCACGAGGTCACCCTCGCCCAGGCCCGGCTGCTGCAGCGGGTCGCCCGCGAGGGCAGCCGGCTGACCGACCTGGCCGCCCAGGCGCAGATGACCAAGCAGAGCGCCGGGTCCCTGGTCGACCAGCTCGAGGCGCGCGGCTACGTCGAGCGCGTGCCCGACCCCCGCGACGGCCGGGCGCGACTGATCCGGCCGGCCCGCCGTGGGCTGGAGGCGGCCGACCTGGCGGCACCGGTGGTCGCCGCGGTCGAGGCGGAGTGGACCGCCCACCTCGGCGAGGAGACGATGGCCGCCCTGCGGGCGGCACTGACCCGGCTGCGCGAGGTCACCGACCCCTGGGCGTGAGTCCCGGGCCACGCCGTCCGAGCGGAACACCGCAGGTCCGGGCGCTGCTGTACCTGCAGTGACGGACGCACTGACCCTCTTCGACGACGTCCTGCCGGCCGAGACCCCGGTGGTCAGCCGGCTGCTGCAGGTGCGCACGGTGTACGCCGAGCCGGCCGCCGCCGACTCGCCGCGCGGGCGGCAGGTGCTGGCCCGGTTCCCCGGTGCCGAGCTGGTCGAGGTGCCCTCGCACTGGCAGATCCCCGACCTGCACGGCAACGAGGGCAACGTCGACCGCTGGGTGCGGATCAAGACCGAGATCCTCGTGCTGGGGGTCAAGAAGTCGCTGTCGGCCCGCCCCAACGACCGGTCCGCCAACTGGATCGCGCCCTCGACGGCCAATGGCTGCGCCATGGCATGTGCGTACTGCTACGTCCCGCGGCGCAAGGGCTACGCCAACCCGATCACCGTGTTCACCAACATAGACCAGATCACCGGCTACCTGCGCCGGCACGTGGGCCGGCAGGGCGTCAAGGCCACCCCCGACGAGGCCGACCCGGTCAGCTGGGTCTACGACATCGGCGAGAACAGCGACTGCTCGGTCGACGCCCTGGTCAGCGACAACGTCGCCGACCTGGTCGCCACCTTCCGGGAGCTGCCGACGGCGAAGGCCTCCTTCGCCACCAAGTACGTCAACCGCGACCTGCTGGACCTGGACCCGCAGGGCCGCACCCGCATCCGGTTCTCGCTGATGCCCGACGCCGACGCCAAGGTGCTGGACGTGCGCACCAGCCGGGTCGCCGAGCGGATCGCCGCGGTCGACGACTTCGTGGCGGCCGGCTACGAGGTGCACCTCAACTTCTCCCCCGTCGTGCTGCGCGACGGGTGGGAGGCCGACTGGACGGCGTTGCTGCAGCAGCTGGACGACGAGCTCGACGACGCCACCAAGGCCCAGGCCGCCGCCGAGGTGATCATGCTGACCCACAACGAGCAGCTGCACGAGGTCAACCTGGGCTGGCACCCGCAGGCCGAGGAGCTGCTCTGGCGGCCGGAGCTGCAGCAGCGCAAGGTCAGCCAGAACGGCCAGCTCAACGTCCGCTACCGCAACGACGTCAAGCGGGCCGGTGTGACCCGGTTGCAGGAGCTGATCGGTCAGCACGCGCCCTGGCTGCGGGTACGGTACGCGTTCTGAGCCATGCCGTCCCACCTCGACCCACAGCCTGCCGCCGTCGGGCGACCGATGTGGGACCCTCGGCAGCCAGCCAGAGGCGGAGTGATCAGCCTCGTTGCCGGGGGAGGGTGCGTGCGACCGGAGTCGAGTGCTGCGCTGGCCGCGCCGGCGCTGCTGGAGGCCCTGCCCGACACCGTCGTCGTGGCCGACCGGGACGGCCGGATCGCCTACGTGAACCCGGCGGTCCAGACCCTGCTGGGGCACCGGGTGGAGGACCTGACCGGACGGTCGCTGACCGTGCTCATGCCCCAGCGGCTTCGCCGGGGGCACGGAGCCGGCTTCTCGCGGTTCCGGGCCACCGGAGCGGGCAAGCTCGTCGGGACGACCACGCGGGTGCCGGCGCTGCACGCCGACGGCCACGAGGTCCCCATCGACCTGACGCTGTCGCGGCTGGCCGCCGAGGGCGACGTCTGCGACGACTCCGCCCTCGTGGTCGCCGTCCTCCGGGACGCCAGCACGACCGTCCTGCTGGAGCGCCAGTTCCAGGTGAGCCGGTACCTGGCCGCCATCCAGCGGGTCACCGCCGCGCTGACCGAGGCACCGGACGCCGACGCCGCCTTCCGGCAGCTCCTCTCGACGATCTGCACCGAACTGGACTGGGATGCCGCGATGATCTGGCGGCCCGACGAGTCCACCGACCGGCTCCACTATGCCGGCGTCTGGGCTGCGCCGGAGGTGACCGTGCCGTCGCTGCACGCCCAGGCGCGCGGGTCGGCCTGGGGCCGGGGTGAGGGACTGCCCGGCATCACCTGGCAGGAGCGCACGCCGGTGGTGATCGAGGACCTCTGGACCGACGCCCGCTTCGTCCGCGGGGGGAGCGCCCGGGCCGACGGCATCCGCACCGGCCTGGCCTTCCCCGTGCTGCACGGGGACATCCTGCTGGGGGTCTGCGAGCTGTTCTCCCGCCAGGCACGGCCGGTCCCGCCCGACCTGCTGGACGTGCTGGCCACCGCCGGCCGGCAGATCGGTCAGTTCCTGAGCCGGCTGCGCGCCGAGTCGCAGGTCCGCTCGCTGGCCGAGACGCTGCAGCGCAGCCTGCTGCCGCCCTCGTTGCCGACCGTCCCCGGCGTCGAACTGGCTGCTCGGTACCGGGCCGGTGGCGAGGGGCTGCTGGTCGGCGGGGACACCTACGACGTGCTGCCGCTGCCGGACGGCAGGTGGATGGTGCTCATCGCCGACGTCTGCGGCAAGGGCGCTGAAGCAGCGGCCATGGCCGCGCTGGCCCGGCACACCGCCCGGGCCGCCGCGACCGCCCTGTCCGGTCCGGCCGACGTGCTGCAGGCGGTGAACTCCGCGCTGGTCCGGGAAGCCGGCCCGGGCCCGCTCCGCTTCGTCACCGCCTGCTGCCTGGTGCTCCGCCCGCACGAGGGCGGCGTGACGGCTCGGCTGAGCATCGCCGGCCACCCCCGGCCGGTGCTGCGCTCACCCGCCGGGGAGTGCACCGAGGTGGGCGACCCGGGCCGCCCGCTCGGGGTGGCAGCCGAGACCGTGTACCAGGAGATCGACGTCGAGATGCCGGCCGGGACCACCCTGGTGCTCTACACCGACGGCGTGACCGAGGCCCGCGACGGCGCCGGTGTCCAGTTCGACGAGTCCGGCCTGATCCGGGTGCTGGCAGGCATCCCGGCGGGCTCCGCTGAGGACATCGTGCAGGCCGTGCAGACCGCCGTCGACCGGCACCGGCAGGGCTCGCCGCACGAGCGTGACGACCTGGCTGTGCTCGCCCTCCAGTGCTGACCGCCGGGCTGTCCCTGCTCGACCGCGCGCGCACCCGGGCCGGCGAACCGGACGCCGCCGCCCTGACCGGCACCGTCTCCCGCGCGGTCGCCGCCGAGCGCCTGGGCTTCGAGCGCTTCTGGGTCGCCGAGCACCACGGGGTGCCCGGCATCGCCGGGTCCGCGCCGGCGGTGCTGCTCGCCGCGGTCGCCGGGCGGACGACGACGATCCGGCTGGGCTCGGCCGGTGTGATGCTGCCGCACCACCAGCCGCTGGTGGTCGCCGAGCAGTTCGCCACCGTGAGCGCGTTCGCCCCCGACCGGGTCGACCTGGGGCTGGGCCGCTCCCCCGGCTTCACCCCGCCGGTGCGGCGCGCGCTGCGGGAGACCGAGCGGGACTTCGCCGCCGACCTCGCCGAGCTGCGCGCGTACCTGACCGGGACGGCGGAGATCACCCTGCACCCGCAGCCCGCCGGCGCCGTCCCGCTGTTCGTGCTGGCCACCGGTCGAGGGCTGCAGGTCGCCGCCGAGCTGGGCCTGCCGGTGGTCGTCGGCGGCCCGCTGCTGGGGGTCGCCGGGGACCCGGAGCCGGGGCTGGCGGCGCTGGCCGGCTACCGCCGCGCGTTCCGCCCCTCGGCGCAGCAGCCGGGACCGCGGGTGGCGATCAGCCTCGACGTGCTGGTCGCCGACACCGCCGCCGAGGCCGCCGACCTCCTGCTGCCGGAGGCCTGGGCGATGGCCCAGGCCCGCACGACCGGGGCGTTCCCGCCGCTGGAGCCGGTTCCCACCGTCCGCGCCCGGCCGCTGACGGCCCGGCAGCAGCAGTACGTCGACCGGACCGCCGCGGCCGCGGTCGCCGGTACCGCGGCCCAGGTGGCGAGCCGGCTGGCCGAGCTGGTCGAGCGCACCGGCGCGGCCGAGGTCGTGGCCTCCAGCAGCACCTCCGACCGGGATGCGCTGACCGCCTCCGACGCCGCCCTCGCCGAGCTCTTCGAGGCTCAGCCGGTCCGCGGCAGCGCCGCGGCGATGGCGTCGCCGTCCGCGCCGTAGACGACGGGCACGTCCCCGAACCGTTCCTGCCGGGGCGCTCCTCCGGTCGTGTCCCGCAGCAGCACCGCGCGCACCCGGTCCGGCCGGGCGCGGGCGAACTCCTCGTACAGCGCCGGGTCGTGCTCGCCGGTGTCCCCGACCAGCGTCCAGCGCACCCCGGGCAGGTCCGCGGCCAGCCGCTGCAGCGCGGTGCGCTTGTGCGAGCGGCCGTCGCGGAACCAGCGGGTGGGCGTCGGGCCCCAGTCGGTGAGCAGCAGGGTGCCGGGCGGGAAGCCGCTGCGCTCCAGGAACCGGCCGAGCGGGCCGGCGAGGTTCCACGGCCCGTTGCTGACGTAGACCACCGGCACGTGCGGCGCGCCCGACGTGAGCTCGCGCAGCAGCCGGGCCATGCCGGGCACCGCCTGCCGGCGGGTCATCGGCTGCACGAAGGTGCGCCAGGCGGCGCGCAGCGGGGTGGCGATGCCGGTGACCAGCACGGTGTCGTCGATGTCGCACACCACCCCGCGCGCGGCGTCCGGTGAGGCCAGGTGGACCACGGCCGCGGACGTGCGCTCGCCGGCGGTCAGCCGCACCGGCAGCGCCCCGACGTCGGGCAGGTCCAGGGTCAGGGTCGCGTCGACCAGCCCGTCGTCGTCGCTGCGCACCACCGTGCGGGTGCCGGCGACCTCGACGACCACCTCCGCGGCCGCGCTCTCCAGGGTGAGGAACCGCTGCCAGCCGGGCACCGCCCGCCGGTCCTCCGGATGGGCCCCGGCCGGGGCGAGCAGCACCCGGCCGAGCACCCGCACCCGGCCGCCGCTGCCGTATCCGGGATGGGCGAGCACCGTCGGCGTCCAGCCGGCGCGACGGGCCGCCCGGGAGAGCAGCTCGCGGGTCGCGGCGTCCCCGCGACGGGCCAGGGCAGGGAGGGAGACCACCCCGGCAGCGTGCCATCCGGACCGGCCCGGCGGGCACGCCGCCGCGGGAGAGCCTGGACGGTTGCGGTCGGCAACGCGACAGGCGAGGGTCAGCGGATGCGCAGACGCGAGTTCCTGGCCCTCGGCGGAGCGCTCGTGCTGACCGGCTGCGGCGCCGGGGCCTCCCGACCGACCGCCACCTCGGCCCCCGTGCCGACCACCGCCGCGTCGACCCCGACCGTCACGCCGACGCCGACCCCGGTGGCGCCACCCATGGCCGGGACGCCGGCGGAGATCGCGGCGCGCTCCACCGTGCCGGTGCTCTGCTACCACCAGCTGCGCGAGTTCGAGCCCGACGACAGCGCGTACACCCGGACGATCACCACACCGCCGGCGGTGCTCACCGCGCAGCTCCGCGCGCTGCGCGACGGCGGCCGCACGCCCGTCCGGGCCGAGGAGCTGGTCGACCACCTCGAGTTCGGCACCCCGCTGCCGGACCGGCCGGTGCTGCTGAGCTTCGACGACGGCTCGGCCACCCACGTCACCGTGGCGCTGCCGGCGCTGCAGGCGATGGGCTTCCCGGCGGTCTTCTTCCCGATGACCGTCGTGCTGGACAAGCCGAACTGGCTCAGCAGCGACGACCTCCGCCGGCTGGACGCCGCGGGCATGACGATCGGCGCGCACACCTGGGACCACCAGCGGCTGGACCGGCTGCCCGACGACCAGTGGCCGACGCAGCTCGACGAGCCGGCGGCCACGCTGGCCGGGATCCTCGGGCACCCGGTGGACCTGATGGCCTACCCCTACGGCGCCTGGGCGCCGGAGACCCTCCCGCACGTGGCGTCGGCGGGGTACCGGGCGGCCTTCCAGCTCGCCGACCCGGTGGACCCGGCCCGGCCGCTGCTCACCATCCGCCGGGTCATGCCGCCACCGACCTGGGACGGCCCGACGCTGCTCGCCCACCTGGACTCGGACTTCGGCCCAGCTGCCTGACCGCCGGCGGTCACGGCTCCGCCACGAGCGCCGGACACGCGTGCCGATGCCGTTCCACCCGGGCGAGGGCTGTGCCACCGTGCAGCGTCCGTCGACCCCGAGGAGGCCCCGGTGCCGGCCGTCGAGCTGCACGCGGTGAGCAAGAGCTACACCCGGCGGGGCAAGCCGCCGCAGAAGGCGCTGGACGACCTGCACCTTGTGGTCGGCTCCGGTGGCGTGCACGGCTTCCTCGGCCCCAACGGCTCGGGCAAGACGACGACGATCCGGGTCCTGCTCGGGCTGGTCCGGGCCGACGCCGGCGACGTGCGGCTGCTGGACCGGCCGGTGCCGGCCGGGCTCCCCGAGGTGATCGGCAGCGTCGGCGCGCTGGTGGAGACCCCGCTGTTCTTCCCCGGCTTCTCCGGCCGGCGCAACCTGCGGCTGCTGGCCGAGACCGCGGGCGTCCCCCGCGGCCGGGTGGACGAGGTCCTCGACGTCGTGGCCCTTCGCGACCGGGCCGACGACCGGTTCAAGGGCTACTCCCTCGGCATGAAGCAGCGGCTGGGCATCGCCGCCGCCCTGCTCAAGCGTCCGCAGCTGCTGGTCCTCGACGAGCCGAGCAACGGGCTGGACCCGGCCGGCATCAAGGACGTGCGCGAGCTCATCCGGCGGCTGGGGTCCGACGGCTCGACGACCGTGCTGCTCAGCTCGCACCTGCTGGCCGAGATCGAGCAGGTCGCCGACTCCGTCTCGATCATGGCCCGCGGCCGGTGCATCGCCTCCGGGCCGGTGCGCGAGGTGCTCGCCGGGCGCTCGTCCGGTGACGTGCGGGTCCGGGTGCCCGACCGCGCCGCGGCGGCCGCGGTGCTCACCGCCGCCGGGTACCGGGTCAGCCCCGCCGACGGCGCGCTGCTCGTCTCCGCGGTGCGCGCACCCGGCGAGGTCACCCGGCTGCTCGCCGAGCACGGTCACTACCTGGAGGAGCTGACGCCGGTGGCCGCGGACCTGGAGAGCGCGTTCCTGGCGCTGACGGCGGACCCGGCATGAGCGCCGTCCTCACCCCGCCGCCGGCGGTGCCGGCCGGGCCCTTCGGCGGGCTGGTCCGCGCCGAGACGCACCGCTTCCTGGCCCGCCGCTTCATCCGGGTGCTGCTGCTGGTGGCGCTGGTCGGCTGGGCGGCCGCGCTGGTGGTCTCCCTGCTGGCGTTCCGGACACCGAGCCCGGAGCGGCTCGCCGAGGCCCGGGCCACCCAGCAGGAGCAGATCGAGCTGGCGAACGAGGGCCGGGAGCAGTGCCTGGCCGACCCGGCCCGCCCGGCCGACGTCGCCCCCGAGGACTGGTGCGGGCCGCCGGCGACGGCCGACCAGTTCCCGCTGTCGCTGTTCCTGGAGCCCGAGCCCTTCTCGCTCTCCGCGGACGGCACCACCGGCGCGGTGTCGGTGGCCGCCCTCACTGCGGCCCTGGCCTTCCTCGTCGGCGGCACGTTCGTGGGGGCGGAGTGGTCCACCCGGTCGATGGTGGCGCTGCTGTTCTGGGAGACCCGCCGTCCCCGGGTGATGGCCGCCAAGCTGCTGGTCACCGCGGTCGCCTCGGCGGCGCTCGGGCTGCTGATGCAGGCGCTGTGGCTCGGGCTCGCGACCCTGCTGCAGTCGGTGGTCGGCGACGGCGCGGCCCTGCCGACCGGCTTCTGGCCCGACCTGCTGGGGGCGCAGGGCCGCGGCGTGCTGCTGAGCGTGTTCGCCGGGCTGCTCGGGTTCGGCCTGACCGACCTGCTGCGCAACACCGGCGCGGCGACCGGTGTCGCCTTCGTCTACGTCGCGATCGTGGAGAACGCCGTCCGGGCTCTCCGGCCGGCCTGGCAGCCGTGGCTGCTGACCGACAACGCCGCGGCGCTGGTGCTCCCCGACGGGCTGACGCTCTCCCTGGACGACGGCGTCGACCCGCAGGGCGTCCACCAGCAGGTCGAGTACCTGCTCACCAGCGGCCAGGCCGCGGTCTTCCTGGCCCTGGTCACCGCGGCGGTCGTCGGCGGAGGCGTCGTCCTGTTCAGCCGCCGGGACCTGCACTGACCGCCGCCCGGGTCCGCCCCGCGGCACCGACCTCCGCGCGCTGGTTACCGTGGGCGGCATGGCCCGGGTCGTCGTCGTCGGGGCGGGCC
>NZ_SJEX01000055.1 GCF_005930495.1 Modestobacter excelsi | reverse complement strand
CCTACGGCCAGCGTCCCTACACCCGTCCCGCCGTGCCCGGCGGCGGCCCGATGGTCCAGCGTCCCATGGGCCAGCGCCCGATGGCCGCGGGTCCCGTCGTGCAGCGGCCCGCTCCGCGGCCGGCCGTCTCCTTCCTCACCGTGGCCGAGGTCGCGGCGATCATGCGGGTGTCGAAGATGACCGTGTACCGCCTCGTGCACGGCGGCGAGATGGCCGCCGTCCGCGTCGGCCGCTCCTTCCGGGTCCCGGAGCCGGCAGTGCGCGAGTACCTCGCCGACGCCCGCACCGACGTGGCGTGACGACCGGGTCGACCCGCAGCACCAGCTGAGCCAGAGGGCCCGCCGACCACGGGGTCGGCGGGCCCTCTGGCGTCCGCGGCACGGCGATGTCGAGAACCGCCGGCCGGCTCCGTCCCCGGGGTGGAGCGACCAGGATGGGTCGCCCACACCGAGGAGGACCACGATGGCCAAGTACCTGCTGCTCAAGCACTACCGCGGCGCACCGGCTGCGGTGAACGACGTGCGGATGGACCAGTGGACGCCGGAGGAGATCTCCGCCCACATGCAGTACATGAACGACTTCGCGGCCGAGCTCGAGCAGACCGGCGAGTTGGTCGACGCCCAGGCGCTCTCCGCCGAGGGGACCTGGGTCCGCTTCGACGGCGAGGGCCGGCCGCCGGTCACCGACGGCCCGTTCGCCGAGACCAAGGACCTCATCGCCGGCTGGATGGCCATCGACGTCGACTCCTACGAGCGGGCGCTCGAGCTGGCCGGGGAGCTCTCGGCCGCTCCGGGAGCAGGCGGGAAGCCGATCCACGAGTGGCTCGAGCTGCGGCCGTTCCTGACCGAGGCAGCCACCACCACCGAGTGAGCGGTCGGGTGGACGAGGTCCTCCTCCGGAGCCTCACGCCCGGCGTGCTGACCGTCCTCGGCCGCCGCGGAGCCGACTTCGCGGCGGCCGAGGACGCCGTGCAGGACGCCCTGGTGGAGGCGCTCCGGGTCTGGCCGGCCGACCCGCCGCGGGACCCCAGGGGCTGGCTGGTCACCGTCGCCTGGCGCCGGTTCCTCGACGCGACCCGGGCGGACGCCGCCCGCCGCCGGCGGGAGGACGTCGTCGAGGTCGAGCCGCCGCCCGGGCCGGTGCCCGCGGTCGACGACACGCTGCAGCTGTACTTCCTCTGCGCGCACCCCTCGTTGACCCCGTCGTCCGCGGTGGCGCTCACGCTGCGCGCCGTCGGCGGGCTGACCACCCGCCAGATCGCGCAGGCGTACCTGGTGCCCGAGGCGACGATGGCGCAGCGGATCAGCCGGGCCAAGCGCACCGTCTCCGGCGTGCGGTTCGACTCCCCCGGCGACGTCGCCACCGTGCTGCGGGTCCTGTACCTGGTGTTCAACGAGGGGTACTCCGGCGACGTCGACCTGGTCGCGGAGGCGATCCGGCTGACCCGGCAGCTCGCCACCGCGGTCGACCACCCCGAGGTGGCCGGGCTGCTCGCCCTGATGCTGCTGACGGCCGCCCGGCGGCCGGCCCGGACCGCCCCCGACGGCAGCCTGGTGCCGCTGGCCGAGCAGGACCGCAGCCGGTGGGACACCCGGGCCATCGCCGAGGGCGTCGAGGTCCTGCAGGCCGCACTGGCCCGGGACCGGCTCGGTGAGTTCCAGGCCCAGGCCGCGATCGCCGCCCTGCACGCGGACGCGCGGACCGCCGAGGAGACCGACTGGGTGCAGATCGTCGAGTGGTACGACGAGCTGGTGCGGCTGACCGGCAGCCCGGTCGTCCGGCTCAACCGCGCGGTGGCGGTGGGCGAGGCGGACGGCCCGCGCGCCGGCCTGGCCGCGCTCGCGGAGCTGGACGACGCAGTGCCGCGGTACGTCGCCGTGGCGGCGTACCTGCACGAGCGCGACGGCGATCTCGCGACCGCGGCCCGGCTGTACGTCGAGGCGGCCCGTGCGGCGCCCGCCCTCGCCGAGCGGGACCACCTGACCCGCCAGGCCGCCCGGCTCAACGCCCGCCGGACCACCTGACCGCACGGCGCCCGCTCAGGCCGGTGCGCCGGCGGAACGGCTGGCCGCGGTGAGCTGGGCGCTGATCGCCGCCATCGGGAAGTAGGAGCGCAACGCGGTGATCACGTCCCCGGACACGTCGTACGCCATGCAGTACGGCATCCGGACGTGCCGACCCGTCGCCGCCACGCCCCCGAAGTCCCCCACGTGCGTGCCGTCGAACACCGCTTCCACCATCGCGGACCCCTCACCGGTCATCAGCTGGACCAGCTCGGGGCTCGCTCGGAAGGCCTGCGTGTGGATCGCGACGATGAGGTCGCGCACCGCCTCCCGACCACGGACCGTCTCCCCGGTCTCCATGGTGGTCCAGACGACGTCGGGTGCGAAGAAGCGCCCGAAGTCCTGACCACCGATCAGTGCGTGCAGGTACTCGTCCATCACCGGACGAGTCGTCTCGACGCCCATCGCTCCTCCTCGGTGCCGTGCGGAGAGCCGCCGACACCGTCGACGGTCCTCGCGGCCGCACGGGTCGGCCAGGGTCCGATGGCCCACCCCGCAGCCACCCCGCGGAAGGGGTGCAGTGTGGAGGCCCTTCGCCACCTCGTCGAGGGAGCGGTGACGGCGAGCGGGGGTCGGGATGGGCAGGGCCCACACCCTCGCCGAGGTGTACCGGAGCTTCGGTGCCGCCGACACCGCCGGGACCTCGCCCCTGCACGCACGGATCGCCGTCGCGGTGAGCGGGTCCGACGACGCGCTGCGCGCGGTCGCGGCCGTCCCGGCGCGCAGGCGGCACCCGACGGTGGTGCTCGCCGCGCTGCACGACCTCGCCCTCGCCGGACGCGCTCCGGCGCTGGCGGCGGCCTACGCCGCCGCGGACGGCGACGCCGCCGCCGTCGCGGCGGTCGACACGCTGCTGCGCAGCACCGACGCGGTCGTGGCCCTCGCCGTCCGCCGGCGGACCCGGCCGGAGGAGACCGGGCACAGCCCGGTGCTGTACCCGGCCGTCGCCGAGGCGGCCCGCCGGGTCGGCGCGGACGCCCTCGGCCTGATCAGCCTGGGCTGCGGCGCCGGGCTCGACCTGGACGTCGGCCGGGTGGGCATCAGCTACAGCGACGGCCGGACGCTGGGCGACCCGTCGTCCCCGGTGCAGCTGTCGGCCTCGCTCGTGGGGGCCCGGCCCGTCCCGGCCCGCGCGGTGCCCGCGGTCGTCGCCCGGGTCGGGATCGACCGCGACCCGGTGGACGTGACCGACGCCGACGACGTCCGGTGGCTGCGCGCCTGCCTGGCGCCCGACCAGCCGGAGCGGGCCGCGCGGCTCGACTCCGAGCTGGCCCTGGCGGCCACCGACCCACCGCAGCTGCTCCGCGGCGGCGCCGTCGAGCTGCTCCCCGACGCCCTGGCCCGGGTGCCCGCCGACGCGCTGCCCGTCGTCACCACCACGTGGGCGCTGTCCCGACTCCCGCCCGCGGGTCGGCTGCGCGTCCTGCACCGCCTGCAGGACGCGGCCGCCGACCGGCCGGTGGCGTGGGTGTCGGCTGAGGGGGTCGGGGTGGCACCGGAGATCCCGACGCTGGGCGACCGCCGCGCGTCGGGCCACAGCATCGTCGGCCTGGCCGTGCTCGACCGGTCGACCCTGCGCGTCCAGGCCCTCGGCCGCTGCTGGTCGCGGGGCCGCCTGCTGTCCTGGCTGGCCGACTCCTGACCTCCGCGACGACGCAGGGATCGCCCCCACCGGGGAGCTCCTGCCCCTAGCGTCGGCACCGACCTGCCGGAGGACGACGGAAGGCGACCCGATGACCGCCCTGACCACCCTCACCCGCGAGCGCGCCGACCTGCTCGAGTCGCTGCGGCGGCACCGGGCCTTCCTCCGGTTCACCGTCCGCGACCTGACCGACGAGCAGGCCCAGCGGCGACCGACCGTCAGCGCGCTGGACCTCGCCGGGCTCATCAAGCACGTCGCCGGCACGGAGGCGGGCTGGGCACGGTTCGCCGAGGGCGGCGCGGAGGCGATGAACCGCAACTGGGGTCCCGATGCCTTCAGCCGGCACTGGCACCTGGCCCCCGGGGAGACGCTGGCCGGTGTGCTGGCCGAGTACGAGACGGTCGCGCAGCGCACGGACGACCTGGTCGCCGGCCTGCCCGACCTGGACGCCGACCACGCCCTGCCGGAGGCACCGTGGTTCGAGCCGGGCGCCCGGTGGTCGGCCCGCCGGGTGTTCCTGCACATCATCGCGGAGACCGCCCAGCACGCCGGTCACGCGGACATCCTGCGGGAGTCGATCGACGGCCAGAAGACGATGGGCTGATCCCCGGGACGTGCCAGGATGCCGTCCGTGCAGCCCTCCGGAGTCGACCAGGTGCGCCAGCGGATCGCCTCGTCCTCGGCGGAGGCGGTGATCGCCGCCAGCATCCAGGCGGCCCGCGACGTCGCCGACCTCGGCGCCTTCATCTCGGTCGCCGAGCACGTGGACCCGGGAGCCGGTCCGCTCGCCGGCGTCCCGCTCGCGGTCAAGGACAACCTGGACACCTCCGACCTGCCCACCACCGGCGGGACGCCCGCCCTCCGCGCCTCCCGACCGGGTCGCGACCAGCACGCGGTGGCGCGGTTGCGCGCGGCCGGGGCGGCGGTGATCGGCAAGACGAACCTGCACGAGCTGGCGCTCGGCATCACCAGCAACAACGCCGCCTTCGGGCCGGTGCGCAACCCGCACGACACCACCCGCTCGGCCGGGGGCTCCTCGGGCGGGTCGGCCGTCGCCGTCGCGACCGGCGTCGTGCCCCTGGCGCTGGGCACCGACACCGGTGGATCGCTCCGGGTGCCGGCGGCGCACTGCGGAGTCGTGGGGTGGCGCCCCACCACCGGCCGCTGGGGCACCGGCCGCACCGTGCCCATCTCGCGCACGCGGGACACGGCCGGGGTGCTCGCGACCTCGGTGGCCGACGTGGTGCTCGTCGACGAGATCGTCACCGGCGAGACCGCCCCGGCGCCGTCCGGCCGACCGCTGCGGCTGGGGGTCCCGCGCGCCGGGTTCTACGACGACCTCCATCCCGAGGTCGCCGCCTGCACCGAGCAGGCACTGGAGCGGCTGGCCGCCGGGGGCGTCGAGCTGGTCGAGGTCCAGGTCGTGGACGCCCATGCGCTCGACGCGGAGTGCGGCTTCCCCATCGTCTTCTTCGAGGTCGCCCGGGACCTGCCGGCCTACCTGGCGACGCTGCCCGGACCGGAGAGCGCACTGACCCTGGCCGACGTGCTGGCCCAGGTGGCCTCGCCGGACGTCCGCGGCGCCCTGGAGGCCGCGGCGAGCGGGGCCGTCACCGACGAGCTCTACCGGCAGGCGATGGCCACGAGGGACCGCCTGCGCGCCGCCTACACGGCCGCGCTCCGGCCCGCCGGCGCCGCGCGGCTGGACGCCCTCGTGTACCCGACGGTGCCGCTGCCCGCTCCACCGATCGGCGACGACGAGACGACCGAGCTCGACGGCCGGCAGGTGCCGGTCTTCCTCACCACCATCCGCAACACCGGTCCCGGCTCGACCGCGGGCATGCCGGCCCTCTCCCTGCCGGCCGGGACGACGGGCGCCGGGCTGCCGATCGGCCTCTCGCTGGAGGGCCTGCCGGGCGAGGACGTCACCCTGCTGGCGAGCGCCCACCAGGTCGAGACAGCCCTGGGTCGCTGAGCTGCTCGACCTCTGGGCTGCCATCATCGCCGCGTGATCACCGACGACCGGACCTGGACCCCCGCCGTCGACCGCTACGCGACGACGGAGTACCGGCGGGCCGGGCGCAGCGGCCTGCTGCTGCCGCCGATCTCCCTCGGGCTGTGGCAGAACTTCGGTGCCGACCGGCCGCTGTGCACCCCGCGGGCGATCCTGCGGCGGGCTGTCGACCTCGGGGTCACCCACATCGACCTGGCCAACAACTACGGTCCGCCCTACGGCGCGGCCGAGACCACCTTCGGGGCGGTGCTGGCCAGCGACCTGCGCCCGTACCGCGACGAACTGCTCATCTCCACCAAGGCCGGCTACGACATGTGGCCCGGCCCCTACGGCGACGGCGGCTCGCGCAAGTACCTGGTGGCCAGTCTGGACCAGTCCCTGCGCCGGACCGGCCTGGACCACGTCGACGTCTTCTACTCCCACCGCCGGGACCCCGACACCCCGCTGGAGGAGACGATGGGCGCGCTGGACGCCGTCGTCCGGGCCGGGAAGGCGCTCTACGTCGGCATCTCCAACTACTCCCCCGCCGACACCGCCCGCGCCGCCGAGCTGCTGGCCGACCTGGGCACCCCGCTGACGCTGCACCAGCCCCGCTACTCGATCTTCGACCGGCACGTGGAGGCCGGCGTCCTCGACGCGGCCGCCGCCGCCGGGGCGGGGGTCGCCGTGTTCTCCCCGCTGGCCCAGGGCAGGCTCACCGACCGCTACCTGCACGGGGTCCCGGAGGGTTCGCGAGCCACCCGCAGCGCCTACCTGTCCTCCGACGACGTCACCGAGGACCTGGTCAGCCGGGCCAGGGCACTGGACGAGATCGCCGGCACGCGCGGCCAGACCCTGGCTCAGCTGGCGCTGCGCTGGGTGCTCCGCGACCCGCGGGTCACCACCGCCATCATCGGCGCCAGCTCGGTCGCCCAGCTGGAGGCCAACCTGCAGGCGCTCACCGGCGCCGACCTGACCGCCGAGGAGGTGGCCGCCGTCGAGCGCTGCGCCGCCCCGTCCGGCGGCACCCTCTGACCTCCTCGTCAGCGACAGCCACCGCTGCCGGTCGTCCGGGCGCCGCTCCACCGCACTCGCGACGCGCGGGGCCGGTGATGCCCGCCCGAGGTCGTCGTCCGGTCCGCGGCCCTCGCCGCCTCACCGGGAGCGTCGTGCGCGCGTTCCTCCCAGGTCGGCGCCGGCCGGCGCCGAGCCGTCGTCCCGGGTGACCGGAGGTCCGCCGATGGTGACCGGTCGCCCGGCCACGGCCGCCACCGCGGTCCAGCCGACGCCGATCCCGGCCAGCGTCGCCAACGGGACCACCCAGCCTCCGGTCGCGCCGTAGAGACCACCGGCGAGCAACGGTCCCGTCGCGCCGATCCCGTAGCCGACCAGCTGGGCCATCCCGGAGATCCGGCGGGCGGCGCCCTCGTCGTGGGCGCGCAACACGATCACGGTGAACGACAGGGCGACGCCGGCCCCCTGCGCCAGACCGCCGACGGTCACCCACAGCCCCCAGCCAGCCGGCCAGCCGAGCAAGCCGGCGAAGAGCACCACCCAGGCGGCGCCCACGACCAGCCCGAGGCCCACCTGCCCGCGCCAGCGCCCGATCAGCGCAGGCACGAGCAGCGCCCCGACGATCCCGACCAGCTGGAACAGCGACGCGGCAGCCGCCCCCGTCGAGACGCTGGCGTGCAGCCGGTCGGCGAGCACGGTCGGCAGCCAGGTGGTGACCGCGTAGTAGAGCATCGTCTGGAGGGCGAGCAGCAGTCCCACCGCCCACGCCACCGGGTGCCGCCACACCGATGGCCCGGCGGCCGCCCCGCGTTCCCCGACCGTCGACGCGGGTGCGACCCGCACGGGCCTCGCCCGCCCGGCCCGGACGGCGGCGACCTGCCACAGCACGGCCGCGACCAGCGCCAGCACCGCCCAGCAGGCCAGCGCCCCCCGCCACCCCCAGAGCTGGGCGATCGGGGCGGTGAGCGCGGCGGTCAGGGCCGCGCCGGCGGCCAGGGCGGCGGTGTACAGGCCGGTCACCCGGCCGGCGTCAGCACCGAACTGGCCCTTCACGACCGGCGGCAGCAGCACGTTGCCGACCGTCATCGCCAGACCGATCGCCACGGTGCCGGCCAGCAGCACGGCCGAGCCGCCGAGCACGCGCGCCACGGTCGCGACGGCGAGCAGCAGCAACGCCGCCAGGATCGACGGGCGGGCGCCCACCCGCCGTCCGAACCAGGCCGCGGCCGGTGCCGCGGCGGCGAAGCAGAGCACCGGCAGGGTGGTCACCAGGCTGACGAGCGACGGCGAGAGGCCCAGGTCGGCGCGCATCTCGGGCAGTACCGGCGAGACCGCGGCGATCGCCCCGCGCAGGTTGACGCCGACCAGCAGGACGGCGGCGAGCAGCAGCGTCGACGCGCGCCGTTCCCCTCCCCCGTCCACCCGCTCAGACTGGCACGCCGCCCGGGCACGCCTCGGATCAGCGGGACGGCGGCCACCTCCGACCTGCGCTCCGCCGCCCGACGGACGGTGTCACGCAACGCCCGGAGCCGGCGCCCCGCCGGCGCGTCGGTCGGCTCTCACGTCCAACCGCGGCACCGAGTCACTCGATGAGCTCGCCGCGTTCGTCCAACAGCGGGACCGCACGGGACGGTGTGCAGCCCAGTGACCCGCCGGGCGGCGGACACCGTGCTGCAGCTCGAAGACGCTTCGCCGGGCCGACTCGCCATGTGCACCGCTCAGCTGCGGACGACGACCTGCGGCGGGGGCGGCTCCTGGGCGAGCAGGGCCACCAGGTCCGTGCGGCGACCCCGGACGGCGGCCTGGTTCACGTAGCCCTTGTCGGTGATCTCGCCGGCGTCCAGCTGCGCCGGCTCGGTCAGCACCAGGAGGCGCTCGACGCACCGGGAGGACCCCCCACCATCGGAGGCCAGCCGCCGCATCGTGGCGACCAGCTCCTCCCGCAGCGACTCCTCGGGAACGCCCGCTCGGTCGACGCGTGCGGCGTGCGCAGGAGCCAGCCAGACCATGGCAGTGACCCAGTCCCCGTCCTGACCGCAGATGACCGCATCGGTCAGCAGGCCCTGTGCCGCCGAGAGCAACGTGGGTCGCAGGGTCCCGACGCTCACGAAGGTCCCGGTGGCCAGCTTGAAGTCCTCTGCGATCCGGCCGTCGAACAGCAGGCCGGCTGTCACGTCCTCCGGATCGGCCAGCGTGCCGGCGTCGCCGGTGCGGAAGAAGCCGTGCGCGTCGAACGCGGCCCTGGTCAAGTCCGGACGCCGGTGGTATCCCGGTGTCACGTTCACCCCACGTACCCGGATCTCCGTCTTCTCCCCCACCGGGACCAGCGCGAGCTCCAGTCCGGGCAGCGGCACACCCAGCACGTCGCTGCGGGTGATCGCGAAGTGCGCCGCGGTGGCGGCCGGCGAGGTCTCCGTGAGCCCCCACGCGGTGGTCATCTGCATCCGCGCGCCGTGCTCTGCGGCCATCTTCTCGATTCGGTCCCACAGCTGCTGGGGCAGCGCCGCCGCGGCGAAGAAGCCGATCCGCAGCCGCTCGAAGAACGATGCCGCCGCGTCCGTGTCCTGCTCCAGGAGCGGCACGAGCGCAGCCCAGCCCGCCGGCACGTTGAGGTAGACGGTCGGATGCACATCGAGGACGTTCCGCGCCGTCCGGCCGATCAGCGGCGGCGCAGGACGGCCGTCGTCGATCCACAGGGAGCCGCCGTGGGTGAGCACCAGACCCAGGCAGCAGCTCCCGCCGAACGTGTGGCTCCACGGAAGCCAGTCGAGCAGCACCGGCGGCTCCTCGGCGAGGAACGGCCAGGCCTGGCTCATCTGCTGCTGGTTGGCCGACAGCATCCCGTGCGTGGTGAGGACGCCCTTGGGCGTACCGGTCGAGCCGGAGGTGAAGAGGATCTTCGCCAGGTCACCGCGGCCCAGGGCCGCGCACCGGCGGTCCACCTCGGCGGTGGGGTCCGCGCCGAACCCGGCCAACGGGATCGACCCCGCGATGTCGCCGTCCCGGCTGAGAACGACCCGCTGTCCCCGCACCGCAGTGACGGCTCGGTCGAACGAGGTGTCCTCGGCCACGATGAGGCCGGGCTCCACCAGATCCACCATCGCACGCAGCTTGGCGTGGTCGGCGCTCAGCAGTGAGTAGGCGACGCTGGTGGGGACGACCGGCGCACCCACCGTCATCGCCGCCAGCATGACGGCCAGGTGCAGTCGGCTGTTGCCGGACAGCACCATCACCGGCCGGTCGGCCAGCCCTCGGTCGAGCAGTCCCTGGGCCAGCCGGTCGGCCAGGGTCCGCATCTCACCCCACGTCGAGCGCGCCCACGCGTCGTCAACCCGCTCGGCGACCAGCACCGCGTCGGGATGCACCTCGCTGCGCGACCGGAAGGAGTGCACGACGCTGATCGGGTGCTCGGCGAGGAGTTCGGTCGAACGCAGCACCAGCCGGCCGTCGGCCAGCGGCTCGGACTCGATGCGCGGAGCGGCGAAGGTCTGGGTCATCGGGAGTCGATTCCTGATCGGGGGTCCGCGAACGATGTGAACGCAGATCTCGTGGGCATCGGGTGGGTCCCTCTTGCTGCGACGACCGGGGTGGCTCCGGGTCGATCGGCGCCACACCCCGGCGGCTGCTCCTGACCCGGCCATGGTAGAGGCGGGATGGAGGAACGGGACCTGTCGGCGCCCCCGGCGTCCGCTGGGCCCGGGACGTGGGCTCCCCGGTCGGCACGGACCCCGTGGACGGCCGGGTCAGCGGCCTCGCGCTCGGGGTGCGCGAGCGATGGGCGGGCCGGCGCGAGTACCCCTACGTCCGGGCGGCCGGCACGTGGATCTCGCGGCAGGGGGCCCTGCCCACCGGCCTGGGGGTGGAGGTGGCGGACGGCGACGGGCTGCTCGCCGCTGCCCTGGCACAGCTCGACGACGGCGCGGACCTGGTGAAGATCTACCTCAACGGCCCGGACGCGGAGACGTCACCGTTCACGGCCGGTGAGGTGCGCCGCACCGTGGCGGCTGCCGGCGAGCGGGGCGCCCGGGTCGCTGCCCACTCCATCTCGCGGACGACCACGCTCCCCCGGTTCGCCGGCCGGGAGCGCGAGCAGCAGATCGCCGAGCGGCGCGAGCGGGCGCACGAGAGCGTGCGGCTGGCGAGCCGAGCCGGGGTCCTCATCGCCGCCGGCACCGACTTCGGTGGCGGTTCCACGCGCGCCAACCAGCTCGCCTGGGAGGTGGAGTGCCTGGTGGAGGCCGCGCTCGAGCCGTGGCAGGCGCTCGCGGCCGCCACCCGGAACGGCGGGGGAACTGCTCGGCGAAGCGGACGCGGGCGTCATCCGGGCCGGCTACAGGGGCTCGAGCAGGCGCTGCAGGAACTGCCGGGTGCGGGGCTCGCGCGGCTCGACGAGCACCTCCGCCGGCGGGCCCTGCTCCACCACCACGCCGCCGTCGAGGAAGAGCACCTGGTCGGCCACCTGCCGGGCGAACCGCATCTCATGGGTCACCACGACCATCGTCCAACCCTCGGCGGCCAGCGACTGCATCACCCGGAGCACCTCGCCCACCAGCTCGGGGTCGAGGGCACTGGTCGGCTCGTCGAACAGCACCACCTGCGGCCGGGTGGCCAGTGCGCGGGCGATGCCGACGCGCTGCTGCTGCCCACCGGACAGCTGCACCGGGTAGTCGTCCGCCTTGTCGGCCAGACCCACGCGGGCCAGCAGTGCCCGGGCCTCCTCCTGCGCCTCCGCGCGCGGCCGGCCCTGCGCGAAGACCGGCCCGGCCGTCACGTTGTCCAGCACGGAGAGGTGCGGGAAGAGGTTGTGCGCCTGGAAGACCATGCCGCTCTGGCCGCGCAGCCGGGACACCGCGCGGGCGTCGGGCCCGGTCGCCCAGTCGAGCTCGACGTCGCCGATCCGCACCGTCCCGACCTCCGGCGTCTCCAGCCCGTTGAGGCTGCGCAGCACCGTCGTCTTGCCCGAGCCGGACGGCCCGATGAGACAGGTGACCGACCCCGAGGGCACCGCCACGTCGACGCCACGCAGCACGCGGTTGGCGCCGAAGGACTTGACGAGCCCGCGGGCCTCGAGCAGCGGCGCGGTCATGCGGCCACGTGCCGCGACAGCCGGGTCTCCAGCCGGGTCTGACCGAAGGACAGCACGAGGCACACCACCCAGTAGTAGACGGCGGCGACGCCGTAGAGCGTGAAGAACTCGAAGGTCGGCGACGCGATCTCCTGGGCCTTGCGCAGCAGCTCGGTGACCAGGATGGTCGAGACGAGCGAGGTGTCCTTGACCAGCGAGATGAGCGTGTTGCTCAGCGGCGGCACGGCGATCCGCGCGGCCTGGGGCAGCACCACCCGGCGCAGGGTCGTGGTCCGGCCCATCCCGACGGTCATCGCCGCCTCGAACTGCCCGCGCGGCACCGCGAGGATCGCCCCCCGCACCGCCTCGGAGGCGTAGCCCCCGACGTTGAGCGACAAGGCGATGATCGCGCTCGGCCACGGGTCGAGGGTGATCCCGAGCGAGGGCAGCCCGAAGAAGACGATGAACAGCTGCAGCAGCAGCGGCGTGCCCCGGATGATCGAGACGTAGGCCCGGGCCACCGCCGACACCAGCCGCCGCCCCGACAGCCGCATCAGCGCGAGCACCAGCGCGAGGGCCAGCCCCAGCACGAAGCTCACCGCGGTCAGCGGCAGCGTCCCGCGGAGCAGCCCGTCGAGCAGGGGGCCCAGGCTGCTGCGGACCAGGTCCCAGTCGATCGCGCTCACGTGCCGCTGACGTCCTCGCCGAAGTACTTCTCGGAGATGCGGGCCAGGGTGCCGTCGGCGCGCAGCGTCTCGATGGCCTCGTCGACCTGGGTCTGCAGGTCGGCGCTGTCCTTGCGGAAGACCAGGGCCTGCTCGCTGGGCTGGTCGATCTCGGCGGCGATCTTCACGTCCTGGTCGCCGGTGGTCTTCTGGTACTCCAGGAAGGCCAGGCTGTCGTTGATGGTGACGTCGACGCGCTTCTGCTTGAGCAGCGTGATGGCCTGGGTGAAGCCCTCGACGGCCTCGACCTGCGCCCCGGCCTGGGTGGCGACCTCGGCGAACGAGCTGGTGGTCGACTGCGCGCTGCGCTTGCCCTTCACGTCCGCCAGCGAGGTGATGCTGTTGTCGTCCGCGCGCGTCACGACCACGCCGGTCGAGACGGTGTACGGCGCGGAGAACAGGTACTTCGCCTCGCGCTCGGGATTGATCGTGACCTGGTTGGCGATGACGTCGTACCGGTCGGCCTCTAGGCCGGCGAAGATCGAGTCGAACTGCGTCTCGCTGAACTCGACCTCCCTACCGAGCTCCGTACCGACGGCCTCGGCCACCTCGACGTCGTAGCCGGTCAGCTCGTTGCTGCTCGGGTCGTGGAAGGAGAAGGGCGCGTAGGTGCCCTCGGTCGCTACCCGCAGCACGTCGTCCGAGCCGCTCGCGCTGCCGCCTCCCGCGGAGTCGGAGTCCCCGCCGCAGGACGTCAGCAGCAGGGCGGTGGCGAGGGCAACGGTCAGGGGCAGGCGCGTACGCACGGTGGGCTCCGGGTTCATCGGGTCGGGTGTTCGGCGTCCAGCAGGTCCGTGTCCTGCCGCCAGGGGGAACCTCTCCCACGCAGGAGCATTCCGCCGGGACCCGAGACGCACAACACGGCCGACCCGACCCGGTTCCCGGGGACAGCGAGACGCCCACCCTCGCCCGGGGCGCTCGAGGAACTCACTGCTCCCGTCGCGAGCCGCCGATCTCCTGCGTCCGCCGCTCCCGCAGCGCGCGCAGGTGCACCACCGCCCAGGTGCGGTAGGGGCGCCACTGCTCGGACACCTCGCTCCGGGTGGCACCAGGCCCGTACTGCTCGACGATCTCGGCGTCGAACCGGCGTTCGTGGCCGGGCAGTCCATCGGGCGCGTTGGCCCCGCGGAGGACGACCAGCTCGGCGGCGAACGGCCCGATGCCCCGGACCTGCTGCACGGCGACGACGGCGTCGGACGGCTCGACCGAGCGCAACCGGGTGCCGTCCAGGACGCCGTCCAGGGCGGCCTCGGCGACGGCCCGCAGGTACTCGGCCTTGCGGCCGGGCAGGTCGAGGTCGAGCGTCCGGAGCACCGCCGGCGCGGGGAAGGCGCCGTCGTCCCCGTACCGGTCGATGAGGTCGCCACGCAGGCGGGCGGCCTGGACGATCCGCACTCGCTGCGAGAGCACCGCCCAGGCAGCGGCCTCGTACGGCGAGTGGAAGCCGCACGGCCGGAGTCCGATCAGCGCCTCCTGGGCCTGCCCGATCACCGGGTCCCGGGTACCGACCGACGGCCATCCCCGGGCGTCCACGTCCAGGGACAGGAAGCGCGCCACCTGTGCCGCTGCGGCGTCGAGGTCCCCGTCGCCGTCGAGCTCCAGGGACGCGGTGTCCCCGGCCTGGGCGACGCTGACCTCGGCGCGGGTCCAGTCGCCCTCGACGCGGAACACCGTGCGGAGCCGGTCGTCCGCGGCGGCTCCGGGAAGGGCGGCGGGGGCGAAGCCCTCCCAGAACTGCCTGCTGGTGGCCAGCGACCACGGCCCCTGGAGCGGGAGCGAGACGCTGTGGCGCGGCATCTGGCCGGCCCCTCAGTGCTGGTCGTGGACGGTGATGGCGTAGCCGTCCGGGTCGGCGAAGGTGGAGGTGCGCCCGAACGGGCTGTCGGATGGCGCGGCGAGCACCGGCACGCCGGGGGTGGCCAGCGGCGTCCGGACGGCGAAGGCGATCGGCTCGGTGGCGAACACGACTGCACCGGGCGGTGCCGTCCGGGCGCGGCGCAGGCCGAGCCGTTCCTCGTAGCAGGTGGCGGCGGCCTCGACGTCCCGCACCTGCACGGCGATGGACTCCGGTCCAGTCACGGTCATGCGTTCCTCCGACGGGTCGTGTCAGGTTCCTGACATTGTGACCACATGTCAGCATCCTGACATGCAGCACGTGGGGAACCTGGCCGCGTCGATCGGCTACGCCATGAAGGAGGCGTCCGCCGCGCTGCGCGGGGCCATGGACGACGCGCTCCGGCCGCTGGAGCTGTCGGTCCCGCAGTACTCCTCGCTGGAGGTCCTCGGCCAGCACCCCGGGCTCTCCGCCGCTGAGCTCGCCCGGCGCACCTTCGTCACCCGGCAGTCGATGCAGGGTGTGCTGCAGGGGCTGGCGGCCCGCGGCCTGCTCACCCGGCCGGCCGCCGCGCCGCAGGGGCGCGCGCTGCCGACCGAGCTCACCGCGGACGGGCGCGCGCTGCTCCGCCGGGCCAGCCGGGCTGTCGCAGAGGTCGAGCACCGCATGCTCGACGGGCTCTCCGCCGATGACCAGCGCCGACTGCACCGCGACCTCGTCCGCTGCGCGGAGGCGCTCCGGAGTGGGCGGGCGCGCAGCGGGCCCGCGCTGACGTCGCCAGGCGAGGAGGAAACACCGGGACGGGTCGCGGTGTTCACCCGTCGTGCTGGACACACAGAGGGAGGCACACGTGACCACTGAGACCGCGATCCTCGCCGGCGGTTGCTTCTGGGGGGCCCAGGAGCTGCTGCGCAAGCGCCCGGGGGTGCTCTCCAGCCGGGTCGGGTACTCCGGCGGCGACACACCTGACGCCACGTACCGGGACCACGGTGACCACGCCGAGGCGGTCGAGATCGTCTTCGACCCCGAGGTGATCTCGTTCCGGGAGCTGCTGGAGTTCTTCTTCCAGATCCACGACCCGTCGACGAAGGACCGGCAGGGCAACGACGTGGGCCGGAGCTACCGCTCGGCGATCTTCTACACGAGCGAGGAGCAGCAGCGCGTCGCGCTCGACACCATCGCCGACGTCGACGCCTCGGGCCTGTGGCCCGGCCCGGTCGTCACCGAGGTCGTGCCGGCCGGCCCGTTCTGGGAGGCCGAGGAGGAGCACCAGGACTACCTGCAGAAGATCCCGTTCGGCTACACCTGCCACTACGTGCGGCCTGACTGGGTGCTGCCGCGTCGCGAGGCGCAGACCACCCGATGACCTGAGGTCCCGGCCGGCGCGTCCCGGACGGACCAGCCGGGGCGCTCATCGAGGCCATCGGTACGACGACGTCGAGGGGGACGTCCCTGCGAGGGGGCGTCCCCCTCGACGCTCCCTGCCGGCCTCGCCCCTCCGCGCCGGACCCTGTGGTGACGGTGGGGCACCTGGGGGCCGTGGGGCGCGGCGCCACCACCGGCGCGCACGCCGTGCGCACGATGGGGGCATGCCCGCCCGACCGGACGCCGTCGCCGTGCTGCCGGCCGCTCCGGGCGTGTACCGCTTCCGGGACGACAGCGGCCGCGTGCTGTACGTCGGGCGGGCGGCGGAGCTGCGCCGCCGGGTCAGCTCCTACTGGGGCGAACTGCGGGACCGCCGCCACCTACGGCGGATGATGCTCCGGGTCGCCCGGATCGAGGCGCTGGTCTGCGACTCCGCGCACGAGGCGGCCTGGGCCGAGCGCAACCTGCTCGAGCGGTCGCTGCCACCGTGGAACCGGATCGTCGGCGGCCTGGAGGTGCCCGTCAGCATCGGCCTGGACGCCTCGCCGGAGGCGCCGCGCCTCGGCCTCGCCTCCCCGCACCGGCCGGCACCGGGTGTCCGCTGTTTCGGGCCGTACCTCGGGGCCGGCAAGGTGCGGCTGGCCGTGTCCGGACTGGAACGGCTGTACCCGCTCGGCCACGCCGGCCCGACCCGCACCGCCGGCGAGCGCGAGCTGGCGCGGCTGCGCGGCGGGCAGGACACCCCCGTCGCGCAGCTGGCGAGCGCCGTGGCGTCCGTGCTGGACCGCGAGCCGACGGCGGTCGCCGCCGCGCTGGCGGCGCTGACCGCCCGGCGCGACGCCGCGGCCGGGGCGCAGGCCTACGAGGCCGCGGCCCGGCTCCAGCAGGAGATCGAGGCGGTCGAGTGGGTGGTCGCGCCGCAGCGGGTCACCGCGCCTGGCGGGGAAGGCGATGAGGACGTCACCGCCTGGGGGGACGACGTCCTGGTCCGGCTGCGGATCCGGAACGGCCGACTGCGTGCCTGGGAGCAGGAGACCTGCACCCGGTCGGTGCCCGGCACCCGGGCGCCCGACGGATGGGTGCCCTTCCTGCGTCGCAACGCGGACCTGGCCGCCCGGCTCGCAGCGCTGCCCGTCAGCTGAGCTGGCCCACGGCGAGGAGGTGGCCCCCGCCGCGTCGTCCGGGCGCCGCCGCGCGTCGGAGCGGGCGAGGGTGCCGAGGGCTGGTGGAGTGTCGACCACGGTCGCGCGGAGGAGCCGGGTGACGGCTCACGACGAGAGGTAGCGGATCACCGCCAGCACCCGGCGATGGTCGTCGTCGCTGAGCGCCAGGTCGAGCTCGTCGTAGATGTGGGACGTGTGCTGCACGACCGCCCGCTCGGTGATCGACAGGGTCCGGGCGATCGCCGCGTTGGTCCGGCCCTCCGACATCAGGGCCAGCACCTGCTGCTGACGGGGCGTCAGCCGATCGAGCGCATCGTGGTGCCCCCTGGCGCGGGCGACCATGAGGCTCACGACCTCGGGGTCGAGGACGGTGCCGCCGGCAGCGACGCGCCGGAGATCGTCCGTGAACGTGTCGATGTCGGCGATCCGCTGCTTGAGGAGGTAGCCGACGCCCGACGAGCCATCGCCCAACAGTTCGACGGCGTAGGCGCGCTGGAGGTGCTGCGACAGCACGACGACGGCGATCCCGGGATGCTCCCGGCGGATCTCCAACGCCGCCCGCAGGCCCGCGTCCTTGTGGTCGGGCGGCATCCGGATGTCGGTGACGACGACGTCGGGGAGGTGCTCCCCCGCGCTGCGGACCAGCTCGTGTGCATCACCGACCGAAGCGACGACGTCGAAGCCGGCCGCCTGCATCACGTGCGTGAGCCCGGTTCGCAACAGCGCCTCGTCCTCGCCGATCACGATCCGCACGGCAGCTCCACGACCAGGTGTGTGCCTCCGCCGGCCGGGCTCTCGATGGTGAACCGGCCGCCGAGGGCGTCGACACGATCGGCGAGGCCGTGCAGCCCCGCACCACCCTCCTGGCGCGCACCGCCGACGCCGTCGTCGCTCACGCCGATGACCAGGCGTGCCGGCGCCTGCTCGAGCGTCACGGTCAACGTGTCGGCCGCGGCGTGCTTGACCGCGTTGGTCAGCCCCTCTGCGACGACGAAGTAGGCCGTCCTCTCCACCGTCGCCGGCAGACGCCCGTCGACCTCGGCCACCGCCAGCCGGGTGGGCAGCGGCATGCGGTCGACCAGGTCCTCGATCGCCGCGGTCAGGCCCCGCTCGACGAGGGCGGCCGGCATCAGGGCGTGCACGATCCCCCGGAGGTGCTGAGCGGCACCGTCGATGCCGACACGCAGCCGTGTCGCCGCGTCGGGGAGATCGGCCGCCCCGTCGAGGCGAGCCAGTTGCTGAGCTTCCAACGCCAGCAGGACGAGCTCCACCTGCAGACCGTCGTGCAGGTCCTGGGCGATGCGCTGCCGCGCCCGGTCGCCTGCCTCGACCAGGCGGGCGCGCGACTGCTGCAGGTCGGCATGGCTGGCCCGCAGCTCGGCCGTCAACCGGTCGTGGTCGATGGCGAGGGCGGCCACCTGACCCGCCCCGCGGACCAGCTCGGCGTCGTCGATGACCGTCGCGTCGTAGACGACGGCGCCGATCCGTCGCGATCCCAGCTGGATGTCGACCAGGCCGCGGTGCTCGCCCAGCGCCGAGGTGTCGAACGGGGCGCCGTCGCCGTCCACGAGGGCGCGCCCGTCCCGCGACGCGTAGACGACCTGCAACGACGGGTCCCCGAGGGTGCGCCCGAGGGCATCGGCGAGCGGCTCCGGGGTGGCGGCGGACGACGCCAGCCAGGCACTGAGCTCCTGAATCTCGGCCGTCCTCGCGAACCCGCCGCGCAGCATCGCCACCGCGAAGGCGACGGGCACCCCGGCCAGCAGGACGATCTGGAGCCCGACCACCTGGGCGACCGAGAGACCGGCGGACGGCCCCAGGAGGGGACCGAGCGGCGTCGCGAGGACAGCCAGGATCCCGTAGGCGTACAGCGGCAGCAGGACCCCACGTTGGCTGGGCCTCGCGGTGAGCAGCCGGTCGATGAGCACGCCCGCGGTCACGAGCATGACGACGATCCCCGCGCCTCGCTGCAGCCAGGTGCCGGCGCGGAGGAGATCCGCCCGGTGACCGACGGAGAGCATGCCGCCCGGGCTGGCACCCGGGTCGAAGAGATAACCCGGGACCTCCAGGACGAGCGACACCACGAAGCCGCCGACCACCGTCAGCCGGGAGGTGCGCGAGCGGAGGCGGCCGGACGGAAAGGCGTGCAGCAACCACACGACCACGGCGAGGGGGGTGGTGGCGAGCACGACACCGACCGCCACCAGGACGGGTGTCACCGTGTTGGCGAGGGCGACCACGAACCACGACAGAGCCCCGATGACCATGATCGGGCCGGTCCGGTTGCTCGGTCGGCGCCGCCACGCCTCCAGACCTGCCGCCAGGTGGACGCACCCCCCGGCCGGGAACAGGGCGAGCAGCCACCACAACGCGACGTCCTGTTCGGCGAAGAGGGCGATCTCGACACCGGCGACGACGGCACCGAACGCGCCGATCAGCGCCAGGCTCACCATCAGCGCCCGCCCCAGCGCCGATCGCGCACCTCCGCGATGCGCCATCGGTGCAGCATGGCACCGGCGACGCGCGCTCGGTGCAGCATCGCTCCGCCCACGGATCCTGCGAGGCCCTGTACCCAGGTCCAGGTGGGCGGGCCACCCCGGTCCATTGCCCGGCGGTCACGACGTCGCCAGGGTCCCCTGCATGAACCGCGGAGCGGCCGCCGTCCCGTTGATCGCGTCGACCGTCGTGCTCACCGCGTTCACCGCGTCGACCGAGTCGTCCGCCTCGCCGGGCGCCGGGCCGGGCATCCAGGCGCAGGTCGGCGAGCTCCCCGCCGCCGCCGCCGCCATCATGTCCAAGCCGGAGTTCGAGACAGCCCGGTGGCTCTACTCCGTCGCCGAGGCGGACACGGGGCGGGTCGTCCTGGCCGGCCGTGCCGGGGAGCTGGTCTTCACCGCGTCGACCGCGAAGAACTTCACTGTCGGTACCACGTACGCGACGCTGGGCACCGACGCCACCCTCACCACGCCGGTGTACGCAACGGCCGAGCCGGCCGGTGGCTCTCTCGCCGGGAACCTGGTGCTGGTGGCGTCGGGAGACCTCGCGATGGGCGGCCGCGGCGCCATGAGCGGCCGCGTGGACCACGCGTTCACCGCCAGCACGATCGACCACGTCTACGGCGACATCGCGCCGAACGCGGCGTTCGTCCCGGACGACCCGTTGGCCGGCCTCGACGACCTCGCCCGGCAGGTGGCCGCCTCAGGCGTCACCGAGATCGCCGGCGACGTGGTCATCGACACCCGGCTGTGGGACACGTTCGACGGCCAGGAGGGGCCTGCACCGTCGATCTACGTCAACGACAACATCCTGGACATCACCGTGGCATCGGCCGGGATCGGTCAGCCCGCCGTCCTCGACCTCCGGCCGCAGACCCAGGCCGTCACCGTGGAGTCGACGGTGACCACCACGGACGCGGGCACGCCGACGTCGCTCACGGTCACCGCCGATCCGGACGATCCCACATCGGTGACGGTCAGCGGCACCATCGCGGCCGGCGCCTCCCAGCTCACCATCTACCGGATCCCTGACCCGGCCTCCTGGGCGCGGACCCTGTTCATCGAGGCACTCGGTCGCGCCGGGGTCACGGTCACCTCCCCCGCCGAGGGAGCCAACGACCAGACCGGGTTGCCGCCCACGGGTTCCTACCCGGCCGAGGACCGGGTGGCCGCCCTGACCTCCCCGCCGATGAAGGTCTTCGGTCGCATGATCCTGGAGACCAGCTACAACACCGGTGCGAACGCCCTGATGTGCCTGCTCGCGGCGCACGGCGGTTCGCGGGACTGCCTCGACGGGCTGGAGGCGGTGCACCACCAGCTCGACCGGGCCGGCGTCGACACCGACGACGTGGTGCTGTTCGACGGGCAGGGCGCCGACCCCGCCTCGACGACCCCCGATCAGATGGTCGCCTGGATGAGGTGGGCGCAGACGCAACCCTGGGGCGGGGAGTTCGCGGCTGACCAACCCGTCCTCGGGGTGAGCGGGACGCTGGCGAGCACGGGTCAGGACGGTCCCGCCGCGGGCGAGGTCGCGGCCAAGACGGGAACCAGCGTGGACCTCGACCCCACCACGGGCCGCATGTACTACAAGGTGCAGAGCCTCGCCGGCTACCTCACGACCGAGCGGGGCGAGCGGCTGGTGTTCTCCCTGTCCATGAGCGGGGCGACGTACCCCGACCTGCCCACCGGTCTGCACGACGCCAACGAGGACGTGGCGGCCGTCGCCGCGGCGTTCCAGCAGGCGCTGTGACACCGGCGGTGAACCGGCAGGTGAGCCACGTGGTGCGGACGCACGGACACCCCCTGACCGGCTGCCCATCGGAAGGTCGACCATGACAGCTGCAGAGCGCTCGCGCGGGTCGTACCGTCGCCGGCCGCCCGGTGCACGGGCCGCCTGGATGGCGACCACGGCGGTCGCGTTGCTGGTCGCGGCTCCCACCCCGGCGAACGCGTGGCCGGGTGGTGCGGCGGCGCCGTGGGAGGGTCCGGCGCCGTGGGAGGTCCCGGCGTACGCCGCGGCGGTCCAGCCCGAGCTCGACCGGCTCATGACGGACCTCGCGATCACCGGCGCCGTCGTCCTGGTGCGGTCGCCGGAGCTCGGCGACTGGGCCACCACGATGGGCACCCGGACCTGGCACGGCACCGAGCCGGTCACGCTCGCCGACCACGTCCGGATCGGCAGCAACACCAAGACCATGACCGCCACGGTGATCCTGCAGCTGGTCGACGAGGGCAGGATCGGCCTGGACGACCCGGTGTCGTGGTACCGCCCGGACGTGCCCAACGGGGAGAACATCACCATCGCCCAGCTGCTGGACATGAGCAGCGGGCTGGCCAACTACACCACCGACCTGGAACTGAACGAGCAGATGGACAGCAACCCCGGCCGGGTGTGGAACCCGGAGGAACTGCTCGCGATCGGCCTCGCCGAGCCTCCCGCCTTCCCTCCGGGCGAGGGGTTCCTGTACTCCAACACCAACTACGTGCTGCTGGGCGTGATCATCGAACAGCTCACCGGGGTCCCGGTGGAGCAGGCCTTCCAGGAGCGGATCTTCGACCCGCTGGGCCTGGGCGAGACCTCCTTCCCGGCGCTGACCGACGCCTCGATCCCGGAGCCGCACCCGCGGACCTACACCTTCGGCACGAACGTGGAGACCATCGACAGCCTCGTGCTGCCACCGGAGGTCCAGGCCGCAGCCCGCGCCGGCACCTTGGAGCCGATGGACGTCACCGACGCCAACCCCTCCTGGGGGTGGACCGCGGGCGCCGGGATCTCCACCGCGCCGGACCTCGCCGACTACGTGGAGGAACTGGTCGGCGGGGGCCTGCTCAGCCCGCAGCTGCAACAGGAGCGGATCGCCAGCGTCCAGCCGCTGGACCCGGACGACCCGGCCAGCCCCGGCTACGGGCTCGGCCTGGCCAGCTTCGGCCCCGTGTACGGACACAGCGGTGAGCTGCCCGGGACCAACTCCTTCATGGGCTACGACCCGGTCCGGGACATCACCGTCGTCACCTGGGCCTCCACCGCCCCCGCACCCAACGGCGAAGGCCCGGCCGTCGAGCTCGCCAAGGCGGTGATCGCCGAGCTCTACGCCGACTGATCGGCACCCGTGGCAGACCGGGTCAGCACGGACGGGCCCCTCGGCCACGGGGACACCACACCGTCACCTCCACGGGAGGAGCTGTTCCCCATGCGCCGATGGATGCGCCCCGCCGCCCTCGCACTCGCCCTGCTCGCCGGGGCCGGTACGACGGGCTTCACGACCACCCCCGCGGCCCTCGCCGAGTCCGCTCCTCCCCCGGCCGCGACCCTCGACCCGGAGCTCGCCGCACAGGTCGACGAGCTGGCCCGGGCCGCGCTGACCAACGGCATCACCGGTGCGGTGGTCGGCATCTCCGACCCGGTCCGGGGGGACTACCTGCAGGCCTACGGGACCGCCGACACCGCGGGGACCCCGATGACTCCCGACATGCACTACCGCATCGCCAGCGTGACCAAGACCTTCACCGCCCAGGCGGTGCTGCGCCTCGCCGAGCAGGGGAAGGTGTCCCTCGACGACACCCTGGAGGAGTACGTCCCCGACATCCCCCACGGGGACGAGATCACGATCCACGACCTGCTGGGCATGCGCGGCGGCGTGTACGACTTCGTCGCGGACGAGCACTTCCTGGCGCGGTACGTGGCGGATCCGCTCCTGCCGGGATGGTCCCCCTACGACGTCCTCGACATCATCCGCGCGCACGCCGACGAGGCCGCCGCACCCGGTCAGGCGACCGTGTACTCCAACTCGGAGTACGTGCTGCTGGGGCTGGTCATCGAGCGGGTCACCGGCCGCTCGGCACAGCAGGCCATCACCTCGGTCATCGATGACCTCGGCCTCGAGGAGACGTCGTATCCCACGACCGCGGCCCTGCCGGAGCCCTTCAGCCACGGGTACATGAACACCGACAGTCAGCTGGCGCCCGCGGACCCTGCAGCGGATGAGCCACGGGACGTCACGCTCAGCAACCCGGTGGTCCCGTTCACCGCCGGTGCGGTCATCTCCACGGTGCCGGACATGATGCGCTACGCCGAGCAGCTGGCGACCGGAGCGGGCCTCGCCCCGGGGACCGCCCGGCTGCGCCAGGAGTGGACGCCGCTCACCTCCACCGGCATCCGGGCGCAGTACGGCCTCGGCGTGATCCAGCTCGGGAACTGGGTCGGCCACAACGGCTCGATCTTCGGTTACAGCGACATGGTCTTCCACCTGCCGGAGGAGAAGGCGAGCGTGGTGGTGATGGTCGATGCGGCCGACGGTGAGGCCGTCCCCGCGGCCGACCTCTGGGGTGGGATCGTCACGCTGCTGTACCCCGGCAGCCTGCCGACCTGGTGATCGTCCAGGCCCTGGCCGTCGCGCAACTGACCTGGCGGCCGGCGGGCGGGCTGGTTGCAGCCCGCCCGAGCGGGCTACCGGATCAGGTGGACACCTACAGGAGATCGAGGGATGCCCAGGCACGGTGGGCGTGAGCTCCTCGGCCGGACTGCTGCGCACTGGGAGAGCCAGACAACACCGATCCCCCGGGGAGAGCGCTCGGCCCCCTTCGATCGAGCGCAGTGCCCCATGTCCCCAGACTCGCCACGCCGCAGCCACGACGTCCGCGCCTGGTTCAGCTCGTCCCCGGCCAGGCCGCGGCCGATCCCGTGACCCGCTCGTACACAGACAGGACGGGCTGGTCGGCCAGGCCGGCTCAGGCGACGGCCGAGCGGGCTGCCCCGGTCAGGTACGCGACGACGTCGTCACGGTAGGGCGCGATGCCCTTGTAGCCCGCGATGTCCTCGGGCAGTTCGGCGACGACCGCAGCCAGTTGGTCGCGCCACTCCGGGATCAGGGCGATCTCCCCGAGGGGGGCCATGTAGGTCCGGATGTTGAACGTGAGCGTGCCGGTCAGCGGCAGTCGCGTGAGGTGTTCCAGCTCGATCCGCAGCTGCAGCCGGGGCCAGTCGCCGTCCCGGATGAGCCGCGGGATGTCGGCGTCCCAGTCCGGCTTGGTCTCCAGGCTGATGTCCCGCCGCGGCGAGCCGTGGGCGGAGAAGGTCCAGTTGACCCGGCGGTAGACCACGTCGGAGGTCAGGCTGCGCATGAACCGGGTGGCCCGGCTGGTCACACCCTGCTCGTTCAGCCGGGGCACCGGTCCGTGGATCTCGTCCAGGTGCATGCCGACGTCGAACTTCACCGACCACGCTGCGGCCCAGGTGACCAGCGCGGCGTCGAACCACAACCGCCCCCCGCGGTCGCTGACCATGAGGACGTCGTCGGGCACCTGGCAGCCGATCCAGGTGAGCGGGTCGGTGGGCAGCGTGGTGGCGTCCCCGAGCACGAAGGCCTGCTCGATGCCCAACAGGTCGTTGCGCCAGTGGAACGCGCGGCCCTCCGCGGACAGGTGCATGGCATCGGGCCGGGTCGCGACCAGCTCGCGGAGCAGGAACAGGAGCATGTCCCAGCAGGCCGGCTCCATGTGCGGCAGCACCTGGCGCCGTCCGGGGTCGCGGGCCAGCAGCTCACGGCGCAGCGACATCTGCTCGAGGTAGTCGTCGCCGAGGTCGATGACGTGCTCGCCCCAGTGGCCGGCGGGGGTCTCGATCCGGCGTCGCGCCGGCTCGACGTTGACCGCGTAGCGGAACGTGGTCTCGCCGGGGGCGAAGGGCCACGGCAGGCGGGAGAGGTCACTCACAGGTCGAGCTCCAGGTGGTCGTCGGCGGCCCGCGACACGCAGGCCAGCATGCTGGTGTGGGCCTGTCTCTCGGTCTCGTCGAGGACCAGGTCCCGGTGGTCGACCCGGCCCCCGGCGACCGGCACCAGGCACTGGCCGCAGACGCCTCGACGGCACAGGTTGGGGACGTCGACGCCGGCGTCCAGGGCCGCCTCGAGCAGGCTGGTGCCGCTGGGTACGGCCAGCTGCACGCCGGTGCGGCGCAGCAACGCCGCGAACGGCCGGCCGGGTGCCAGCTCGGGCGCCTGGAAGTGCTCGACGTGCAGCCGGACCGGCGGCCAGCCGGCGTCCCGCGCCGTGGCGGTGAACAGCTCCAGGACGGCGGTCGGGCCGCACGCGTAGGCGTGCGTCCCCCACGGCTGGCACGCCAGCCGCTCCAGCAGGGCCTGCGCGAGAGCGGCCCGACCGGGGGCCTCGACCAGGTCGGGCCCGGCCAGCTCACGCACCTCGTCCAGGTGCGCCGCCGCACCGGGGCGGTAGCCGTACACCACCTCGACCGGCCGGCCCCAGATCCGGGCGGCCCGCAGGTGCGACAGGATCGGGGTGACCCCGATCCCGGCCGCGACCAGCAGTGAACGCGTCGATGCCAGCTCGAACGGGAAGGCCGACCGCGGGCCCTCCACAGGGAGCAGGTCGCCCACCCGGAGGCTGTCGTGCAGCCAACCGGACCCCTCGCCGCCGCGGGTGCGCAGGACGGAGATCCGGTAGTCGTCGGGGGCGATGCCCGACCCGGTCAGCGAGTAGGCGTTGCGCTTGCCGCCGGCGGTGACGGTCAGGTGGCTGCCCGGCGCGTACCCGGGCAGCCGGCGCCCGTCTGGGTCCTGCAGCACGATCTGCCGGACGCCGGCGGTGACCTGGTCGATCTGGGCCACCCGCAGGCAGACCGCCGGGGAGCCGCTCATGCGTCGCCCTCCGGGAGGGCGATCGCCGAGGCGAGGTAGCTGCCCCGGTGACCGGAGACGTGCTCGTGCACCTCGATGCGCCGCCGGCAACCCGGGCAGGTGACCTCCGCGCCGGGTGCCGCGGCCATGCGCGAGGTGACCTCGCAGTGCACGCAGAAGACGCTGAGGTCGCCTCGGTCGACGGCGAACGTCGCGATCTCCTCGGGGAGGAGGCCGACCCGCCGGGCCGCCGCGGCGACGGCGAGGACGTCGGCCTCCGGGCCGCAGACCGCCAGCCGTGCCCCGACGCCCAGCTGGTCCAGCCGCCGGACGAGGTCGGCGAGGGCACGGTCGTCGGTCCGTCCGTCGACGGTCATCCGCTGGACCGGGCGGCCCTGGTCGACTGCTCCAGCCGCCCAGTCGGCGACGACGGGCTCCGCGGCCGGGCCGACGGCCACCAGCAGGAACGCGCGCCCTGTCGCGTCCAGCGCCGGGGCTGCCACCGGCCACACCGGGACGCTGGTCTGCCGGTCCGCCGCCGCGGGTGCCGGTGCGGGGAGCAGTGCGGTCATGCCGCGCTCCGCAGCCAGTCCACCGCAGCGTGCCGGTAGCGGGCGATGCCCTTGTAGTCGGCCATGTCCTGCGGGAGCTCCGCCAGCACGGCCGCGAGACGGTCCCTCCAGGCGGGCACCCGGGCGATGTCCTGGAGCGGGAGCAGGTACGTGCGGATGAGGAACAGCACCGCACCGGAGCTGGGCAGCCGGACCAGGTGCTGGACCTCGACCCGCAGGTGGAGCCGGGTGCCGATGTCCTGGCCGAGCACCAGCCGCCGGTCCGGTCCCCACTCGGGATAGGTCTCGGTGGCCGTGTCCAGGCGCCGGCCGACCGTCATCGTCCAGTTGGTGCGGCGGTAGGCCTCCCCCGGTTGCAGGCGCATCAGGAACTCCTGCGCCCGGTCGACCACGCCGGCCGGGTGCACCCGGGGAACCGGTCCGTGGATCTCCAGGAAGCTCATGCCCACGTCGAAGCGCATCGACCAGTCGGCGGCCGCGGTCACCACCCCGGCGTCCGCCCACAGGGATCCCTCGCGCTGGTCGAGCAGCACCAGGTCGTCCTGCACCTGGGGTGCGATGAACCGCAGCGGGTCGGTCGGCAGCGTCCGGTCGTCGCCGTACACGAACTCCTGCTCGATGCCCAGCAGCTGGTTGCGCCACCGCCAGGTGTCTACGTCGAGCCGCTCCAGGTTGAAGGCGTCGGGCCGGGCCTCCTGCAGTTCGGACATCACGAACGTCATGGCGTCCCAGCACGCCGGCCGCATGTGCGGCAGCTCCTGGCACCGCGACGGGTCGGTCGCCAGCAGGGCGAGGCACTCGGCGCTGTCGGACTCGTAGGACTCGTCCACGTGCAGGACGTGCTCTCCCCAACTGCCGGCGACGGTGCGGTTCGCCCGCCGGCGGGCTCGACGTTGGTGCTGTACCGGTACTGGTCGGTGGGGAACGGGAAGGGGAAGGAGGCGATACGCCCGGGCAGTGCACCGGTGCGCGGGTGGGTGGTGGTCACAGATCGAGCTCCAGGGTCGGACCGGTGCTGCGGGAGACGCAGCACATGACGCTGTCGCCGGCGGCCCGCTCCGCCTCGCTGAGGAAGAGGTCGCGGTGGAGCGGGAGGCCGGCGAGCACGGGCACCCGGCACTCGCCGCAGACGCCCTGCCGGCACATGTTGGGCACCCGGACGCCCTCGCCCTCGAGGGCCGCCAGGAGGCTCACCCCGGAGGGGACGACGACCTGGCCTCCGGACCGGACGAGTGACGCCACGAACGGCTCGCCCGGGTCGAGGTCGGCTGCGGAGAACCGCTCGGTGTGCACCCGCTCCGGAGGCCAGCCGAGCTGCTCGGCACGCTGCAGGACGGCGTCCAGCAGCGGCGCCGGCCCGCACACGTAGAGGTGCGTGCCGAGCCGGGCGGTGGCCAGTGCCTGGCTGATGCGGGCGAGGAACACCTCCCGGTCGGGATGCTCCTCGAGGCGGTCGCCGCACAACTGCCGCAGCTCGTGCAGGTGTGCCGCTGCCCCCGCCCGGTGGCCGTACAGCAGGGTGAAGCCGCGGCCCCAGCGGACGGCCTCCCGGGCATGCGACAGCATCGGCGTGATGCCGATCCCGCCGGCGACGAGCAGGTGGTGCCGCGCGGTCGACACGGGGGCGAAGGCACTGCGCGGCCGATCGGCGTCGACGACGTCCCCCACCTCGAGCCGGTGGACGAACTGCGAGCCGCCCTGGCCGGCAGGCAGCAACAGCACCGAGATCGTGTAGCTCTCCGGTGCGACGCCGGGCCCGGTGAGGGAGTAGGCGTTGCGGCGGTCGCCGCAGGTCAGCACCAGGTGGCTGCCGGCCGGGTGGCCCGGGAGCGGTCCGCCGTCCGCGGCGACGAAGGTGACCGAGCGGATCCCGGGAGCCGCCTCGTGCAGGTCGGTGACGCGCAGGCGCAGCGCCCCGCGGTCGGCGGGTGCTCGCGTCGGTGCCAGGGCGGACGGGGAGAGAGTCGTCATGCGGGGCCTCCCGAGACGTGGGCCGGGGCGGCGTCCTCGGCGTCGATCATGTAGCCGAGGTAGGCGCCCAGGCGACGGGACACGTGGTGGTAGACGTGCAGGGTCCGGCCGCAGCCGGCGCAGGGGCAGGTGCCGCCCACCGCTGCGCCGGTCTCGGTCTCGGTGCGGCAGTGGGCGCAGTGCACCCGGCGGACCGGCACCCCGGTCACGAAGGTGAGCACCTCGGCCGGGACGGCGCCGGCCTCGAGGGCCCGGGAGCGGGCCCGGAGGACGTCGGCCTCCGGGCCCGCCACGAGCAGCCGCCAGCCGACCGACGCGCCCTGGAGCTGCACGGCCAACCGGGGCATCGCCTCCTCGGCCGACCCGGCGAGCAGGACGGCCGGCCGCAGGCCCAGCTCACGGCAGGCGAACTCCCACCCGCGGACGACCGGCCCCGCCGCCGACCCGATGCCGAGCACCGTGACCTGGCGGGCGGTGGCGGGGACAGCGGGTGGGGTCGCTGCCCAGTGCGGGACGCTGGTGTGCTCGAGGGTCATGCGGGTCAGGGCGCGAAGGACCGCTGACCGGTGTAGAAGCCCAGCGCCCGCTCGGGGGTCTCGAACCGAATCCGCGAGCCCTTGGGGAAGAAGAGCACGTCCTTCGGCCGGGCCACGACCTGCTGGCCGCTGTCGAGGTCGGTGAGGTGGAACTCGCCCTCCACGACGACCTTCATCTCGTCGTAGGTGTAGGTGTACTCGAGCGGCTCGCCGGCCTGGAGCTCGAAGAACCCGGAGCAGAGCTCGGAGCCCTTCGGGTTGGCGAAGGTGTCGCCGATGAAGGCGTTGACGCCCGGGACGTCCATGCTCGGGAGGCCCTCGTAGGTGCCGCTGGCGTGGCCGAAGACGATGGTGCTGGTGTCCATGGGGAGGTCTCCTCGGGGTTGCGCCGGTGGAGCCGTGCTGGCTCCTGGCGGTGAACACCATGTAACTGGAGGAAACAGTCGAGATGGTTCCGGCGATGTAACGAGTAGGTGTCCACCTCGATCGGCGCCGGTCGCCGGTCGCCCGCCGCGTCACGCGAACGTCATCCGCCGGAGTGGTCGGATGCAACATGTCGTCCGTCTACTGACACGCAACATCGGACACGTTGAGTAGACGAAAGGCCTTCTGTGGACGCAGCAAGCACCGCATTCATCCTGGCGGCGACCATGGCGGTTGCGCTCATGATCCCGGGCCTCGCCCTCTTCTACGGGGGGATGGTGGGCTCGCGCGGCATGCTGAACATGATCATGATGGTGTTCGGTGCCGTCGCCGTCGTCGGCGTCCTCTGGACCGTCTTCGGCTACTCGGCCGTGTTCGGGACCTCCTACGGCGGCCTCGGCCTGCTGGGGAACGTGACCGAGTACCTCGGCCTCGGCCAGCTGGTCGCCGGCAGTCCCGACGCCCCGCTCCCGCCCGCGCTCGTCGCGGTCTTCCAGGCCCTCTTCATCACGATCACGACGGCCCTCATCGCCGGTGCCGTCGCCGACCGGGTGCGCTTCGGCCCGTGGCTGCTGTTCGCCGGCCTGTGGTCGGTGTTCGTCTACCTCCCCGTCGCGCACTGGGTGTTCGCCTTCGACTCGGCCGACGGCAGCACGGTGGGCGGCTGGATCGCCAACGACCTGAAGGCGGTGGACTTCGCCGGCGGGACGGCGGTGCACGTCAACGCCGGCGTGGCCGGGCTCGCCCTCGTCCTGGTCCTCGGCAAGCGGTCGGGCTGGCCCCGGCAGTCCAAGCCGAACAACCTGCCGTTCACGGTGCTCGGTGCGGGCATCCTCTTCTTCGGCTGGCTCGGCTTCAACGGTGGCTCGGCGCTGGCAGCCGGCAACGCCTCCTCGGTGGTCATGCTCAACACCTTCAACGCCGCCTGCGCCGGCCTGCTGGCCTGGCTGCTCGTCGAGCGGTTGCGGGACGGCCACCCGACCACGCTGGGCGCCATGTCCGGCCTGATCGCCGGCCTCGTCGCGATCACCCCCGCCTGCGGGGCGGTCACCCCGATGGGCGCACTCGCCGTCGGCGCGGTCGCCGGCGCCATCTGCCCGCTGGCGATCTCGCTGAAGTACCGGTTCGGCTACGACGACGCCCTCGACGTCGTCGGCGTGCACCTGGTGGGCGGCGTCATCGGCACCCTGCTGGTGGGGCTGCTCGGTTCGGCAGAGGCGCCAAGCGGACGCGACGGGCTGCTCTACGGCGGCGGTCTGGAACTGCTCGGGGTGCAGACGGTCGCGGTGCTCGCCGTGCTGGGCTACTCGTTCGTCGTCACCCTGCTGCTCGCCCTGGCCGTGCACAAGACGATCGGCCTGCGGGTGTCGAAGGAGGCGGAGGTCGGCGGGATCGACCTGGCCGAGCACGCGGAGGCGGCCTACGACCTCGAGGGCGGGCCGCACCCCCCCGGCACGCGGCCCACGCCGGAGGCTGTGATCGCCTCGGCCGAGCGGCTGGTCGCCGGGTCCGCGTCGCAGGGAGCCGCCAGGCCCGACTGATCACAGCTGCACCACCGGGGCCGGCCCGTGCTCGTGGGGCCGGCCTCCTCGGCCCATCTGCAGGGTCCCGCCGCGAGCGTGCGAGCGGTGGGGCAGGTGGGTCCTTCGTCAGACGACGTGGCCGAAACCGGTGACGGTCAGGAACTGGACGGGGGTCTCGAGCAGTTCGGCCGGACCGTGGGGGCCCTCACCGTCGAAGATCAGCGAGTCACCGACGCGCATGGTGTACCGGGCTTCGCCGTGGCCGTACACCATCACGCCCTCGAGCATGTAGAGGAACTCGGTCCCGGCGTGCTGGAAGAGGGGGAAGACCTCGCTGGCCTCGTCGAGGGTGACCAGGAGCGGCTCGAGCCTCTTGTGCTCGCCGCGCAGTGCGCCCAGCAGTTGGTACAGGTGGCCCACGTTGCTCCCGCGGCGGACGATCTGCGCACCGTGCCCGGCGGGTGTGTAGACGGCCTCGCGCTCGGCGTCCACCCCGCGGAACAGCGCCGTGACCGGCACCTGCAGAGCCTCGGCGAGCCGGGCCAGGCTGGACAGGCTGCACGAGGTGTGCGCGTTCTCGATCTTGGACAGCATCGCCTTGCTCATCCCGGTGAGCCGGGCCAGTTCTGCCAGCGAGATGCCCTTGGCCAGTCGGAACTCCCGCACCCGGAGGGCGATGACGTCCTCGAGATGCCCGCTGGGTGGCTCGTCGTTCGGCCCCGCGGCCGGGGTGGACTCCACGCGGGCAGCATAGGCACGACGGCCGTCGTCGCGGCCCGGACGCGGGCACGCATCGTCCGTCCGGGGGGCTCGGCAACACGAATCGCACCGCGCCGAAACGCCGGGGAAACAGACGGCCTGTCTACTCAGATGCGACAGCGGTTCACCTCGGTGAACAACCCCGCTCTGGAGGTCTCCCCCGTGTCACTCACCGCCGCCCGCCCCGACGCAGCTCCTGCGCCGGCCGCCGACGTCCCGGCGCCGGTCGCGGCCGCCGCGCCGGACCTGGCCACCCGCGCCCGTGCCGACGGCACGCAGTTCATCCTCGCGCTGTTCGTCGACCTCACCGGCAAGCCCTGCGCCAAGCTGGTGCCGATCGAGGCCGTCGAGGAGCTGCAGACGGCGGGGGTGGGTTTCGCCGGCTACGCCGTCGGCGCGATGGGCCAGGAGCCCAAGGACCCCGACCTCGTCGCCGTCCCCGACGCCAGCTCCTACATGCCGGTCCCGTTCCTGCGGCCGGGGCTGGCGATCGTGCACTGCGACCCGCACGTCGAGGGCCGGCCGTGGCGCTTCGCGCCGCGCGTGCTGCTCAAGGAGCAGCTGGCCCGCGCCGCCGAGCTCGGCCTGACGATGAAGGTCGGTGCCGAGGTCGAGTACTTCCTGGTGCAGCGGGGCCCCGACGGTGGTCTGCGGGTCGCCGACGCCAAGGACGTCGCCAGCCGTCCCTGCTACGACGCCCGGGACCTGACCCGGATGTACGACCACCTCACGTCGGTGTCCAAGGCGATCAACAGCCTCGGCTGGGGCAACTACGCCAACGACCACGAGGACGGCAACGGCCAGTTCGAGCAGAACTTCGCCTACGCCGACGCACTGACCACCGCCGACCGCGTCGTGACCCTGCGCTACCTGCTCTCGGTGATGGCCGAGGAGCGCGGCATGGTCGCCACCTTCATGCCCAAGCCGTTCACCGACCGCACCGGCACCGGGCTGCACATGCACCTGTCCCTATGGCGCGGCGACGAGCCGACCTTCCCCGACCCGGACGACGACCGCGGCCTGGGCCTGTCGGCCACGGCCTACTCGTTCATCGCCGGGCTGCTCGAGCACGCCGCCGGGCTGCAGGCGCTGCTCGGCCCGACGGTGAACTCCTACAAGCGCACCGGGGCGACCTCGACCCGGTCCGGCGCCACCTGGTCCCCCCGGACGGCGACCTACGGCGGCAACGACCGCACCCACTTCCTGCGGGTGCCCGACCACCACCGGGTCGAGCTGCGCGGCGGCGACGGGTCGGCCAACCCCTACCTGGCGGCCGCCGCTGCCCTGGCCGCCGGGCTGGACGGCCTCCGGCGCGGCCTCGACCCGGGGGCCCCTGGGTCGTCGACCGACCGGCCGACCCTGCCCCCCACGCTGCTGCACGCGGTGGAGGCGCTGGAGGCCGACCCGGTGGTCGGCGGCGCGCTGGACGCGGTCGGCCCCGGCGTCTGCAGCTACTTCGCCGACCTCAAGCGCGAGGAGTTCTTCGAGTGGCACGGGCAGGTGACCCCCTGGGAGGTCGACCGCTACGTGACCGCGTTCTGACCTCGACCGTCCCATCCGCTGAGAGGACACCGCTGACATGTGCGGGATCGTCGGGCTCCACCTCCGGGAGCCCTCGCTGTACCCACGGCTCGGCGAGCTGCTGACCGGGATGCTCAGCCAGGTCTGCGAGCGCGGACCGGACTCCGCCGGGATGGCCGTCTACGGGGATCCCCGCTGGTCCCCGCCCGGCTGGGCCACCGTCTCCGTGCTGCCCGGCGGACGGCCGGCCGAGGAGCTGCGGGCGACGGTCGCCGCCGAGCTGCTCGGGATCGACGTGGCCGTTGTGGACGCCGGGCAGACCGTCCTGGTCTCCGCGCCCACCGACGTCGACGCCCTCGTCACCGCGGTCCGGGCGTCGCTGCCGGGCATCGTCGTCATCGGGTTCGGCGAGGACCTCGCCGTGCTCAAGGGCGTCGGCCACCCGCAGCTGCTGGCCGCCGAGGTCGGCCTGGCCGCGGCGCAGGGCTGGCAGGGTGTGGCGCACACCCGGATGGCCACCGAGTCCGCGGTCACCCCGCAAGGGAGCCACCCGTTCTCGGTCGGGCCGGACCAGTGCCTGGTGCACAACGGCTCCTTCGCCAACCACGCCACGATCCGCCGCGAGCTGGTCGCCGCCGGGATGACCTTCGACAGCGAGAACGACTCCGAGGTCGGTGCCCGGTTCGTGGCTGCCCAGCTCGCCTCCGGCTACGACCTGGAGAAGTCGCTGAAGCTGCTGTGCGAGCGGTTCGACGGCTTCTACACGCTGCTGGTGGCCAACCGGGACAGCTTCGCCGTCGTCCGCGACGCGATCGCCTGCAAGCCCGCCGTCGTCGCCGAGACCCCGCAGTGGGTGGCGATGGCGTCGGAGTACCGCGCTCTGGCCGGCCTGCCCGGCGTGGAGTCCGCCCGCATCTTCGAGCCCGAGCCGGAAGAGGTCTACGCATGGCAGCGCTGAGCGACGTCCTGATCGAGGTCCCGATCGGCCCGGAGCCGACCGTCGTGGACCTGGCCACCTCCGACGTCCGGGCCCTCAACCGCGCGCTGCACGCCGCCGACGTCGCGGCCGCCTCACCGCGCTGGCAGGTGCAGCACCCCGACGGCCGGCACAGCATCGCCGTCGGTCTGGACGCCCCGCTCACCGTCGAGATCGACGGCCACGTCGGCTACTACTGCGCCGGCATGAACAAGACCGCGACGGTGACCGTGAGCGGCAACGCCGGGGTGGGCGTCGCCGAGAACATGATGAGCGGCACCGTCCGGGTGCGGGGCAACGCCTCGCAGTCGGCCGGCGCGACCGCGCACGGCGGGTTGCTGGTGGTCGAGGGATCGGCCGCAGCACGATGCGGGATCTCGATGAAGGGCGTGGACATCGTCGTCGGCGGCGACGTCGGGCACATGAGCGCGTTCATGGGCCAGGCCGGCCGACTGGTGGTGTGCGGGAACGCCGGGGACGCCCTCGGGGACTCCCTGTACGAGACCCGCATCTACGTGCAGGGGACCGTGAAGTCGCTCGGGGCCGACTGCGTGGAGAAGGAGATGCGCGCCGAGCACCTCGCCGAGCTGACCGGGCTCCTCACCTCCGCCGGGATGGACGCCGACCCTGCCGGCTTCAGGCGCTTCGGCTCGGCCCGCAGCCTCTACAACTTCCACGTCGACAACGCCTCGGCGTACTGAGGGGACACGTCATGACCAGCCCTGACCCCGCCCGGACCAGCGC
>NZ_SJEX01000054.1 GCF_005930495.1 Modestobacter excelsi | reverse complement strand
GTCCGGGGTCGGGCGCGCGGTGCTGCGCAGCGCCGTGGCGGCGCTGGTCAGCACGTCCGCCAGCGCCTCCAGCAGGTCGGGCCGGTGTCCGCGCAGCGCGGCCAGCCCGGCGCACAGCGGGCAGGACCGGCACTCGGTGCCGCGCCCGGTGGCGTCGCCGGGTGCGCTGCGCCCGCCGATCAGGTCGCCGAGGACGTCGGACAGGCCGGCGCCGCCCGCGTGCTCCGCGGCCAGCCCGGCGGCGAACCGGCGGGCCTGCTCGACCCAGTCCGGGCCTGGTGTCGTCATCGTCGGCTCCCCTGGGCGTCGAGCAGTCCGGCCGGCCACTGGGCCGGGTCGGGGGTGAACCGCACCCGGAGCGTCGCGGCGGCCGTCCCGGGGTCGGTCAGCGAGCCCCCGGCGACGGTGCAGCGGCGCAGCAGTGCGTCCAGCGGCAACGAGCGGCGCACGCCGGCGGCGGTCACCACCAGGTCGTCGTCCCAGCGGGTCAGCTCCACCTGCCCGCGCCGGACGAAGGGCAGCGGGAGGTCGAGCACCCACCCGCCGTCCGCCCGGCGCGGCGCGGCCGGGGCGGTCGGCTGGACGACGGCCTCGGGGACGGCGGCGTCCAGCCGCTGCAGGTCGGCGACCGACGCGGGCGCGACGGCCTGCTCGGCGACCTCGCGCACCGGGCCGGTGAGCTCACACACCCGGCGCAGCGCCGCTGCCTGCACGGCGGCCCGCTGCGCCCACCACCCCCCTGACCCCGCCGGCAGCACCCGGCAGACGGTGACCGAGGCGATCCGCTGCCCGAGGACGCCCAGCACGGTGGCCGTGTCCTGCACGGTGTCCGCGGCGTCCGCGGTGGGCGGCACCACCAGGTGGACGGCCGTCGCGGCCGGGTCGGTGAGCGGCGCGGCGTCCAGCAGCTCCTCCACGCCGGCCGCCCCGGCCAGAAGTCCGGCGGCCACCCCGGGTCGACCCGGCGTCGCGGCCGCGCGGAGCGTCGCGAGCACCCGCAGCCGGGTGGGCGCGGCCTGCCCGAGCCACCAGCGCAGCGCACCGGGCAGCGCGAGCAGGGCGGTGGCGGCCGGCGCCGGACCGGCGTCCAGGACGACGACGTCGACGTCCCCGCTGCGGGCGTGCCCCCCCAGCGCGGCCAGCAGCGCGAACTCCACCACCCCGGGCACCGGGACGACGGACGTCGCCGGGGGGACGGTCACCATCGGCACCGCGCCGGCCAGCGCTGCGGCGTGCCGGGCCCACAGCTGCTCGAGCGCGGGCTGGGCGCCGACGACGTCCACCCGCACGGCGTCGGCGAGGTCGACGCGCGGCGGGCGCGGGGTGAGCAGCACGCAGCGGGAGCCGGCGCCGACCAGCCGCAGCGCGGTGGCGGCCGCCACCGTCGAGCTGCCGGCGCCGCCGGGGCCGGTGACGAGGAGGATCTGCACGCGGCTCAGACCTCGACGCGCTTCTTGAGCTCCTTGAGCGCGGTGTCGAGGATGACCTTCTCCGCCTTGCGCTTGATGAGCCCGAGCATGGGGATCGTCAGGTCGATGGCGATCGTGTAGGTGACGGTGGTGGAACCGGCGGACTCGGCCAGGACGTAGGAGCCGTCCTGCTTCTTCTGCATCTGGCCCCGGACGAGCGTCCAGTCCACCCGGCGGTCGCCGTCCCAGGTGTAGTCCAGGACGTAGTCGTCCTTCACCGCACCGGCGTCCAGCACGAAGTGCACCCGGCGGGCCCGCCCGTCGGGCCCTGGCTCGAGCACCTCGACCTGCTTGGCCGCCGAGACCCAGCTGGGATAGGCGGGGAAGTCGGCGATGACGGCCATGACCGCGGCCGCAGGCGCGTCGATGACGATCGACTGGGTGGACTGGTCGGCCATGGGCGGGAGGGTAGTCGCTGCCCACCCCCGCCCCGGCCGGAGCGTGGGGCGGCTGCCCCGCCCGGGTGGGCGCTGGCCTGCTGCCCCGTCGCCCGAGCGCGCTAGATTGGCGGACCGACCCCCGTCCGGGCCGGAGGCGACGGCGCCTCGGGCAGGGCGCGCAGAGAGGACCGGCGTGCGCGAGCTGAGCGTTCCCCCCACCGCCACCGTGGGGCCCGACGACGCCCTGACGGACATGGTCGCGCTCAACGCGGCCGAGCACCCCGACGCCGTCGGGCTGCGCGTCCAGCGCAACGGTCGCTGGGAGGACGTCACCTACGCCGAGTTCGCCCGGCAGGTGTCCGGCGTCGCCAAGGGGCTGGTCGCCGCGGGCGTGGAGCCGGGCGACCGGGTCGGCCTGCTGGCCAAGACCCGGTACGAGTGGACCGTCCTGGACTTCGCCATCTGGACCGCCGGCGCCGTCGTCGTGCCGGTGTACGAGACCTCCAGCCCCGACCAGATCGCCTGGATCCTGTCCGACTCCGGCGCCCGGGCGCTGGTCGTCGAGACCGCCGAGCACGCCGCCGCGGTCGACTCGGTGCGCGACGAGGCACCGGAACTGGGATCGGTGTGGGTCATCGAGGACGGCGCGCTGGAGACCCTCAGCACCACCGGCGCCGACGTGCCCGACGACGTGCTGACCGCCCGGCGGGCGACGCTGACCTCGGCCAGCCTGGCGACGCTGATCTACACCAGCGGGACGACGGGCCGGCCGAAGGGCTGCGAGCTCACCCACGCCAACTTCCTGTTCGAGATCCGCAACGGCATCAGCCTGCTGCGCGACCACCTCAACGCCGACGCCTCGCTGCTGCTGTTCATCCCGCTGGCGCACGTGCTCGCCCGCGTGCTGGAGATCGGGGCCCTGCAGAACCGGGTCGTGCTCGGGCACACCCCCGACGTGAAGGACCTGCTCGGCGACCTCGGTCGGTTCCAGCCCACGTTCCTGCTCGCCGTGCCGCGGGTGTTCGAGAAGGTCTACAACAGCGCCAAGGCCAGCGCCGACGAGGGCGGCAAGGGGAAGGTCTTCGACCGGGCCGCGCAGGTCGCCGTCGACTGGTCCCGCGCCCAGGACACCGGCGGCCCGGGCCTGCTGCTGCGCGCCCAGCACGCGCTGTTCGACAAGCTGGTCTACGGCAAGCTGCGGACCGCCATCGGCGGCCGCTGCAAGGGCGCGATCTCCGGTGGCGCGCCGCTGGGTGAGCGGCTCGGCCACTTCTTCCGCGGCATCGGGGTCACCGTCTTCGAGGGCTACGGCCTGACCGAGACCACCGCCGCCGCCGCGGTCAACCACGACGCGGCCCTCCGGATCGGCACCGTCGGGCGGCCGCTGCCCGGCGTGGACGCCGCCATCGCCGACGACGGCGAGGTGCTGCTCCGCGGCGGCGTCGTGATGCGCGGCTACTGGCGGAACGAGGCGGCCACCCGCGAGGCGATCGACGCCGACCGGTGGTTCCACACCGGCGACATCGGTGAGCTCGACGCCCAGGGCTTCCTGCGGATCACCGGGCGCAAGAAGGAGATCCTGGTGACCGCCGGCGGCAAGAACGTCGCCCCCGCGGTGCTGGAGGACCGGTTGCGCGCCCACAAGCTGGTCAGCCAGTGCATCGTCGTCGGCGACCAGCGGCCGTTCATCGGCGCGCTGGTGACGCTCGACGTCGAGGCGCTGCCGGCCTGGCTGAGGAGCAGGGGCAAGGACGAGCAGCTCACCCCCGAGCAGCTGCGGGACGACGCGGACCTGCGCGCCGAGCTGGACAACGCCGTCGCCGAGGCCAACAAGGCGGTCTCCCACGCCGAGGCGATCAGGAAGTACCGGGTGCTCGGGGTCGACTTCACCGAGGAGAACGGCACGCTGACCCCGAGCCTCAAGCTCAAGCGCGGTGTGGTGATGAAGGAGTACGGCGACGAGGTGGAGGCCCTCTACCAGCGGTAGCAGCGGCCCGTCAGGGCTCCAGCAGCTGCGCGAAGGTCCCGGCGATCGTCGTCCAGGACCAGCGCTGCTCGACCCAGCTGCGGCCCGCGGCGCCCATCGCGCGGGCGCGGGCCGGGTCGTCGAGCAGGTCGGCCAGCACGGTCGCGACGGCGGACGGCGACCGCGGGTCGACGACGTGCCCGGTGACGCCCTCCACGACGGTCTCCGGGGCGCCGCCGGAGGTGCCGGCGACCACCGGCAGCCCGCAGGCGGCCGCCTCGAGGAACACCATGCCGAGGCCCTCGACGTCCAGCCCCGCCCGCCGGGTCCGGCAGGGCATGGCGAACACGTCCCCGGCCGCGTAGTGCTCGGGCAGCCGCTCGGGGGCCACGCCACCGGTGAGGACGACGGAGCCGCCGAGCCCCCGGGCCTGGACCGCCTTCCGCAGGAAGGCCTCGGACGGGCCGCCGCCGACCAGCAGCAGCCGGGCCCGCGGGTGCCGGGCGAGGACCTGCGACCAGCCGCGGACCAGCGTGTCCTGCCCCTTGCGCGGCACCAGCCGGGAGACGCAGACGACGACCGGCGCGTCCCCGAGGCCGTGGCGCTCCCGCACCGGGCCGCCGTCGGCCGCCGGGGTGAACCGGTCGACGTCCACGCCCGGGGAGAGCTGGACCAGCTCGGTCCGGTCGGCCAGGGCCGGCGCGAGGCGGCTGTGCGTGTACTGGCTGATGTAGGTCAGCACGTCGAGCCCACCGGCGATGCGCTGCAGCGCCTGCCGCCCGCCAGGGAGGGCGACCCAGCCGGTCTCGTGCCCATGGGTGGCCCCCACCAGTCGGTCCACCCCGGCACGGCGCAGGCCGGGCGCGAGCGCCCCAAGGGGTGCCGCGGCGCCGAAGAAGACGGTCCGGCAGCCGTGCTCGCGGACCAGCCGGGCGGCGGTGCGGGCGGCCGCGCGGGTGGGCAGCAGCATCCCGGTCGGGGCGCGGACCACCTCGTAGGGCAGGGCGGCGTCGTGCTCGGCCGCCCCCGGGTGGTCCGAGGCGAGCACGACCAGCGACTCCGGCGGCCGGGTCGCCAGCAGGGCGGCCACGAAGGTCTGGATGCCACCCTGCCGGGGCGGGAAGTCGTTGGTGACGACGAGCGTGCGGCTCACCCGCCGTGCTCCTTCACCCAGTCGCCGGCGAAGGCGACCCGCTGGGCGACGGTGGGGTGCGAGCCGAACACCCACTGCCAGACCGCCGGCGGGTCGGGGTCGTTCAGGTTCGCCACGCCGAGCGCCTCCTGCACCGCGACGAAGGACGCCGGGTCGTCGGTGAGGTCGAGGGCGTGCAGGTCGGCCCGCGCCTCGACGTGCCGGGACACCAGGTTCTGCAGCGGCGTGGACACGAGCGTGCCCACCGCCACCAGCAGGAGCAGCAGGCCGACCACCTGGCCGTCGCCGGGTCCGGTGGCGCCCGCCCGGCGCAGCAGCGGTGGAGCGCCGAGCAGCCAGCCCAGCAGCGCGACGCCGGCGCCGGCACCCAGCGCGCCGATCAGCGTGCCGGTGAGGACGTCGTCGGTGGCCACGTGGCCGAGCTCGTGACCGACGATCGACTCGATCTCGGCGTCGGAGAGCTGGTCGAGCACCGTGTCGTAGACGACGATCCGCCGGGTGGAGCCGAACCCGGAGACGTAGGCGTTGAGCGCCGTGGTGCGCCGGCTCGCGTCGGCCACCAGCACGTCCTGCACCGGGGTGCCGCTGCGGTCGGCGAGGGCGAACAGCTCGGTGCGCAGCGGCGACGCGGGCATCGGGTCGAACCGGTTGAACGCCGGCTCGATGAGCAGCGGGTAGAGGAAGGAGCCGACCACGACCAGCGCCGCCGCCGCCCCGCCGGCCCACGCCCACCAGCTGCGGGGCGCGCGCCGGGCCAGCGCGACCAGCACCAGCAGGCCCACCGCGGTCAGGCCGGCGTCGATGGCGGTGGAGGTGGCGACGTCGCGGGCCCACAGCCCCCAACTCCGGGTGGACAGGCCGTAGCGGTGCCGGACCATCTCCCCGTACGCGGCCAGGGGCAGGGTGACCAGCCGACCGACCACCAGGATGGCGAGGGTGCCCAGCAGCACCTGCCACCCCCAGCCACCGCCCAGCGGGCGGGCGACCGCGCGTGCGGTGGCCGCCCCGGCGCGGGTCAGGCCGAAGACGGCCGAGACGGCGAGCCCCAGCACCAGCGACGCCAGCGACGCGGGGCGCAGCGCGGCGGCGAAGTCCTCGGCGCGGGCGATCTGTGCCGGGGTGAAGGCCGCCGACGGATCCACCGGCGTGCGGCCACCCGCCGGGGCGGGCAGCAGGTCCCACGGGGTGACGACGGCGATGACCACCGCGAGCGCCAGGCCGAGCACGACGGCCACCGCCAGCGCCAGCCGGCGCGTGCCGTGCCCGGCGGGGACCGGCAGCTGCGCGGTGCTCACGCGGGCCGGCTCGAGGGGGTCTGCGCGTGCACGACGGCGAGCTTAGGCAGGCGCCCTGTGCCGGGCGGGGGCCCGGGCAGCGGCCCTGCGCGCGTGCTGCCCGCCTCAGCCGACGAGACGGCGGGCGCCCACGTAGCCCTTCATGTCCACGGTCGAGACGATCACCGGCTGGCCGGAGGTCGAGGCGTGCACCATCTGGCCGTTGCCGATGTACATGCCCACATGGCTGACCGGGCTGTAGAAGAAGACCAGGTCACCGGGCTGCAGGCCGGCCCGGGACACGGCGGTGCCCATCGTCGACTGGCGGGCGCTGGAGTGCGGCAGGCTCACCCCGGCCGCCGCGTAGGCGTACTGGGTCAGGCCCGAGCAGTCGAAGGCGTCGGGACCGGCCGCGGCCCAGACGTAGGGATCGCCCAGCTGGGCCATCGCGGTGTCGACGGCGACCTGGGCCGCGTCGCTGGACGCGACGACCGCGGCGGGCGGCTCGAGCACCGGGCCGGCGGTCTCGGCGACGACCGCCCGCTGCTGCACGACGCTCAGCGCGTCGTACTGCGCCTGGTAGTCGGCGGCCTCGGACGTCAGGTCCGCCTTCTTCGCGGTGACGTCGTCGAGGGTCTGCCGGGCCGCGGCGGCCGCCGCGTCGGCGTCGGCCTTGGCCTGCTGGGCGGCCTGGGCCGCCGCGCCCACCTGGGTGAGCACGTCACTGGTGTGGCCGGCGATCGCGTCCAGCGTGGTGACCTGGGAGAGGAACTCCTCCGCCGAGCCGCTGGTCATGAGTGCGTTGAAGCGGGAGAGGTTCTCGCCGGTGAAGGCGCTCCGGGCGACCTGACGCATCTGGGCGTCGAGCGCGGCCAGCTGGGCCTGGGCGTCGAGGACGGCCTGCGCGGCGGCGTCGGCGGCGGCCTGCTGCTGGCGCAGGGTGTCCTGCGCCTCGTTGATCTGCTCGGTGACGGCCTCGAGGTCGCGGTTGGCGTCGGCGACGAGCGCGGTGGCCTCGTCCGCGGTCGCGGCGTGGGAGACGGCCGGTGCGGCTGAGGCGCTGCCCGGCAGTGCGGTCAACGTCCCGCTCGCGGCCACAGTCAGCAGGAGCCCGGTGACGAGCCGCCCGAGGCCGCGGGCACGGCGGGGGCCGGCGGGCGCCGAGGCGAACCCACGCAGCGCGGGCAGGACACCGGACTGAGGACTCGCCACGGGCAGCGGCACTCCGTTTCCACTCGGACCGCCTACCAGGTCAGCGGACGGGTCCGGGCGGAGTACGCCTGGTCGGTGCGCGCCGTCGCCGGCGCGGAGCCCCGTTCCCCGAGCTGGTGAGAACTCACCTCGGCACTGGGGTGGGCTCCCGGTCCACCCGGTCCCGAGGGGTCCTGGTGGGTCGGCGGTGTCCGGTCGGGGTCACCCTCTGTGGTGACTAGGTCCCTCTCAGACACGACGAACCTACGGCCGTGACCGGATCGAGATGAAGCCCTGTCAAACCTCGGAGTACGGGTCAGAGCTGCCAAATCGCAGGCGTGGGATTTGTCAGCTCACGTGACGGCCGCCGGGCGTGGACGCATCCTGATGACGCAACGGCGGGACCAGGCCGAAGTCTGCCAAAGCCTGGACCGCACGACGCTCGACCTCGTCGAGCTCGATGACGCTCCACGGGTCGTCTGCGGTGGTGTCAATGCGAGCGACGTCACACCCGGCCGTCGCACCACCGGGCGCGTCACCCGATGCAGGCCTGCCGCCACCGTGCGCGACGGGCGACTCCGCGTCCAGAGCGGCCGCCGCGACGGCCGGGCGGCTCACGGGAGCGGGGCCCAGGGCGCTCCGCCGGCTCAGCGGCACGACGGTGGGGTCGCTCCCCCGCCAGCCGGGTGGCGCCCCCAGCAGGACGGTGACGACGCAGTCGTCGCAGCCCTGACCCCGGACGGTGCAGGTGTCGCAGTCGATGAGCACGGCGGCTCTCCTTCTCTGTGTCCACGTCCGACACCGCGGACGTTAGGAGGACCCCCCGACAGTTCTGCCCGACCGGCCCGCGGCGTCGGCACCGGCCCGGTGCGGCACGCCCCCGGGACGGTGCGCTCGCCACGCCGGGCGACGACGGTGGACCGGCGTGGCCTCCCGGGGACTGTCGGACCCCCGACCTAGCGTCCGCTGCGTGCCGTCCCACCCCGTTCCACCGCCGTTCCCGCCGGCCGCCACCGAGGGGGCCCCGCCGGCCTGGCGGCAGGTGGCACTCCCCGCACCGCCACCGGAACGGCCGCGCTACCTCCAGGCGACGATCGACGACATCGGGACACCGCTGGCCGAGGTCACCTTCGTCGTGGTCGACCTCGAGACCACCGGCGGTTCACCCAAGGACAGCGCCATCACCGAGATCGGCGCGGTGAAGGTCCGCGGCGGGCAGGTGCTGGGCGAGTTCCAGACCCTGGTGGACCCGGGCCGGGAGATCCCGCCCTACATCAGCGTGCTGACCGGCATCACCTCGATGATGGTGGCCGCCGCTCCGCGCATCGACTCGGTCCTGCCGGCCTTCCTGGAGTTCGCCCGGGGCACCGTGCTCGTCGCCCACAACGCTCCCTTCGACCTCGGCTTCCTGCGCGCCGCGTGCGAGGAGACGGGCACGCCCTGGCCCATGTCCGCCTCGGTCGACACCGCCGTCCTGGCCCGCCGGCTGCTCACCCGCGACGAGGTCCCCAACTGCAAGCTCGGTACCCTCGCGCCCTTCTTCTCGACCTCGACCCAGCCCTGCCACCGCGCCCTGGACGACGCCCGGGCCACCGTCGACGTGCTGCACGGGCTGTTCGAGCGGCTCGGCCCGCTGGGCGTCACCTCGCTGGAGGAGCTGACCGGGCTGACCCGCCAGGTCGACCCGCAGCGGCGGCGCAAGCGGCACCTGGCCGAGCACGTCCCCTCCGGACCGGGTGTCTACCTCTTCCGCGGGCCGCGCGACGAACCGCTCTACGTCGGCACGTCCAACGACCTGCGCACGCGGGTCCGCAGCTACTTCTCCGCCGGGGAGCAGCGCAGCCGGATGACCGAGATGATCGCGCTGGCCGAGCGGATCGAGGCACTGCCCTGCGCCCACGACCTGGAGGCCGCGGTCCGGGAGCTGCGGCTCATCGCCGAGCACAAGCCCCGCTACAACCGCCGGTCGCGGTTCCCCGAGCGCGCCCTGTGGATCCGGCTGACCGACGAGGTCTTCCCGCGGCTGTCGGTCGTCCGGCGCGTCCGGCCCGGCGCCGGGGTGTTCCTCGGCCCGTTCCCCGACCGGCGGGCCGCCGACGCCGCGGTCGCCGCCGTCCACGAGTCCCTGCCGCTGCGGCAGTGCACGACACGGCTGTCGCTGACCGTGCTGGGCACCGCCTGCGCGCTGGCGGGGATGGGCCGCTGCGGGGCGCCGTGCACCGGCGCGCAGAGCCGGGAGGACTACGCCCCGATCGCCGCGGTCTTCGCCGCAGCCGTCGCCTGCGACCCCCACGACCTGGTCGCCCCCCTTCTGGACCGGGTCGAGCGGCTGGCCGGTGAGGGCCGGTACGAGGACGCGGCAGTGCTCCGCGACCGGGTCGCCGTCCTGGTGCGGGCGGTGCGCCGACGGCAGCGGCTGGAGTCGCTGGCGACGGTCCCCGAGTTCGTGATCGCCCGGCCCGACGGTGGCGGTGGCTGGCAGCTGTCGGTGGTGCGCCGGGGGCGGCTGGTCGCGGCCGGGGTGGCCGAGCGCGGCCGCTCCGTCCGGGGCCACCTGGCCGACCTCCGGGCCACCGCCGAGACCCCGGTCGGCCCGGACGGCGAGCTCGCGGCCTCGGTCGACGAGACCGAGCTGGTGCTGCGGTGGATGGAGAAGCCGGGCACCCGGCTCGTCGACGTCACCGGCACCCTGGCCAGTCGCACCCCGGGCACCGGGCAGTACAGCGACTTCCTGGCCCGGGTCGACGCCGGCCGGGCCGAGCGCGACCCCTTCGCCGACAACCGGTCGCTGAGCACCCGGGCCCAGCCGGACCGGGTCACCCCCGGGCAGCGGGCCGCGCGGGCCGGCGGGGGCCGCGGGAGCGGGCGGGCCGCGGCGCGGCGCGGCCGGGTGGCCACCGGGCTAGCATCCCCGGCGTGATCACCGCCATCGTGATGATCGATGCCGCCACCGACTCGATCGGCGAGGTCGCCGAGGCCGTCGCGGCCCTCTCCGGGGTCAGCGAGGTCTACTCGGTCGCCGGGGACGTCGACCTGGTCGCCCTCGTCCGGGTGCACGAGTTCGACGACATCGCCACCGTGGTCGCCGGCCAGATCAACAAGGTGCCCGGTGTCCTGGACACCGCCACCCACGTCGCCTTCCGGGCGTACTCGCGGCACGACCTCGAAGCGGCCTTCTCGATCGGCTTCGAGCACGCCGACTGAAGAAGGACCCCGCTGCCCCCACCGCTCGCAGGCTCGCGGCGGGCCCCTGCAGCAGGGCCGTCAGGGTGACGGCCCTTCGTCAGGTGGCGGCGGCTCGCGCTGCGCGGCTGACCTGGACCCACTCGTCGAGCTTGGCGGAGGCCCGGCCGTCGTCGACCGCCGCCGCGGCCCGCTCCAGCCCACCGGCCAGGGCGTCGTGCAGCCGGGCACCCCGCGGGTCGAAGGCGGCCAGCGCCGCCGCGGCGTTCAGCAGGACCGCGTCGCGCACCGGCCCGTGGTCCCCGGCCACCAGCCGGCGCACCACCTCGGCGTTGACGTCCGGGCCGCCGCCGCGCAACGCCCCCGGTGCCGAGAGCGGCAGCCCGAGCGCCGTCGGGTCCAGTCGCTCGGCGACCACCTCACCGTCGCGGACGACCCACACCGCCGACGTCGTGGTCGTGGTCAGCTCGTCCAGGCCGTCATCGCCCCGGAACACCAGTGCCCGGGTGCCCCGCCGGGCCAGCACCTCGGCGAGGACCGGCGCCATCCGGGCGTCGGCGCAGCCGATCGCGGCCGCCACCGGGCGGGCCGGGTTGGTCAGCGGCCCGAGGAAGTTGAAGACCGTGCCGATCCCGAGCTCCCGGCGCGGGACGGCGGCATGCCGGAAACCGGGGTGGAAGACCGGCGCGAAGAAGAAGCCGATGCCCGCCTCCCGCACGCAGCGCGCCACGGCGGGCGCCGGCAGGTCGATGACGACGCCGAGCGCCTCGAGCACGTCCGCGGTGCCCGACTTGGACGACGCCGCGCGGTTGCCGTGCTTGGCCACCGGCGCACCGGCCGCGGCCGTCACCACAGCGGCCATCGTCGAGATGTTCACCGTCTGGGCGCCGTCCCCGCCGGTGCCCACGATGTCGACGCAGTCGACCGGCAGGGTCACCGGGGTGGCGAGGTCGACCATCGTGGCGGCCAGTCCGGCGACCTCCTCCGGTGACTCGCCCTTGGCCCGCAACGCGACGAGGAACCCGGCCACCTGGGTGGGGCTGGCCTCCCCCGTCATCACCTGGCGCATCGCCCAGCGGGTGTCGTCGGCCGTCAGGTCCTCGCTCCGGAGGAGCCGGGTGAGCAGACCCGGCCACGTCGGGCCGGCGGCGGCTCCCACCTCGACCACGCGGCCGGTCAGCGGCGGACGGCGGGACGCTGCGCGAGTCGCTCGCGCAGCAGCGCCGCCACCACGTCGGCCGCGACGAGCGGGTCGACGGGGTAGGCCAGCGTGCCGTCGGCCAGCGACCAGTGCGCGAGCCAGCGGTCGGCCTGGCGGGCGATCAGCACGACGAGCGCGGGGCAGTCGGCGATCTCGTGCTTCAGCTGACGGGCGATGCCCATGCCGCCGGTGGGCTGGGCCTCGCCGTCGAGCAGGCAGAGATCGACCCCGCCGCCGTCGACCGCGGCGACGACCTCGTCACCGGTGGCACACTCCACGTACGTGAGGGGTCCCACGTCCGGCGCCGGCGAGCGGCCCAGCGCGGTGCGGACGGCGGCGCGGACCTCGGCCCGCTGGCTGAAGACCAGCACGGTGGCCGGTGCGGCGTCAGGGCTCACCCGGGGGAGCCTAGTGCCAGGGACGAAGCGCACGAGGAGCCCGGCTCACCGCGCCGCGCGGCACCCGGTGCCAGCCCCTCCCCGGGAACGCGCCAGGCGCACCCACCCCACGTCGTGTGCAACCTGTTCCGATGCCATGATGACCCCGTGACAACGGCCCCCGTGGCGAGCAGCACCTTCGACACCTCGCGGGTGCACTCCCTGACCCGACCGAACATGGTCAGCGTCGGCACGATCGTCTGGCTCGCCAGCGAGCTGATGTTCTTCGCCGGACTGTTCGCCATGTACTTCACCTCGCGCGCGCGGGCCACCGGTGGATGGCCGCCGGAGCCCACCGAGCTCGACGTCCCGTACGCGCTGGTCTTCACGCTGATCCTGGTGCTGTCCTCGGTCACCTGTCAGTACGGCGTGTTCGCCGCGGAGATCGGCAACGTCTACGGGCTGCGGCGCTGGTTCACCATCACCTTCGCGATGGGCCTCACCTTCGTGCTCGGTCAGGCGAACGAGTACCGCAACCTGATCGTGAACCACGAGACGACGATCGCGTCCTCGACGTACGGCTCGGTCTTCTACCTGACCACCGGCTTCCACGCGTTGCACGTCATCGGTGGCCTCGTCGCCTTCGTCTTCGTGCTCATCCGGTCCGCCATGGGCCGTTTCACGCCTGCCCAGGCGACCTCGGCGATCGTGGTGTCCTACTACTGGCACTTCGTCGACGTCGTGTGGGTCGGTCTCTTCATCACGATCTACCTGATCAAGTAGGGAACCGGGTGTCCACACCGAACGCCTCCTCCGTCACTCCTCCCGAGGGCGGTCGCCGCGGGCTGTTCCGCCGTCGTCCGGCGGCCGGCACCCCGGCCGCCGCGGCGCGGGACCGGCGCCGCTCCAAGCAGCACCGCCGGCTGGCCAACGTCGCCGGTCTGATGGCCGCGCTCGTGCTGACCGGGGTGGGCTACTCCGCCCTCGCCCCGGGGGCCAGCGCCGCCGACGACTCGACGGGCAACCCGTCGAACGCCGTCGAGGCCGGCCGCGAGCTCTACACGCGCAGCTGCATCACCTGCCACGGTTCGAACCTGCAGGGCATCGAGGGCCGCGGCCCCTCGCTCATCGGGGTCGGCGAGGCCGCCGTCTACTTCCAGGTGCACACCGGGCGCATGCCGCTGGTCCGCCAGGAGGCACAGGCCCCCGAGCGCCCGCCGATCTTCTCCGAGGAGGAGATCGACCAGCTGATGGCCTACATCCAGGAGAACGGCGGCGGTCCGACCCTGCCCTCGGGTGACCTCCGCGCCGGCGACCTGGCCGAGGGCGGCGAGCTGTTCCGGCTCAACTGCGCCCAGTGCCACAACTTCGCCGGCAAGGGCGGGGCGCTCTCCTCCGGGAAGCGCGCACCCTCGCTGGAGGAGGCCAGTGACATGGTCATCTACTCGGCGATGCTGTCCGGGCCGGAGAACATGCCCGTCTTCGGGGACAACCAGCTCACCCCGGACGAGAAGCGCTCGATCATCAACTACGTGCAGACCCTGAAGGCCCAGGCAGACCCCGGTGGCGCCGGCATCGGCCGGGTCGGCCCGGTGGCCGAGGGTCTGGTCATCTGGGTCGTCGGCGTCGGCGCCCTGCTCTTCGGGATCTTCTGGATGGGGACCAAGGCGTGAGCACCACCGACCACTCCCGCCCCGGCTCGGCCGGCGGCGCGGACGAGCCCGGCCAGCTGCACGGCGGTCCGGACGACGACTACGGCCCCGAGCAGCTGGCCGCGATGGACCGCACCGAGCTCGACCGGCTGGGTGCCCGGTACGACGGCGTCGAGGTCCTGCACGTCGAGCCCGTCGCCCCGCCCGGGTCGCCGCTGGACAAGCGGAACACCCGCCAGGTGACGTTGTGGTTCGCCCTCGCCGCGCTGTTCGCGGTGGCGTTCGTCGTCGTCTACGCCGGCTCCGGCTGGTTCCTGCCCAGCTGGGCCTGGTCGACCGGCTCCAGCACCTGGAGCGCGCTGTACACCCCGTTGCTCGGCGCGCTGTTCGGGCTGTCGATGATCTCGATCGGCATCGGCCTGGTGCTCTACGTCAAGAAGCTGCTGCCGCACGAGACGGCCGTGCAGGACAAGCACGACGGGTCGCACTTCGACCGGGTGACCACCGGCGCCACGCTGATGGGCGGGCTGGACAGCTCCGGGCTCCCTCGCCGCAAGCTGCTGGCAGGGACCCTCGGACTGCTGGGGCTGGCCTTCGGCGCCATGCTGCTGTCCCTGCTGGGCGGGTTCATCAAGAACCCGAACAAGGGCAACCCGCTCGGCACCACGCCCTGGGCCGACGGGCTGCGGCTCCTGCGTGACGACGGCACGCCGGTCCGGCCGGGTGACCAGGTCGCCGGTTCGCTGGCCACCGTCTTCCCGGCGGTGCCGGGTGGCAACAAGGCCTACGACGGCGCCGTCATGCTGATCCGGTTGCGCCCGGAGCAGCTCTCAGAGCTGCGGATCCCGGCCGGCCGGGAGGACTTCGGCTACGGGGACTACGTCGCCTACTCCAAGGTCTGCACGCACGCCGGCTGCCCGGTGTCGCTGTACGAGCAGGAGACCAGCCGGATCCTGTGCCCCTGCCACCAGTCGCAGTTCGACGTGACGGACGGCGCCAAGCCGGTCTTCGGGCCGGCCACCCGCCCGCTCCCCCAACTCCCGATTACCGTGGATGATGAGGGTTACTTCGTCGCGCGCGGGGACTTCCCGGAGCCCGTCGGACCGTCGTTCTGGAACATGGGGAGGCTCGGCTGATGGCGACCAACACCGTGCCCGGTCCGCGGGTCGGTCAGCCGACCTCGCTGGCCGGCAAGGCGGCCTTCGAGGTCGACGACCGGCTGATCGTGGCCGGCCCGCTCCGGCGGACGCTCAACAAGGTCTTCCCCGACCACTGGTCGTTCCTCCTCGGCGAGATCGCGCTCTACTCCTTCATCGTCCTGCTGCTCTCCGGGACCTGGCTGACGTTCTTCTACGACGCCTCCATGAAGGAGGTCATCTACGACGGCACGTACGCCCCGCTGCGCGGCATCGAGATGTCGGCGGCCTACGAGTCGACGCTGAACATCTCCTTCGACGTCCGCGGTGGCCTGCTGATCCGGCAGATGCACCACTGGGCCGCGCTGCTGTTCGTGGCCTCGATCGTCGTGCACCTGCTGCGCATCTTCTTCACCGGCGCGTTCCGCCGGCCGCGGGAGACGAACTGGTTCATCGGCGTCACCCTGCTGGTGCTGGCCATGCTCGAGGGCTTCGCCGGCTACACGCTCCCGGACGACCTGCTCTCCGGCGGCGGGCTGCGCATCTTCTCCGCCGTCTTCCTGTCGATCCCGGTGATCGGGACCTGGGTGTACTTCACCGTCTTCGGTGGTGACTTCCCCGGCGAGGTGATCATCGGCCGGCTGTACATCCTGCACGTGCTGATCATCCCGGCGATCCTGCTGGGCCTGATCGCGCTGCACCTGCTGATCCTGGTCAAGCAGAAGCACACCCAGTTCCCCGGGGCCGGGCGGACCGAGCACAACGTCGTCGGCAACCGGCTGTTCCCGACCTTCGCGGCCAAGGCGACGGGCCTGCTGTTCATCGTGGTCGGGCTGTGCGCAGCGCTCGGTGGCCTGGTGCAGATCAACCCGATCTGGCTGCTGGGTCCCTACAACCCCGCGCAGGTGACGGCGGGGTCGCAGCCCGACTGGTACATCGGCTTCGTCGACGGCGGTGCCCGCATCTTCCCGCCGTGGGAGATCGTCCTCTGGGGCTACCACATCCCGCCGGTCTTCTGGGGCGCCCTCGGCCTCCCGGGCCTGATGTTCGGTGCACTGGCGCTCTACCCGGTCCTCGAGCGCGTGCTCACCAAGGACACCGCCAGCCACCACCTGCTGCAGCGTCCGCGCGACGTCCCGGTGCGGACCTCGCTCGGGGCGATGGCCGTCACCGCCTACGTCGTGCTGTGGATCTCCGGTGGCAACGACCTGATCGCCGACAAGTTCGACCTGAGCCTGAACGCGATGATCTGGTTCGGCCGCATCGGCTTCCTGGTGCTGCCCCCCATCGCCTACTGGGCGACCTACCGGATCTGCATCGGCCTCGAGCGGCACGACCGCGAGGTGCTTGAGCACGGCATCGAGACCGGGGTCATCCGGCGGCTGCCCAGCGGTGAGTTCATCGAGGTCCACCAGCCCCTGGGGCCGGTGGACGCGCACGGCCACGGCCAGCTGGCCTACGGTGGCGCGTCGGTGCCCAAGAAGATGAACCAGGTCGGTGGCGCCCGCCGCGCGATCCGGGGCTTCTTCAAGCCGATCGAGGAGCCGGCCGAGGTCCAGCGGCAGGCCGAGATCGAGGCCCGAGGCCTCGAGTCCGAGCAGGCCAGCCGCGAGCTGTCCAGCTCGGGTCGCCCGTCGGAGGGTGGCCGACCGTCCGAGGGTGGCCGACCGCAGGACCCGCGCGACTGACCGACGCACAGCACCACCCAGCAGGGGCCCCGGCGGCACAGTCCGCCGGGGCCCCTGCTGCGTTCCCGCGGGCTCGTCGTCTCCCCGTGCCCCCGGCGACCGGACAGCGAGCAACCCGCGCCCGTCGGCCGGGTCGCCCCTGCACGTGGTGCCAGCACGGCCCCGCCGCTGGGCACCCACCGCCGGCGACCTGAGCAGCTCCGACGTCCGTGGGCTCGGGCTCCATCGCCCACGGGCCACCAGCGACCCACCCGGACGGCGTGGGACCCGGGTGCCGGGGGGCTCTGGTCGCCGCGGCACGAGGCGCAGGCCCGGCGGGCGGAACCCCCCCCCCGCCCACAGCAGCCAACAGCTCTCTGAGCGGCAGGGGTCCCTCGGGCGATGGCTCTCGCCATCCCCCTCAACCGGCCCCGGACGCACGTCGGGGCCCCTCCCGGGTGGGAGGGGCCCCGACGTCGTGCGGTGGTGCTGGGATCAGTGGGCGTTCTGCCCGACGTAGTACTCGAAGAGCAGGCCGCCGATGGTGAGCAGCAGGGCGGCGCCGGCGATGGCGATCAGCCACGGGTAGTAGAACGCCAGCGCCAGGCCCATCAGCCCCGCGGAGAGCGCCAGGCCGAAGGGCCAGTAGCTGCCCGGGCTGAAGAAGCCGAGCTCGCCCGCACCGTCGGCGATCTCCGCGTCCTTGGAGTCCTCGGGGCGGGCGTCGATGCGTCGGCTGACGAACCAGAAGAAGCCACCGATCAGCGAGGTCAGCCCGGCGGACAGGGCCAGCGCCGTGGTGCCGATCGGCTCCTGCGCCCAGAAGCCGTAGACCACGGCGGCGGCGATGCAGAACACCGCGATCAAGTTGAAGATGAGCGCTTCGACCTTCACGGCCGGTCCTCCAGGTGCTGCGGGGTGATCGGGTCAGTCATCCGAGGCCGCCGAGGCCTGCTCGCGGTCGCCCTTGAACGGCTCGGTGGCGATCGACGCACCGGGCTGGCCGATGGTCTCCAGCGCGTCGTAGGTCGACAGGCCGGACTCGCGGGCGCTCAGGTAGGCGTCGAAGTCCGCCGGGCTCACCGACCGGACCTCGAAGTTCATGAACGCGTGGTACGTCCCGCAGAGCTCGGCGCAGCGACCCACGAAGGCGCCCTCCTCGCGGACGGTCACCTCGAAGACGTTGTCCCGGCCGTTCTCGTTGCCGGGGACCACGTCGAGCTTGAACAGGAACTCCGGCACCCAGAAGGAGTGGATGACGTCGGCCGATGCCAGCTCGAAGCGGATCGTCTCACCGGTGGGGACCACCAGGATGGGCACCTCGTTGGTGGACCCGACGGTCGACACGGGCTCGCCGCCGTTGGCGTCGGTGGTGTCCGGGTAGACGAACTGCCAGTTCCACTTGAACGCGTTGACCGCGACGGTCACGTCCGGGTCGTCACTGCGCTCCATCACCCGGTTCTGCGTGCTCACGGTGAAGAAGAACAGCACCGCGATGATCACGAACGGGATGATCGTGTAGACGACCTCGAGCGGCAGGTTGTACGCCGTCTGCCGGGGCAGCTCCTCGTCGCTGCCCTTGCGCTTGCGGTACCTGATCGCCGCGTAGGCGATGAGGAGCCACACCGCGATGCCGACGACGAGGGCGGCCAGGGTCGAACCGATCCACAGGTCGTGCATCCGGTGCGCCTCGTCGGTGATGCCCTCGGGCCATCCCCAGCTGAGCCAACTGCCTCGGACGTCACACCCGCTGAGCGTCAGCGCCCCCAGGAGACCGAGCCCGGCGACCTGCGCCGGCTTGCTGCGTCGAGCCACTGCCCGCTGCCTCCTCATCCCCCGCATGGCGGCACCACGCGGTCTCACCGGCGGGGCTCGTCGGTCGCCCGACAGGTCATGCCCACCCCGACCACAGTCTCGCCGAGACTAGCCGACCCCGCCTGTCGTCCCGGGAGCGGGAGCACCGACCCGGCGGGTCGGCCCCGGGCCGGCGGGTCGGCGTCCCGGCGGACGGCCGTCCGCGCAGGTGGTGCCGCGTGTGGCCCGCGGTGCACCCGCCGCCGGAGGGCCGGACGACGGCGCCCGTCGCGGGCCGACGGCTACAGTCGGAGGCGTGTACCGACGCCTCCTGACCTGGCGCTGGGTGCTGTTGCACCTGCTGGTCCTGGCGCTGTTCGTCGCGACCTTCTTCCTCGGCCACTGGCAGCTGACCAAGGCCGAGGACGGCGGCGGCGCGGTCAACTGGAGCTACGCACTGCAGTGGCCGCTGTACGGCTTCATGGGGCTGGGCTTCTACCTGCGGATGGTCCGGGACGAACTGCGCCGGGACCCCGCCGAGGACGAGCCCGGCGCCGCCGTCGTGCTCTACCAGCGCCCCCGGATCGACACCACCGGCGACCCCGAGCTGGCCGCCTACAACGCCTACCTGGCGGAGCTGAACGCCAAGGCCCTCGGGCAGCAGGTGAACGGTGGCCGCTGAGTCGACCGCGCCCTCGGCGGCGACCGTCTCGCCGAAGGTCCGGGGCGCGCTGACCCGCTACCGCGTGATGGCCTACGTCGTCGGCGTCATGCTGGTCCTGCTGGTGGCCGTCGCCATGCCGCTGAAGTACCTGGCGGACAGCCCGGGCCCGGTCGCGGTCATCGGGACCGCCCACGGCTTCCTGTACGCCGTCTACCTGCTGGCCGCCTTCGACCTGGCCCTCCGCGCCCGGTGGACGGCGAAGGGCACCGTGCTCGTCCTGCTGGCCGGCACCATCCCCCTGCTGTCGTTCGTCGCCGAACGCATCGTCACCCGCAAGACCCGCGCCGGTCAGCGCGTCTGACCTCGCCGACGGACCCCCTCCCCCGACTCCCTGGAGCCCTCCCGCATGTGCGGTCTGCTGGCCTACCTGTCCACCGACGCCGAACGGGTCGACGAGCAGACGGTGGCCGGGGTGCAGCACGCGCTCCGCTGCCTGCGCCACCGCGGCCCCGACGACCGGGAGATCTGGTCCGACGGGCACGCCGTCCTCGGGTTCAACCGGCTGGCGTTCATCGACATCGAGGGCAGCCCGCAACCGATGCCGTACGCCGGTGACCGCTACCGGATCGTCTTCAACGGCGAGATCTACAACTACCTCGAGCTGCGCGAGGAGCTCAAGGCCGCCGGTGCCACCTTCGCGACCGAGGGCGACACCGAGGCGATCGTCGCCGGGTACCACCTGTGGGGTGAGGCCGTGGTCCCGAGGCTGCGCGGCATGTTCGCCTTCGTCATCTGGGACAGCCAGACCGGGACGGCGTTCGGCGCCCGCGACGCCTTCGGCATCAAGCCGCTGTTCACCGCCCGGCTGGCCGACGGTGGGCTGGTCTTCAGCTCCGAGAAGAAGGCGCTGCTCGAGCTGCTCGGGGGCAGCGATGCGGCCGGTGGCGTCGATGCCGCCTCGCTGCAGCACTACCTGACCCTGCAGTACGTGCCGGAGCCGGCGACCCTGCACCGGGGCATCCGGCGGATCGAGAGCGGGACCAGCTTCACCGTCGTCGACGGCGAGCTGCGCACCGCCCGCTGGTTCCACCCCCGGTTCGACACCGAGCCGGTGGCCCCGGGGTCGGAGCAGGCGCTCTACGACCGGATCGCCGAGGTGCTCGACGACTCGGTGGCCAAGCACATGCGCGCGGACGTGACCGTCGGGTCCTTCCTCTCCAGCGGCATCGACTCGACGGCGATCGCGGCGCTGGCGCACAGGTACAACCGCGACCTGGTGACCTTCACCGTCGGCTTCCAGCGCGAGGCCACCTCCGAGGTGGAGATCGCCGCGGAGTCCGCCGCCATCCTGGGCGTCCGGCACGTGCCGGTCGAGGTGACCGCCGAGGAGTTCGCCGAGGCGATCCCGACGGTCGTCTGGTACCTCGACGACCCGGTCGCCGACCCGGCGCTGGTGCCGCTGTACTTCGTGGCCCGGGAGGCGCGCAAGCACGTCAAGGTCGTGCTCTCCGGCGAGGGGGCCGACGAGCTGTTCGGCGGCTACACCATCTACCGCGAGCCGCTGAGCCTGGCGTGGGCCTCGAAGCTGCCCGCGGTGGGCCGGCAGGCCCTGGGCCGGCTGTCCCGGCTGGTGCCCGAGGGCGTCCGCGGGCAGGACCTGCTGCGCCGCGCGTCGATCCCGCTCGAGGAGCGCTACTACGGCAACGCACGCAACCTCAACGCCGACGAGCTGGCCCAGCTGCTGCCCGGCCACGACCCGGACCTGTCGCACGTGACGGTCACCGAGGCGCTCTACCGGCAGACCCGGAACGCCGGCTACGACGACGTGACGGCCATGCAGTACGTCGACCTGTTCACCTGGCTGCGCGGCGACATCCTGGTCAAGGCCGACAAGATGACGATGGCCAACTCGCTGGAGCTCCGGGTGCCGTTCCTCGACCCCGAGGTGTTCGCGCTGGCCAGCAGCCTCCCGCTGGAGATGCGGGTGCCGCGCCGCGGCGACGCGACCAAGTTCGCGCTCCGCCAGGCGATGTGCCAGATCGTGCCGCCGAAGATCATGAACCGCCGCAAGCTGGGGTTCCCGGTGCCGACGGCGGAGTTCCTGGCCGGTCCGCTGCACGACTGGGCGCAGTCGATCGTCAAGGACAGCCAGACCGACGAGTGGCTGGACCGCGACCACGTGCTCGGTCTGCTCGAGCGGCTGGCCCAGGCCGAGGTGCCCAGCAAGCGGATCGCCCGGCAGGTCTGGGAGGTGCTCGTCTTCATGATCTGGCACGGCATCTTCGTCGAGGAGCGGATCCACCCGGAGGTCCCGGAGCCGGTCTACCCGGTCCGGCTGTGACCCGCCGGCGGGCTCCCGGCGCGGCCACAGGCCTGCTGGCGGTGGCTCTCCTCGCCGGCTGCTCCGGCGGCGACGACGACCCGGGGCCGGCCCCCACGACGGCGGCCGTGTCCGTCGCGCCGTCGTCGGCACGGACCCCGCCGCCGATCTCGCCCCGGACGACGATCAGCTTCGCGCCGGACAGCAGCCTCTCGCCGCCGAACGGCGGCGGCGTGCCCGTCCCCATCCCGTCGGACCCGCAGACCGACCGCTGAACGCGACAGCGCCCGGCACCTCGTCGAGGTGCCGGGCGCTCTCTGTTGCAGGTCCGTAGGACCGACCCAGCACGGCCCCGTCCAGAGGCTCGCCCCGAGCTTGCGAGGGGTGAGGAGGACGGGGTCCTTCCTCAGTGGAAGGAGTCGCCGCAGGCGCAGGAGCCGCCGGCGTTGGGGTTGTCGATCGTGAAGCCCTGCTTCTCGATGGTGTCGACGAAGTCGATCGTCGCGCCGCCGAGGTACGGGCCGCTCATCCGGTCCACGATGACCTCGACGCCACCGAACTCGTAGGTCTGGTCGCCGTCGAGGAAGCGCTCGTCGAAGAACAGCTGGTAGCGGAGGCCGGAGCAACCACCGGGCTGCACCGCGATCCGCAGCCGCAGGTCGTCGCGACCCTCCTGCTCCAGCAGCGTCTTCACCTTCGACGCGGCGGGGTCGCTGAGGATGACGCCCGTGGCGCCGGGGGCCTGCGTGTCCTGCACGGTCATGTTGTGGTCCTCCCACACTCGAGGGTGTCCTGCTCGACCGGCCGCGGGAGCGGGCTCCTCTGGCTGGTCATCACTGGCGCTCAACACCGCCGTGGCGGAGCTGCTTCCCACTGTACGGCGCGGGTCCGCGGGAAGGGAGCACGCCGACCACCCCCGCGGAGGACGCCGGCCCCGCGATCGGCGCCGGAGCGGACCTGCGGACACGTAGACTCCACGTCCGTGAAGCTCCGCCTGCCCGGCCGCCGTCCCGCCGCCGACACGACGCCGGACGCCGCCACCACCGTGACCGCCCACGGGGCGACGGCGGTGGGCACGACCGGCAAGGGCCGGCCGACCCCCAAGCGCACCGAGGCGCAGGGCCGCCGCTCCGGGCCGGTCCCGCCGCCGCCGACCACGCGCAAGGAGGCCTTCAAGCGGCAGCGCGAGCAGCAGGCCGCCGGCCGGGGCAGCGCCCGGGAGGCCGCCGCCCGCGGTGACGACAGCGCGCTGCCCGCCCGTGACCGGGGCCCGGTGCGCCGCCTCGTCCGCGACGTCGTCGACGCCCGGCGCAACGCCGGCAGCTTCTTCCTCGTCGTCGCGGCCCTGGTGCTGATCGGCTACTTCATCCCCAACCCGGCGGTGCAGGGCTACACCGTGTTCGTGTGGTTCGCGTTCTTCCTGGTGATCATCGCCGACTCGTTCGTGCTCGGCCGGCGGATCAAGCGGGTCGTGCTCGAGCGCTTCCCGAACCACGAGGAGTCGATGCGCTCGCTGGTCTGGTACGGGGTGAGCCGGGCGACGATGATCCGTCGCTGGCGTTTCCCCAAGCCGCAGGTCGCGCTCGGCGCCGAGTTGTAGGAGAAGGGCTCTCCTGCCCCACAGCGCTCGCACGCTCACGCTGGACCCTGCAGGGCCACGACGAGTACTGAGCACTGCTAAGGGCTACCGTCTGGTGTCGTGCAGACACGACGCCTCGGCCGTTCCGGCCTGTCCATCTCCGAGATCGCCTACGGCAACTGGCTGACCCACGGCAGCCAGGTCGAGGAGGACGCCGCGCACGCCTGCGTGCGGGCCGCCCTCGACGTGGGGATCACCACCTTCGACACCGCCGACGTCTACGCCCAGACCAAGGCCGAGTCCGTCCTCGGCCGGGCGCTGGCCGGCCAGCGCCGCGAGGGCCTGGAGGTCTTCACCAAGGTCTACTGGCCCACCGGACCAGGCGCCAACGACCGCGGCCTGTCCCGCAAGCACATCACCGAGAGCTGCAACGCCTCGCTGAAGCGGCTGCAGACCGACTACGTCGACCTCTACCAGGCCCACCGCTACGACGCCTCGGTGCCGCTGGAGGAGACGATGACCGCCTTCGCCGACCTGGTGCGGCAGGGCAAGGTGCTCTACCTGGGCGTCTCGGAGTGGCGCGCCGAGGAGATCGCCGCCGCCGCCGAGCTGGCCCGGGAGCTGGAGGTCCAGCTGATCAGCAACCAGCCGCAGTACTCGATGCTGTGGCGGGTCATCGAGTCCGAGGTGGTGCCGACCAGCGAGAAGGAGGGCCTCTCGCAGATCGTCTGGTCGCCGCTGGCCCAGGGCGTGCTGACCGGCAAGTACCTGCCCGGTCAGCAGCCGCCGGCCGACAGCCGCGGCGGGCACGCCACCGTCGGCGGCTCGATGCAGAGCTACCTCACCGACGAGGTGCTCACCCGGGTGCAGCAGCTGCGGCCCATCGCCGAGGAGCTCGGCCTGTCGATGGCGCAGCTGGCGGTGGCCTGGGTGTTGCAGAACCCGAACGTCGCCGCAGCGATCATCGGTGCCAGCCGCCCCGAGCAGGTGCACGACAACGTCAAGGCGGCCGGCGTCCAGCTGCCGGCCGAGGTCCTCACGCGCATCGACGAGGTGCTCGGCGAGGTCGTGGAGCGCGACCCCGCCAAGACCTCGCGCGGATGACGCCCGGCCTGGCCGCGACGATCAGGTCGCGGCCAGGCCCATCGGGCCGTAGACCCGTTCGCCGTCCTGCTGGAGGGTGACCGTCGCGATGCCGCGTTCGAGCAGGTCGCGCCACGCCTCCCCCAGCCAGGACTCGGCGTCGCCCTGGTTGTCGCACTCGGGCACCTCCACCCCCAGCGTGGCGGGATCGACCGTCGCCCCGGTGGGGTCCTCCAGCTGCCAGGTCCAGCCCATGCGGCGAGGCTAGCGACCAACCGCGACCTCAGCAGTCCCGCGCGCCGCGATCTTGGTTTACGCGGTAACGGCATCGGGGCATGGGAGGGCCGGGGCGCAGTCGCGCCCACCGCCGTCCACCCGAGCCCGCGGAGGACCCGATGAGCCAGCCCACCTCGGGCCAGCCCGACGTCGGGCGTCCCCGGGACCCCGACGCCGTCCAGGCCGAGATCGAGGCGACCCGGGAGCAGCTCGGCCGCACCGTCGACGAGCTGGCGGTGCGGCTGGACGTACCGGCACGGGTGAGGGAGCAGGTCGCCGAGAAGGCCCTGGTCGCCCGGGACGTCGCGGTGGAGACCTATCGGGAGAGCCCACCTGCCGTGCTCGGGGCCGCGGCCCTGCTGGCCGCCGTCGTGGGCCTCGTCGTCTGGAGGAAGAAGCGATGAGCAAGGGCGCGAAGATCGCCTACCGCCCGATCGGGCTGTTCGGGAGCCTCGTGGCCAGCTCGATCGCTGCGGCGCTGTTCCAGCTCATCTGGAAGAAGGCGACGAACGCCGAGGACGCCCCGACCGCGATGCAGAGCGAGTACCGGCTGCGCGAGATCGTCCTCGCCTCCGCTCTCCGCGGCGCGATCGTCGCCGTCGTCAAGGCGCTGGTGAGCCGGGGCGGGGCCCGCGGCTTCACCAAGCTGACCGGCGCCTGGCCCGGCGACTGACCTCCACCACCCCCAGACACCACCGCGAGACGAGGACCAGCACGATGCCGGACACCCAGCGACCGCAGAGCGCCGTGCAGCGGATCCAGGAACGTGTGGCGGAGAAGGCCGCCCGCCGGGCCGCGGCCCGCGCAGCCGAGGACAGGTCCACCGACCCGCTCCCCCGGGACGGCGCCACCACGTCCACCGTCGTGGCCACCGAACGGCGGGAGGCCAACCGCCCGGCCCCCGAGGTCCCCAGCGAGTCCGAGCTGCCGGGCGTGCACGCGGAGAAGCCGACGGAGATCCCGGCGCGCGGCTGGGTGCAGATCGTCAAGCGGGCGTGGGCGGAGAACAGCGCCGACAACATGCCGATCATCGGGGCCGGCGTGGCGTTCTTCGCCTTCCTCGCCCTGTTCCCCGCGCTGATCGCCACCATCTCGCTCTACGGCCTGGTGGCCTCACCGGAGACGGTCTCCCGGCAGATCCAGTCGCTGTCGGACCAGCTGCCGGCCGAGGCCCAGACGCTGCTGAGCGAGCAGCTGAACAACATCGTGGACAACAGCGGCGGCGCGCTCACGGTCAGCCTCATCATCTCGATCGCCGCGGCTCTGTGGAGCGCGGCGGGCGGCACCGGGAACCTGATCACCGCGGTCAACCTGGCCTACGACGAGGTGGAGACCCGCGGCTTCGTCAAGCGCAAGCTGCTGGCCCTGGGGCTCACCCTCGGCGCGATCATCTTCGTGCTGCTCACCATCGCCCTGATCGCGGTGGTGCCCGCCGTGCTGGACGCGCTGCCGCTGGGGATCGTCGGGACCATCCTGGCGCAGGTGCTGCGCTGGGTGCTGCTGCTCGGGGTGATGGCCGGCGCGCTGTCGGTGCTCTACCGGGTGGCCCCCGACCGGGACGCGCCCAAGTTCCGCTGGGTCAGCCTCGGCTCGATCGTCGTCACCGTCATCTGGGCGCTGGTCAGCCTGCTGTTCAGCCTCTACGTGAACAACTTCGGCTCCTACGACAAGACCTACGGGGCCATCGCCGGCGTCATCGTGCTGATGCTGTGGCTGCAGCTGACCGTCTTCCTCGTCCTCCTGGGGGCGGAGATCAACTCCGAGGCCGAGCACCAGACGTCGGCGGACACGACCGAGGGCGAGCCGCAGCCGATGGGCCAGCGCGACGCCACCATGGCCGACGAGCTGCCCGACCCGCCGACGCCCACGAAGGAGAGCAAGCAGAAGGCGTAGCCCTCCTGGCCCCGTTCAGGGGTCCACGGCGAGCTGGCGAGTCGTGGGGGGAACGGGGTCCTTCGTGTGGGACTCGACGAACGGGGGACGACGGACGACGACCGGCTGCGGGCGGCCTCGGACGTCGACGGCGACCTCGGACCCCTCACCGAGCCCGGCCGCGGTGTCCAGCAGCGCCAGGGCGATGCCGGTGCGCAGGGTCGGGGAGAACGTCCCGCTGGTCACCTCACCGACCACCGATCCGTCGGCGGCCAGCACGCTCATGCCGGGGCGTGGGATCCCCCGGCCGGGCGCCTGCAGGCCCCACAGCTGCCTCGCCGGGCCGGCGGCCCTCTCCGCCGTCAGCGCCTCGCGGCCCCAGAAGGTGTCCTTCTGCCACCCGACGGCCCAGCTCGAGCGGGCCTGGTTGGGGGTGATGTCCAGGGACAGCTCGTGGCCGTGCAGCGGGTACCCCATCTCGGTGCGCAGCGTGTCCCGGGCGCCGAGGCCGCACGGGCGGATCTGCTCGGGCTCACCGGCAGCCAGCAGCGCGTCCCAGAGCCGGGCTGCGCCGTCGGCGGCGACCAGCAGCTCGTAGCCGTGCTCCCCGGTGTACCCGGTGCGGCAGACGGTCACCTCGTCGCCGGCCGCGCCGGGCGTCCCGGCGAAGGACATGTAGTCCAGCTGCCCGGGCAGCCCGACGGCGGCGAGCACCTCCGCCGACCGGGGACCCTGCAGCGCCAGGACGGCGACCTCGGTGTGCCGGTCGGTGACCGAGACCCCGGCCGGTGCTGCGTCGGCGAGCCGGGCGAGGACGGCGGCGGCGTTGGCGGCGTTCGGCACGAGCAGGACGTCGTCGGGGCCGTGCAGGTAGACGATCAGGTCGTCGAGCACGCCACCGGCCTGCGGCTCGCCGTCGGGGACGCAGCACAGCGTGTACTGCGCCTGCCCCGGGCCGATCCTCGCCAGGTCGTTGGTCAGGCAGGCGTTCACGAACTCCGCCGCCCCGGGACCGCGGACGGTCGCCGTCCCGAGGTGGGAGACGTCGAAGAGGCCGACTCCTCCGCGCACCGCGGTGTGCTCGGCGAGCACTCCCCCACCGGCGTACTCGATCGGCATGGACCACCCGCCGAAGTCGGCGAACTTGGCACCAGCGGCCTCGTGGCGGTCGTGCAGGGGAGAGGTCAGCGGGCTCACGGTGGACACGCTAGTGCGGCTCCCGTGCCGGGCCCCGGGCCGAGCGTGCGGGGCACCGGGGCACGGGGGTCCTTCTAGGATCACCGCGTGCCGCCGACGATCTCCGCCATCGACCGCCCGCTCGAGAAGCTCTCTGCCGACGCCGTCGTCGTCGGTGTGGGCAAGGGACCCGACGGCCTGCTCAGCACGCCGGGCGCCGACGCCGTCGACCGGTTGCTCGGCGGCCGGCTGCTCGCCGCGCTGGCCGACCTCGGCGCGAAGGGCGGCGAGGACGAGGTCACCAAGCTGCCCACGTTCGGCCAGGGGCCCTTCCCGGTGGTGGCGGTCGCCGGGCTCGGCGCTCCGCAGCCCGACGGCGGGTACGCACCGGAGGCGCTCCGGCGCGCGGCGGGGGCCGCCAGCCGGGCACTCACCGGACGCGGCGCGGTGGTCACCCTGCTCGCGGCGGTCGGTGGGGCGCCGGACGCCGAGCGGCTGCACGCGGTCGGCGAGGGCGCGCTGCTGGGTGCCTACGAGTTCACCGCCTACAAGTCCGACCTCCCCGCCGGGCGGCCCACCCCGCCGGCGTCGTTCCAGCTGGTCGTCCCCGACACCGGGGCCGCCAAGGCGCCGCTGGCCCGGGTCCGGGCCGTCGCGGACGCCGTCGCGCTGGTGCGCGACCTGGTGAACACGCCGCCGAACGACCTGTACCCGGCCGAGCTGGCCGCGCGCGGCGCGGCCGCCGGCAAGAAGGCCGGGCTGTCGGTCGAGGTGCTCGACGAGAAGGCGCTGGCCGCGGGCGGCTACGGCGGCATCCTGGCCGTCGGCGCCGGCTCGGCCCGCCCGCCACGGCTGCTGCGCCTGGAGTACCGGGGCAAGAAGGCCCGGACGAGCGTGGCGCTGGTCGGCAAGGGCATCACCTTCGACAGCGGCGGCATCTCGATCAAGCCGGCGGCCGGCATGGCCGACATGAAGAGCGACATGGCCGGGGCGGCCGCGGTCATCGCCACGGTCTGCCTGGTCGCCGAGCTCGGCCTCCCGGTCGACGTCACCGCCACCGTGCCGATCGCGGAGAACCTGCCCAGCGGGACCGCCTACCGACCGGCCGACGTGGTGACCTTCCGCAACGGCAAGAAGTCCGAGATCACCAACACCGACGCGGAGGGCCGCGTGGTGCTCGCCGACGCGATCACCCGCGCGCTCGAGGACTCCCCCGCCCACCTGCTGGAGACCTCCACCCTGACCGGCGCGCAGCTGGTGGCGCTGGGCACCCGGACCTCGGGGGTCATGGGCAGCGAGGAGCTGCGGGACGCGGTCGTGACGGCCAGCCGGCGCAGCGGCGAGCCGATGTGGGCGATGCCGTTGCCGCCGGAGCTGCGCCGCAGCCTGGACTCCGCCACCGCGGACTTCACCAACTCCGGCTCGGACCGGTTCGGCGGCATGCTCGTCGCCGGTCACTTCCTCGCCGAGTTCATCCCGTCCGGCCAGCAGTGGGCGCACATCGACGTCGCCGGCCCGGCCTACAACACCGGGGCCCCGTGGGGCTGCACCCCCAAGGGCGGGACCGGCGTGCCGGTGCGCACCCTGCTGGCGACGATCGAGGACCTGATCACCGCCGCGGGCTGACGTCAGCGGCCATCTTGCAGGGGCCCGCCGCGAGTGTCAGCGAGTGGTGGGGGGACGGTGCTCCTGCTGCTTCTGTCGAGCACTCCAGTCCCGCATCCGCTGCGGGTAGCCGGTGACCTGGGCGTCGTAGACGGGCACCGCCAGGTCCCGGGACAGCCGGCGCGCGACCTCGGGGCCGTCGATGCGCCGGCGGGTCCACTCACCGTCGGCCGCGACGAGCAGGATCGTCGTCTCGGTGACGGCGGTCCGCGGCTCGACGTACCCCTCGACCCCGCGCCGGGTGGCCACGAACTGCTCGAGGTGGGCGAGGTCCGCGGACCCGGAGGCGCGGTCGAGCGTGCCTCGGCGGCCGCTGCCCTGACCCCTTCCGGCGCCCCGGCCGCGCAGCCGGTCGAACAACCCCATGCCCTGCTCCTGTCCCCGGGGTCGCGACCTGCTGCGCGACGCTCCAGCGACAGCAACGGTGCATGCGGACGCGCCGTTCCCGGGAGTGGCAGGATGGGCAGGCGCAGGATCGCCGTGCCCGGGACACCTCCGGGCCACCCAGCACTTGAGGAGCACTCGTGAGCGCACCGACCGCCCCCGCTGACCTGGTCATCCTCGGTGGTGGCTCCGGTGGCTACGCCGCCGCGCTGCGCGCCGCCGAACTCGGTCTGTCCGTCGTCCTGATCGAGCGGGACAAGGTCGGTGGCACCTGCCTGCACCGCGGCTGCATCCCGACCAAGGCGCTGCTGCACAGCGGCGAGATCGCCGACAGTGCGCGCGAGGGCGAGCAGTTCGGCGTGAAGACCTCGCTGGCCGGGATCGACATGGACGGCGTCAACGCCTACAAGGACAGCGTCATCTCCAAGCTCTACAAGGGTCTGCAGGGCCTGATCAAGAGCCGCAAGATCACCTACGTCGAGGGGGAGGGCCGGCTGGTCTCCCCGACCGCCGTACAGGTGAACGGGGAGACCTACGAGGGCCGCCACGTGCTGCTGGCCACCGGCTCCTACGCCCGGTCGCTCCCCGGCATCGAGGTCGACGGCACCCGGGTCATCACCAGCGACCACGCGCTGAACCTGGACCGCGTCCCGAGCTCGGCGATCATCCTCGGCGGCGGCGTCATCGGCTGCGAGTTCGCCAGCGCCTGGAAGTCCTTCGGGGTCGACGTCACCATCGTCGAGGGTCTGCCGCACCTGGTGCCGCTGGAGGACGAGTCGTCCTCAAAGCTGCTGGAGCGCGCCTTCCGCCGCCGCAAGATCGACTTCTCGCTCGGCAGTCTCGTCTCCAGCGTGCAGACCACCGCTGACGGGGTGAAGGTCAGCCTGCAGAACGGCAAGGAGTTCGAGGCCGAGCTGGTCCTCGTCGCCGTCGGTCGCGGTCCGGTCAGCCAGGGCCTGGGCTACGAGGAGGCCGGCGTCGCGATGGACCGCGGCTACGTCCTCGTCGACGAGTACATGCAGACGAACGTGCCGACCATCTCCGCCGTCGGTGACCTGGTCCCGACCCTGCAGCTGGCGCATGTCGGCTTCGGCGAGGGCATCCTCGTCGCCGAGCGGCTGGCCGGGCTGCCGGCCGTGCCGATCGACTACGCCGGCGTCCCGCGGATCACCTACTCCGACCCCGAGGTCGCCTCGGTCGGGCTGACCGAGGCCCAGGCCAAGGAGAAGTACGGCGAGGTCGAGGTGCTCACCTACGACCTGGGCGGCAACGGCCGCAGCCAGATCCTCAAGACCTCCGGTGCCGTCAAGCTCATCCGGCAGAAGGACGGCCCGGTCATCGGCGTGCACATGGTCGGCAGCCGGGTCGGCGAGCTCATCGCCGAGGCGCAGCTGATCTACAACTGGGAGGCCCTGCCCGACGAGGTGGCCCAGCTGATCCACCCGCACCCGACCCAGAGCGAGGCCCTGGGCGAGGCGCACCTGGCGCTGGCCGGCAAGCCGCTGCACGCGCACAGCTGATCGCTCGGCACCACCTGTACGACCGCCTGCACGACCCCCACGACTAGAGGAGACCTGCCTTCGATGCCGACGTCCGTCACCATGCCCGCCCTGGGCGAGAGCGTCACCGAGGGCACGGTCACCCGCTGGCTGAAGGAGGAGGGTGACCAGGTCGAGGTCGACGAGCCACTCCTGGAGGTGTCCACCGACAAGGTGGACACCGAGATCCCGTCCCCGGCCGCCGGCGTGCTGTCCAAGATCATCGTGGCCGAGGACGAGACCGTGGAGGTCGGCGCGGAGCTCGCCGTGATCGGCGGCGACGCCGGTGGCGACGGCGGCGCCCCGGCCCAGGAGGCCCCAGCAGCGGAGGCCCCAGCAGCGGAGGCACCGTCCGGCGGCTCGGCGGGTGGCGGTGAGGGCACGAAGGTGACCATGCCGGCGCTGGGTGAGAGCGTCACCGAGGGCACGGTCACCCGGTGGCTGAAGGCCGTCGGTGACGAGGTCGCGGCCGACGAGCCGCTGCTCGAGGTGTCGACGGACAAGGTCGACACCGAGATCCCGTCCCCGGTGTCGGGCACGCTGCTGTCGATCACGGTCAACGAGGACGAGACCGTCGACGTCGGCGCGGAGCTCGCGGTCATCGGCGCCGCTGGTGCCGCGCCCGCGTCGGCACCGGCCGCCCCCGCGCCGTCGGCCGACGAGCCGCCGGCCGACGAGCCGCAGCAGTCGGCTCCGGAGACCGAGGCGCCGGCGCCCGTCTCGCAGGAGGCCCAGCCGACCTCGGTGAAGGCCACCACCGACACCGGCCAGCCTGGTGCCGACTACGGCTCCAGCGGGGCGATGCCGACCCAGTCCCCCACCGACCAGCCTTCGCCGGCCGAGGCCGTCGCGCCGGCGACCCCGCCGGCTCCTGCCCCGGCAGGTGCCGCGGCCTACGTGACCCCGCTCGTGCGTCGCCTCGCCGCTGACAACGGGGTGGACCTGAACACGGTCGAGGGCACCGGCGTGGGCGGACGGATCCGCAAGCAGGACGTCCTGGCAGCAGCCGAGAGGGCCGCCGAGCCCGCCCCCGCCGCTCCCGCGGCGGCCGCCCCGGCTGCTGCTGCGTCGTCGGGTGCACCCACCCCGTCGCCGGCCGCCACGCCGGACAGCTCGCTGCGCGGCCGCACCGAGAAGATGTCGCGGCTGCGCACCGTCATCGCGAAGCGGATGGTCGAGTCCCTGGAGATCAGCGCCCAGCTGACGACCGTGGTCGAGGCCGACGTCACCCGGATCGCCAACCTGCGCAACCGGGTGAAGAACGACTTCGCCGCCCGTGAGGGCGTTAAGCTCTCGTTCCTGCCGTTCTTCGCCAAGGCGGCCGTCGAGGCGCTCAAGGCCCACCCCGCGGTGAACTCCTCGGTGGACATGGCCGCGGGCACGGTCACCTACCACGACAGCGAGAACCTGGGCGTTGCCGTCGACACCGATCGCGGTCTGCTCGTCCCGGTGATCAAGGGCGCCGGCGACCTCAGCCTCGCCGGGATCGCCCGCAAGATCGGCGACCTCGCCGAGCGGACCCGGTCCAACAAGGTCACCCCCGACGAGCTGGGCGGCGGGACGTTCACGCTGACCAACACCGGCAGCCGGGGCGCGCTCTTCGACACCCCGATCATCAACCAGCCGCAGGTCGCGATCCTGGGCGTCGGCTCGGTCGTGAAGCGCCCGGTCGTCGTGCAGGACCCGGAGCTGGGTGAGGTCATCGCGGTGCGGTCGATGGTCTACCTGGCGCTGACCTACGACCACCGGATCGTCGACGGTGCCGACGCCGCCCGCTTCCTCACCACGGTGCGGGAGCGGTTGGAGGCCGGTCAGTTCCACGGAGAGCTCGGCCTGTCCTGAGCACGCGGCCCCGGCCACCTCATCCCCGCCCGCTGGGGTCGAGGTGGCCGGGGCCTGACGGGGCCCCGGCTCAGGCCGGGGCCCTTCGCCGTCTGCGCCGCCCGACGGTGCGCCTCCGGCGCCCGCACCTCGATCCAGGGAGCCCACGTTGAAGGTCGCCGTCACAGGATCGTCCGGCCTCATCGGGCCGGAGCTCGTGCGGACCCTGCGCGCCGACGGCCACGACGTGCTGCGGCTGGTCCGCCGGACCCCGCGGACAGCAGACGAGCACCGCTGGGAGCCGGCCCTGCACCGCATCCCGGCGGGCCTGCTCGACGACGTCGACGCGGTGGTGAACCTCGCCGGTGTCGGGGTCGCCGACCGTCCGTGGACGACCAAGCGCAAGCAGCTCGTGCTTGCCAGCCGGGTGGACAGCACCACGACGGTCAGCCGTGCCCTCGCCCAGGCGGTGGCCGACCATCCCGGCCGGGAGCGTGTCCTGCTCTCCGCGTCCGCGGTCGGCTGGTACGGCGACACCGGTGACCGGGTCGTCGACGAGACCGTGCCGGCCGGGGACGACTTCCTGGCACGGGTGTGCGTGGAGTGGGAGGCGGCCACCGGGCCGGCCGTGGCGGCCGGCGTGCGGGTCGCGACGCTGCGCACCGGACTCGTGCTCGGCCGGGGCGGTCTGCTGGGGAAGATGCTGCCGCTCTTCCGCGCCGGGCTGGGCGGGAAGCTCGGCAACGGCCGGCAGTACATGCCCTGGATCAGCCTGCGGGACGAGGTGGACGCGATCCGCTTCCTGCTGACGTCACCGGTCTCCGGCCCGGTGAACCTGACCGGACCCGCGCCGGTCACCGACGCCGAGTTCACCGCGACGCTCGCCGGGGTGGTGCACCGGCCGGCGGTGCTGACCGTCCCGGGACCGGCGATGCGTCTGGTGCTGGGCGAGCTGGCCCGGGTGGGCGTCCTCGCCGGCCAGCGCGCGGTGCCGGCGGTGCTCGAGGCAGCCGGCTTCAGGCACACCCACCCGGACCTCGCGTCGGCGTTGGAGGCAGCGGTACGCCGGTGAGAGCTCACTGCTCCACCCGGGCATCACTGATCCGCCAGCCGGCCGCGGTCTGCTGGAGGACCAGGCGAACCTCCGCTGCACCGCGCGCCGGCACGTCGGCGGCCACCGGCCCCTCGTCGCCGGTCGGCTCCACGCGGTAGCCCGGCAGCTCGTCGACCAGCCGGACCTCGACCCGGCCGTCGGCCCCGGCGCTGACCTGCACCAGCCGTCGGACCTCGGGTGCGAAGCCGCGCAACTCCTGCCCCTGGTCACGCAGCGCCAGCAGCGCAGTGGTGTCCCGGTCGAGCAGCGCACTGCCCGGCACGTACACCCCGCCGAGGACCGTCGCGTCCCCGGTGGTGAATGCCGTCGCGCGCCGGGCGTACAGCTCGGTGAGGACGGCGGCCCACGCTGCGTCGTCGGCCGGCGGCCCGGGCCGGTCGGCGGCGGGCACGCCGGCAGGCGCCGGGTCGGCGGGTGGCACGGCGGTGCCCGTCGGCCGGCCCGGCGCCGGGTCGGCGGGTGGCGCCGTGGACGTCCCGTCCGCCGCCGCCCGCTGCCCGGTCGTCTCCGCCACCGGTACCGGCTCGTCCGAGCCGCCGCCCCAGCTCACCCCCGCCCAGGCCGCCCCGGTGAGACCGGCGGCGACTGCCACCAGGACACCGGCCACCACGACCGCCCGGTGGAGCAGCCGACCGGCGACGCCGCGGACGTCGTGGTCCGCCGCCGGGCCCAGCCGCTCGATCAGGCCGGCGCGGAGCCGGGCCAGCCGCCCGTCGGGGACAGGTGCGGCGTGGGCCGCCCGGACCCGGCCGGGGACCTGGTGGGTCAGCTCGGTGCGCCGCCCGGGACCGGTCGCCCCCGGCTCGGTGTCCGGGACGCCGGTCACCGGCAGCCGGACCGGCTCGGGCGCGCAGGCGTGCCGCAGGTCCAGGGCGAAGGCCGCCGCGGAGCCGCGCTGGTGCGGTTCCGGCGACAGCCCTCGCCGGACCACCCGGACGAGCTCCTCCGGCGCCTCCGGCGCCAGCAGAGCGAGGTCCGGGAGCTCGCCGTCGGCGGCGACGCCGAGCGTGCCCCGGGGGTCGGCGGCGTTCCACGGTGCGATCCCGGTGAGCGCGTGGAAGGCGGCGGCAGCCACCCCGAAGACGTCCGAGGCCGGTCCGGGCGCACCGCCACGGGCCACCACGGGGTCGACGTAGGCCGGGGTGACCTCGGCCCGCACCCGGTCACCGACCAGGCGTGCCGTGCCGAGGTCGGTCACCACCGGGCGGCCCTCCGCCGTGAAGACCACGTTCCCCGGGGAGAGGTCGCCGTGCACGACGCCACGGTCGTGGGCGTGGGCCAGGGCCGCCGCCACGGGTGCCACGGCGGTGACGACCTCGCCCGGGCGCAGCCGTCCGCGGCGGGCGAGCAACGCTGCCAGGCTGCCGCCGGCGAGCAGGTCGAGGACGAGCGTGACCTCCGCCGGGCCTCCCCGCACCTCCCGCCGCACCACCTCGTGCAGGCGGACCAGGTGCGGGTGGTCGAGCTCGCCGAGCAGCGCGGCCTCGCGCTCCTGCCGGGCCGCGTCGCCCCGGACCAGGACCTTGACCGCGACCGGCGGACCACCGCCGCGAGGTCGGGCACGCCAGACCTGCCCGGAGCCGCCGCGACCGAGCAGCTCCTCGAGCACGTAACCGGGCACGACGGGAGCCGCAGGAGGGCCGGGCTGGGCG
>NZ_SJEX01000053.1 GCF_005930495.1 Modestobacter excelsi | reverse complement strand
GGTCGGGCGGGACGAAGTAGCGTCTGCCGGGTGCTGCGCAACGACCCCGCCCAGTACGACGGCCTGGCCGACCAGTGGTGGGAGGGCCAGGGCGGCTTCGCGGCACTGCACTGGCTGGCCGCCTCGCGCGCCGAGAACATCCCGCCGGCAGCGCACCCGGACGCCGTGCTGGTGGACCTGGCCTGCGGCGGGGGGCTGATGGCGCCGCACGTCGCCCGGCTCGGGTACCGGCACGTCGGGGTCGACCTCGGCCTGGCCGGGCTGCGGGTGGCCCGGGAGCACGGCGTCCGGCCGGTGCGCGGCTCGGTGCTCGCGGTGCCGCTGGCCGACGGGTGCGCCGACGTGGTGGTCGCCGGTGAGGTGCTCGAGCACGTGGCCGACGACGTCACGGTGATCGAGGAGTGCGCGCGGCTGCTCCGGCCGGGCGGCGTGCTGGTCATCGACGCGCTGCCGGCGACCTGGCTCGCCGCCCTGCTCCTGGTGCGCATCGGCGAGCACGTGCCGGGTGGCCCACCCGCCGGCATCCACGACCCGGCGCTCTTCGTCGACCGGCGCCGGCTGCTCGCCGCCGCCGACGGCGTCGGGATCGACCTGCGGCTGGTGGGGCTGCGGCCCTCGGTGCGCGACCTCCTCGCCTGGCGGCGCGGTCGCCGGGCCGTCGTCCGGATGAAGCCGGTGCGCTCCACCGCCGTGGTCTTCGCCGGGTACGGCACCCGCCGATGAGATCGGCCGGGTGCCACCGGAGGGCACACGTCCGGACCCGCACGTACCGTCGGGGCATGATCGGGACTCTGCTGGTGGCGGGCTGGTGACGGCCGCCGTCGTGACCGGGGCCGGGCACGCGCTGCCGGCGACCTACGAGCAGGGTCAGGTCTGGGACGGGTTCTTCGCCGCCCAGTACGCCGGGCTGCGCGCGGCCGAGCGGGTCTTCCGGGCGGCCGGGGCCCAGCGGCGGCACGCCGTGGTCAACCCGGTCGACGAGGACGTCTCCGGCTGGGGCACCGGCGCCCGGATGGAGCGCTACGTCACCGAGGCGCTGCCGCTGGGCAAGCAGGCGGTCGCCGGCGCGCTGGACGCGGCCGGGCTGGCGCCGGGCGACGTCGGGCTGTTCGCCGTCGCCACCTGCACCGGCTACGCCACCCCGGGGCTGGACATCCGGCTGGCCAGTGACCTGGGCATGCCGCTGGGTCTGCAGCGGCTGCTGATCGGGCACATGGGCTGCTACGCGGCGCTGCCCGGCATCGCCGCGGTCAGCGACTTCGTGACGGCCCGGTCCCGGCCGGCGGTGCTGCTCTGCCTGGAGCTGACCAGCCTGCACGTGCAGCCGGCCGTCGCCGACCTGGAGCAGGTGGTCACCCACGCCCTGTTCAGCGACGCCGCGGCCGCGGTCGTCCTGGAGCCCGGGGCCGGCGGCGGACGCCGGGTCGCCGGCATGGTCGCCCGCACCGACCACTCCACCGCCGACCACATGACCTGGGACGTCACCGACCTCGGCTTCCGGATGGGCCTGTCGCCCCGGGTGCCCGACGTGCTGGGCCGGCACGTCGGCGGGGTGGTCGAGGAGCTGCTGGGCGGGGCGGGCCTCCGGATCGAGGACGTCGCGGGCTGGGCGGTCCACCCCGGTGGACCGCGGATCCTGGACGTCGTCCGGGACACCCTCGGCCTCACCGAGGAGCAGCTGGGCGCCTCCCGCAAGGTGCTGACCGAGCACGGCAACTGCTCCTCGGCGACGGTGCTGCTCGTGCTCGAGGAGCTGGGCGACGTCGACGGCCCGGTGGTCGCGATGGCCTTCGGCCCCGGCCTCACCCTCTACGCGACGCTGCTGCTGCCGGCCGGCTAGCCGAGGTGGGCCTGCTTGGGGGCCAGGCCGCGGAGGGCCTCGGCAGCCACGCGGTCGCGGTCCGCGCCCCCGGCGGCGACCACCACCGCACCGACCAGGCCCTCCACCAGCGGTGCGGAGCTCAGCACCACCCGGTCCCGGACGTCGTCGTCCAGGAGCTCCAGCGCCGTCTCGGCCGACATCACCGCGCTGCCGAGGTCCATGAGGACCACGACGCCGTCGCCGGAGTCGGCCGCGGTGATGGCCGCGGAGACGGCGACCGCGTCGGTGCCCAGCCCGCCGTCGTCGGTGCCGGCGGCCACCTCGACGGCCACCTCGGCGCTCGGCAGCATCTGCCGGGCCAGGGTGACGGCGGCCTCGGCGAGCGGTCGGCTGTGCGAGACGACGACCAGCCCGACCCGGGCCACCGGCGTCAGCCCCCGCTGCCGGACAGCGCGGTCACCGCGGCGTCCAGCAGCAGCGCGGTCGAGGTCGCCCCCGGGTCCTGGTGGCCGGCGCTGCGCTCGCCCAGGTAGCTGGCCCGGCCCTTGCGGGCGACCAGGGGCACGGTGGCGTCCCGGCCCTCACCGGCGGCCGCAGCGGCTGCCGTGAGCGCCGCGCCGAAGGGCTGCCCCTCGGCGAGCGCGGCCTCCAGGGCGTCGCAGGCCGGTGTCAGCGCGTCCAGCATGGTCTTGTCCCCGGGCTCGGCCTTGCCCCGGGCGATGACGCCGTCCAGCCCGGCCCGCAGCGCCCGGGCGAACGTCTGGTCGTCCGCCGGGTCGGGGCCCAGCGCCCCGGCCATCCGCAGGAAGAACGTGCCGTACAGCGGTCCGCTCGCCCCGCCCACCTTGCTGACCAGCGTCATCCCGACCTGCTTGAGCAGCGCAGCGGGGTCCGCGGGGGGCGACGCCTCCAGCGCCGCCACCGCCGCGGACATGCCCCGGTCCATGTTGGCGCCGTGGTCCGCGTCGCCGATCGCCGAGTCCAGCGCCGTGAGCTCGTCCTTGTGCTCCGCGATGGACCGCGCGAACTCGCGGACCCAGGCTCCCAGGGCCGCGACGTCGAGCTGGTCCGCCACCCTCAGACCCCCCACCGCAGGCCGGGGGTGCGCACCGGGGCGTCCCAGAGCCTGACGAGGTCGTCGTCCACCTTCAGCAGCGTGACCGAGCAGCCGGCCATGTCCAGGCTCGTCATGTAGGAACCGACCAGCGACCGCGCGACGGTCACCCCGGACTTCTCCAGCACCCGCGCGACCTCCGCGTACATCAGGTAGAGCTCGATGAGCGGCGTGCCACCGAGGCCGTTGACGAAGGCGATGACCCCGTCCCCGCCGGAGAACTCCAGGTCGCTGAGCACCGGCTCGACCAGCATCTCGGCGATCTCCCGGGCCGGTGCGAGCTTCACCCGGCGCCGGCCGGGCTCGCCGTGGATGCCCACGCCGATCTCCATCTCATCCTCGGGCAGGTCGAAGGTCGGCTTGCCGGCCGCCGGCACGGTGCAGGAGGTCAGCGCCATGCCCATGCTGCGGCCCTGGGCGTTGACCGTGCGGGCGACGTCGGCGACCTCGGCCAGCGGCCGGCCCTCCTCGGCGGCCGCGCCGGCGAGCTTCTCGAGCAGCACGGTCACGCCCACGCCGCGGCGGCCCGCGGTGTAGAGGCTGTCCTGCACGGCGACGTCGTCGTCGGTGACGACGGCGACCACCTCGGTGCCGGACTCGGCGGCCACCAGCTCGGCGGCCATCTCGAAGTTCATCACGTCACCGGTGTAGTTCTTCACGACGTGCAGGACCCCGGCGCCTCCGTCCACCCCCTTCGTGGCCGCGACCATCTGGTCGGGCACCGGTGAGGTGAACACCTCCCCGGCACAGGCGGCGTCCAGCATCCCCATGCCCACGAAACCGCCGTGCATGGGCTCGTGGCCGGAACCGCCGCCGGAGACCAGGCCGACCTTGCCCTGCCTCGGTGCGTCACCGCGGAACACGACCCGGTTCTCGTGGTCGATGCGCAGTTCGGGGTGCGCGGCCGCCATGCCCCGCAGGGCGTCGGCGACGACGTCGGCCGGGTCGTTGATCAGCTTCTTCATCGATGCTCCTGGGTCTGGGAGTGGCGCCGTCAACCGCGGGACTCGGTGCGCCGCTCGGCGGCGTCGGCCTCGCGGGGGATGGGGGTCCCGTGCCGCCCGCGGGCCTCGTCGAGCTCGGGGTCGGTGGGGGCCCGGCCGGGCTCCTGGTCCTCGTCGGAGACGGGCAGGTTGCGGCCGACGAGCAGGTCGTAGAGCAGCGCGCCGACGAGTGCACCGATGATCGGGCCCACGATCGGCACCCAGAAGTAGATGTCCCCGTTCTGGTCCCGCCACGCGCTCCCGTAGCCGGTGACGTAGGACAGCAGCCGCGGGCCCAGGTCGCGGGCCGGGTTGATGGCGTAGCCGGCGTTCGTGCCCCACGCCATCCCGATGGCCACCACGATCAGGCCGATGATGAACGGTGCCAGGTTCGCGCCCGGGGACGTGTTGCGCAGGTCGGTGATGGCCAGGATCAGGAACAGCAGGATCGCCGTGCCGATGATCTGGTCCCGGAAGGCGCCCCAGGTGCCCACCGGCAGGCTGCCGTTGCCCGGCAGCGTCGAGAAGATGCCCTGGGTGTCGATCGTGTGGTTCGGGTCGATCGCGGCGATGACCTCGCTGTAGTTCCAGCGCACCAGCAGGGCGGCCACGAACGCGCCGGCCGTCTGCGCGAGCGAGTAGGGCAGCACCTTGCGCCACGAGAAGCCGCGGAAGGCGGCGAGGGCGATGGTAACCGCGGGGTTGAGGTGGGCACCGCTGATCCGGGCCGCGACGTACACGCCGAGGACCACGCCGAGGCCCCAGGCCCAGGCGATGCTGTCGTGGTCGCCGATGCCGCCGGCCACGACCTGGGCCACGACGCCCACACCGAACAGGATGAGGATGAACGTGCCGGCGAACTCGGCGGCGAGTTCGGCCGCGAGGGTGCGCTGCTTCGGGGTCTCGACCACGGTGTCCTCCGCTGGAGGCTGGTTGGGGCACGGGATGCGCCTGGCGGGGGAAGGCTAGGAGTGATCCAGCTCGCACGGCAATGGTGTTCGTCCCGCATCGTCGGACAGCCGGCCGGAGAACGCCCAGCCAGGCGGCGGAGTGCTGCGAGGCGGCTGCGGGCAGGGCACACTCGTCGGATTCGAGCCTCCCGACGGGCGGCCGGAGAGGAGGGACCAGGGGAGGCGGCAGACCCAGCAGCGGTCCAACCAACACGGAGGAGCTCACTGATGGCAGGCAACAGAGGCGTTGCGTACATCGAGCCCGGCAAGGTCGAGGTACAGCAGACCGACTACCCGAAGCTGGAACTGCAGGACGGGCCGGGGGTGAACCCGGCCAACGTGGGGCGCAAGCTGAACCACGGCGTGATCCTCAAGGTGGTCACCACCAACATCTGCGGCAGCGACCAGCACATGGTGCGCGGCCGCACCACCGCGCCACCTAACCTGGTGCTCGGTCACGAGATCCTCGGCGAGGTCGTCGAGAAGGGCTCGGACGTCGAGTTCATCGACGTCGGTGACATCTGCTCCGTGCCGTTCAACATCGCCTGCGGGCGCTGTCGCAACTGCAAGGAGGGCAAGACCGGGATCTGCCTGAACGTGAACCCGGCCCGCCCCGGCGCCGCCTACGGCTACGTGGACATGGGCGGGTGGGTCGGCGGGCAGGCCGAGTACGTGACGGTGCCCTACGCGGACTGGAACCTGCTGAAGTTCCCCGACCGGGACCAGGCGCTGGAGAAGGTCCTGGACCTGACCATGCTCTCGGACATCTTCCCCACCGGGTTCCACGGCGCGGTCACCGCGGGGGTGAAGCCCGGCGCGACGGTGTACATCGCCGGCGCCGGTCCGGTCGGGCTCGCCGCCGCCGTCGGCGCCCAGCTGCTCGGCGCGGCCGTGGTGATCGTGGCGGACCTCAACGAGGAGCGGCTGGCGCAGGCGCGCAGCTTCGGCTGCGAGACCGTCGACGTCTCCAAGGGCGCGCCGCAGGACCAGATCGAGCAGATCCTCGGCGTGCCCGAGGTGGACGCCGGCGTGGACGCGGTCGGCTTCGAGGCCCGCGGGCACGGCGAGGGCGCGGGGAAGGAGGCGCCGGCCACGGTGCTGAACTCGCTGATGGAGGTCACCGCGGCCGGCGGGGCGATCGGCATCCCCGGGCTCTACGTGACCGGCGACCCGGGCGGCATCGACGAGGCCGCGAAGGTGGGCTCGCTGTCGCTCTCGCTCGGCACGGGCTGGGCGAAGTCGATCTCCTTCACCACCGGGCAGTGCCCGGTCATGCGCTACAACCGCGGCCTGATGATGGCGATCCTGCACGACCGGGTGCAGATCGCGAAGGCGGTGAACGCGACACCCATCTCGCTGGACGAGGCGCCGCAGGGCTACCGGGACTTCGACTCGGGAGCGGCGAAGAAGTACGTCATCGACCCGCACGGGATGGTCCGCGGCGCAGCGGCCTAGCGACGGTCCCAGCCGGCCCGGGGCACCTGCCCCGGGCCGGCCTCACCACAGGTCGCCGGGCCGCCAGTCGCAGACCAGCCGGGCAGAGGTGTCCAGCCCGGCCGGGGTGTGCGGCGTCGGCAGCACGAACACCGCCTCGCCGGGGCTGTCCACGATGCCCTCCGGGGTGAGCGCGGCGACGGCGCCGGTCCACCGGTGCCAGCCGCGCGCGGCGTAGAGCCCCACCGCCTGCCGGCTGGAGGACAGCGCGCCCAGCTCGAAGCCGCCGGTGACCAGCCGCTCCACCTCGGCCATGACCGCCGAGCCGATGCCGCGCCGGCGCCAGGGGGAGGCCGTCGCGACCGCCTCGACGTAGCCGGTGCGCAACGTGCGCTCCGCGGCGACCAGCTGCCGGACGACGACCGCACCGTGCCCGACGAGCTCGCCGTCCACCGTGGCGAGCACGTGCACGCCGCCCAGCGCGTGCGACCAGTCGTCGTCCCCGAAGCGCCCGGCGAAGGCGTCCTCCAGCAGGGCGCGGAGCCCGGTGAGCTCGGCCGGGGAGAGGTCGGCGGTGGGCGCGGCCCGCAGCCGGACGCCGGAGGTGGTCACGGCACCAGCCTGGCCGCACGGCGGTGGGAGCGCGAGAGAGCGGGTGACGAGAATCGAACTCGCACTGTCAGCTTGGGAAGCTGATGTTCTACCATTGAACTACACCCGCGACGCCCTGAGCTGCGCGTTCGCGCGCTGCTCGTGGCTTCGGCAGACAGCGTAGCAACACCCCCGCTCCTCCCCCGAACCCGGTGGGCTCCGGTCGGCAGGTGGCCGTGGCCGGTGGGGGACTCCCTAGACTCCGCGCCATGCTGCTGTCCGACCGCGACATCCGGGCCGCCCTGGCCGACGGCCGGCTGGGCCTGGCGCCCTACGACGCCGCGATGGTGCAGCCCTCGAGCATCGACGTCCGGCTCGACCGGTTCTTCCGGGTCTTCAACAACGCCCGGTACACCCACATCGACCCCGCCCAGCAGCAGGACGACCTGACCACGCTGGTGGAGCCCGCCGGCGACGAGCCGTTCGTGCTGCACCCCGGCGAGTTCGTCCTCGGGTCGACGCTCGAGGTCGTGAGCATCCCCGACGACCTCGCCGCGAGGCTCGAGGGGAAGAGCTCTCTGGGGCGGCTCGGGCTGCTGACACACTCGACCGCCGGCTTCGTCGACCCCGGGTTCTCCGGCCACATCACCCTGGAGCTGTCCAACGTGGCCAACCTGCCGATCACGCTCTGGCCGGGCATGAAGATCGGCCAGCTGTGCCTGTTCCAGCTGAGCTCGGCGGCCGAGCACCCCTACGGCTCGGCGGTCTACGGCTCCCGGTACCAGGACCAGCGGGGGCCCACGCCGTCCCGGTCGTTCCGGAACTTCAGCCGGGCCGAGACCCGGCGCGCCGCCTCGGGGGACGGGCTCCCCACCTGACGGGCGTCCTACGGCCGGATGAACTCTGGTGCGGGGCCGGATGACGGACAGCTGTCCGGGGTACAGAGGCTGCCATGGACCCCCGGGACACCGCTCTCCTGCTGCCGCAGCCGTCGGGCGACCGGGCCGGGAACAGCTCCTTCGACTGTGCCGAGGAGTCGGCGCACTACGCGTTCTCGGTCCAGTTGCTGCTCACCCAGTACGCCGCCGTGGTCCCGTGGCAGAGCGAGGGCGTGGCCGAGCTGGGCAGCGGTGACGCCCGGGCCATCGCGCACGTCGTCCGCGCCGTCCCCGGGCTGACCGTGCACGGCACCGACATCAGCGCGGGCTCGGTCGCGCGCGCCCGCCGGACCATCGACGACCTGGGGGTCAGCGACCGGTACACCGTCGAACTCGGCGACTTCTTCGCCTGGGCCGACTCCCCGGACGGCGCGCACACCTCCACCGTCATCGCCAACCCGCCCTACATCCCCGCGCCGGACGGCGACATCCTGATGCCGGAGCTGTGGGGCGGCTGGTACGGCAACGACCTGGTGCTGCGGCTGCTCAAGGCCGGCTTCGACCACCTGCTGGTGGCGCTGCCCAGCTACTCCGACCCGGCGGCGACCGTGGCCGCGGCCGGCGAGCTGGGCTACCGGGTGGCCAACTTCCTGGCGATGGGGCTGGAGTTCGGCGCGTACAGCGGGGAGCCCAAGGTCGCCGAGCACATCGCCCGGCTCACCGCCGAGGGCCACGGCTGGGCGGGCGAGGGCTCCTACGTGGTGGCGGTCGCGTTGCTCACCCGCTCGCCCGAGGTGCCGCGCGACCGGTCCACCGAGCTCCTCCGCGCCCTGCAGCTGCCCGTCTGACGCTCAGCGCTCCGTGACGACCACCGGGGGCTCGGCGCCGGCGACCTCGACGGTCGGCCCGGACGAGCCGTCCGCGGCGCCGGCGGCCAGCCCGGCGACCTCGTCGTCGACGTAGCGCTCGCGGCAGACCCCCCAGCCGGCGAGCAGCAGGAGGACCGCCCCGGCGAAGACCACCACGAACATCCCGGTGTAGCCGCCCGTGCTGCCGCGCAGGACGCCGACCAGCAGCGGCCCGGCGGCGGCGAGCACGTACCCGCCGCCCTGGGTCACGGTCGACAGCGCCGCCGTGGACTCCGGCGTCCGGGCGCGCAGCCCCATCAGGGTGAGCACCATGGCGAAGGTGCCGAGCCCCAGGCCGAGCAGGACGACCCACACCCAGGTGGCGGTGAGAGGGGCGACCGCCAGCCCCGACCAGCCGGCCACGAGGAAGCAGACGAAGGAGACGAGCAGGGGGCGCTGCAGGCGCTGGCGGACGGCGAGTGGCGGGACGAGCGCGTTGACCGGGATCGAGATCACGGCGTTCAGCCCGACCAGCAGGCCTGCGGACGACGCGGACATCCCCTGGTCGCGGAGGTACTGCGCCGTCCAGCCGATGATGATGTAGGCCTGCGTGGACTGCAGCCCGAACACCACGATCATCGCCCAGGTCAGCCGGCTGTGCAGCAGCGAGCGCATCCGGACGGAGGCGGGCCGGCCGGTGGCGGCGACCGGCTGGGCCGGGACGGCGAGCCAGGGCACCACGGCCACCAGGGCCAGCACCGCCCACACCGCGAGTGCCCACCGCCAGCCGCCCTCGCCGATCCGGCCGGCGATGGCCGCGGTGGAGCCGGAGGCCAAGGCGCCGCCGATCGCCATCGCCGTGCCGTACGCGCTGACCAGCAGCCCGGTGCGGGTGGGAAACCAGCGCTTGACCAGGCTGGGGAGCATCACGTTGCCGAGCGCGCCGCCGGTCATCGCGGCCGCCGTGCCCAGCAGGAACAGTGCGAACGAGCCGGCCGCCGCCCGGCCGAGCAGGCCGAGCGCCATCATCAGCAGTGCCGCGGCGAGCACGTGCCCGTCGCGGAACCGGGCGGCCAGCGGCGGCCCGGCGAAGCCGAGGGCGGCGAAGCACAGCACCGGCAGGGTGGTGATCACGCCTGCCGCGGCGGAGGAGACCCCCAGGCCGTCCTCGATCTCCTGCAGGACGGGCCCGACCGAGTTCACCGCCGTGCGCAGGTTCAGCCCGGTGAGCACGATGGCGACCCCGACCAGGAGCAGCACCCGGCGTGGCACGGGCGGTCTCGGCGGCGCGGTGGCGGTCACGTCCGGCCATCTTCCTCCAGCCGCGCGGAGCGGCCGGACACGGCCCCTGCTGCTAGCGCGTCCCGCTCACGGTGAGGGTGACCGCGGCGGCCCGCGTGGTGCTGCCGTCGGGCGCGAGCCGGAGCACGGCCAGCTCGTGCGGACCGTCCCCGGCCGGTGCGGCCAGCAGCAGCGTCGGGCTCAGGCACTGCTGCAGCTGCAGCGCGGGCCCGGCTGCCGTCGGGGTGTAGGAGACCGTGCTCCCGGCGTCCCCGCGGACCGGGGCGCCGTCCAGGGTGAGCACGTAGTCGGTGTCGTCGGGCCCGGTCAGCCGGAAGCGCAGCGCCTGCCCGGCGGTCACCCGGCTGCTCGCGACGGCGATGGCCGGGGTGTCGCAGTCGGCGGTGATCGGCACCTCCTCGGCGCCCCGGCTGCCGGCGAAGCCGAGCACCCCCATGACGACGGCGGCGACCGCGAACCAGGTCCAGTTCCGGCCGCGCCGGATGGGCGGGGTGTCGTTGGCCAGCGCCCGCTGGTCGTTGACGTCGCGGGCGTAGTGCATCCGGGTCCGCCGGTTGCCGGCCGCCAGCTCGGGGTCCTCCCGCCCGCGGACCCCGCCGAAGAAGGAGCTCACGGGTCCATCATCCCCGCGCCCGGTCCGGCGCCGTCCTCCCGCACCAACGGCCGTCCCCCTGCACCAACGCTGCTGCGGGGGGACGACCGCCTGACATCGAGTGACCTGATCACTGCTCAGGAGCCGGGGCCATCAGTCGTGCTGGGTGGCCGCCGAGCCGGTGCCCGCCGGGTCGTCGGGCTCGGTGCCCACGGCCGGCCCGGACTCGGTGCCCGGTGCCCCGACCGGGGCCAGCGAACGGAGCAGGATCTGGCTCACGTCGAGCACCTCGACGTGTTCCTTGGCCTCCCCGGCCTGCTTCTTGCTGGTGACCGCGTCGCTCAGCATCGTGATGCAGAACGGGCAGGCGGTGGAGATGACGTCGGGGTCGAGGTCGAGCGCCTCCTCGGTGCGCTCGACGTTGATCCGCTTGCCGATCTTCTCCTCCATCCACATCCGCGCGCCGCCGGCGCCGCAGCAGAAGCCGCGGTCCTTGCAGCGGTGCATCTCCTGGGTGGTGAGGCCCTGGACGGAGTCGAGGATCTCCCGCGGGGGTGTGTAGACCTTGTTGTGCCGGCCCAGGAAGCACGGGTCGTGGTAGGTCACCTTGCGGTCGACCGGGGTGACCGGGGTGAGCCGGCCCTCCTCGACGAGCTTGCCGAGCAGCTGGGTGTGGTGGACGACGTCGTAGTCGCCGCCCAGCTGCGGGTACTCCCGGTTGATCGAGTTGAAGCAGTGCGGGCAGGTGGCGACGATCTTCCGCCGGCCGGCCGGGCGCTCCTCGAACACCGCGTTGAGGGTCTCGACGTTCTCCATGGCCAGCTGCTGGAAGAGGAACTCGTTGCCCATCCGGCGGGCCGGGTCACCCGAGCAGGTCTCGCCCGAGCCGAGGACGGCGAACTCCACGCCGGCCATGTGCAGCAGCTCGGCGACGGCCTTGGTGACCTTCTTGGCCCGGTCGTCGATGGCGCCGGCGCAGCCGACCCAGAACAGGTACTCGACGTCGTCGGCGATCGCGCCGTCGACCTGCCGGACCTCGAAGTCCAGGTCCTTCATCCAGTCCTCGCGGACGTTGCCGCCCACGCCCCAGGGGTTCCCGCGGTTCTCCAGGTTGCGCATCATCACGCCGGCCTCGGAGGGGAAGCTCGACTCGATCATGGTCTGGTAGCGGCGCATGTCCATGATGTGGTCGACGTGCTCGATGTCGACCGGGCACTGCTCGACGCAGGCACCGCAGTTGGTGCAGCTCCACAGGACGTCGGGGTCGATGACCCCGCCCTCCTCCAGCGTCCCGACCAGCGGGCGGTGCGCCTGGGCGTCGTTGGTGCCCTCGATGCGGGCGTAGCCCGAGGCCCACTCCTGCTCGGCGCTGGGCTCGAGCGTGGTGAAGTCGGCGAAGTTCGGGGCGTCGTCGGAGGCCTTGGTCGCGCCGGTCAGGTACGGGGCCTTGGCGTACAGGTGGTCCCGCAGGTCCATCACGACCATCTTGGGCGACAGCGGCTTGCCGGTGTTCCAGGCCGGGCACTGGCTCTGGCACCGCCCGCACTCGGTGCAGGTGGTGAAGTCCAGCATCCCCTTCCAGGTGAAGTCCTCGATCTTGCCGCGGCCGAAGAGGTCGTCCTCGTCCGGGTCCTCGAAGTCGATCGGCTTGCCGGCGCTCATCATCGGCTGCAGCGGGCCCAGCGCCACACCGCCGTCGGCCTCGCGCTTCCAGTAGATGTTGAAGAAGGCGCTGAACCGGTGCCACGCGACGCCCATGTTGAGCACGCGGGAGATGGTGATCAGCCAGACCAGGCTCACCACGATCTTGACGAACGCGATGACGCTCAGCAGGTCGGGGTTGCCCGGGACGAGGTGGCTCAGCGCTCCGGACACCGGGTGCGACCAGCCGGGGGCGTCGGTCAGCCCAGCGGCGATCTTGACCGCCCGGATGAGCAGGATGCAGATGCCGATGGTGAGGACGACGGCCTCGACGAAGTAGCCGCGGCCCTCGTTCGTGCCGGCGAAGCGGCTGGCGCGGCCCTTGCGGCGCGGGTGGTCGAGCTGGCGCCGGATGATCAGGTAGACGATGCCCAGGACGGTCCCAGTGCCGATCACGTCGACGAAGAGGTTCCACAGGCTCCACTCGCCGATGAGCGGCAGGTGCCACTCCGGGTTCCAGACCTCGCCGAACGCCTCGACCAGGGTGAGGAACAGGCCGTAGAAGCCGAGGAAGACGAACCAGTGGGCGGCGCCGATGGCCGACCACTTCAGCATCCGGGTGTGGCCCAGGGACTCGACGGCGAGCGTCTTCAGGCGCGGGCCGACGTCCCCGGAGCGGGTGGGGTCGGGCTGGCCGGTCCGGAAGATGCGGAGCATCGCGCGGACCGCCTTGGTGGCGTAGACCACCGACACGACCAGCAGGAGCACGGCCAGCGTGCCGAGGACGATCTGCAACGGGCCCATGGGCTCCCTCTCGTGCGCGTGCGCAGGCGTCTTCGCCCACCCGGACGGACGATAACCGGGTCGCTGCAGGCTACTCGTCAGTAACACCAGGTCGCCCGGCACCCGGCGCCCGGGAAGAGGTGACCCGGTGGACCCCGGGAACACCGGCGCGCGGGCTGCCGTTACTCTGGGCAGGAAAGTTGAGCGGACCCGGCGCAAGGCTCCTGCGGCACCTCGCGGCAGCGCCCCCCCCGGCCCTCGGCTCCCGGACCAGCACCACCCCGTCACTGAGCAAGGAGAGGCCTTCCATGGCACGAGCAGTCGGTATCGACCTCGGCACGACGAACTCCGTCGTCTCGGTCCTCGAGGGCGGCGAGCCCACCGTCATCGCCAACGCCGAGGGTGCCCGCACCACCCCCTCGGTCGTCGCGTTCGCCAAGAACGGCGAGGTCCTGGTGGGCCAGTCGGCCAAGAACCAGGCCGTCACCAACGTCGACCGGACCATCCGCAGCGTCAAGCGCGAGATGGGCACCAGCTGGAAGACCGGCCAGATCGACGGCAAGACCTACACCCCGCAGGAGATCAGCGCCCGCGTGCTGCAGAAGCTGAAGCGGGACGCCGAGACCTACCTGGGCGAGCCGGTCACCGAGGCGGTCATCACCGTCCCCGCGTACTTCGAGGACGCGCAGCGCCAGGCCACCAAGGAGGCCGGTGAGATCGCCGGCCTCAACGTCCTGCGCATCGTCAACGAGCCGACCGCGGCCGCGCTGGCCTACGGCCTGGACAAGGGCGAGACCGAGCAGACCATCCTGGTCTTCGACCTCGGTGGTGGCACGTTCGACGTGTCGCTGCTGGAGATCGGCGACGGCGTCATCGAGGTCAAGTCGACCGCCGGTGACAACAAGCTCGGTGGCGACGACTGGGACGAGCGCGTGGTCAAGCACCTCGTGCAGACCTTCAACGCGACCAGCGGCATCGACCTGGCCAAGGACAAGCTGGCCATGCAGCGTCTCCGCGAGGCCGCGGAGAAGGCGAAGATCGAGCTCTCCGGTGCGCAGTCGACCAACGTCAACCTGCCCTACATCACCGCCGGGGCCGAGGGCCCGCTGCACCTGGACGTCACGATCACCCGTGCGGAGTTCCAGCGGCTGACCCAGGACCTCCTGGACCGGACCAAGGCGCCGTTCAACCAGGCGATCCGCGACGCCGGTGTCTCGGTCGGCCAGATCGACCACGTCGTCCTCGTCGGTGGCTCCACCCGCATGCCGGCCGTCAGCGACCTGGTCCGCGAGCTGACCGGCGGCAAGGAGCCCAACAAGGGCGTCAACCCCGACGAGGTCGTCGCCGTGGGTGCCGCGCTGCAGGCCGGTGTCCTGCGCGGTGAGGTCAAGGACGTCCTGCTGCTCGACGTCACCCCGCTGTCCCTGGGCATCGAGACCAAGGGCGGGATCATGACCAAGCTCATCGAGCGCAACACCACGATCCCGACGAAGCGCTCGGAGATCTTCACGACGGCCGACGACAACCAGCCCTCCGTGCAGATCCAGGTGTTCCAGGGCGAGCGCGAGATGGCGTCCTACAACAAGAAGCTCGGCATGTTCGAGCTGACCGGTCTGCCGCCGGCGCCCCGCGGCGTCCCGCAGATCGAGGTCGCCTTCGACATCGACGCCAACGGCATCGTCCACGTCCACGCCAAGGACCTGGGCACGGGCAAGGAGCAGTCGATGACCATCACCGGCGGTTCGGCCCTGCCCAAGGACGACATCGCCCGGATGATGGCCGACGCCGAGGCGCACGCCGAGGAGGACAAGAAGCGCCGCGACGAGGCCGAGACCCGCAACCTGGCCGAGTCGCTGCAGTACCAGACCGAGAAGTTCCTGGCGGAGAACGGCGACAAGATCCCGGCCGACAAGAAGGAGGAGCTGGGTGAGGCGCTGACCGAGCTGCGCTCCTCCCTCGGCGGGTCGGACATCGCCGCGATCAAGGCGGCGCAGGAGAAGGTCGCCCGGGTCTCCCAGGAGGTCGGTGGCGCGCTGTACGCCCAGGCGCAGGCCGACGGTGCCGGCGCCACGGGTGCCGCGGGCGCCGGTGACGGCGGCTTCGACACCGGGGCGACCGGGAGCACCTCCTCCGACGACGACGTCGTGGACGCCGAGATCGTCGACGAGGACTCCGACAAGAAGTGACCCGCCGTCCGTGATCGTGCCCACCGGCCCGGGGAACCGGGCCGGTGGCGCGGGGGGAGACGATGAGCCAACAGGACGAGCAACCGCCCCGGGTCGTGATCCGGGACAAGCGGCGCATCGACCCGACCAGCGGTGCGGCCCGGGTGCCGGCCGAGCAGGAGCCGATCAGCGCCCGGCCGGCGCAGGGCGACCAGCCCGACACCGCGCCGGAGCAGGGAGAGCAGATGAGCGAGCAGTTCAGCGACACCCCGGCGGACCTCGCCGACCAGCCGGTGGGCGGTGTGGTGACCGACGACGACGCCACGCACCAGCTGGCCGAGCGCACCGAGGACCTCCAGCGGGTCACCGCGGAGTACGCCAACTACCGGCGCCGGGTCGAGCGGGACCGGGTGCTGGTCGTGGACCAGGCCGCGGAGCGCTTCGCCGGCCAGCTGTTCCCGATCGTCGACGACATCGAGCGGGCGCGTGACCACGGGGACCTGACCGGGGCGTTCAAGGTCGTCGCCGACCGCGTCCTGGGCCTGCTCGAGGGGCTCGGTGTGACGTCGTTCGGCGCCCCCGGCGACCCCTTCGACCCGTCGCTGCACGAGGCGGTGCTGCACGACACCTCCCCCGAGGTGTCCGAGCCGACCGCCACCACGGTGCTCCGGCCGGGCTTCCGGCGCGGTGACCGGGTGCTGCGGACGGCGATGGTCGGGGTGACCGACCCGGAGTCCCCGGCGCCCGTCGCGGCCGAGCCCGCGACCGCGGACGCCCCCGCCGACGAGCAGCCGGGCGCGGGCCCGGCGGTCGGCTGAGCACGACACCTCGGCCGGTCTCCTCTCCGCAGCGCGGAGGGGAGACCGGCCCGTCACCAGCTGGACAGAGAGGAGGCGCCCGATGAGCAGCACCCGGGACTTCATCGAGAAGGACTACTACGCGGCCCTGGGCGTCGCCAAGGACGCCGACGCCGCGGCCATCAAGAAGGCCTACCGGCAGCTGGCCCGTGAGCTGCACCCGGACAAGAACCCGGGGAACACCCAGGCGGAGACCCGGTTCAAGGAGGTCTCCGAGGCCTACGACGTGCTGTCGGACGCCAAGCGGCGCGCCGAGTACGACGAGCAACGTCGGCTGTTCGGCTCCGGCGGCTTCCGGCCCGGTGCTGGTGCCCCCGGCGGCTTCCCGGGCGGTTTCCCCGGTGGCGCCCCGGGTGGGCAGCCCTTCGACCTCGGCGACATCTTCGGCGGCGCCGGTGCTCCCGGAGCCGGCAACCGGGCAGGCGGCCTGGGCGACATCTTCGGCGGGCTGTTCACCGGCGGCACCGCCCCCGGCGGCACCCGGAGCCGGCAGCAGGCGGCCTCCGGGCCGGCCCGCGGCCAGGACGTCGAGACCGAGGCCACGCTCGCCTTCGACGAGGCTGTCCTCGGCGTGACCGTGCCGCTGCGCATGCAGAGCCCCGGCACCTGCCCGACCTGCCACGGCAACGGTGCCCGGCCCGGCACCAGCCCGCACACCTGCCCGGTGTGCAACGGCGCCGGCGTCACCAGCCGCAGCCAGGGCGCGTTCGCGTTCTCCGAGCCGTGCCGGGAGTGCCGCGGCACCGGCTCGGTGGTCGACGACCCGTGCCCGGAGTGCAAGGGCAACGGCGTCACCACCCAGACCCGCACCATCACCGTCCGGATCCCGGCGGGGGTCAAGGACGGCCAGCGCATCCGGCTGGCCGGCAAGGGCGCACCCGGACGGCGCGGCGGACCGCCCGGTGACCTGTTCGTCGTCGTCCACGTCTCCGGGTCGGACCTGTTCGGCCGGAGCGGGAACGACCTCACCCTGACCGTCCCGGTGTCCTTCGCCGAGGCGGCGCTCGGGACGACGCTGACCGTCCCCACCCTGGACGGGTCCGTGTCGCTCAAGGTCCCGGCCGGCACCGCCAGCGGGCGCACCTTCCGGGTCCGCGGCCGGGGCGTGCAGGGCAAGGGCACGGCCGGTGACCTGCTGGTCACCGTCGAGGTCGCGGTCCCGGCCCGACTCACCCCGGGTGCTCGGGAGGCGATCGAGAAGCTCGCCGCCGAGCTGCCCGACGACCCCAGGCCGGAGATCACCGAGGTGTTGCGCAGCGGAGGTGCCCGATGACCCTCCCCGAGCCGGGGCGTGGGTTCGCCGAGGACGCGCCGGTCTTCGTCATCTCCGTCGCCGCCGAGCTGGCCGGCATGCACGCCCAGACGCTGCGCCAGTACGACCGGCTCGGGCTGGTCAGCCCCGGCCGCACCGCCGGCGGCGGGCGACGCTACAGCCCCCGGGACGTCGCGCTGCTGCGCGAGGTGCAGCGGTTGAGCCAGGAGGACGGCGTCAACCTGGCCGGCATCAAGCGGATCATCGAGCTCGAGTCGCGGGTCGAGGCGCTGCAGGGCCGGGTCGCGGAACTGCTCGACGAGCTCGAGCTGTCCGAGACCCGCCGGATCGCGGCCGAGTCGGCCGTCTCGGCCGCCTACCGGCGCGACCTGGTCCCGCGCACCTCGAGCTCGGCGCTGGTGGTGTGGCGCCCCAGCGGACATCGGTGACCGGCGCCGGGAACGTAGTGGGCGCACTGCACGTGATGAACGATGTGACCGTCGACAGTGCACCTCGCCTCTCCGCGGAGCGACCTCTCGTGGACACCGCGCCGGACAGCCATGCGGCGTTCGTCGTCCTCGAGCGGGAGATCGCCCTGCTGCTGCGCCGCTCGCGGGCGATCCAGGGCCGGTTGGCCGGCCAGCTGCACGCCGACCTCGACGGCGCCGCGTACGGGCTGCTCGTCCTGCTGGACGACGCCGGCCCCCTCCGGGCCAGCGACGTCGTGGCCCGGCTCGGGCTCGACAAGAGCACGGTCAGCCGACAGGTGGCCTCGCTCGTCGCCCTCGGTCTGGTGGACCGGGCCGCCGACCCCGACGACGGGCGCGCCCAGGTGCTGTCCACCTCCCCGGAGGGCCACCGCCGGCTCAGCCAGCTGCGGGATGCGCGGCGCGAGCGGTGGGAGGCCGACCTCGCCGGCTGGGAGACCACCGACGTCGCCACCCTGGCCCAGCTGCTCGGCCGGCTGAACCGGCTCGGCGAGGAGCGCGAGGCCGAGGCGACCCGCTCGTAGCGGAAGGACCCCGCCGCCCCCACCCTTGGCGAGCTCAGGGTGGGGGCGGCGGGGTCGGGTCAGGGGATCATCCAGCTGAGTGCGCCGGTCGACTGGAGCACCACGATCACGCACATCACCAGCAGCAGCAGCAGGCTCCAGCCGAACACCTTGCGGAAGAGCTCGCCCTCCTTGCCGGCCATGCCGACGGCGGCCGCCGCGATGGCCAGGTTCTGCGGGCTGACCATCTTGCCCAGCACGCCGCCCGAGGTGTTCGCCGCCGCGAGCAGGACCGGGTCGAGCCCCGCTCCCGCCGCCGTCTGCACCTGCAGGGCGCCGAAGAGCGCGTTCGCCGAGGTGTCCGAGCCGGTCACCGCCACCCCGATCCAGCCGAGGATGGGGGAGAGGAAGGCGAAGAAGCTGCCAGTCTGGGCCAGCCAGGCACCCAGCGAGGTGGTCTGCCCGGACTGGTTCATCACGTAGGCCAGCGCGAGCACCGCCATGACCGTGACGATGGCCCACTTGAGCTCGGCGTAGGTGCGGCCGTAGGCCCGCAGCCCGCGCGCCGGGGAGATCTTGAGCACGATCATGGTCAAGATGCCGGCGAGGATCATCAGCGTGCCGGCGGCGGGCAGCCAGTTGAACGTGTAGTTGGTCGAGGAGAGCTCGGTGTCCGAGCCGGGCCCGAAGACGTCGAGCCCAGGCCAGGCGAAGACCTTCGTCCAGGGTGCGGCGGACAGCGCCTCCTTGACCGCGCTGATGTTCGCCAGCGAGAAGATCACGATGATGATCAGGTAGGGCGCGTAGGCCTTGACCACCTCGCTGCGGCTGTCCGGCACGGCCGGGCCGTCCTCCCGGCTGGCCGGGGCGCCGGGGTCACGCGGGCCCTGGCTGCCGGGACGGTCGCCGAGTTCCTCGCCGGCGGTCGCGCCGGCGCCCACCCCGCCTCCGCGCGGGCCGCCGCCTGCGGCCACCGCCTCGCGGGCCAGGTCGGGGGACTCGGACGGCGTCCACACCCGGAGCATCGCCACGATGGCCGCAGCGGAGACCAGGGCGGCGATGATGTCGGTCAGCGGCACCGAGATGTAGTTGGCGGCGACGAACTGGGCGAGGGCGAAGGCCAGGCCGGACACCAGCGCGACCGGCCAGGTCTGCCGGACCCCGCGCTTGCCGTCGACGACGAACACCAGCACCAGCGGGACGACGACCGCCAGGATCGGCGTCTGCCGGCCGACCATCGCGCCCAGGTTGTCCACCGTGAGGCCGGCGTCGTCGTTGACGCCCGAGGTGACGGTGGCGAGGGTGACGATCGGGGTGGCCAGCGCGCCGAAGGCGACCGGTGCGGTGTTGGCGATCAGCGCCACGGCCGCGGCCTTCAGCGGGGCGAACCCCAGCGCCATGAGCATGACCACGGTGATGGCCACCGGCGTGCCGAAGCCGGCGAGCGCCTCCAGCAGTGCACCGAAGCAGAAGGCGATGATGATCGACTGGATCCGCTGGTCGGGGCTGACCTTCTCGAACGACCGGCGCAGCACGTCGAAGTGCCCGGTCTCGACGGTCAGGTTGTAGACCCAGATCGCGTTCAGGACGATCCACAGGATCGGGAAGAACCCGAAGGCGGCGCCCTCGGTGGCGCTGAGCAGCGCCTGGTCGACCGGCATCGAGTAGAGGAGGACGGCGACCAGCAGCGCCACCACCAGCGACACGAGCCCGGCGATCCACGCCTTCACCCGGAGCGCGCCCAGCAGCACGAACAGCGTGAGCAGGGGCAGGACGGCGCAGAGGGCGGAGAGCCCCAGGGACCCGCCGACGGGGTCCAGTACCTGTTCGAACACGGACTCACCTCGTTGTGAGAAGGGGTGGAACGGGTCTGTTCAGTCGGGCGGCCCGAGGGTGCTCACCGGCAGGCCGCGGATGGAGGCGTCGAGCACCTCGATGGTGTGCGCCAGCCCGATCCGGGTGCCCTGCCGCTGCAGCGAGGAGGACACCTGCATCAGGCAACCGGGGTTCGCCGTCACCAGCAGCTCCGCGCCGGTGGAGGCGATGTTGCGGGCCTTGCGGTCGCCGAGCTCCCGGGCCGGCTCCGGGTTGAGCACGTTCCAGATGCCTGCCGACCCGCAGCAGATCTCGGCCTCCGGGATCTCCCGCAGCTGCAGGCCCGGGATCTCGCGCAGCAGCGCGCGGGGTTGCTGCCGGATCCCCTGGGCGTGCCCGAGGTGGCAGGCGTCGTGGTAGGCGACGGTGACCTCCAGCGGGTGCCGCTCGGCGACGGTGCCGAGCTCGGCGAGCAGTTCGGAGACGTCGCGCACCGAGGCGGCGAAGGTCTTCGCGCGCTCGGCGTAGGCCGGGTCGTCGGCGAGCACCTCGGCGTACTCCTTCATGCTCGACCCGCAGCCCGCGGCGTTGACCACGACGGTCTGCACCCCGGCGGCCTCGAACGCGTCGATCGTCGCCCGCGCGAACCGCTCGGCCTCCTCCTGCCGGCCGTTGTGCACCGACAGCGCCCCGCAGCAGCCCTGCTTCTTGGGGATGATCACGTCGCACCCCTCGGCGGCCAGCACCCGGGCGGTCGCGGCGTTGACCCCGGGGAAGAACTCGCCCTGCACGCAGCCGGTGAGCATCCCGACCACGGCCCGGCGCTCGCCCACGGCGGGGACCCGGGACGGCAGCTTCTCCCGCTTCTCCAGGACCGGGGCGAGGCCTTCCATCGCGGCCAGCTTGGGCGCCAGCCGGTCCAGCAGCCCGCTGGTGCGGACCACCTTCGGCAGCCCGCTGGCCTGGTAGGCGCGCAGCGGCCCGCGCAGCGCCCGCAGCCGCCGCTTGTAGGGGAACAGCGCGAAGATCGACGCGCGCATCGCCCGGTCGCCGGGGCTGCGGGTGTGGTGCCGCTCGACCTGCACCCGGGTCGCCTCGATGAGCTTGTCGTACTGGACACCGGAGGGGCAGGCGGTCACGCAGGCCATGCAGCCCAGGCACGCGTCGAAGTGCTGGACCATCGTGTCGGTCATCGGTGCGCCTTGCAGGCCGGCCTTCATCAGGTCGATCCGGCCGCGCGGGGAGTCCATCTCCTCGCCCCACAACGTGTAGGTGGGGCAGGTCGGCAGGCAGAAGCCGCAGTGCACGCAGTCGCTGATCAGCTCGGCCGAGGGCGGGTGCTCGTCGTCGAACGCCGGCCGCACGGTCGGCGTGTCGACCGGCACCGGGCCGCTCGCCCGCACTCCGGCGGTGCGCGGGTCGTCCTGCGGCCCCTCGGCCTGGACGGTGGTGGGTTGTCCCATCAGATGCCTCCGACGAAGCGGCCGGGCGCCAGGCGGCGCTCCGGGTCGAACTGCTCCTTGACCCGGCGCATCAGGTCGATGGCCGGCACGGGACCCCAGGTGTCCACGGCTGCCTGCACCGCAGCCGGCGCCTCGAGCACCACCAGCGAGCCGCCGTGCGCGGTGCACGCGGTGCGGGTGCGCTCGACCACGGCGGCGACCGCGTCGACCGGGGCGTCGGCGGCCAGCGCGGCGTACAGCACACCGGACCCGCCGGAGCCCCGCAGCGTCAGCGGCACCCCCGCATCGGCGGCGGCGCGGCGGGCCGCGTCCAGCACCGGCGCCAGCCCGGACAGCGCGCAGGTGAGCTTCAGCCCGACCTCCGGCAGGTCGGCGTCGTCCCGCCAGGGCAGCGCCCCCCAGCCCGGAGGTGGCGTCTCGGCCGCCTCGGCGCCGGTGCCGAGCAGTTCCAGCGTGGCCGCCGTCCGGGCCTCGACCCCGGCGGGGGTGCCGCCGAGGAGCACGCCGACCGTGCCGGCGCCGTCGACCCGCCACTCCACCTCGACCGCCGCGGGGACCACCTGGGAGTGCACCATCGTCTGGACCAGCGCCGCCGCGTCCTCGGCCGTGCCGAAGGGCACCGTGACGAACCGCTGGGCGGCCGGCAGCGGGTGCAGCCGGAAGACCGCGTCGGTGATGACGGCGAGGGTGCCGAACGAGCCGATGACCAGCTTGCCCAGGTCGTAGCCGGCCACGTTCTTGACCACCCGCCCGCCCGCCTTGGCGACGACCCCGTCGGCGCGGACCAGGGTGACCCCGAGCAGCAGGTCGCGCGCGGTCCCGACGACCAGGCGGCCGGGGCCGCTGGTGTTGGTCGCCAGGGCACCGCCGATCGACGTGCCGGGGACGGACTCGTCGAGGGAGAGCCGCTGCCCCGCCGAGCCGACGGTCTGCTGCACGTCGGCCAGCAGCGTGCCGGCCTGCGCGTGCACGATCAGGTCACCGGCAGCGTGGTCCAGGACGGCGGACATCCGGCTCATGTCCAGGACCAGGTCGGCGCGCTCGGGCGGCCGGCCCCACGACAGCTTCGTCCCGCGCCCGCGGGGGACGACGGTGAGCCCGTGGCCGGCCGCCGCCTGCAGCACGGCTGCGGTCTCCGCGGTCGTGCCGGGCCGGGCGACCAGCCTGGCGGGCACCCCGTCGACGGCGTCGGCCGGGCCGGCGTCGGTGACGTCGCCGCACGCGGAGGACAGCGCGGTGCGCGCCGCGTCGAGGCTGACCGTGGTCATCAGAACGCGTCCGCCAGGCCGGCCTCGACGAGGGGGTGGGCGTGCTTGCGCTTGCCCGGCACCTCACCGCACAGGCGCGGGGTCGGGAACACCTTGCCCGGGTTCGCGATCCCGCCGGGGTCGAAGGCGCAGCGCACCAGCTGCATGGTGTCCAGGTCGTCGTCGGTGAACATCTTCGGCATGTAGGCCGCCTTGTCCACGCCGACGCCGTGCTCGCCGGTGATCGCCCCGCCGTGGGTGATGCAGAGGTCCAGGATCGCGCCGCTGACCTTCTCGGCGGCCTCGCCGGCCCCCGGCTTGCCGTCGTCGAACAGCACGAGGGGGTGCAGGTTCCCGTCGCCGGCGTGGAAGACGTTGGCCACCCGCACCCCCGAGGACGACGACAGGTCGGCGATCGCGCGCAGCACCTCCGGCAGCGCGGTCCGCGGGATGACGCCGTCCTGGACGATGTAGTCGGGGCTGATCCGGCCGACCGCGGCGAACGCGGACTTGCGGCCCTTCCAGATCAGCGCCCGCTCGGTGGCGTCGATGGCCAGCCGCAGCTCGAACGAGCCGTGCTCCTGGCAGAGCCGCTCGACGACGTCGTACTCGTGCTGCACCTCGGCCGCGGGGCCGTCGAGCTCGATGACCAGCACCGCGCCGGCGCCGTCGGGGTAGTTGCAGTGCACCGCGGCCTCGGCGGCCTCGATGGCGAGGGCGTCCATCATCTCGATCGCCGCCGGCAGCACGCCGCTGCCGATGATCGCCGAGGTGGCCGCGCCGGCGTCGTCGGTGGAGCGGAAGCCGACGAGCAGGGTGCGGACCTCCTCCGGCAGCCGGACCAGCCGGACCGTCGCGGTCGTCGCGATGCCCAGGGTCCCCTCCGAGCCGACGACGGTGCCCAGCAGGTCGTAGCCGGGCGCGTCCGGCGCCAGCCCGCCGAGCTGCACGACGTCGCCCTGCGGGGTGACCAGCTCGGCGCCGAGGACGTGGTTGCTGGTGAAGCCGTACTTGAGGCAGTGCGCACCGCCGGAGTTCTCCGCCAGGTTGCCGCCGATCGAGCAGATCTGCTGGCTGCTGGGGTCCGGCGCGTAGTAGTAGCCCTCGCCGGTCGCCGCCCGGGTGACGTCGAGGTTGATGACACCGGGCTCGAGGACCGCGCGCTGGTCGGCCCGGCGCACCTCGCGGATGGTGCGCATCCGGGAGGTGACGACCAGGACGCCGTCGGCCCGCGGCAGGGCGCCGCCGGACAGCCCGGTCCCCGACCCGCGGGCGACGAAGGGGACGCCGTGCTCGGCGCACGCGCGCACCACCCCGGCGAGCTGCTCGGTCGTCTCCGGGAGGACCACCAGGGCGGGGGTGACCCGGTAGTGCGCCAGGCCGTCGCACTCGTAGGTGCGCAGCTGGGTGGGGTCGGAGATGACCCCGGTGTCGGGCATCAGCGCCCGGGCGACCCGGCCCACCGCCGCCATGCCCGCTGCGTTGTCGCCGACCTCACCGGTGGCCGCGGTGGCCTCCGGTGGGGTGTCGCCCAGGACCGGGCCTGCCGACGTCTGCGTGCCGTGCGTGCCGCTCATGAGGTTCCGCCTTCGTCGCCGGACCTGCAGGGAGTGCGCCCACCGGGGGCCATGCTGGCCGACATGGCCCCCGTGGGGGAGATCAGGGCATGCGCTCGTACGCCGGGACGGTGAGGAAGTCGTTGTACTCCTCCCCCAGGGCCATCTCGGTGAACAGCGCCCGGGCATCGTCCCATCGGCCGGAGGCGTACGCATCTCCCCGGGCCTCGGCGATGGCCGCGACCTCCTCCTCGATGACCCGCTGCACCAGCTCGGTGGTGACCGGCTCGCCGTCGGACAGCGTCACGCCGTTGTGCAGCCACTGCCACACCTGGCTGCGGCTGATCTCCGCGGTGGCGGCGTCCTCCATCAGGCCGTTGATGCCGGCGGCGCCGGAGCCGCGCAGCCAGGACTCCACGTACTGGATGCCGACGCTGACGTTGGCCCGCAGCCCGGCCTCGGTCACCTCACCGGGGGTGGCCTTGACGTTGAGCAGGTCCGCGGCGGTGACGTGCACGTCCTCGCGCAGCTTGTCCAGCTGGTTCGGCCGGTCACCGAGCACCTTGTCGAAGGCGTCCATCGCCGTCTGCACCATGCCCGGGTGGGCCACCCAGGAGCCGTCGAAGCCGTCGTTGGCCTCGCGCGACTTGTCCTCGGTGATCTTGTTGAACGCGAACTCGTTCTTCGCCGGGTCCTTGCTCGGGATGAACGCCGACATGCCGCCCATCGCGTGCGCGCCGCGCTTGTGGCAGGTGCGCACCAGCAGCTCGGTGTAGGCGCGCATGAACGGCACGGTCATCGTGATCGAGTTGCGGTCGGGCAGCGTGAAGTCCGACCCGCGGGTGCGGAAGGTCTTGATGACGCTGAACAGGTAGTCCCAGCGGCCGGCGTTCAGGCCGGAGGAGTGCTCGCGCAGCTCGTAGAGGATCTCCTCCATCTCGAACGCCGCCGGGTAGGTCTCGATCAGGCAGGTCGCCCGGATGGTGCCGCGCGGGATGCCGATGTGCTCCTGGCCGATGACGAAGGCCTCGTTCCACATCCGCGCCTCGAGGTGGCTCTCCATCTTCGGCAGGTAGAAGTAGGGCCCCTGGCCGCGGTCGACCTGCTTCTTCCCGCAGGCCACCAGGTAGAGCGCGAAGTCGACCAGGCTGCCCGAGGTCTGCTCGCCGTCGACGGTGATGTGCTTCTCCGGCAGGTGCCAGCCGCGCGGCCGCACGATGATCGTGGGCAGCTCGTCGTCGGGGCGCAGCGTGTAGCTCTTGCCGGCCTCGTTGGTGAAGTCGATCGTCCGGTCGATCGAGTCCATCAGGTTCAGCGGGCCGTTGACGACGTTCTCCCACAGCGGGGAGTTCGCGTCCTCCTGGTCGGCGAGCCAGCACTTGGCGCCGGAGTTGAGCGCGTTGATGGTCATCTTGCGGTCGGTCGGGCCGGTCATCTCCACCCGGCGGTCGATCAGGCCGGGCGCCGGCGGCGCGACCCGCCACGAGTCGTCCTCGCGGATCGACGCGGTCTCCGGCAGGAAGTCCAGCGTGCCGCCGTCGGCGAGCGCCTGCACCCGCTCCCTGCGCGCCTGCAGCCGCTCCAGCCGCCGGCCGTTGAGCTCCCGGTGCAGCCGGGCGATCAGCTCGAGCGCCTGGGGGGTCAGGATCTCGTCGAACCGGGGACCCATCGGACCGGTGATCTCCACGCCGTCGACCGTGCTCATGACTCTCCCTGGATGTCGTGCCGTCCGGCGACGAGCCCCGGGACGGAGCCGGCGGACGGGGCAACCTCCCGTGATGCGGAAGGTTCCATCTGTGATGTGGAAAACGTATCCTCGGTCACCAGCCGGGTCAAGACGACGGCGGTACGCCGACCGACCGTCTGGACCCCGCCGGGGCCCCACTGGCCCGCAGGACGGCCCAGCAGTGGGCGCGAGCCAGAAGAGAGGCACACATGGCCGAGACCAGCGGCCCGGGCAGCAACGGCGGGAACGGCAGCGACGGCGGTGTGCAGTCCCTGGAGCGGGCCTTCCTGCTGCTGGAGCTGATGGCCGAGGACGGCGGCGAGGTCGCCCTGTCCCGGCTCGCGGTGGACAGCGGGCTCCCGCTGTCCACCATCCACCGGCTGGTCCGCACGCTCGTCGCCCGCGGCTACGTCCGGCAGCTGCCCTCCCGGCGCTACGTGCTCGGGCCCCGGCTGATCCACCTCGGCGAGAGCTCCTCGCGCACGCTGGGGACCTGGGCGCGGCCGCACCTCAGCACCCTGGTCGATGCCACGGGGGAGACGGCGAACCTGGCGATGCTCGACGGCGACCGGGTGGTCTACGTCGCCCAGGTGCCCTCCCGGCACTCGATGCGGATGTTCACCGAGGTCGGCCGCCGGGTGCACCTGCACTGCACCGGGGTGGGCAAGGCGCTGCTGGCCCAGCTCCCGGCCCCGACCGCCCGCGAGCTCCTGGTCCGCGGCGGCATGCCCCGGCGCACGCCGCTGACGGTCACCGACCCGGACGAGATGATGGCCCGGCTGCCGCAGATCGCCGCCCAGGGCTACGCGCTCGACGACGGGGAGCAGGAGACCGGCGTCCGCTGCGTGGCCGTGCCGGTGCCCGGCGGGCCGCTGATGACCGCCATCTCGGTGTCCGGCCCCGAGGGGCGGGTGCCGATGGGCAGCGTCCCGGGGATCGTCGCCCAGCTGCAGGAGACCGCAGCCGCGCTCGCCGCCGAGCTGCGCGAGGACGGTGCCCGCGCGCTCAGCGGCCGGTCCAGCTGACCTGTCCACGGTCGACGAAGGCCTGCACCCCGGCCCGGAAGTCGGCACTGCCGAAGACCTCGCGCACCAGGTCGTCGCCGTCGGGCAGGCTCGCCCGCCGCAGCCGGGCCACCGCCTGGCCGGCTGCCCTCATGCTCAGCGGGGCGTGCCCGAGCAGCGTCTCCACCAGGGAGGTGAGCGCCGGGTCGAGTTCTCCGTCGGGCACCACCTCGCCGACGAAGCCGGCCGCGTGCGCGTCGTCGGCCGACAGCAACCTCGCCCGCAGCAGCATGTCCAGCGTCCGGCCGGGGCCCAGGTGGTGGACCAGCAGCGAGTAGGAGTTCATCGACAGGCAGTTGCCCAGGGTGCGGGCGATCGGGACGCCGAACCGGGACGACGTCGTCGCGATCCGCAGGTCGCAGGCGGCCGCCAGCGCCAGCCCGCCGCCCACGCAGGCACCCTCGACCGCGGCGACGGTCGGCACGGTCACGTCCTCCAGCCGGTTGACCACCCGCTCGATCCGCGCCTCGTACGCGATGCCGTCCTCGCCGCTGGTGAGCTCCCCGCGCCCGAAGTCCAGGAACTGGGCGATGTCGGTGCCGGCCACGAAGGCCCGGCCGCCGGCGCCGCGCAGCACCAGCACCCGCACCGACTCGTCGTCGTCGGCCCGCGCGCACGCCTCCTCCAGGCCCTCGTACATCGCGAACGTCATCGCGTTGCGCGCCTCGGGCCGGTTGAACAGCACCGTGAGGACGCCGCCGTCCTGGCCGATCTCGAGCTCGCTCATGCCCGACCCCCCGGGGAGCACACCGCGGCGACGACCCCGGCGGGCACGCCGGAGCGTTCCAGCGCCGCGCGGGTGTCCGCGCCCAGCGGTGGACCGGCGACCCCGCGGACGGCCGGCGTGCGGGAGAAGCGCATCGGCGAGCCGATCTGCCGCACCGGCCCCAGCGCGGGGTGGGGGGCGTCCCAGAAGAAGGCGCGGGCGGTGAGGTGCTCGTCGGTGAAGACCTCGCCGTAGTCGTTGATCGGCGCGCACGGCACCCCGGCCGCGCCGAGGGCGGCGAGCAGCTCGGCGGTGGTGCGCCGGCGGGTGCGGGACTCCACGACGTCCAGCAGCTCACCGCGGCGGGCGTGCCGGCGGGTGGCGTCGCCGTGACCCTCGTCGGCCAGCTCGTCGGGCATGTCCAGCGTGCGGCACAGGCCGGCCCAGGTGTTGGGCGTGTTCGCGCCGATGGTGATCCAGCCGTCCGCGGTCTGGAACGCCTGGTACGGCGCCTGGCTCTGGTGCGCCGAGCCCAGCGGCCCGCCGACCTCGCCGGTGGCGAAGTACTTGCCGGCCTCCCAGACCGCCAGGCTCACCCCCGCCTCGAACAGCGAGACGTCGATCGACTGGCCGCGACCGGTGCGGTCGCGCTCGCGCAGCGCGGCGGTCACCGCCAGCGCCAGGTACAGCCCGCACACCAGGTCGCAGACCGGGACGCCGACCTTCACCGGCTCGCCGCCCGGGGTGCCGGTGATGCTCATGATCCCGCTGCGGGCCTGGGCCATGATGTCCAGCCCGGGCAGCGGCGCCAGCGGCCCGTCCTGGCCCCAGCCGGACCCGGAGGCGCAGACCACCCGGGGGTTGACCGCCCAGATCGCCGCGGCGTCGAGCCCGAGCCGGGCCATCGCGCCGGGTCGCAGGTTCTCGATGACGACGTCCGCGGTCCGCACGAGCGCGAGGAAGGCCTCCTTGCCGGCGGCGGACTTGAGGTCCAGCGCGACCGACTCCTTGTTCCGGTTCAGCCGGAGGTACGGCGAGCTCTCGCCGTCCAGGAACGGGCCGCTGGCGCGCACCGGGTCGCCGGCCCGGGGGTCCTCGACCTTGAGCACGCGGGCCCCGAGGTCGGCCAGCTGCATGGAGGCGTAGGGCGCCGCCATGAAGACGCCCACCTCCAGCACGGTGACGCCGGTCAGTGGTGGTCGGTCCTCGGACGGGTCGGGTGTGCTCACGTGGGTCTCCAGGGTCCTCGTCGGTTCCGGACGCGACCGCGCCCCGGCGGCGGGAGCCGTCCGGGGCGCGGTCGCGGGGCTGGGTGCGTCTAGAGCCAGCCGGGGACGACCAGCACCAGCCAGGTGACCAACGGGATGATCGCGACCATCGAGAAGCCCCAGATCATCAGGGTCCGGAACGTCCTGTCCCGCTCGGCCTCGGTGGCGTTGGCGACCACCAGGGCACCGCTGGTGGAGAACGGGCTGGAGTCCACGATCGACGACGACAGCGCCAGCGCGGTGATCAGCCCGATCGCCCCGACCGCGTTGTCGCCCTGCAGGAACGGGACGGCGAGCGGGATCAGGGCGCCGAGGATGCCGGTGGTCGAGGCGAAGGCCGAGACCACGCCGCCGATGTAGCAGATCAGCAGCGCGGCGATCAGCGGGACACCGAGCTTGGCCACGTTGTCGCCGAGCCAGCCGGGGACGTCCTCCTCCTGCATGAGGCCGACGAAGGTGACGATGCCGCAGATGAGCAGCACGGTCGGCCAGGCGATCTGGCCGACGGCCCCCTTCGCGCCCCGCGGCGCGACGATCGACAGCAGCACGCCGACGGTGATGGCCATCAGGCCGATGTCCAGGTCGAAGACCAGTGCGCCGACGACCAGCAGCACCAGCCCGCCCAGGGTGAGAGCGCGGTCCCGGTCGAGCGTGGTGACCTGGCCCTCGTGCGGCTCCTCCGCCAGTGCCGTCGTCTGCAGCGACCGCTGGTCGGCGCGCTCGCCGGCGGTGGGGTGCTCGTGCCCCGGCTGGCCGTGCCGCGCCTCGGTGACCCGCCCCCCGGAGATCGCCGCCCCACCGGTGCTGGTGCTGCCCACGGCCGTCCGCGCGGCGCTGGCGCCCCCGGGGATGTCCTCGCCGGTGTCCTCGGTCGCGTCCCCGGCCACGGTGGCCGCCACGAAGTCGTCGTCGTGCTGGTCGCCGATGTCGACCCGGCCACCGCCGAGCAGCTTGCGGCCGCCGAAGAGGAAGAAGACGCCGATCGACAGCAGGACGTTGATGACGATCGAGGCGCCCCAGAGGAACAGCGGGCTGCCCGCGAGGTCGTTGTCCTCGACCACGGTGTTGGTGATGACGCCGAAGATCGACAGCGGCGAGAAGCCGCCTGCGGTGGCGCCGTTGATGATGAACAGGCCCATCAGCACCGGGTTGATGGAGTAGCGCCGGGCGAAGGACATGCCCACCGGCGCGATGATCGCCACCACGGCGGGCACGACGCCGCCGATGGCGGTCAGCGCCCCGGTCACCGCGAACATCGCCCACGGGATGGCCGACAGCCGGCCACCGGAGGCCTTGACCGCAGCGTGCACCAGCCAGTCGACCGTGCCGTTGTTCTTCGCGATCGCGAAGAGGTAGGTCACCCCGACCAGGACGACGAACAACGACCCGGGGAAGAAGCCGAAGACCGCGTCGTCGTAGGGCAGGTCCCCCTCGGTGCCGAAGATGAAGTACGCCGCGATGAACGTCGCGACGAACCCGAGGGCCCCCATGTGCACGGGCAGGACCGTGGCGATCAGGAAGATCGCCAGGAGTATCAGGATCAAGACGAGCTGTACGGACACCGGCGTCCCCTGGGGTCGTCGCGACGAGCCGGGAGCTCGTCGGGGTGATTCCGCGATACGGAAGTGCCATACCGCTGTCGGGGATCAGACACTGTGCGTCTGCCCAGTGTCAAGCGTCACACCCCATCCATGGACCCGCCAGAAGTGTCCACCAGCCGGTAGTAGCCTCCCGCATGGTGGACTTCGGGCGTCACGCCCGAGGCCGCATGACGAGAGGGCTCCTGGCATGCCAGCGACGACGACCACCGGCGGACGCCACTTCCTGCAGATCCCCGGCCCGACGAACGTGCCCGACCGGGTCCTGCGCGCCATGGCGGCGCCGACCATCGACCACCGCGGCCCGGAGTTCGCCGCGCTCGGCCTCGAGGTGCTCGAGGCCGTCAAGCCGGTCTTCGGCACCACCCAGCCGGTGGTCTTCTACCCGGCGTCGGGCACCGGGGCGTGGGAGGCGGCGCTGACGAACACGCTGTCCCCCGGGGACACCGTGCTGGCCTTCGAGACCGGCCACTTCGCCACCCTCTGGCGGGAGATGGCCGAGCGGCTGGGCCTGCAGGTGCAGTTCGTCCCCGGCGACTGGCGGCACGGTGCCGACCCCGACGCGGCCCGGGAGCGGCTCGAGGCGGACACCGGGCATGCGATCAAGGCCGTCATGGTGGTCCACAACGAGACCTCCACCGGCGTCACCAGCCGGGTCGCGGAGGTCCGCCGGGCGATCGACGACGCCGGCCACCCCGCGCTGCTGCTGGTGGACACGATCTCCTCGCTGGGCAGCATCGAGTACCGGCACGACGAGTGGGGCGTCGACGTCACGGTCGCCGGCTCGCAGAAGGGGCTCATGCTCCCGCCCGGGCTGAGCTTCAACGCGGTCAGCGAGAAGGCGCTGCAGGCCAGCAAGACGGCCGGGCTGCCGCGGTCCTTCTTCGACTGGCAGCCGATCCTGGCCGCCAACCAGCGCGGGTTCTGGCCCTACACGCCGGCCACGAACCTGCTGTACGCCTTGCGCGAGGCGCTGACGATGATGCAGGAGGAGGGGCTGGCGCAGGTCTATGCCCGGCACACCCGGCACGCCGAGGCCACCCGCGCCGCGGTCCGCGGCTGGGGGCTGGAGGTGCTGGCCCTGGACGAGCGCGAGTACTCCGGCTCGCTGACCGCCATCTGGATGCCCGACGGCGGGGCGGACGCCGTCCGGGAGGTCATCCTGCGCGAGTACGACATGTCGCTGGGCGCGGGCCTGGGCAAGCTCGCGGACAAGGTGTTCCGCATCGGGCACCTGGGCCACTTCAACGACCTGACCCTGGTCGGCACCCTGGGCGGGGTGCAGATGGGCCTGGTCCGGGCCGGGGTGCAGGTGGACCCGCAGGGGATCCAGGCCGCGCTCGAGCGCCTGCAGCAGGCATGACGGCGGCCCCGGAGCGCGCTCGTGTGGGCGCGGAGGACCTGGAGCGCGAGCTGACCCGCGCGCTGGACGGCGAGGTCGCCTTCGACGACTACACCCGGCACCTGTTCAGCCAGGACGCCTCGATGTACACCATGACGCCGCTGGGGGTGGCCTACCCGGCGCACACCGCCGACGTGGTCGCCGCCGTCCGGCTGGCCGCCGAGGCCGGCGTCCCGGTGCTGGCCCGCGGGGCCGGCACCAGCCTCGCCGGGCAGACCGTGGGCCCGGGCCTGGTGCTCGACCTGTCCCGGCACATGCACCGGATCACCGAGCTGGACCCGGTCACGGCCACCGCGCGGGTCGAGCCGGGCGTGGTCCAGGACGACCTCAACCGGGCCGCGGCGCCGCACGGGCTGATGTTCGGCCCGGACACCTCGACCTCCAACCGCGCCACGATCGGCGGGATGATCGGCAACAACTCCGCCGGCAGCGGCTCGGTGCGCTTCGGCATGACCATCGACCACGTGCAGGAGGTCGACGTCGTCCTGGCCGACGGGTCGACGGCCACCTTCGGTGTGGTCGACGAGACCGAGCGGGCCCGCCGCGCGCAGGGCGGCACCCTCGAGGCGGAGATCCACCGGCGGCTGCCCGAGCTGGTGGCCGAGAACGCCGGGGCGATCGCGACCGGGTTCCCGCGGTTCTGGCGGCGGGCCGGCGGCTACCGGCTGGACCGGCTCGCCGACGGGCAGCCCTTCGACCTGGCGAAGTTCCTGGTCGGCTCGGAGGGCACGCTGGCGATCGTCACCTCGGCGCGGGTGGGCCTGGTGCCCAAGCCGTCCCGCCAGGTGTTCGCGGTGGGTCACTTCGAGACGGTGCAGGGCGCGATCAACGCCACCGAGGACGCCCTGGCGTTCTCCCCGGCCGGGGTCGAGCTGCTGGACCGGACGATCCTCGACCTGTCGCGGCGGAAGATCGAGTACGCCGCGCTCGGGAAGATCCTGCAGGGCGACCCCGAGGCGCTGCTGTTCGTCTCCTTCACCGGGGACGACGAGGCCGAGCTGGTCGCGGCGATGGACGCGCTGGTCGAGCGCTGGGAGCGCAACGGCCACGGCTACCACACGCTGCGCGCGGTCACCCCCGCCCAGCAGGGCGCCCTGCTCAAGGTGCGCAAGTCCGCGCTGGGCCTGCTGATGGCCAACTCGGAGGGTGCCCGGCGGCCGCTGGCCTTCGTCGAGGACACCGCCGTCGACCCGGTGCACCTGGCCGAGTACACGGCGCGGTTCAAGGACGTGCTGGACCGGCACGGGCTGGAGGCGGGCTTCTACGGGCACTGCTCGGTCGGCTGCCTGCACATCCGGCCCTTCGTCGACCTGAGCAGGCCCGGGCAGGTCGAGGTCATGCGCTCGGTCGCGGTGGAGGTCAAGGACCTGGTCCGGGAGTACGGCGGGGTGAACTCCAGCGAGCACGGCGACGGGCTGGCCCGCAGCGAGTTCAACCGGGAGCTCTTCGGGGACGAGCTCTACGAGGCCATGCGCCAGGTCAAGGGCCTGTTCGACCCGCGGGGCACGCTGAACCCGGGCAAGATCGTCGACTCGCCGTCGATGACCGAGCACCTGCGTGACGAGAACCCGCCGCAGCCCGGACCGCTGCGCACCCGGCTGCAGTTCGACGTCGTCGGCGGGATGTTCGGCGCCGCCGACCGGTGCATGAACATCGGGCTGTGCCGCAAGTCCACGACCGGTGCGATGTGCCCCTCCTACATCGCCACCCGGATGGAGGAGCACTCCACCCGCGGCCGGGCCGGCGCGCTGGTCAAGGCGCTGAGCGAGGCCGACCCGCACACCGCGCTGGCCGACGAGCGGCTGCACGAGGTGCTCGACCTGTGCCTGATGTGCAAGGCCTGCAAGAGCGAGTGCCCGCTGGGTGTCGACGTCTCGGCGATGAAGAGCGAGGCGCTGGCGGCCGAGCACGACGTGCACGGGACGCCGCTGCGCTCGCGGGCCTTCGGGGCCATCCGCACGCTGAACCGGCTCGGCGCGGCGACGGCACCGCTGTCGAACCTGCCGTTGAAGCTGAAGCCGCTGCGGGCGCTGATGGACTCGCGGCTCGGGATCGCCCGCCAGCGGGACCTGCCGACGTTCCACCGGCAGACCCTCGTCCGGTGGTTCCGCAAGCACGAGGCACCGGCGGGCGCGACCCAGCAGCCGGTCACCATGCTCGCCGACTCGTTCACCAGCTACACCGAGCCCGGCATCGGCCAGGCCGTGGTCCGGCTGCTGGAGGCGGCCGGGCACCCGGTCCGGCTGGAGAGCAAGGGCTGCTGCGGCCGGGCCAGCATCTCCAAGGGCATGCTGGACGACGCCCGGGGCAAGGCGCAGAAGCTGGCGGCGAACCTGTGCGCGGGCACCGAGCCGGGCTCGCCGATCGTCGGGTGCGAGCCCAGCTGCATCCTCACGCTGCGGGCCGAGCACGTGGACCTGCTGCCCGACGACCCGAACGTGCGGGACGTCGCCGGCCGGGTGCGGCTGCCCGAGGAGCTGCTGGTCGAGGCGATCGACGACGGCCGTCTGCCGCTGCGCAGCGACACCTGGCTGGCCGGGCGGACGATCGTCTTCCACGGCCACTGCCACCAGAAGGCCGAGGCCGGTACGGCCGCGACGGTGGCGCTGCTGAGCCGCATCCCCGGCGTCACGGTGCAGGAGCTCGACGCCGGTTGCTGCGGCATGGCGGGGTCCTTCGGGTTCGAGTCCGAGCACTACGACATCTCGCTGCAGGTGGGGGAGGACCGGTTGTTCCCGGCGGTCCGGTCGGCCCCGGCGGACGCGGTCATCGCGGCCACCGGCGTCTCCTGCCGGCAGCAGATCTTCCACGGCACCCAGCGGACGGCGTGGCACCCGGCGGAGCTGGTGCTGGAGGCCCTCGCCGGCTGACCGGTGCCCCCCCGACGGCCCGTCCCCGCACCGCGGGGGCGGGCCGTCGGTGTCCCAGCCGAGACACAGCTCACCGGCGCGCCTCGTTGCATACGCCAACCAACCGGGGCATGATGGTTGCTGTCTACATGTACCGGGCCGACCGGGCCCGGTGCGATGAGCAGAGGACGTCGTCGTGCAGCTGACCCGGGAGACCTCCGAACGGCTCACCACCGGGATGGCCCGGCTGGTCCGCACCGCCAAGCACCTCGGGCACCGGGTCGCCGCGGACCTCTACGGCGACCTCCCGTCCTTCGGCTGGGCGCTGCTGGTCCCGCTCGAGCAGGACGGTGAGCAGCGGTGCAGCGCGCTGGCCGGTCAGGCCGGCGTCGACGTCTCGGTCGTCAGCCGGCAGGTGTCGGCGCTGGAGCGATCGGGGTACGTCGAGCGACGTCCCGACCCGCTCGACGGCCGGGCCAGCCTGATCCGGCTGAGTGACGCGGGGGCGGCTGCCCTCGCGCACACCCGGGAGACCCGGGGCCAGTGGGCGGCCGAGGCGCTGTCGGACTGGACGGAGGACGAGGCCCGCCAGTTCTCCGCCCTGCTGGAGAAGTTCGCCGACGGGCTGGACGCCGCCGGTCGAGGTCGTCCTCCCCGATCCGGAGGTGCGGCATGAGCGAGACGACCGAGGCCCACGGCCTGACCAACCCCGAGGGCGGGTTCCCGCCGCCGGAGGCGCTC
>NZ_SJEX01000052.1 GCF_005930495.1 Modestobacter excelsi | reverse complement strand
CGCCCTGCCAGCCCCAGAGGACGTCCATGTCACCCGCTGCTGCGCCGTCCCGACCGTCGTCGGACTGGGCCTGCGACCCCGCGATCGAGACCGCGGCCGGCTACCTGGCCGCGGTCCGCCACGCACCGGACCGGGCGTCCGCCTGGCGCGCCGCGGCGTCCCGGGGAGGACCGGCCGCGTTGCTCGCCCTGCTGCGGTCGCTGCCGCGGGAGACCGCTCCCTTCTCGGCCACGCCGGCGGGGGAGGAGCTGCGCGGCTGGTTCGGTGCCGGTCGCCGGCTGCCGGTCGACCGGGTCCCGGTGGGGCTCCTGCGGCTGCCCGCGTCGCGTGCCGATTACCTGCGCGGACGACCTCGGCAGGCGCTGCGCACCAACCTCAACCGCGCCGCGGCCGACGGGGTGACCTCCACGACCGATCTGTCCCTGGCGGAGGTGGAGCGGAGCGCGGAGCACATCGGTCAGCGGCGGGGTGGCCCGCTGGCGCTGCTGACCGGACCGCGGGCGCTGCCCGGGGTGTCGCTGCTCTTCGCCGTCAGCCACGACGCCGCGGGGGACCCGGTGGCCGTGTGCGAGGTCGTCGTCGACGGCAGCTGGGCCGGGTTGCGCACGCTGCAGACCGTGCCCGACGGCCAGACCCTGCGGTACCCGCTGCACACCTCCGTCGTCTCCGAGCTCATGGCCCGGGACGTCACCATGCTGACCGTGCGCGGGTCGATGCTCCTGACCAGTGCCGGCACCCGCTACTTCCAGCGCCGGACGGGGTACGAGCCGGTCTGGCTGCGGCCCGACCCGGTGCCCACGCAGGCCGCGCGCGTCGCGGTCGACGCACCCAGCAGGACCCGGCCGTTCATCCCGGCGCAGCGGACGGGCTCCGGCAACCCGGACACGGCACGGGAGCTGACCAGCCGGTCCTGACCGGGACCGGGTCGCCGGGCAGCTGCTGGAGGTGCTGGTGCGCTGACCGGACGCCGCTGGGTCGGGCGCGCGACGGTTCGTCCCACTCGTCCCGGCAGCGCACCGTCAGCACACCCGCCCCGGGACGTCCGCCTGCTGCCGCCGCCGGGCCGCCACGCTGTGCCGCACGGACGACCTGGGCACGGCGCGGAGGAGGACCCGATGGGGATCGAGGCACACGAGGGCAGCAGCACCGGGGGAGGCCCGGGCGCGCCGGGGCGCTCGGCCGACGGGGAACGCCGGCGTCGCCAGGTCATGGAGCTGCGGGCCGCGATCTCGCTGGTCGGCAGCGCGGCCGCCGACCTCGGCTGGGGTGCCGGACCCGACGTCCGGGTGCTGCCGGACGGCCGGCTGTGGCTGGACGAGCTCGAGGTCGCCGTCTCCGGCGCCCAGGTCTACCAGGCAGCCCGGCGGCTGGTGGCCGCGCAGCTGCGCACCGTCGCGGAGCAGGCGGGCGTGCCGGTGGGGGAGGTCGCCGGGCCCTGGCTGCTCAGCCTGCACACCAACGAGGCGATGCTCGACCTCCACCTCGAGCTGCCGCGGGACGACGCCGCCTGAGCCGGGCGACCGGGTCCCCGTTCCCGCGTCATGCGGCCGGTCCGGGGGCGTCGTCACCGGTGCAGGCGATCGGCCTGACCGATGAGAGGTGGCGACCGTGAGCGACGACGACGTGGTCAGGGACGCTGGTGGCCGGCCCGACCCCGCAGGCCGACCGGGAGGAAGCGGAGCCGCGGGTGGCGGTGTGCAGTGGGACCACCTCCGCCGGATCGCAGTGCTCCTGGAGACGGCGGCCGTCCTGGACCGGCGGGCGACCCGCACGGCCGATGCGGTGCACGCCGACGTCCTGCGGGAGCGCGCCGCGCAGCGCCGGGAGACGGCGGCCCAGCTCCGAGCCGGGGTGTGGGCTCCGGAGCGGCACGTCGCCGGGTGAGCGACCGCAGCCCTGCGGGAGCCCGTTGAGGAGCGTCCCGCGGGTCGCCGGCGGAGGTGCGGACAGCCGGGACGGCGGTAGCCTGCCCGGCATGCCGGCCCCGGCACCTGCTGGTCCTCCTCCTGAACGCCGCAGACCCCTGGACGTCGCGGCGCTGATCCCGATCGTCCGGCGCATCGTCGCGGCGCGCGTGCCCGACCGGGCGACCGCCGACGACCTGGTGCAGGAGACGCTGGCCCGGGTGCTCGCGGCCGTCGAGCGGATCGAGCCGGGCATGGTCGAGCCGTACGCGATCGTCACCGCGCGGAACGTGGTGGCCACGATGTGGCGGGACCAGGACCGGCAGCGGAGGCACCAGCACCGGGTCGTGGACCTGCGACCGCCACAGCTGCCGGACGAGGACGTCCTGGCCGAGGAGGACCGGGCGGCGATGGCCGAGGCACTGACCCGGCTGTCCGAGCGCGAGCGCAGCACGCTCCTGGCGCACGAGGTCTCCGGGCAGGACACCCACTCGCTCGCCGCCGAGCTGGGTTCCACGGCCGGTGCGGTGGCCGCCCAGCTCAACCGCACCCGGGCCCGGTTGCGCGTCGAGTACCTGCTGGCCGCCGACCGGGTCGAGCCGCCCACCCCGCGGTGCCGCCCGGTGCTGCTGGCCCTCTCCAGCGGCGACCGGCGGCGGCAGCGTGAGGTCGACGCGGCCCGGCACCTGCTGGAGTGCGAGGTCTGTGCCCGGCTCAGCGAGCCCCTGATGGGGCGTGGTCGCAGCCGGGACGACGAGGTGCGCGTCGCCGTCCACGCCGACGCCGACGTGGTGGCGGCCCGCCAGGCAGCGCGCGATCTGGCCACCCGGCTGGGCTTCTCACCCACCGACCTCACCGGGATCGCCACAGCGGTCTCGGAGGTGGTGCGCAACATCGTGCGCTTCGCCGACGCCGGCGAGGTGCTGGTGGAGCTGCTGGACTCCCCGCGCCGTGGGATCCGGATCATCGCGCGGGACTCCGGACCCGGCATCCCCGACGTCCAGGAGGCGCTGCGTGACGGCTACAGCACCTACCGCGGCCTGGGGCTCGGGCTGCCCGGGGCGCGGCGGCTGATGGACGAGTTCGCCGTGGCGTCCGAGCCGGGGCGGGGGACCACCGTGACGATGACCAAGTGGCGGGAGGACGCATGAGCACCGAGGACGACCAGGACACGGGCGAGGTGGCCGCAGGTGCAGCACCGGATGACGAGATCCTCCTGCCCCAGCTCGTCGCGCACCTGCGCGAGCACCGCAACCGGCTGCGCCAGGAGTGGGTCGGCCGGATCGACCAGGCCCACCTGCTCCAGGCCATGACCAGTCAGGAGGTGGCCGCGGAGACGACGTCGGTGTACGACAACTACGTCGAGGTGCTGGAGACCGGCAGCGTCGGGGCGCTCCAGCACTACGCGCGCGACCTGTCCGAGCGGATCATCCCTCGTGGGGTCGAGACCGACGAGGTCGTGGGCATCGTCCTGCTGCTGCGGGACGTGCTCGCCCGGTCCCTGTTCGAGAAGTACCAGCGCGACCTGCCGCTGCTCAACCGGGTGCTCGACGCCTACGAGCCGGCCGCCAACCGCATCGCCAACACCGTGGCGGGCAGCTTCGTCGACGAGCGGGAACGAGTCATCCGGCAGCAGCAGGACTCCATCCGGGAGCTGTCGACACCGGTCCTCCGGGTCCGCGAGCGACTGCTCATCCTGCCGATCATCGGCGTGCTCGACCGGGAGCGGGCCCGGCAGCTCACCGAGCAGCTGCTCACCGGGATCCGGGCGCACCGGGCGAGGGTCGTCGTCATCGACATCACCGGGGTGCCGGACGTCGACGAGGCCGTGGCCAACCACCTGGTGCAGACGGTGGACGCGTCCCGGCTGATGGGCGCGAGCGTGATCATCACCGGGCTCTCACCGGAGATCGCCCAGACGCTGGTCATGATCGGGGTGGACCTGAGCCGGATGGACACCATCGGTGACCTGCAGGGCGGTCTCGAGGAGGCGGAGCGGTTGCTGGGCTACACCGTGACCCGGGACAGTGAGGCGGCCGGACCATGACGGTGGGGCCCCGGCTCTTCTCCATCCTGCGGCAGGGGACGTGCCTGATCGCGTCGATCCACACCGCGCTCGACGACTCCCAGTTGCTCCGTTTCCAGGAGGACCTGATCGCCACGATCGGCCGGGACCGGGCCCGCGGGGTCGTCATCGACGTCGCCGCCCTCGACGTCCTCGACTCCTTCGCCACCAGCACGCTGCGCGACATCGGCGAGATGGCCCGCTTGCGCGGCGCGGCGACCGTCATCGTGGGAATCCAGCCGGACGTCGCCATCGCGATGGTCCGGCTGGGGCTGCGCACCGGGGTGCTGGAGACCGCACTCGACCTGGAGGAGGGCCTGGCGCTGCTGGGCGACCGGATGGCCGGCTCTCCGGCCGCTCGGCGGTGAGCGACGACGGCGTCCGGCGCAACTACCGGGCGGCGTTCCTCCGTTACCTGGCCCGGCACGAGGAAGCGGCCCTGAACGCCGGCTACGAGATCGGGCGGACCGGGCTGGAGGCGGGGCTCGGTCTGCTCGAGCTGGTGCGGGTGCACCACGTGGTGCTGATCGACGTCCTGCGTGACACCCCCGCGGACGAGGTCCCCGCGGTCGCCGCGGCCGCCTCGGACTTCCTGCTGGAGGTGCTGTCGAGCTACGACATGGTGCAGCGGGGCTTCCGCGCGGACGGTTGACCGGGGAGTGCCCGGCGCCACGTGCCCCCGAAGAGGTCAAGGGGCACGTGGCATCCGAGGGGCGGTCGGGGTCAGGGACCGCCCTCCGTCATCGCAGGCCGGGTGCTCCGGGCGGCGGTGACGGCTGGTCTCGTCGTGCACCCCTGAAGACCCCGCAGGACGCCGGGGATGACGACGCCCGGCAGTGCTCCCTCCCGCCGGCACGTGGTCCTGGCCAGGCGGTGCGCCGGTGGCCGCTGCGCCGGGTCCCCGTCATGCGCCGGTGCGCAGAGCGTCCTCACCGGCACGTCGACCGGCGTCGACCGGCGTCCCTGCCCTGACCCCTTCGGATGAGGCGCTCCAGCACCGACCGGGATCGGCCGATGTCGTGCGGACCGAGGACGAGGGAGCGCACGTGAAGAGACGACGATCGGACGCCGACCAGCAGGTCGCCGAGCTGCTGCGGACGGCGAAGGAGTCGCTGCAGCTGTCCGTGGCCTTCCTGAGCCGGCTGGACGGCACGACGCAGCACCTGGAGGTCGTGGAGTCCTCCGTGCCGTTCCTGTTCCCGGAGGGCAACCAGCAGCGCCAGGAGACGACGTTCTGCCAGGCCATCCTGGACGGCGACCTGCCTGCGGTCATCCCCGACGTCCGGCAGCACCCGAGGGCGATGGCGCTGCCCGCCGCCCGGCTGCCGAGGATCCGCAGCTACGTGTCCGTCCCCGTCGTCCTCAGCGACGGCGAGCTCTACGGCACCTTCTGCGCCGCCGGCCTCACGACGGACAAGGGGCTCACCAAGCGCGACAAGTCGCTGATGACCGTCCTGGCGTCGGCCGCCGCGGTGATCATCGAGCCCGGCGTGCGGGAGCAGGAGCGCCGGCGCGAGCTGCTCGGGCGGCTGGAGCCGGTCCTCGCCGGCGGCGGCCCGGTCGTCGTCCTGCAGCCCATCGTGGACCTGGCCACCGGGCTCCGCGTGGGGTCCGAGGCGCTGAGCCGGTTCCCGGCAGCGTGGGACAAGGCGCCGGACGTGTGCTTCGCCGAGGCGCACAGCGTCGGGCTGGGGCACGAGCTGGAGCTGACCGCCCTGAGCCGGGCCGCCGAGCACCTGACCGCGGTCGAGGGCTACGTGGCCATGAACATCTCACCCGCCACGCTGCTGCTCCCCGAGTTCGCCGCGCTCATGGAGCAGCTGCCGCTGGAGCGCGTGCTGCTCGAGCTGTCCGAGCACGACCCGGTGGAGGACTACGCCGCGCTGGCCGGGGCGCTGGCCCCGTTCCGTGCCCGCGGGATGCGGCTGGCCATCGACGACGTCGGCGCCGGGTTCTCCTCCTTGCGGCACATCGTCGTGACCGCGCCGGACGTCCTCAAGATGGACCGCAGCATCGTCTCCGGGGTCGACACCGATCCCGTGCTCACCCGGCTCGTGAGCTCCCTGGTCGAGTTCGGCCACGGCGGCGGGGCCACCGTCGTCGCGGAGGGCGTCGAGACCTCCGCCGAGGCCGTCGTCCTCGGCGAGCTGGGCGTCGACCTCGGGCAGGGGTGGTTCTTCGGCCGGCCGGCACCGGTCGACGCACCGGCGGACAGCCGGCCGGCCCCGGTAGTCCCCGTCCCCCGGACACCCGCTGACGAGGCGCCGGTGCTCGCGGCCCGTCGCTGAGGCGGCGGCCGCGGGGCTCCTGATGTGACCCACATCATGCCGCGGCCGCCGGGGCGTGTCATGGGTACAGCCCCTCGCGGGCCTCACGAAGGAGACACGTCATGCAGATCCGCCGAACCGCCGCAACCCTCGCCAGCGTCGTCGCACTCGGCATCGGAGGTGTCGCACTGGCCGTACCTGCGAGCGCCCAGCCGATCTTCACCGGCGGGCTGGTCAACGTGAACATCGAGGACGTCAACGTCCAGATCCCGATCGGTGTGGCTGCCAACGTCTGCGGTGTCACCGTGGCCGTCATCGCCGAGGTCCAGCCGGCTCCCTTCGACTGTGATGCCGCTGTGATGCAGGACCTGCCGGTGGCCTTCCGGTAGGAGCACGGACCTTGCTGCAGCAGCGCTCCGGCGCCACCGCCGGGGCGCTGCTGCACGGGGCTGGTGCTCGTCGAGCAGCCGCTGACCGCCGGTCAGCTCCCTCGGCGAAGGCGGCGGTGGCCAGGACCCACGGCCACCGGCGCCGGTGCTCGAGGACTCGAGGACTCGAAGAGCAGGAACGACGAGAGTGAGCCGGCGGCGTACCCGGCCGCGACGGCGAGGACCAGCCGCCCGACCGGCGACCCAGCGGTCCGTGGTTCGACCGCTGGGCCCGGGGGAAGGTCGTGGTGCCACGCACGAGGACCCCGCCACGGCGCGGCGCCCAGTCGGGCGACGCGCGGCGGCCCGTCAGGACGACCACTGCTGACCGCAACCGCAGTCTAGGCGCGCCGATCGCGCGCCCACCAGGCTCGCGGAAGGTCCCCGCGTCGGCCGGCGCAGTTCCGGTGCCGATCGCGGGTCGTCAGGCGAGGGGCCCAGCGGTGGTGGCACAGCGCGATCCCGGAGCACGGCCGAGCGGCGGCGGACCGCCACGACGAACCGCCGGTTCGGATCCCCCGACCGAGCGAGACGTCGACGCTGCGCGGTCGGCCCGTCGCGACGCCGAGGCGAGCGCGGCCCAGATGCGGGCGATGGTCGCCGGGCTCAACGCGATCGTCTGGGAGCGCGACCCGCAGACGTGGCGCTTCCGGTTCATCAACGACCGGGTCGAGGAGGTGCTGGGCTACCCCGTCCGGCAGTGGCTGGACGAGACGGGCCTGTGGCAGGAGATCCTGCACCCGGACGACGCCGATGCGGTGCTCGCCGCCGTGCGCGCGACGATCGCCGACGGCGAGGACCTGTCCCTCACCTACCGGGTCCGGGCGGCCGACGGGCGGTGGGTGTGGTTGCAGCACCTGGCGCACGTCGTCCGTGACGAGGCCGGGACGGCGACCGCACTGCACTCCGTCCTCGTCGACGTCACCGACGCCAAGCGGCGGGAGCTGGCCGCGGCGCTGCTGGCTGCGGCCGGCCGTGTGCTCGCCGGTCCGGGCAGCGTCGAGGAGCGGCTGGCCGCGATCACCGGCCTGCTGGTGCCCGGCCAGGGTGACTGGGCAGCGGTGTGGCTGCGCGGCGACGACGAGCGGTACCGGCCGGTGGCCGTCGCCCCGACCGGCCTTGCGGACCGGCTCAGGGCGGTGGGACCGGTCCGGGTGCCCGACGAGCTCGACGCCCAGCTGCGGGCCGGGCGCGCGTTCGCCGTCCCGGAGGTGGTCGAGCGGCTGACCCGGGCCGCGACGACCGACGAGGCCGGGTTCGCCGCCCTCACCGCGATCGGTGGCGCCAGCGTGCTGGCCGCGCCGCTGACCACCGGCGGCGCCGTGGTCGGGCTCCTCACCCTCACCGCTGAGGTGCCGGACCGGTACGACGAGGCCGACGTCGCGCTGGGCGTCGACCTGGGTCAGCGCCTCGCGACGATGGTGGCCGCCGAACGGTTGGCCGCCCGGCGGCGGCAGCTGCACGAGATCACCGTGGCCCTGTCGGCAGCCGGCACGGTGGCCGAGGCGGCGGCCGCCGTCACCACCGGGCTCCGCGACGTGCTCGGCGCCGCCCTGGTCGCCGTGCGCACCCTGGCCGAGGACGGGCAGCTGCACACCATCGACGTCGTGGGCGCCCCGGCCGGGCGCTGGGACAGCTTCACCACGATGCGGCTGACGCCCGCGGTGCCGCTGCCCGACGCCGCGCTGACCCGCCGGCCGGTGTGGCTGCCCGACCGGGCGACCGTGGCCGAGCGCTACCCGGCCGTGGTGGGCAGCATGTCCGACCAGACGCAGGCCGTCGCGGCCCTCCCGCTGCTCGTCGGCGACCGGCTCGTCGGTGCGCTCGCCGTGACCTTCAGGACGGCGCGGCCCTTCGACCACGACGAGCGGGCGTTCCTGCACACCGTCGCCGACCAGGTCGCGGTGGCCTTCGAGCGTGCCGCGCTGGCCGACGTGCGCCGGGAGATGGCCGAGGTCCTGCAGCGCAGCCTGCTGCCCGGGGAGATCCCCGACGTGGACCGGCTCGCGGTCACCGCCCGCTACGTGCCCGCCGTGCAGGGCACGTCCGCCGGTGGGGACTGGTACGACGTCCTGCCGGTCGCCGGCGGTGCCGTCGCGGTCGTCGTGGGGGACGTCGTCGGCAACGGCGCCCCCGCAGCCGCGGCGATGGGCCAGCTGCGGAGCGCGCTGGCCGGACTGCTGCTCGCCGGGCTGCCGCCCGCGCGGGCACTGGACGTGCTGGACCGCTTCGCCGGCCACGTCGCCGTGCCCGGTTGAGCACCGTCGCCTGCCTGCGGCTGGACCCGGCGGCAGGCCGCCTCACCTACAGCTCCGCCGGGCACCCGCCGCAGCTGCTGGTCGACGGCGGTGAGGGCACCGGGCGGGACGGCTACCTCGACGGCGGGCTGGGCCCGGCGCTGGGGCTGGCGTCCACCGGACCACGCCCGGAGGCGGCGCTGACCCTGCCACCGGGCGCGACGCTGGTGCTGTACACCGACGGGCTGGTGGAGCGGCGCGGGGAGACCCTCGACGACGGGCTCGAGCGGCTGGTCGCCGCGGTGACCGCCCGGCGCTCCGAACCGCTGCCGGTCCTCGTCGACGGTGTGCTCGGCGAGCTCGTGGACGGGACCGGCGGCGACGACGACGTCGCGGTCGTCGCCGTCCGGCTGCTGCCTGCGCCACTGCGGCTGGACCTGCCCGCGGAGCCGGTCCGGCTCGCGGAGGTGCGGCGGGCGGTGCGGCGCTGGGCCTCCGCGGCGGGCCTGCCCGCCGACGTGATCGAGGACCTCCTGCTCATGATCGCCGAGGCGACCGGCAATGCCGTCGAGCACGCCTACCGGGATGCGGACGTCGCCGCGCGGGTCGTCGTCGAGCTGCGTCTGGAGGGCGGCGACGTGGCCGCCTCGGTCACCGACACCGGTACCTGGCGACCGCCACCGGCCGACCCGGGGTTCCGCGGCCGCGGACTGCAGATCATCTCCGCCCTCGCCCGCGACGTCGACCTCGCTCCGGGGGACGACGGGACCGTCCTGCGGTTCGTCCTCGCTGCCGCCGCCTCCCCTCGAACGGCGCGGCTCCGCCACCGGTCCGCCGTGGTGGCGCGCGCCGACGAGCAGCCGGCCGTGCTGGAGGTCACCGACCTGCCCGGTGGCCGCTGCCTGGCGCTGGTCGGGGACCTGGACCTGGCCGGGACCGCCGCGGTCCGTGACGGGGTCCTGGCCGAGCTGGCCGACCCCCGGCCGGTCACCGTCGACCTCACCCGGCTCGGCTTCGTCACCAGCGTCGGCGCCGGGCTGCTCCTCGAGGTCGCCGAACACGACCGGGCCCGAGGCGACCTGGACGTCCTGCTCCCGGCGGGTGGGCCCGCCCGCCGGATGCTGGACCTCACCGGGCTCACGCCGGTGCTCCGTCCGGAGGTGCCCGGCCTGCCACGCTGAACGCGCCCCGCGCCCCGCGCCACCGGACCAGGTCACCCTCCGCCACGCCACGGGGGAGGCCGCGGCGAGATCATGACGAGCGGAGTCGGGCGTAGGGTTCGACTCGCCTCGAAGCGGCGGGGCGCACCACCCAGCACGCGGAGGGCACGGTGAGCGAGTCCGTCGCAGCCCGGCTCGAGCCGAACGTGCTGGCCGCGGTCCTGGAGGCGCTGCCGGACGGTGTCGCGTTGTTCGATGCCGACTGGAGGATCTGCTACATCAACGCGGCCGGGGCGGCGCTCCTCGAGCGGCAGGCGGGCGAGCTGATCGGCCGCGGCATCTGGGTCGCCCTGCCCGAGCTGGCCGGCAGCATCTTCCACAGCTTCTTGCTGCGCGCCCGCGGTGCCGGTGCACCGGTGACCTGGCAGGGCTTCTACGCCCCCGCCGACCGCTGGGTGAGCGCCACCGCCGCCGTCGTCGACGACGACCTGCTGCAGATCACCTTCCGGCAGGCCGGTGACGGGCTCACCGAGCCGGCCGTGACCGGCAGCCGGGGCGAGCCGGCGGCGGCGGAGTCGGTCGCGGATCGGGACCGGCTGCGGTTCCTCGCCGAGGTCTCCGAGGCCATGATCACGACCCTGGACACCGGCGAGTCGGCCACCCGGTTGGCCGAACTGGCGGCGCGCCGGTTGTGTGACTGGGCGATGGTCGCGCTGGTCGGCGAGGACGGCGGCGCGGGGGAGGAGGCGTGGTCCCACCGGGACCCGGCACGCCGGGGTGACCTCGACACCTACGTGCGCGGTCGGCTGCGCGACGCCGTCGACGACGCCGCGATGGTCGACGCCCTGCTGTCCGGGGAGCCGGTGCAGGTCTCGTCGATCGACCAGGAGGAGGTCGCGCCCTCGTTGCCCGACGAGGAGGTACGCGCGGCCTGGCGTCGGCTGGAGACCACCTCCTGCACCATCGTGCCGCTGCGGGCCCGCGGGGAGACCTTCGGTGTCCTGGCGCTGCTGAACACCGGCGCGCGGCCGGCGCACACGGAGGCGGAGATCGCCACCGCCGTGGAGGCAGCCCGTCGCGGCGCGCTCGCGCTGGACAACGCCCGCCTGTACGGCCGGCAGCTGAAGGTGGCCGAGACCCTGCAGCACAGCCTGCTGACCCCACCGCCGCAACCGGACCGGCTGCAGATCGCGGTCCGGTACCGGCCGGCCGCGGTCCACCAGCAGGTGGGCGGGGACTGGTACGACGCGTTCCAGCAGCCTGACGGCGCCACGCTGCTGGTGATCGGCGACGTCGTGGGACACGACGTGGACGCCGCTGCCGCGATGGGGCAGGTCCGCAGCATCATGCGGGGCATCGCCTACGACCGGCCGGAGAGCCCGGCCCAGGTGCTCTCCCGGGTCGACGGTGTGCTCACCGGCCTGGCGATCGGCACCCTGGCCACGGCCCTGATCGCCCGTCTCGAGCAACCGGTCGAGCTGGCCGGTTCGGGGCTGCGCACCCTGCGCTGGTCCTCAGCCGGGCACCTGCCGCCCCTGCTGCTGTGCCCGGACGGGCGGGTCCAGGTGCTGGACAACCTCCCCGAGCGGCTGCTGGGCGCCGACTCGACCGGCCCCCGCACCGACCACGAGGCACTGCTGCACCCCGGCGACACCGTCGTCTTCTACACCGACGGGCTGATCGAGCACGGCCACACCGGGATCGACGAGGGCATCGCCCGACTCACCGGAGCACTGGCCCAGTTGCGCGACGCCGACCTCGAGGAGCTCTGCGATCGGCTGCTCAGCAGGATCGTGACCGGCCGCGCCGACGACGACATCGCGATCCTCGCGGTCCGCTGCGACCCGGAGGAGAGCCGGGGCTGACGTCGACCGCGCGTGGTGTCCGGGGTCACAGAGCGCGGCCACGGGGCCGACGAGGAAGACGGCCACGAGTTCGACGGTGCTGATCACCGACGGGTGTCACGATCGCCTCGAGACACAGCGCCACGAGATCCTTGGCGGCCCGAAGCCCGTCCCGATCCGAGGTCGGGGTGGTCAGCGCCTGGTCTCGTACCTGGTCAGGACCACGCCGTCGGGGAACATCCGGGTCTCCACCAGTGTCAGGTGCACCCAGTTGCCCAGGGCCGCGAAGAACGGCGTGCCGCCACCTACCAGCACCGGATGGGTGACGATCGCGTACTCGTCGATCAGCCCGGCCCGCATGGCCCCTGCGGCGAGTGTGGCGCCGGCGATGTCCATGGGGCCGCCGTCCCCGGCCTTGAGCCGGGTGATCTCGGTGACCGCGTCGCTGGTGACCAGGCGGGTGTTCCAGTCGACCGTCCTGGTCGTCGAGGAGAACACCACCTTCGGCATGTCCCGCCAGCGGCGGGCGTACTCGATCTCCGCCGGTGTGGCACCCGGCTGCTGGTCGGCGGTCGGCCAGTGGGAGCTCATCGTCTCCCACAGTCTGCGCCCGTACAGCGACAGGCCCGTCGCACCCACCCGGTCGGACCACCACTGGAACAGCTCGTCGCTCGGCACACTCCAGCCGAGGTCGTCGCCGGGCGCGGCGATGTAGCCGTCCAGGCTCAGGTTCATGCCGAAGGCCAGTCGTGGCATGCCGTCAGCCTCCCGTGACCAGGTACACGGCGTACAGACCGGCACGGCACGCAGAAGTCATCGGTCCGGCCACACCGAGGGCCGGTTCACCACCTCGCTACGAACACGGCTGGACGGCCGCGCACCCGGCGACCCCCCCGGGGCCGGCGCTGTTGCGTCCAGCACCGACTTCGGCACGGCAGCGCCAAGACGACGCTGGACACCTATGGGCACCTGTGTCCGGACAGTGACGAGTCCCCACGGGCCGCCGTTGCTGCTGAGCTGGCGGCCCGTGGGGACTCGTCGGGGACTGCTGGTGCATCGCTGCGGTGAGACCGCAGCTCAGCGTCTTGTGGAACTCAGATGTCGTAGTACATCGCGAACTCGTGCGGGTGCGGGCGGAGCCGGATCGGGTCGATCTCGTTGGCCCGCTTGTACTCGATCCAGGTCTCGATCAGGTCGGAGGTGAACACGCCACCGTCGAGCAGGTAGTCGTGGTCGACCTCGAGCCGGTCGAGGACGGCGTCCAGCGACGCGGGCACCTTCTCGATGCCCAGGGCCTCCTCGGGCGGCAGCTCGTAGAGGTCCTTGTCGACCGGCGCCGGGGGCTCGATCTTGTTGCGGACGCCGTCGAGGCCGGCCATCAGCATCGCCGAGAACGCCAGGTACGGGTTGGCCGACGGGTCGGGCACCCGGAACTCGATGCGCTTGGCCTTCGGGTTGTCACCCGAGATCGGGATGCGCGTGCACGCCGAGCGGTTGCGCGCGGAGTAGACGAGGTTGATCGGCGCCTCGTAGCCCGGGACCAGGCGGTGGTAGCTGTTGACCGTCGGGTTGGTGAAGGCCAGCAGCGACGGGGCGTGCGTGAGCAGGCCACCGATGTAGTGCCGGGCCATGTCCGACAGGCCGGCGTAGCCGGTCTCGGCGGCAAACAGCGGCTCGCCGTCCTTCCACAGGCTCTGGTGACAGTGCATGCCCGAGCCGTTGTCACCGAAGAGCGGCTTGGGCATGAACGTCGCGCTCTTGCCGTGCGCCCAGGCGGTGTTCTTGATGATGTACTTGAAGAGCATCAGGCTGTCCGCCGAGCGGAGCAGGGTGTCGAACTTGTAGTTGATCTCGGCCTGGCCGCCGGTGCCCACCTCGTGGTGGCCACGCTCGAGCTCGAGCCCGGCGTGGGTCAGGTTGACCATCATCGTCGAGCGCAGGTCGCTCTGGTGGTCGATCGGCTCGACCGGGAAGTAGCCACCCTTGGGCCGGGTCTTGTACCCGAGGTTGGGGCCGCCGTTCTCACCGGTGAGCGACCCGGTGTTCCAGGAGCCCTCGACCGCGTCGATGTGGTAGTAGCCCTCGTTGATCGCAGTGTTGTGGCGCACCGAGTCGAAGACGTAGAACTCGGCCTCCGGGCCGAAGTACGCGGTGTCGGCGATGCCGGAGCTGGCGAGGTAGGCCTCGGCCTTCTTCGCCACGTTGCGCGGGTCGCGGCTGTAGGCCTCACGCGTGATCGGGTCGTGGATGAAGAAGTTGATGTTCAGCGTCTTGTGGATGCGGAACGGGTCCAGGTACGCGCTGCTCGCGTCGGGCAGAAGCAGCATGTCCGACTCGTTGATCGCCTGGAAACCGCGGATCGACGAACCGTCGAAGCCCAGGCCGTCGGCGAAGGTGTCCGGGCCGAACGTCTCCGCCGGGATGGTGAAGTGCTGCATGACGCCGGGCAGGTCGCAGAACCGGACGTCGACGAACTTCACGTCGTTGTCGCGGATGTACGCGGTGACCTCGTCGGGACTGTTGAACATCGATCCTCCGGGAATGGACGGCCAGCTCCAGAGCAAGTTACGAGCGGGGGGTTGCTCCGGGGTGTCTCTGGTGTTTCGTCGCGGTAACACCGCCCTCGGCGTGTCGTCCGGGAGCGACGGTCGTCACCGACGGTGACCCGGTCGGGCGCGGCCGGGGACGACATACGCTGGCAGGGTGACCAGGGACGACGTCCAACCCTCTCAGGAACGCGCCCGCGGCGCCGCACTGGGGCTGCCCGCCACCGGGCCGGGGTCGCTGGCCCCGTTCGGCCGCCGGGTCGGGCAGTACCTCATCGACGCGGTCGTCTCGGGTCTGGTCGCGGCACTGTTCACCGCCCCCGAGGCGCCCCGGCTGTGGAGCCTGCTCACGTTCGGCGTGATGACGGTGGTCTTCCTTGCGCTCGCCGGGCAGACGCCGGGGATGCGGCTGCTCGGTCTCCGGCTGGCCCACCCGCAGCCGGGCCAGCGGTTGGCCCTGTGGCGCGCGGTCGTCCGCACCGGCCTGCTGGTGCTGCTGCTCCCGGCGCTGGTCGTCGACTCCGACGGCCGCGGACTGCACGACCGGCTCACCGACACCGCCGTGGTCCTGGACCGCTGAAGGACCCCGTCCCTCTCATCCCTCGCAAGCTCGGGACGAGCCTCCGGACGGGGCCAACCGGCGCTGCGGAGCCGGGCGAGCCCGGCGACTACCGGTCGACCTGCAGGCCGGACTCGATCGCGAACACCACCATCTGGGCCCGGTCGCGGGCGCGCAGCTTGAGCATCGCCCGGCTGACGTGCGTGCGCACCGTCGCCGGGCTGACCACCAGCGCCGCGGCGATCTCGTCGTTGGAGCGGCCGGTGGCCACCCAGGCCACGATCTCCCGCTCCCGCTCGGTCAGCTCCGCGACGCCGGGGTGCGGCGCGCTCCGCGGCGCCGGCCCGGCCGCGAAGTGCTCGATCACCCGGCGGGTGACGGTGGGGGAGAGCAGTGAGCCGCCCCCGGCGACCACCCGGACGGCGCGCAGCAGCTCGGCCGGTTCGCCGTCCTTGAGCACAAAGCCGCTGGCCCCGGCGGCGAGCGCGGCGAAGACGTACTCGTCGAGCTCGAAGGTGGTCAGCACGATGACCCGCACCCCGGTCAGCGCCGGGTCGGCGGCGATCTGGCGGAGGGCCTCCAGGCCGTCCACCTCGGGCATCCGCACGTCCATCAGGACCACGTCGGGCAGCGTGGCCCGCACCAGGGCAAGCCCGGTCCGGCCGTCGGCCGCCTCACCGACCAGCTCGGTGTCCTCCTCGGTCTCCAGCAGGGCGCGCAGACCCATCCGGACCAGGGCCTGGTCATCGACGACGGCCACCCGGATCACGGCGTGCGCTCCTGGATCGGCAGCTCGGCCCGCACCACGAAGCCGTCCTCCACACCGGTCTCCAGCCGGCCGCCGACCGCGACGGCGCGCTCGCGCATCCCCGGGATGCCCAGCCCGGCGGGTGCGCCCCCGGCAGGGCCGGGACCGTGGTCGCGCACCTCGACGAGCAGGCTGCCGGCGGTGCACCGCACGGTGACCCAGGCCGGGGTGTCCCCGGCGTGCCGGAGCACGTTGGTCAGCGCCTCCTGCACGATCCGGTGGGCGGCGGCGCCGACCTCGGCCGGCACGCCGGGGCAGTCGTCGAGCCGGGCGTGCAGCACCAGCCCGCCGGCGCGCATCCGCTCGACGAGCGCCGGCAGGTCGGCCAGCCCGGGTGTGGGCCGCAGCGCGGGGGACCCGGCCGGGGCGGCGGGGTCGCGGAAGCGCAGCAGCTCGGCGCGCAGCCCGTCCAGCGACTCCCGGCTGGTGGCCTGGATGGCGGTGAGCAGCTCGCGGGCCCGGGCCGGGTCCTTGTCCAGCACGTGCAGCGCCACCCCGGACTGCAGCGCGATGACCGCGAGCCCGTGCCCGACGCCGTCGTGCACCTCGCGGGCGATCGCCAGCCGCTCCTCGGAGACCGCCCGCCGGGCCTGCTCGGCGCGCACCCCCGCCTCCGCGGTGCGGCGGGCCTGCAGGGCGGCGCCGATCGCGCCGGGCGCGGAGACGACGGCCGCCCAGCCGACGGTCCAGGCCAGCCGGGGCACCCAGCCGCCGGCGTCGGCGTCCAGCGCGTGGGGCAGCGCGGTGACCAGCACGAACGCCACGCCGGCGACCGCCGCCGTGCGCCACGGCACCCGCGTCGCCACCGTGTACGCCGCGACCGGCCCGGTGAACAGGACCGGTCCGAACGGGTAGCCGAGCAGCAGGTACCCGCTGATCGCGGCGCCGCACACCGCCAGCGTGACCAGCGGGAACCGGCGGCGCACCAGCAGCGCCAGGGCGGCGACGCTGGCCAGGGCGTAGGCCGCGACGCCCGGGTGCGGCAGCCCCTGGTTGCGGGCCGCCGCGCCGGTGCCCACCCAGCACAGCAGGAGCAGCACCGCGGCGGGACCGACGTCCCACCACCAGTCGCCGGGCGGCCGGCCCCGGTGGACCGGTGCGGCGGGGACGGTCACCCGGCGACGATAGGACCGCCTGACCCCGGCCGGCGTCGTCGTCCCGACGTCATCGGCCTACGCAGTCCTGCGTACGCCGGGAGCCGCCCGACGGCGGATGTGGGCGACGGCCGGCGTCACCGACGGTGGCCGGCATGACCGACACCATCGTGCGCACCGACGCACTCAGCAAGCGCTACGGCGACCGGCTGGCGGTCGACTCCGTCAGCCTGACCGTGCGGCAGGGGGAGGTGTACGGCTTCCTCGGCCCGAACGGCGCGGGGAAGACGACCACCCTCCGGATGGTCCTGGGACTGGTCCGGCCCACCAGCGGCCGGGCGGTCGTGCTCGGCGACGCTCCCGGCAGCCCCCCGGTCGTCGCGCGGGTGGGCGCCCTGGTCGAGGGGCCGGGCTTCTACCCGTACCTGTCCGGCCGGGACAACCTGAGGGTGATGGCGCGCTACCAGGGGGTCGACGACCGGGGCGTCGACGCCGTGCTCGACCGGGTGGACCTGCGCAGCCGCGGCGGCGACCGGTACAGCCGGTACTCCCTCGGCATGAAGCAGCGCCTCGGCGTGGCCGCGGCCCTGCTCGGCGATCCCGACCTGCTGGTGCTCGATGAGCCGACCAACGGCCTGGACCCGGCCGGGATGGCGGACATGCGCGCGCTGCTGGTCGACGTCGCCGCCGGTGGCCAGACCGTGGTGCTCTCCAGCCACCTGCTCGCGGAGGTGCAGGAGGTCTGCGACCGGGTGGGCGTCATCGCCGGGGGCCGGCTGCTGGCCGAGGGCACGGTCGCCGAGCTGCGCGGGGCGACGGCGGTGCTGCTGCGCGCGCGGCCGCTGGACCTCGCGCTCGCTGTGGCGATGCGGGTCAGCGGGGACGACGCCGTCGAGGTGGTGCACGGCGGCGCGGACGACGCGCTCCGGGTGCACGCCGGACCCGAGCTGATCCCGCAGCTGACCCGGAACCTGGTGGGTGCCGGCGTCGACGTGCTGGAGGTGACGACCGTGGAGAGGTCGCTGGAGGAGGTGTTCCTGGCGATGACCGGGGCGCCGATGACGCAGCCCGCCGGGAGCGCGCGATGAGCGGGCTGCTGGGGAGCACCCGCGCCGAGGTGCTCCGGCTGCGCCGCTGGCCGGCGACCTGGGTGCTGATCGGCGTCTGGTTCGCCCTGGACCTGGCGTTCGTCTACGTCTTCAACTACATCGCCTACCGCACCGGCGACGTCTCCGGGCCGGCCGACCGGGTGCCCCGTGCGCAACTGCTGGCCGGTCTGCTGCCAGACGCGGTGCCGTCGGCCGCGGTGCAGGGGACCCCGCTGTTCGGCGGGGCGATCGTGCTGATCCTGGGCGCGCTCGCGGCGGGCAGCGGGTTCGGCTGGGGCAGCTGGAAGACCGTGCTCACCCAGGGGCCGGGACGGGGCACCACGTTCGGCGGCACCCTCGTCGTCCTGGCGCTGACGGTGGTCGGCCTCGTGCTGGCCACCTTCGCCCTCGACCTCGCGGTGTCCAGCGTGCTGGCCGCGGTCGAGGACCAGCCGGTGGACCTGCCCTCGGTCGGCGCCCTCGCGCAGGGCGTGGGCACTGGCATCCTGGTGCTGGGCATGTGGTGCGCTGCCGGGGTCCTGATCGGCGTGCTGACCCGCAGCCCGGCGCTCGCGGTGGGGCTGGGCCTGGTGTGGGCGCTGGTGGTGGAGAACCTGCTGCGCGGGGTGGCCGACCTGATCGGTGGGCTGGCCGTGGTCACCGACCACCTGCCCGGCACGGCCGCCGGGTCGCTCGTCGGGGCGCTGGGCGGGGCCGCGGGCGACCGCGCGCCGGGTGTCCAGACGATCCTGACCAGCGGGACCGCCATCGGCTTCCTGCTCGGCTACCTGGTGCTGTTCGCGGCGGGCGGGTTGGTGCTGATGCGCCGCCGCGACCTGGCCTGAGGCCCCCTGCAGGGTCCCGCTGCGAGCTTGCGAGTGGTGGGGGCCAGGGGGTGTTCCCTCACCGCCGGCGGACCTGCCGCTGGCTGACCGACATCTGCCGGCCACCGGGGAGGGGGCCGCCGGGCACCGGCATCCGGGCACCGCCGAGGGCGGCCATCCGCTTGCCGAGGGCGTTGACCTCGGCGGCGGACAGGTTGCGCGGGAGCTTCATGACGTGCGCGCTGAGCTTCTTGAGCGGGACCTGGCCCTCGCCGTCGCCGACCGTGACGTCGTAGATCGGGGTGTCGCCGACGACCTTGGCGATCCGCCGCTTCTCCTGGGCGATCAGGCTCCGGACCCGCTGGGGGTTGCCCTCGCCGACCAGCACGATGCCGGGCCGGCCGAGCACCCGGTGGACGGCGTCCAGCTCGCGGTTGCCCGCGGCGCCCGACGTGACCCGCCAGTCGCCGCGCATGCCCTCGAGCACCCAGCTGGCGGCACCGGGCTGGCCCTCGACCTGCCGGTACGCGGTGCCCTGGGCTCGGCGGCCGAAGAGGATCAGCGCGGCCAGCAGGCCGAGCAGGACAGCGATGGGCAGGAACAGGAACGGCGAGCCGAGCAGGATGCCGATCAGCTCGACCACCGCGACGACCACCACGAAGGCGATGAGCATCACCCAGGGCAGCTTGGGGTCGTTCCGGTAGGTCATCTTGTAGGCCTGGCTGATCATGCCGGCCTGGTTCTTGAACTTCGTCAGCCGCGAGACCTTCGGCTGGCCGTCCTTGCCGACCTTGGGCTTGCCCTTCTTGCCTGCGCCCACGGCCGTCGAGCCCTTGGTACCGCGTCCGGGCGGCCCGCCGGCCGGGCCCCGTCCGGCCTTGCCGGAGGGAGCGGAGGTGTCGGTGGACCTGCTGCGTGCCATGCCGCCAGGATAGAAGAAGGACCCCGGTGCCCCCCACACCACGCTGACGCGCGGCGCGGGCCCTGCAGCGGGCCGCAGGCGAACTCAGACCGTCGGGGTCAGCCCGCGCGCTTCGGCGGCCTGCTGGTAGAGCCGGCCGGCGCGGTAGGAGCTGCGCACCAGCGGGCCGGCCAGCACGCCGGCGAAGCCCATCTCCTCGGCCTGTGCCTGGAAGCCGACGAACTCCTCGGGCTTGACCCACCGGACGACCGGGTGGTGCCGGACGCTGGGCCGCAGGTACTGGGTGATCGTCAGCAGGTCGCAGCCGGCGTCGTGCAGTGCCTGCATGGCCTCGACGACCTCGTGGGGCTCCTCGCCCATGCCCAGGATCAGGTTGGACTTGGTGACCAGGCCTGCCTCGCGGGCGGCGGTGAGGACCGACAGCGAGCGCTCGAACCGGAAGCCGGGGCGGATCCGCTTGAAGATCCGCGGCACGGTCTCGACGTTGTGCGCCAGCACCTCGGGCCGGGAGGAGAAGACCTCGGCCAGCTGGGCGGGCTCGGCGTTGAAGTCGGGGATGAGCAGCTCGACGCCGCAGCCCGGGATCTGCTCGTGGATCTGCCGGACCGTCTCGGCGTACAGCCAGGCACCGCCGTCGGGCAGGTCGTCACGGGCGACGCCGGTGATGGTGGCGTAGCGCAGGCCCATCGAGACGACGCTCTCGGCGACCCGGCGGGGCTCGTCGGCGTCGAAGTCGGCGGGCTTGCCGGTGTCGATCTGGCAGAAGTCGCAGCGCCGGGTGCACTGGTCACCGCCGATGAGGAAGGTCGCCTCGCGGTCCTCCCAGCACTCGTAGATGTTGGGGCAGCCGGCCTCTTCGCAGACCGTGTGCAGCCCCTCGCGGCGGACCAGCGACTTGAGCTCGGTGTACTCCGGCCCGGTCTTCAGCTTCGTCTTGATCCACTCGGGCTTGCGCTCGATGGGTGTCTGGCTGTTGCGGACCTCCAGGCGCAGCATCTTGCGACCGGCCGGCTCGATCCGGGAGGACGCCGTCGGGGTCTCCGCAGGTGCCTCCTCCATGCCCAGGCTCATGGCGAGCACGGTACTCCGGCCGGTCAGCACCCCTCGGGCCCCGGACGCAGCACAGGGGCCCAGCCGGATCGGCTGGGCCCCTGTGTGAGCGGGTGGTGCGGCGGGTCAGCCCGCGGCGTCCTCGTCGGGGCGGGTGCCCCGGCTGGGCGCCGAGTTGCCGGCGCTGCCGGGGGCCTCGGTGAAGCTGTCGGGCGCGGCCGTGGCCACCGGGCTGTCCGGGTCGTTGGTGGTGCCGGTCGCGGTGGTCGGACGGTCCTGGTTGCTGGGCTCGCCGGGGCCGGAGGCCGGCTCGGCCTCGAGGGCGCCGATGCCGCCCTCGGCCGGCCCGGAGTCCGACGGTGCGGTCATCGACGTGGACACCGTCTTGCCCTGGGCCTCAGGGCTCTCGGATCCGCCTGCGGGGGTGCTCGGTGAACTGGGCACGGGGTCCTCTCGGTAGCTGGGCACGGGGCCGTCGCCGGTCGGCGCGGGCATCCACTGGTCCTCGGGGGCGTTGCGGCGGATCAGGACGACGACGCCCGCGGCGATCGCGGCGAGGGCGGCGACCACCCACGGCCAGCGGCGGGGCTGGGGCTTCTCGAGGCCCACGCTCCGCCTGACCGAGGTCACGGTCGCCGCGGTGCGCTTGGCGGCCTGCTTGCGGGCCTTGGCTGTGGCCTTCTCCATCTCCGCGCGCCGCTTGGCTGCCTTCTGGGCCAGCTTGTCGGCCTTCCTGCTGAGCTTGTCCGCCTTCTTGCCCGCGGCGCTGGTCGTGGCGTCGGCGGCGGCCCTGAGGGCGGCGACCCGGACGGCGGCCTGCACCCGCGCGGCCTCGGCAGCGGCGGCCGCGTCCTTGCGGACCTTGTCGGTCTGCTTGGCGGTCGCCGCGCTCAGCGTCGCCGCGGTGGCGGCGAGGTCGGCGCTGCGGGAGTCGAGCTGGGCGCGGGCGGCCTCGACCTGCGCGGCGAGGTTGGCCCGGGCGCTGTCCAGTGCCGGGCCGGCCGCCACGCGGGCGGCGCTGATCCGCGGACCGGCGGCGTCACGCGCCGCGGTGATCTTCGGGGCCGTCGCCGCCACCTGGGCGGCGAGGTTGGCCATAGCCGCGTCCAGTGCCGGGCCGGCGGCCCCGCGTGCCGCCTCGATCCGCGGCGCGGCCGCGGCGACGGCGGTCTCCAGGTTGGCGCGGGCGACCTTGGTCGCCGCCTCCAGCCGGGGGACGACGTCGGACTCGTAGGCCTTCTGCGCGGCCTCGATCCGCGGCGCCAGGCTCTTCTGCGCCGCCTCGATCCGCGGCACCAGGGTCTCCCGCGCGGCGTCCAGGCGGGGCACGAGGACCTCCCGTGCGGCGTCGAGCTGCGGGGCGATCGCGGCGACCGCCGCCTCCACCCGTGGGGCGACGTCTGCGGCGTACGTCTGCTGCGCGGCCTTGGCAGCGGCGGCGACCTGCGGGCCCAACTGCTCCGCCGTCGCCTTGCGGGCCTCGGCGACCGCTGCGCCGATGTGGGCGAAGCCCTCCTGCAACTCGGCGCCGATGACCTCTGTCCGGCTCTTCCTGCGGAACACTCCAGCACCTCCGGTTGATCGCGTCGCGATCATCCTGCCCGGCATCGCCTCCCGGCACACCCCCAACCAGGAATCCCCGCAGCGGCGGGGCCGGCCGCTGGCTACGTTCGGGCCGTGCAGCTACGGATCTTCACCGAACCCCAGATGGGCGCCACCTACGACGACCTGCTCGCGGTGGCCAGGCGCACCGAGGAGACCGGCTTCGACGCCTTCTTCCGCTCCGACCACTACCTGACCATGGGCGGGGACGGGCTCCCCGGCCCGACCGACGCCTGGGTGACGCTGGCCGGGTTGGCCCGGGAGACCAGCCGCATCCGGCTCGGCACGCTGATGACCGCGGCCACCTTCCGGCTGCCCGGACCACTGGCGATCACGGTGGCGCAGGTCGACCAGATGAGCGGCGGCCGGGTCGAGCTCGGCATCGGGTCCGGCTGGTTCGCCGAGGAGCACGCCGCCTACGGCATCCCGTTCCCCGAGCTCGGCGAGCGCTTCGACCGCTACGAGGAGCAGCTGGCGGTGATCACCGGGTTGTGGGGCACCCCGGTGGGCGAGAGGTTCGACTTCGCCGGCACGCACTACCAGCTCGCCGGCTCACCGGCGCTGCCCAAGCCGGTGCAGCCCGGCGGCGTCCCCGTCCTGGTCGGCGGCAGCGGCCGGAAGCGCACGCCCCGGCTGGCCGCCCGGTACGCCGCGGAGTTCAACGTGCCCTTCGCCTCGGCCGAGGACAACGCGCGGTTGTTCGCCGGGGTGCGTGAGGCCTGCGCGGACGCCGGCCGCGACCCCGCCGACCTGGTGTACAGCTCGGCGCTGGTGCTGTGCGTGGGGCGGGACGACGCCGAGCTCCGGCGCCGGGCCGCCGCCATCGGCCGGGACGTCGACGAGCTGCGCCGCAACGGTGCCGCGGGCACGCCGGCGCAGGCGGTGGACACCCTGGGCCGCTACGCGGAGGCCGGCGCGGGCCGGGTGTACCTGCAGGTGCTCGACCTGACCGACCTCGACCACCTCGACCTGGTGGCCGGCGAGGTCGCCCCGCAGCTGGGCTGAACCGACGAACGCCCCACCCCGGGTTCGGGGTGGGGCGTTCGTCGGTCGGACCGGGTCGCTCAGCCCAGCTCGGAGGACAGCGGCTCGAGCGCCGCCCGGGAGCCCAGCCAGGTGTTCGCCCGCTGCAGGTCCTCGTCGAAGTCGACCTCGACGGCGGAGAACCGGGAGATGTCCAGCGGGTGGAAGCGCACCCCCGCGTGCTGGACGGCCAGCTCCATGCCGCGCTCGAAGTAGTCGTGCAGCTCGCACGCGGCGAGGTGCTCGACCAGGGCCGCCTTGTCGCCGCTGGACACGTAGTTGATGCCCACCGCCTCGCCCAGCCCACCGACGACGGTCTTGGACAGCTCGGCGATGAAGCCGTCGCCGTCGAGGGTGTACTTGACCTCCTCGTCGGCGACCGTGGAGGTGTCCACGCAGACGAAGCTCTCGTCGGCGCGCACCAGCGACGCGGCGTGGTCGAGCACGGCGGGGTCGAACACCACGTCGCCGTTCATCCAGAGCACCCCGCCCGGGTGGGAGGTCCGCAGCGCGCGCAGCAGGCTCTGCGAGGTGTTGGTGGCGGCGAAGTCCGGGTTGAAGGCGAACCGGAGGTCCGGCTGCGCCCGCATGACGGCCTTGGCCCGGTAGCCGACGACCGCGGTCACCGACGCGGCGTCGCCGAAGACGGCGCGGATGCCGTCCAGCTGCTGCTGCATGATGCTGCGGCCGTCCATCAGGGGGGTCAGCGGCTTGGGCAGCTTGCGGCCCAGCCGGGTGCCCATCCCGGCGGCCAGGATCACCACCTGCGGGGATGCGGTGGGGGCGTCGGACGAACGACCGGCGACGGCCGGACGCGACCGCCGATCGCTGTGCCCGGTCAGGATCGGGTCTGCAGTGCGCATGCTCATCTCCTCGGTTCGTCGTTCTGTTGCTGGGACGGGAAGAACAGGTCGAGGACCCGTTCGGTGGCGTGGCCGTCCTCCAGGGAGCAGAAGGTCTCCTGGAAGCGGGTGTACTGCGGGGTGGGCACCCACGGCCGGCTGCTGAGCTCGGCGATCGCGGCCAGGACCTCGTCGCTGGTCGCCAGCAGCGGGCCCGGCGCGGCCGCGGCGAGATCGAAGTAGAACCCGCGCAGCTCGTCCTTGAAGTAGTCGAGGTCGTAGGTGAAGTTGACGATCGGCCGGCCGGTGACGGCGAAGTCGAACATGGTCGAGGAGTAGTCGGTGACCAGGACGTCGGCGGCCAGGTACAGGTACCGGATGTCGGGGTGGGACGACACGTCGCGGACCGGCCCGCCCTCGGGGAACTCCAGCCGGTCGGCGACCATCTGGTGCAGCCGGAGCAGCAGCACGTGGTCCTCGCCGAGACCGGCGGCGAACTCGTTGAGGTCCAGCGGGAAGGTGTGCTGCGGGCCACCGCCCTCGGCGAAGACGAGGTCGTCGCGCCAGGTGGGGGTGTACAGCACGGCGGTGACCCTGTCGGCGATGCCCAGCTGCGCACGGACCTCGGCGCGGATCCGGTCCCGGTCCGGTGAGCTGAGGACGTCGTTGCGCGGGTAGCCGGTCTCGTGCACCGGGCCGGTGAAGCCGAAGGCCTGCCGGAACCGCGGGGTGCTTGCCGGGTTCTGCGACAGCAGCGCGTCCCAGCGGGCGATCTCGGTGTCCAGGTAGGCCAGCCGGCCCTCCGGCGCCCACAGCACGTCGTTGTGGATCCGCTTGAGCGGGGTGCCGTGCCAGGTCTGCAGGTAGGTGGTGCCGGGCCGCTTGTCCCAGTCGAAGCCGATGTGGTCGTTGGAGACGACGACGTCGGCGGACTCCAGGGCGGCCCGCGCCTCGGCGCTGCCGAAGTCGACCGTGGCCACCTCGGCCGGGAAGTCCGCGACCCGGTCGGGCCGGGAGAGCCAGACGTACTCGTGGTCGTCCCCGCGCTCGCGGAGGGCCTCGTAGAGGGCGCGCGGGCTGTCGGAGTAGTCCCCCTGGAAGCTGTTCAGGACGACCTTCACCCCGCACCGCCCGCCGTGGTCAGCGCCGACTCGGGAGCGGGCCGGAGCAGGTCGGTCAGCTCCGTCCAGGAGGAGATGACCGCCAGGACGCCGGCGTCCCGGAGCTGCTCGGCGCGCTCGGCCCGCTCGTCGGGCGCGACGAAGCGCAGGTTGCCCACCGTGGGGCAGCCCGCGCGGACCGCGGAGAGGGCACCGGGCACCGAGTCCTCGACCGCCAGGCCCTGCTCCGGGGCGATGCCCAGCTCGGCGCAGGCGTGCAGGTAGACGGCCGGGTCGGGCTTGCTGGTCGGGGTCGGCAGCGAGTCCTCGGCGCTGTACCGGCGGGCGGACGGGATCAGCTCGTCCAGCCCGGTGGCGGTGAAGCACCCGGCCAGCCGGGACAGCGCGCTGGAGCTCACCGCCGCCAGCGTGAGCTGGGTCGAGAGCGTGGTGAGCGCGGCGGTGACCTCCGCGTCCGGGCGCAGGGTCTGCGCCAGGTGGCCGGTGACGACCTCCTTCTCCGCGGCGACCCAGGTGTCGAGGTCGACGACGTCCCGGCCGGCGGAGGCGGCGAGGTCGGCCGCCGTCGTCCGGAAGTTCTTGCCGGTGGTGGCCAGCCGGAGCTCCTCGGCGGTGAAGCGCAGGTCGATGTCGTGCGCGGCCAGGAAGCGGTTGGTGACGTCGGCGGAGGCGACGAAGGCGGGCTCCTCGGAGGGGAACAGGTTCCCGTCCGCGTCGCACAGCAGGGCCTCGAGACGCTCGGCGAGCGCTGCGGGGATCGGTGGCATCGGTGCGCCCTCCTCAGGGGTCGGTCGGATGGGTGGCTGGGTCAGGCGGGCAGCAGGCGTTCGCCGGCCACCGCGGCCGTGGCCACCGGGACGGGGGTCATCGCCCCCGTGCCCGCGCGTCGTCCGTGGTCCACGGCCCGACCCGCGGCCACGGCGGTGACCGCATCGTGGCGAACACCGGCTGCGGAGTCCACCGCCACGGCCAGCGTCGCCCGGACGCCGTCCCGCTCCAGCTCGCGCAGCGCCAGCGCCAGCGCGTCGACGAATGCCAGGTCGTCGCCCAGGTCGCCGAAGACCGACCGCACACCGAGCAGCGGACGCGGGTCGGTGCCGCCCGCCCGGGCCAGCTGCCGCAGTTCGGCGGCGCGTTCGTCGACGACGAGGAGCTCGCCCCCGGCCAGGTCGGTGCCCTGCAGGTAGCGGCACCAGCCGGCGACCGCCAGGGTGAGCAGCCGGCTCGGCCGGCCGGTCGCCAGCGCCGTCCGCAGGGACGGCAGCAGGTACAGCGGGACCTTCGACGAGCCCCGCCGGCACAGCCGGTCGAGGCGGTCGCCGATCGAGGGGTCGGCGAAGCGCTGCACCAGGCTCCGCTGGTACCCGGCCAGGTCGACCCCCGCGGGGGGCGGCAGCAGCGGGGCGATCTCCTCGGCCATCAGCCGGGCCACGTAGCGGCCGAGCGCCGGGTCGGCCATGACCTCGTCGACGCGGGTGAGCCCGGCCAGCTGACCGAGGTGGCCCAGCGCCGAGTGGCAGGCGTTGAGCAGCCGGGTCTTCATCAGCTCGTGGTCGCCGACGTCGCCGACGAACTGGACGCCGACCCGCTCCAGCGGCGGCCGGTCGTTGCAGAAGGAGTCCTCCATGACCCACTGGGAGAACCGCTCGGTGATCACCGGCCACGTGTCCGCGACACCGAACCGCCGGGCGATGTCGTCCCGGTCCTGCTCGCTGGTCGAGGGGGTGATCCGGTCGACCATGCTCCCCGGGAAGGCCACGTTGTCGGTGATCCAGCGGGCCAGCACCTCGTCGCGGAGCTGGGCGAAGCCGACCACGGCGGCGCGGGCGGCCTCCCCGTTCTGCTGCATGTTGTCGCAGGACAGCACGGTGAACGGGCGCTGCCCGGCCCGGCGGCGGCGGTCGAGCGCCTCGACGATGTAGCCGAACAGCGACCGCGGGTGGTGCGGGTCGGCGAGGTCGGCGAGCACCGCGTGGTCGGGGGCGAACTCGCCGCTGAGCGCGTCGATCCGGTAGGCGTTGCCGGTCACGGTCATGGTGACCAGGCGGGTGCGCTCGTCGGTCAGCAGCGCCAGGACCGTCTCAGGGGAGTCGGGCGCGAAGTGGTAGTCGACCATCGAGCCGATCACCCGGGCCTGCTCACCGGCGGAGCTGCGCTCGACGACGGTGTACAGGTGGTCCTGCGGACGGAGTGCGTCCCGCATCGCCGGGGAGTGCAGCCCGACACCGACCACACCCCAGTCGGTGACGCCCTGCTCGGCCAGGTCGTCGAGGTAGACGAGCTGGTGGGCGCGGTGGAACCCGCCGACGCTGAAGTGGACGACCGCGGGGGTCAGTGCGGCCCGGTCGTAGGTGGGGACGCGGAGGCGGCCGGCGTGCACGCCGAGGGTCCGCTCGGACAGCGGGACAGCCTCCTCGGCCGGGGCATCGACCCATCCGACCCTGCCGTGCGGGGCGCCTGCTGCCATGCGTGACCTCCTCATCTGCCGTCAACGTGCTGGACCTGCGGGTTGTCCCGCGTCCTGTTCACTGCCTGCCGCACCCGTGTCACCGGGCCCCGTCGCGACCGACCGTCCCTCGCGCGGCCGCCGGGGGGCGGCTGCAGCGTCAGTGGCCTGCCCGCAGCTGCTCGGCGTCGCCCTGACCAGGGGCGGGCCGTCTGCGGTCGTTCGCCAGGCGGCGCTGCTGCTCAACGCCGGGAGGTCTACGTGCCCTGCAGTGTCGCACGACAAACGCCGAGGTGATCATGAGCACTCGGCCGGGCCGGTCCGCCGCGCCGTGCGACACACCGGCCGGACGGCGGGAGCACCGGCCGCGGTGCCCCCGCCGGCCCCGCTCAGGCCGGGACCTGCTCCTCGGTGGCGGCGTCCTCGTCGTCCTGCGCGGGCACCGGTCCGGCGGCGGCGAGGTGGTCGGCGAGCGTCGCCCGGACGCCGTCGTCCTCCAGCTGCCGCAGCGCCTCCTCCAGCCGCCCCACGAACGCCTCGTCGTCGACCAAGTCCCCGAAGACCGACCGCTCGCCGAGCAGCGGGCGCGGGTCGGTGCCGCCGCTGCGGGCCAGCTCCTGCAGCCGGTCGGCCAGCTGGTCCTGGACATCGAGCGGCCGGCCGGCCTCGTCGGTGCCGCGCAGGTACCGTAGCCAGCCGGCCACGGCGAGGGTGAGCAGCGCGTGCGGGCGGTCCTCCTGCAGCGCCGAGCACAGCGACGGCAGCAGGTAGTTGGGCACCTTGGTGGAGCCCCGGCGGCTGAGCCGGCCGAGCTGGTCACCGATGGCCGGGTTGGCGAACCGGCGCAGCAGGGCGGACTCGTACTCGGTCAGGTCCACGCCGTCGGGCCGGGGGAGCAGCGGGATCACCTCGCCGAGCATCAGGTGGTCCAGGTAGTCGTGGAAGACGGGGTCGGACACGACCTGGTCGGTGGTCTCCCAGCCCGCCAGCTGGCCGAGGAAGCCGATCGCGCAGTGGCTGGCGTTGAGCAGCCGGGTCTTCATCAGCTCGTAGTGGCCGATGTCGGCCACGAACCGGACGCCGACGGTCTCCAGCGCGGGCCGGCCGTTGCAGAACCGGTCCTCGACGAACCACTGCGAGAACGGCTCGGTGATGACCGGCCAGTTGTCGTCGATGCCGAGGTCGGCGGCGATGGCGTCCCGCTCGTCGGTGCTGGTCGCCGGGGTGATCCGGTCGACCATGCTGCTCGGGAACGCGACCTCGTCGGCGATCCAGCGCGCCAGGACCTCGTCCCGCAGCCGGGCGAAGCCGACGACGGCGGTGCGGGCCGCGGTCCCGTTGGACTGCATGTTGTCGCAGGACAGCACCGTGAACGGAGGGAGGCCGGCCCGCCGGCGACGGTCGAGCGCCTCGACGAGGTAGCCGAACACCGAGCAGGGCTGCTGCGGGTGCTCGAGGTCGGCCCGGGCCTCGTCGTCGGGCTCGAATGCGCCGCTGTGCGGGTCGATCCGGTAGGCGGTGCCGGTGACGGTCATGGTGACCACGCGGGTCCGCTCGTCGGCGAGCAGGTCCAGCACCCGCTCGGGCGCGTCCGGGGCGTAGACGTAGTCGACCATCGCGCCGACCACCCGCGCCCGCTCGGCGTCCTCGCCCCGTTCCACCACGGTGTAGAGGTGGTCCTGGGGGGCGAGGGCGTCGCGCATGCTCGTGCTGTGCAGGCCGACGCCCACCACGCCCCAGTCGGTGCACCCGCGCTCGGCCAGCTCGTCGAGGTAGACCAGCTGGTGGGCCCGGGTGAACCCGCCGACGCTGATGTGCACCACCGCGGGGGTGAGGGCGGCCCGGTCGTAGGTGGGCACCTGCGCGCGGTCGGCGAGCCCGGGCAGGGTGGCGGCGTTGAGCGGCTCGGCGGGGCGGTCCGGCTGGCGGGTGGACGGTGTCGGGGCGGCGTCGGTCATGGTGGTCCTCCAGCTGGCGCCGGTCCGGGAGGGGCATCACGAGGGCGTGCACGACCACGGGCGGCACCGGTTGCGACCGGCGTCGTCGGGGATGTGGGCGGAGCCTCCGGTCCTGGACCGGTCGGCAGCTGCATCGCCCCGGGGTGCGCTCTCACGGGCCCGGCGGGGCGGCGCTGCGATCTTGAACGCCACTCATGGACTGCCCGGACGATCAACGGACGAAACGGTCCCGCAAGCGTGACCGACGCCACTCGGCCGTGACGGGCCGGGAGCCGGGCGTGCCGCGCGCTAGGATCGGCTCCGTGACCGGCGGACTCCTGCTTCTCCCGCCGTGCTGACCTGAGACCTCAGAGCAGCACGGCGACCCCTCCTGCGTGAGGGGTTTTTTTCTGCCCGCCGCACCGGACACCAGCACCTGGGAGCACCCGACCATGAGCCAGACGGCCAGCCCGAGCACCGACCCGTCCACCGACGGGGTGCCGCCGCACCGGTACACCCCCGCGCTGGCGCAGCAGATCGAGCTCGCCTGGCAGGACCGCTGGCAGACCGAGGGCACCTTCCACACGCCCAACCCGGTCGGTCCGCTGAGCGAGGGCTTCGACCGGGTCGCCGACCGGCCCAAGGCGTTCGTCATGGACATGTTCCCCTACCCCTCGGGGGACGGGCTGCACGTGGGGCACCCGCTGGGCTACCTGGGCACCGACGTGACCAGCCGGTTCCTGCGGATGGACGGGCGCAACGTGCTGCACCCGATGGGCTACGACGCCTTCGGGCTGCCCGCCGAGCAGTACGCCGTGCAGACCGGTCAGCACCCGCGGGTCACCACCGAGTCGAACATCGCGGCGATCAGCCGCCAGCTGCGCCGGCTGGGCGTCGACCACGACACCCGCCGCACCTTCGCCACGATCGACCCGGGCTACTACAAGTGGACCCAGTGGATCTTCCGGCAGGTCTTCGAGGCCTGGTTCGACCCGGACGCCGGGAAGGCCCGTCCCATCGCCGAGCTGGTGGCCGAGCTGGACGCCGGCACCCGCGAGCCGGCGCCGGGCACGCTGCCGGAGGGCTGCAGCTGGGCGGAGCTGTCCCCGGTCGAGCGCCGCCGGGTCGTCGACGCGCACCGGCTGGCCTACCTGAACCAGGCGCCGGTCAACTGGGCGCCCGGGCTGGGCACCGTGCTGTCCAACGAGGAGGTCACCGCCGACGGCCGCTCGGAGCGCGGCAACTTCCCGGTGTTCCGGCGTCCGCTGACCCAGTGGAAGATGCGGATCACCGCCTACGCCGAGCGGCTGCTGACCGACCTGGACCGGCTGGACTGGCCGGACTCGCTGAAGCAGATGCAGCGCAACTGGATCGGTCGCTCGACCGGTGCCCGCGTCCGGTTCGCGGTCGAGGGCGAGCAGGTCGAGGTGTTCACCACCCGCCCGGACACCCTGTTCGGCGCCACCTACCTGGTGCTGGCACCCGAGCACCCGCTGGTCGAGACGCTGACCGCCGCCCAGTGGCCGGCCGACGCCGACCCGCGGTGGACGGCCGGTGCGGCCACCCCGGCCGAGGCCGTGGCCGCCTACCAGCTGCAGGCCTCGCGCCGGTCGGAGCTGGAGCGGCAGACCGAGGGCCGGGACAAGACCGGCGTGTGGCTGGGCGTGTCCGCGGTCAACCCGCTGACCGGCCGCGACCTGCCGGTGTTCATCGCCGACTACGTGCTGACCGGGTACGGCACCGGCGCGATCATGGCGGTGCCCGGCGAGGACACCCGGGACTGGGAGTTCGCGCAGGTCTTCGGGCTGCCCGTCGTCCGCACGGTGCAGCCGCCGGCGGGCTTCGACGGCGGCGCGTACACCGGCACCGGCCCGATGATCAACAGCTCGAACGAGCACCTGTCGCTGGACGGGCTGGACAAGGCCGCCGCGATCGCCACCGTCACCGAGTGGCTGGTGGCCTCCGGCCACGGGGAGGCGACGACCACGTACAAGCTGCGGGACTGGCTGTTCAGCCGGCAGCGGTACTGGGGCGAGCCGTTCCCGATCGTGTACGCCGTCGACGGGCCGGACGCCGACCTGCCGGTCGCCGTCCCGGAGTCGCTGCTGCCGGTGCTGCTGCCCGACGTCGACGACTACTCGCCGAAGACGTTCGCCGACGACGACGCGGACTCCAAGCCCGAGCCGCCGTTGTCGCGCGCCACCGACTGGACGACGGTCACCCTGGACCTGGGGGACGGCCCGCGGACCTACCGGCGGGAGACCAACACGATGCCCAACTGGGCCGGGTCGTGCTGGTACTACCTGCGCTACGCGGACCCGACCAACGACCAGGTCCTCGTGGACCCGGAGCTGGAGCGCTACTGGCTGGGGCCGCAGGAGCCGGGTGACGTCGGCGGCGTCGACCTGTACGTCGGCGGGGTGGAGCACGCGGTGCTGCACCTGCTGTACGCCCGGTTCTGGCACAAGATCCTGTTCGACCTGGGGCACGTCTCCAGCGAGGAGCCGTTCCGCCGCCTGGTCAACCAGGGCTACATCTCGGCGTTCGCCTACACCGACGCGCGTGGCTTCTACGTCCCCGCCGCCGAGGTGGTCGAGTCCGACGGGCAGTTCCTGCACCAGGGGCAGCCGGTCAATCGTGAGTACGGGAAGATCGGCAAGAGCCTGAAGAACGTGATCACCCCCGACGAGATGGTCGACGCCTTCGGGGCCGACACCTTCCGGGTCTACGAGATGTCGACCGGCCCGCTGGACCAGTCGCGGCCGTGGGAGACCAAGGCGGTCGTCGGGTCGCAGCGGCTGCTGCAGCGGATCTGGCGGGTGGTCGTCGACGAGGAGACCGGCGCGGTGCGGGCCGGGGACGTCGAGCCGGACGCCGACACCTCGCGGGCGCTGAACCGGGCGATCGAGGCCGTCCGGGACGGCATGACGACGCTGCGGTTCAACATCGCCATCGCCCGGATCACCGAGCTGACCAACCACCTGACCTCGGCCTACCAGCCGGGGACGGCGGTGCCCCGCCCGGTGGCGGAGGCCCTGGTCCTGCTGGTGGCGCCGCTGGCCCCGCACCTGGCCGAGGAGCTGTGGGCCCGGCTGGGTCACCCGGACTCGGTGGCCTGGGCGTCGTTCCCGGTGGCCGACCCGCAGTGGCTGGTGGACGACACGGTCGAGGTCGCGGTGCAGGTCAACGGCAAGGTGCGGGCGCAGGTGAAGGTGCCCGCCGACGCGGACGCCGCCGCCCTGGAGGCCGCGGCCCGCGCCGACGGCCGGATCGCCGGGCTCCTGGACGGCGCCACCGTCCGCCGGGTGGTCGCGGTGCCGGGCCGGCTGGTCAACTTCGTCCTCGGCTGAACTCGCCGGGTGGTCAGCGTGGATCAGGTGACCTGATCACCGGCCGTCCTCCCGCACCGGCGTTGGTGCGGGAGGACACCCTTTGATCAGGTGACCTGATCAGAGTCAGGGCCCCGTCAGGCGGGGACGGTCTGCGCTGCGGTGAGGACCTCGCGCATCGCGGCCTCGACGGCGTCGATGACCTCGCTGACCGGCACGTCCCGGCCGAGCTCGGCGCTCAGCGAGGTGGCGCCGGCGTCGGGGATGCCGCACGGGACCATGTTGGAGAACGCCGCCATGTCCGGGTCGCAGTTCAGCGCGAAGCCGTGCATGGTCACCCCGCGGGCCACCCGGACGCCGATGGCCGCCACCTTGCGGTCCGGCCCCCGGTCGTCGGCGAGCACCCAGACACCGCTGCGGCCCTCGACCAGCGCGGTGGCGACACCGACGCCGGAGCACACCGCCATCAGCGCCTGCTCCATCCGGCGGACGTGCGCGACGACGTCGACCGGGTCGGGCAGGGCCACGATCGGGTAGCCGACCAGCTGACCTGGGCCGTGCCAGGTGATCTTCCCGCCGCGGTCGACGTCGATCACCGGTGTGCCGTCGAAGGGCCGCTCGTGCGGCTCGGTGCGCTTGCCGGCGGTGTAGACCGCCGGGTGCTCCAGCAGCAGCAGCGTGTCCGGGCCGGTGCCCGCCACGCGCTCCTGGTGCAGCCGGCGCTGCCATGCCCACGCGTCCTCGTAGGGGACCGTGCCCGCCCGGACCACTCGCAGTTCGCTCACGCTCGGAGCCTATGCGAGAGGACCCCGCCCTCCCCACCTCTCGCACGCTCGAGGCAGGCCACGGGACGGGGCCGTCAGCGCAGTCGGCGCGGCTCGATCCGCGTCTCCTGCGCCGTCCCGTCGTCTCCCCGCTCGACGCGGTAGGCCGCCTTCCCCGGCCGGTCGGCGACCGCCTCCACCAGCTCGGTGCCCCGGTACACCAGGCCCACGCCGTCGTCGGTGGCGAACCCCGGTGGCAGGGTGCCGTCGGCCACCAGCCGGTGGTACAGCGGCCGGCGCTGCTCTTCGGAGTCGTGGTGCACGCCGTTGGAGTACGGGAGCAGACCCAGGCCGTCGGTCACCGGACGCAGTCCGGGGCCGTAGGAGTCGGTGGTCCCGCCGACGTGCCAGCACAGCGAGCCCGCCGAGACCCCCGCGAGCACCACGCCGGCCAGCCACGCCTCGCGGAACACCTCCTCGAGGCCGTGCACCCGCCAGACGGCGAGCAGGTTGGCGACACTCCCACCACCGACCCACACGACGTCCTGGGCCAGCAGGTGCGCGCGGACGTCGGCGACGGTGGGCATCGGGAACAGGCTCAGGTGGGACACGGCCACGTCGGGGCGCGCGGCGAAGGCCCCGTAGAAGCCGGCGATCCGGGTCGGGTCGTCCCCGGTAGCGGTGCCCAGGTGGCAGATCCGGGGTCGGCCGGGGTCGCCGGCCAGCTGGAACGCCAGGTCGAAGACCGGCCCCGGAGACCAGTCGTACGGTCCGCGGCCGCGGGAGTCGAAGCCGATGCTCGTGGCCAGCACGGTCGGCGCGGTGGCGGTCACCGGCCGCCCCGGTCGGCCGCCGCGGGTGCGGACCCGCCCAGCCGACGCAGCACCGCCCGGGCGGTGCGGGCACCGCTGGCCATGGCGCCCTGGATCGACGGGGTGTCCCGGTGGTCACCGCAGACGAACAACCCGCCGCCGAGGTCGACCGGGCGGCGGTGCTGCAGCGGGGGAGCGGCGGCCGGCTGGGCCCCGGTCACCGTCACGCTGGTGAGGTGCTCCAGGTCGGTCTCGGCCACGTCGTGGGCCCGGGCGACCTCGGCGCGGACGTCCGCCTCCCGGGTCGGGGCCAGCGTGGAGCTGGCCACCAGCGCGCGGCGGTCGGGGCTGTAGGCGGGCTGCGCGTCGGAGACGACCACGGTGTTGACCAGCTGCCCGCCTGGCTGCCCGAGCACGATGAGCGGGCTGGGCCACGGTGACGCGGGCAGGACGTGCAGGTGGGTGGTCACCTGGCGGGTGGCAGCGGCGTCCAGGCCGGGCACCAGCGCTGCCGCGGTGCCCGGGTCGGTGGCGACCACCACCGCGTCGGCGGTCGTCGTCCCGGCCTCGGTGCGCACGGAGCCGCCGTCGACCGCCCTCACCCCGACGCCCAGGTGCAGTCGTCCGGCCGGGAGCCGGGCCGCCAGCTGACCGCCGATGGACTGCATGCCGGCGGCGGGCAGTCCGACCCGGCCGCGGACGAAGCTGCGCCAGACCAGGTCGAGGTACCGGCTGGAGGTCTCCAGGCGGTCCTCCAGCAGCACGCCGGCCAGGAAGGGCCGGAGGAAGGCCTCGAGGGCCTGCTCACCGACGCCGGCCCGGCGCAGGGACTCCTCGGCCGACCGCTCCGGTGCCGACAGCAGCCGGGCAACGGGCAGGTAGCCGGCGCGGGCGGAGAACGCGGCGAGTGCGGCGTCCCGGAGCGGGCCGCCCAGGGGCGCCCGGAGGGTGTCGAGGGTGCCGGCGGGGTGGCGGCGGGGGTCGACGACCCGGTGCGCGCGACCCTCGACCCGCAGCACGGCGCCGGTCCAGAAGAAGCCGAGGTCCAGCGCGGGCAGGTCGAGGTCGGCGACCCGCGGGTAGCCGGTGTTGAGCACCTGGAACCCGCGGTCGACCAGGAAGCCGTCGATCCGGGTGGTGGCCAGCCGGCCTCCCGCGGCGTCGGCGGCGTCGATGAGGTGGACGTCCCGGCCGGCGGCCGCCAGCCGGGTCGCCACCGACAGTCCCGCGAGACCGGCGCCGACCACGACGACCTCGGCGCGGGAGGGGAGTGGCATGGGCCGAACCTAGGCGGTGCGGCAGGTGCGGTCGTGCGCAGGACCGGGACTGTGGACATCGCCCACGCCTGTGGACGACGCCGGCGGCGGCGTGGCCGATCGTCCTACCG
>NZ_SJEX01000051.1 GCF_005930495.1 Modestobacter excelsi | reverse complement strand
GCTGGCGGGAGCCAGGCCGACTGGCCTTTCACGAGGGCTTCCCATCAAGCGACGAGGGCAGCCCACGCGGGGTGAAGGCCGATCTCACGGCGGCCCATCAGCGGTTTCCACGCGCGCAGGGGGCTCGGCCGGGCTCGACGGGCTCGACGGGCTCGACGGGCTCGCCGGGCTCGCCGGGCTCGACGGGCTCGACGGGCTCGACGACGCAACGGGCGAGGGCGGCGCCGTGCTGACGGCGGGCGGCGTCGACTGCGAGGGAGCAGCCTCGGCTGGGGTCGCTGCCGGCACGTCGTCGACAGCTGGGACGTCGGCGACCGCTGAGGCACTCGTGTCCTGGGCGGCGCGCGCGGGGGCGGTCACGCTGATGAGGAGCGCCCACAGACCCACGGCGAACAGCCCGGCAGCGGCCAGGCTCCGCCGCCACGTGCGGGCGGACCATGGGACGGCGAAGCGACCACGGGCCGCCATCGGCGTCCCCGTGGTCTCCCGTCCTCGTCGCGCAACCGCCCGGATCAACTGGTCTCTCCCGGTCACGTCGCCATCCGCGGGCGACCGATCGCTCGCCGTGGAACGTGCAGGAGGGCACACTCTTGCCTGGCCTCGGAAAGGGCAACAGGTCCGCGCCTGGCCATCACGCCGCGCGGCGGAACCTCACCGTGGGTGAGGGTCCGCGAGTAGTTCCAGTACCGGAACCAGCCCTGCGAGCGCGTGACCGGCAGGTCTCGAGCCCCTGGAACCACTTGTATGACCGCGCAACTACTGTGCGTGAGCGGCTGGGCCCGCTGGTCATGGAAGGGCTCGCTGGCTGAGTTACACGGGGCTCGGAATGGGCACCAGTCACAGCTCGTGGGCGCGCCCACAAGCCCAGCCGGATGTTTCGCCCAGCGGCTCCGCGGACACAATCGTGGGAACCGCCTATGGGGGAGAGTCCGATGGCGTGGTGGCTCGTAGCCCTGGTGGCCTGGATGGTGATCGCGGTTGCCGTTGGTCTGCTGGTGGGCGCAGCGACGGCCGTGGCGGATCGCCGGGAGCGGGCCCCGCGGGCACAGGTCTTCGTCCCGGATGACTGGTCGCTGACGCCGACGCGCTGACGAACGGCGAGGATGGGTCATCGCCCCCGACGGAAGACCGACGTTGACCTCCTCCGACCACCAGACCGCCGCCCAGCTCGCCCGCGAGGCGGGGGAGCTGCTGCTGCAGGTTCGCGCTCGCGACTTCGCTGACGCCACCGAGCGCAAGGCCGCCGGTGACGCCGAGACTCACCGCTTCCTCCTCGACCGGCTCGCCGCGCTGCGCCCGGACGACGCCGTCCTCTCCGAGGAGGGTGCCGACGACCCGATCCGGCTGGTCTCCGACCGGGTGTGGATCGTCGATCCGCTCGACGGCACCCGGGAGTTCTCCGAGCTCGACCGCACCGACTGGGCCGTGCACGTCGCCCTGTGGGAGCGCGGCGAGCTGACTGCCGGCGCCGTTGCCCTCCCCGCCGAGGGCACCACGCTGAGCACCGTCGACGTGGCCGAGACCCCCTCCCGCTCGGACGGGCCGATGCGGCTGGCGGTCAGCCGGAGCCGCCCGCCGGCGCTGGTCACCGACCTCGCCGGCCGGCTGGGCGCCGAGCTGGTGGCTCTGGGGTCGGCCGGGGTGAAGGCGATGTCCGTCGTCCGCGGCGACACCGACGCCTACGTGCACGGCGGCGGCCAGTACGAGTGGGACTCCGCGGCGCCGGTCGCCGTCGCCCGCGCCGCCGGGCTGCACGCCAGCCGGCTCGACGGCTCACCGCTGCGCTACAACCGGCCGAACCCGTACCTGCCCGATCTGCTCATCTGCCGGCCCGAGCTGGCCGACCGGCTGCTCACCGCGCTGCAGGCCACCGCCAGCTAGTCCTCGATGACGTCCAGGCCCTGCTCGCGCAGCCGGGCCAGGCTGTCCAGCATCCCCTGCAGCACCTCCGGCGAGTGCCCCTGCCAGTCGTCCAGCTCGCCGACGACGCGCAGCGGAGAGCGGGTGCGGTAGGACCGGGTGGGGTTGCCGGGGAACCGCTTGTCGGTCACGTTCGGGTCGTCCTCGAACGGGCCCAGCGGCTCGACGACGTAGATGCGTCCCCGCTCGCCGGTGCCGGCCAGCGCCGTGGCCAGCTCGGCTCCCCAGACGGCGGTCTCCACGGCCGCGGTGAAGTAGATGTTGTTCGACACCCGGCCGTCCTGGTAGTTGGAACCGTGGCCGGGGACCAGTTCGTCGCCGACCTGGAGCGTGGCCTTCGTCCCGTGGAAGAACGGCCCCTCGACGTGCTCCCAGTGGTCATAGGTGACGGGCACGTGTGTGCCCTCTCCCGATGTCACAGCCGTCACGGTAGGGGGAAGACAGGCCGATATCGGTCAAGGTCCGTCCCGACGTGACCGATGACCACTGCATGGCGTGGTGGGGCTGGGCTCTCGTGGGCTGGGTGGGGTTGTCGGTCGTCGTCGCCCCGTTGATCGGGATGGCGCTGCACAAGGCCGACCGGCGGGAGCGCTCGACCCTCGGCCTGGCACAGGCGCCCGTCGCCGCGCCGGTGCGCACCCGGCGGCGCATCCCGGTGCCGCCGCTGACCTTCGCGCTGCTGCTCACTGCCGCCGCCCTCGAGACCGGCGGCTTCCTCGTCCGCACCTCCGGCCACGAGCACACCGCCCGGCTCTGGTCGATGGACGCCCCGCTGTCGCTGCCCCGCATGTTCGTCGCCGGGCTGTTCCTCGCCGCCGCCGTGGCCGCCGCCGCCGGCGCCGCCCGCGCTCCCGCACGCCGGCCGTGGTGGGTCGCCGTCGCACTCATCGCCGCGCTCGTCGGCCAGATCAAGGCCGGTGGGACCGTCCACTCCGGCGCCATCAGCGCGCTCGGGCTCGGCGATCGCCCGCTGCTCGCCACCCTGCTCAGCGCCGTCGTCGTCGCCGTCGTCCTGGTCGGGCTGTGGTGGCTCAGCCGCACCGAGCGCCGCGACCGGCGCCGGATGCTCATCGCGTTCGGCCTCTACGCCTCCGCCGCCGTCGGCCTGTCCGGTGTCACCTCGCTCATCGGGCACGCCGGCGCCAGCGCCTACTGGACCGCCGCCGCGACCTTCATCGAGGAGACCGGTGAGGCGTTCGGCGCGATCGCCGTCCTCACCGCCGTCCTGGTCGGTGTCGCACCGCGGCTCGTGCTCCCCGCCGCCTGGCTGCTCCGCCGTCAGGCCGACGCGCAGACGATCGACGCCCCCGGCGTGGTGGGGCCCCGGCCCACCGGCCTTCAGCTGCCGCCGAGGTAGTCCAGCACCCGCCGGGCGCTCTGCTCGACGCTCGACGAGCGGGTGTCGATCGTCAGCTCCGCGTCGGTGGGCTCCTCGTACGGGTCGCTGATCCCGGTGAACTCGGCGATCTCCCCGCGGCGGGCCTTCGCGTACAGGCCCTTCCGGTCCCGCGCCTCGCACTCCTCCAGCGGCGTCGCCACGTGCACCAGGACGAACGAGCCCGGCCCGGCCTGCTCCTCCACCAGCCGGCGGGCGTCGGCGCGGGTGGCGGCGTAGGGCGCGATCGGCGCGCACACCGCCAACCCGCCGTGCTTGGCGATCTGCGCGGCCACCCAGCCGATCCGGCGCACGTTGGTGTCCCGGTCGGCCTTGGAGAACCCCAGCCCAGCGGACAGGTGGGTGCGCACCTCGTCGCCGTCCAGCAGCGTGACCGTGTGCCCGCCCTCGAGCAGCAGCTCGACCAGCTTGCTGGCGATCGTCGACTTCCCGGCGCCGGACAGCCCGGTGAACATCACCGCGCGCCCGCCGGTGTGCGGCGGTGCCGGGTCGACGTGGCTGGCCACCGGCCCGGCGCCGTAGGCGGCGGCGAGCTCCAGCCAGGTCACCTCCGGGTCCGCGGCGGTCACCGGCACCGGGACGACGATCGTCTCCCGCCCGACCGTGCGGTCGGCCCACACGGCGGCACCGAGGGAGATGACCGCGGAGTCCGGGGCGGTGCCGGCCACCGGCAGCAGCACCAGCAGTCGGTCGGGCAGGCCGGCGTCGCTCTCCGGCGGGGTGCCCACCCAGGCGGCCGGCTCGGTCCAGCCGCGCGCCTGCAGCTCGGCGCGGACGCTCGCCGGCGAGCGCCAGCGCGGGATCTCGTGGACGGCGAGCCCGTCGGGGCCGGTGGTGGCGACCAAGACGCCCTCGGCGTCCTCGAACTCGGTGTCCGGGGCGAGGTCGGGTGGGCCGGGCGTCAGGCCGAAGGCGTGCCGGGCCAGGTCAGCCAGCTGGACGTGCGACAGCCGGGTCCGGGGGAGGGCCATGGCTGCAGTCTGGCAAGCCGGTGCGGTGGGGGCAGCTCAGATGGCGGGGCGGACGACGCCGCAGCGGCAGCGGTACAGCGAGGAGCCGCTGAACGCGTCGGCGCCCGCGTAGCCGTAGCGGTGCAGGTGCCAGTCGGTGCGGCCCGCGTCGGAGCGGGTGGTGGGCCGGGGGCCGGCCAGGACGCCCTCGAGGAGTCGGATCACCCGGTGATCATGCGGTCAGCCGGCCGGTAAAGCGAGATCCGATCGTCCGGGTGACCAAGATCACGTCGCTCGGCGGGGTGACGCCCGGGTGGACGGCGGGCGTCCCGGTGGTGGCGCGGTGCTACCGACCCTCCTCAGCGGGCGGTGCGGGTGCGCTGGCAACCGGAGCGCTGGGCGGCGAAGCCGGACTGCAGCGCGTCGGCGAGGGTGATCGCCGGGTCGGCGGATTTCGAGCCCGGAGCAACAGCGGTGGTCGTCATGCCGGAAAACTAGGGCAACGCTGAGTGCAGTCATAGGCGACACACGGTGACTGCTAGGGCGGATCGGTCGCGGGGTGCACTCCTGTCACACGGCCTGGACGACGGCCCAGGGTGGCGTCCAGCCAGGCGTCGGTGCGCCTGCTCCAGGTGCGCTCGGCGGCCCAGTCGATGCGTTCCTTCGCGCAGCCGACCGGTTCGTCGACGGCGGCGACCATCGCCGCGGCCATCTCCTGCGCATTCGCGACGACGGCGGTGTGCGGCGGGGTCTCGCCGGAGTGCTCCAGGTGCCCGGCGGTCGCAATGACGGGCAGGCCGCGCGCGCAGTAGTCGTAGGTCTTCATCGACGACTGGCCCAGCGCGATGCCGGCGACGTCGGGGACGAGCCCGACCGTCGCGCCGTCCAGCACGTCGGCCAGCCGGTTCCGGGGCAGCAGGCCCTCGTAGCGGAACCGGCCACCGGTCTCCGGCTCCAAGGCGAGGAAGCGATCGCGGGGCGCGTGCGCGGAGCCGGGGAAGACGAGCTGGCCGTGGACGGTGAGCGTCCAGTCGGGCAGCGCCGCGAGCACCGCGCGGATCAGGTCGACGTCGAACCGCTCGGCGACGCTGCCGACGTACACCGCGTGCCGCTCACGCCGCTCCGCCGTCCGGCGTGCGGTCAGCAGCGTCTCGTCGGTGCCGTTGGGGACGACGACCGGTGTCCGGCCCGGGAAGAGGTCGGTGAGCACCGGGTTGACGACGACGACCTCGTCGGCCTCGTCGGCGATCCGCCGCAGCTGGTCGGGCAGCCCGCGGGCGTGCGGGAGCAGCCGGGCCCAGTCGTCGGTGCAGTCGAAGACCCGCCGGCCGGGCAGGGCGCGGGCGGCGCGCCACTCCCAGGGCAGCATGAACACCGACAGCTGCGGGTCCCAGCCGGAGCGGCGCAGGAATGACGCGAGCAGGCCGGCGTCCAGGCGCTCGGCTGCCGGGCTGCGTAGGCCCGGCTGGACGGTGGAGCGCTCGGTCACGGTGATGCCGGGGGCGACGGTCTGGAACCGGGCCCGGCGCAGGTGTGCCCACCAGTTGCCCGGGTCGGTGCGCAGCCGGCGGGCGTCGGCCGGTGCCTGCACGAAGCGGACCGGCAGGCCGCGCTGCACCAGGTGCCGGGCGATCATCTGCTCGCGGCGGATGGCAGGGTTCCAGGGGTCCTTGGCGAGGAACCCCACGCCCGTGCTCGGGCTGGACGCGTTCAAGGCCGGCGCTCCTCGCTCTTCCCGGGTGCCGACCCTCGATCGCTGTTGACGAGGTTGCTCGGACCAGACTGTGCACAACCATGATGCGTGCCGCCGATGTGCGCGAGCGGAGGAGGTCCCGGTGTCGGCGTGGCGGAGCGTGCTCGTCCGGTTGCCGCTGCCGGTGAAGCGCGCCGTGCTGTTCCACGAGGCGCACGGCCGCTGGCCGCCGCGGGTCCCGCGCACCTTCGTGGAGAAGGTGAACTGGCGGGTGGTGCACGACCGCCGTCCGCTGATCGGGCAGCTCGGCGACAAGCTGGCGATGAAGGCGTACGCGGCGTCACGCTGCCCGTCGGTGCGGGTGCCCGCCGTGCTCTGGTCCGGGACGGACCTCGCCGAGTTCGCGGCGCTCGACCTGCCTTCCCGGTGGGTGCTCAAGCCCAACCACGGCACCATGCGGGTGCACATCGGCGGCGGACGCCCGGACGTCGTCGAGCTGGCGCGGACCACCGCCGGCTGGCTGGACGAGCCGCTGTTCCGGACGCGCGGCGAGTGGGTCTACAGCCAGGCGCGGCGGGGGCTGCTGGCCGAGGAGTTCCTCGGGTCGGGGGAGCCGCCGGTGGACTTCAAGTTCCTGGTGTTCGGCGGACGGGTGGTGCTGGTGCAGGTGGACACCGGCCGGTTCGCGGACCACCGGCGCCGGCTGTACCGCCCGGACTGGACGCCGGTCGACGTCGCCGAGGACGTCGCTGCGGGCCCAGTGACGGCGCCCCCGGCGCTGCTGCCGCGGATGCTCGAGGTGGCGGAGGTGTTGGGCGCGGAGTTCGACTTCGTCCGGGTCGACCTGTACGCCGTCGACGGCGAGGTGTGGTTCAGCGAGCTGACGCCCTACCCGGGTGGTGGGCTGGACCGCTTCGACCCGGCGCTGGACGTCTCCTTGGGCAAGCTCTGGCAGCTGCCTCCCCGCTCGGCGGTGCGCGTGCGGCAGGGGACCATCCAGGCCTGAGCGCTAGGGTCGGTCGATGGTCCGTTGGGTCGGTGCACTGCTGACGGCGGCAGTTCTGTCCGGGTTCGCGTTCCTCCTGCTGACCGGGGACTACATCCGGGAAGGCCCCGTCCTCGTCACCTTGAGCGAGACCCATGGCATCCATCGTGGAGACGTCGGGATCGTCGCGTTCTGGACGATCGGGATGATCGGCCTGCTGACCGCGGTCCTCGCCCGACCCGACTCGAAGGCCCGGGACGCGGATCGCCCCTGACGTCAGGCCCACGCTCCGGCCAGCTCATGGCCTCAGCCGACCGGGCCGTCGTGCCAGCGCAGCACGCGCAGCGCCCGCAGGGTGTTCCAGCGGCTGGGCTGCCCGTCGCCGTCCTCGAGCGGGAAGTGGGCAGCGCCGGAGTGGGTGTCCTCCAGCAGCCAGGTGCCGTCCGGCTGCTGCTTGCTCCGCACCACGGTGACCGCCTCGGCCAGCCGCTCGTCCCGGCTGCCGGCCAGCCGGAAGTGGTCCAGCGCCCGGAGGACGTCGTAGTGCCACTGCGGCGGGAAGGAGAACTGCAGGTAGCCCGGCTGGACCGGCTCGCCGGTGCTCTTCCGACGGAACAGCGACCGCTCGAGCAGGTACTCCTCGCCGCGGTGCCGAGCGGCCGCGGTCTCCGCAGTGCCGCCGCCGGCCAGCTCGTGCGCCAGCAGCCCCTCGAGCACGTTGATCGTCGAGTCGAACGACGACCGGGTGGAGCCGTGCTCGGTGAAGCAGTTCCAGCCGCCGTCCTCGAGCTGGTCGTCGAGCAGCCGCGCCACCAGCCCGTCGACGTCCTGGCCGAAGTACGCGCCGAGTGCGACGACGCGGCCGTTGATGCACGCCTCGGCCTCGCCCTCGAAGAAGCGTGCGCCGTCGTACTCCCAGCGGCAGTTCTCCGCGACCAGGGCGACCGTCTCCCGGGCCGCGCCCGACGCCGGGTCCAGCCCGAACTCGCGGAGCAGCGCCAGCGTCGGCCAGGTCGCGCATCGCCTGCCAGCGGATGGCGGGGTCGGAGTCGAGCAACCAGTCCAGGACCGTCATGCCCCGGGAACCTAGGACGTTCAACCCCGGGTGCGGGTCAGCAGCGCGTCGGCCGGGGCGGTGTTGATCACCCGGTCGGCCGGGACGCCGCACTCCACCGCCCGCACGCAGCCGTTGTCCTGCCAGTCCAGCTGACCGGGGGCGTGCGCGTCGGTGTCGATGGCGAAGTCGCAGCCCAGCTCGACGGCCTGGGTCAGCAGCCGGCGTGGCGGGTCCAGCCGCTCCGGCCGGGAGTTGATCTCCACCGCCGTCCCGTGCTCGACGCAGGCCCGGAAGACGGCGTCGGCGTCGAACTCGCTCTCCGGCCGCGGCTTCTGGGTGCCGTTGCGCTGCTGGCGGCCGATCACCAGCCGCCCGGTGCAGTGCCCCAGGACGTCGGTGTGCGGGTTGGCGACGGCCGCGAGCATCCGCTCGGTCATCGCCGCCTTCGGCGCCCGCAGCTCGGAGTGCACGCTGGCGACGACGACGTCCAGCCTGCCGAGCAGCTCGTCGGTCTGGTCCAGCGAGCCGTCGACGTTGATGTCGCACTCGATGCCGGTGAGGATCCGGAAGGGCGCGAGCTCGTCGTTCAGCGCTGCCACGACGTCCAGCTGCTGCTCCAGCCGCTGCGGGGTCAGCCCGTTGGCGACGGTGAGCCGGGGTGAGTGGTCGGTGAGCGCCAGGTACTCGTGGCCGATGGAGATCGCCGCCTCGGCCATCTCGCGGATCGGGCTGCCGCCGTCGGACCAGTCCGAGTGCGCGTGCAGGTCGCCCTTGAGCGCCGTGCGCAGGGCTGCGGCGTCGTCGGCGAGCGGGGTCAGCTCGGCGTACTTCTCCTCGAGCCCCTGCAGATAGGCCGGCACCTCGCCGCGGTGCGCCTCGACCACGACGGCCGCGGTCTTGTCCCCGACGCCCTTGAGGTCCTTGAGCGTCTTGGTGCGGACGCGGCGGTCGAGCTCGGCGTCGTCCAGGCCGGCGACGACGGTGGCCGCCGTCCGGAAGGCCTTGACCCGGTAGGACGGTTCGCGGGCGCGCTCCAGGAGGAAGGCGATCCTCCGGAGCGCGCCCGCGGGCGTGAGCTGTGCCGTCATGCTGCCCAGGTCAGGACTTGAGCTTCTTGGCCTGCTTGGCGGCCCGCTTCTGCGCCTTCGCGGCCTTCTTGGAGGCCCGCTCGTAGCTGGCCTCGGCTGCGGCAGCGGCGGCGCCGGCGGTCTTCCGGGCCCGCCAGCCGACCGACGGCTTGCCCTCGGTGTCGACGGCGGCGAGCAGCAGCCCGCCGAGCATGCCGGTGTTCTTGAGGAAGTTGCTCGTCTGGCCGAAGCGCTCCTTCGGGTCCTCGTGCTCCCAGAAGCGGTGGCCGGCGAAGGTGGTGGGGACCAGCGAGGTGGCCAGCGCGAGCGCAGCGAAGCGGGGGAACTTGCCCAGCGCGAGCAGGGTGCCGGCGCCGACGTGCACGCCGGCGTTGACCTTCACCCACTGCTCGACGTCGTGCGAGACCTCGATCGGCAGCTGCTTGTCGGCGATCTCGGTGAGCTGCTCGACGATCGGCGCTGCGCCGGGAACGCGGCTCTGCGGGTTCCGGAGGGTCTGGATCCCGCCGTAGATGAACGTGGAAGCGAGCATGGGCCGTGCGATCCGGCGGACCAACATCTGGAGACCTCTTCCCATCGGTGACGTCAGCAGGGACCTGCCCTGGTCAGTGCCAGGACAACCCTGCCTTGCGACCGTAGTGAGAAGCGACCCCCGGCGCTGCGCGAACCTGCGCCGGCGTCAGCTGGCGGTGCGCACACCCAGGACGTCGTCGACCGTGAGGTTCTGGGGGAGGCCGGCCAGGTGGTCGTTGAAGGGGGCCCGCCGGTCGGCCACCCGGATGCCCGCGCTGATGATGACGGCGGCACCGACTGCGAGGGTGAACCAGACGGCGACGACCACGACAGCGAACATGGGGTCTTTGTAGCGGCGCAGGCTTGGTGTCAACTCGATGTTCTGTAGGCGGAACCTGACAAAGCCGTTGCTAAGTCGTTGGGTCATGGTGCAGGGATCACAGTGGTGGCGGCATGTGGTTGTCACAGTCAGGACGGGATGATGGGCGCGTGACCAGGGAGGAGCTCGACGCGGCTCCTGCCCTCCGGGGTCGGTGGGTGCTGCCGCTCGCGCTGGTCGGCGCGCTGGTGTTCGTCGTCGGGTTCGTCGTCGAACTGCGCTGTGCGGTGGGGTCGTGCCCTGATCCCGCGGTCCGCCGGCTGTTCCGGCTCGACGCCCTGGGTGCGCTGCCGCGATTGTTCACCACCGTACTGTTCCTGGCTGTCGCCGTGCTCGCCGCGGTGGCGGCGGTGCGGTCGGCGGGACGGGCGCGGTGGTGGTGGACCGGGGTGGTCGTCGGGGGAGCCGCGCTCACGGTGGCCAAGGCGGTGAGCTCGCACTCGGCACTGGAGCGGGACGACGGACGCTTCACCACCCTGGTCGGCGCCGTGCTGCTGACGGCGATCGGGCTGTCGTTGCTGTGGCGGGCGGGCCAGGCGTGGGCGGTCCCCGGGACGACGCCGATCGTGGTGGCTCTGGGTCTCTACGCGGCCGCCGCGATCGGGCTGGACCAGATCACGGTGGCGGCGGCCGGGCTACGGCACCCGTGGGTGGCGCTGGCCGTGGCGACCTTCGTGGAAGAGGGTGGCGAGGCGGTCACCGCGCTGCTGCTGCTCGTGGTCGTGTCCCGTTGGGTGCCGCGCCGCAGCTGACCCGTTCAGGAGTGCTCGCTCAGTCGTAGGGGTTGGTCAGGACGGTGCGGGCCTGCAGGACGGTGAAGGTGGCCGGTGCGCCCTGGGTCGTGGTGGTGCCGGGGACGTCGGCCTGCACGCCACCGTCGACGGAGTAGGTGGCGCTCCAGGTCGTGGTCAGCGAGGCGGTGTAGGTGCCCGACGAGTAGTCGTGCGTGATGGTCGCGTTCGGGTAGGGCGCGCCGGGGTCGGTCGTGGTGAGGACGGCGCTGTCGCCGGTGTCCCAGCTGTAGGTGCTGGCGGTGGCCGCGATGTCGACGGTGAAGCCGCGGATGTCGACCGTGAACAGCTGGGTCGTCGGGCTGTCGGTGAAGAAGATGACCGGCAGGCCGACGAGAGCCTCGCCCGGCGGCTGCTGGCGGGTGGTCAGCTGGGGGAGCGGCAGCGTCTGGAAGTAGCGGAACACCTCGTCAGGCGACGGCGGAGGGTTGAGGTCCGTCACGTCGACGCAGCTCTGAGCGTCGTTGACCCAGTTTCCGTAGGGCGTGCCGGTGGGAAGTAGCTCTGCTGGGGCGCCTCCGTCGACGGGCGCCTGCACGCCGTCAATCAAAGGCTGCGCCAGTCGTTGACGTTGAACGACATACAAGCCAATCAGTCGCCCCGGGACAGCTGGGCAGACGCCTCCTGAGACGCATCCGCCGGTCGCGGGATCGCTAATTTGGCAGGGAGTTTGCAGGCGCCAGCGGTACATCGGCACCGCGGCAGGTGCATTGCTGGCCCGTCGGACTCCTCGGTCGTCTGCGGAGGAGACGTCAGCCGCTTCAAGCGTGACGTTCCCGTGGCCTAGTTCGCTATGGACTGCTCCTATCGACCCGCCTGGTACGGCCCAAGCCGTCGACGATGCGAGGAAGAATATGACGACGGAGGTCGCAACCGCCGCCGCGCGTGCTAGTTGACGTCCCATTGCGTCATAGCCCAGGCTGCTTCGGTTGGTCGCCATGTCAGCACAGCTCCGCAACTGTAAGTAGCTTGTGGGTCCTCACTTACGGTTGCGCCGGCCTCATCGTGGATCGTTAAGGCTGCTTGATCAATCGTGAACGCGCCCTCGATTGCCCCATCGGCGTCGGGCGTCAAAGAGGTCGCTCTGAGTGTGACCGCGCCGCCATCGTACGTGTGACGGCTGGCGGCATTCTCATCTAGGCGCTGGATCAGGGCGTCGCAAAAAGAGCATTCTTGGCTGAACTGGCGAAGGTAGGTCGAGTCCATTTCAACCTGCGCTTTCGTGTATACCGCCATGTAGTAGCGGAGGAATGCTTCCGCGCCGGCGGGGGTCTGCTCTCGCGCCTCGTCGGGCATGGGCAGGTCCGGTGGGCCGAGGGGCGGCAGGCTCGCAGCGGTCCCTGCTGCGCTGCTCGAGGTCGACGGCAACGTCTCGTTCGCGGTCTCCCCGCCCGAGCAACCGGCGAGCACGGCAATCCCCACAGCCGCCGCAGCAGCCACCTGCACGAGCCGCATCCGTCGTCCTCCCGCAGTCCCGGAACGAAAAAGTTCCCAGAGACTACGCAGCTCAGCGGCTCGCCCGCGTCCCCCGGACGCCTGACCTGTGGACGGCGCAGTTGAGCTCTGCTCCAGATGTGGAGCAGAGCTCGAGCGTCACCGGGAGCAGTAGATGGTCAGCCGCTCGCGCTTGCGGAAGACGAACTCCGTCGTCGTCTCCCCGGTCTCCCCGTCGTACGCCACCTGCTGCGGCCCGGACAGCGACCGCACCCGCAGCTCCGACGCCTGGAACTCCGCGTGGGACCGGCTGTGGTCCCCGACCCCCAGCAGCGTCGCCAGCACCGCCCGGGTGCGCCCGAACCGCAGGTCGGCCCGCAGGTACTGCACGTCCAGCAACCCGTCCTCCAGCCGCGGCCGCCACGCCGGCGACAGCCCGCGCGGCACGTAGCAGCCGTTGCCGATGAACAGGATCCACGCCGAGACCCGCCGTTGGTTCAGCTCCAGCTCCACCGGCGACCCGTGCCGCAGCACCTGCGCCGCCGCCACCGTCAGCGCCGCCCACTTGCCCATCCGCCCGCTGAGCCGGTCCCGGCGTCGCACCATCTCCGGGTACGAACCGATCGACGCGGTGTTCAGGAACGGCACCCCGTTCACCTCGGCCACGTCCACCTGCACGGCCGCCCCGCTCACCACGGCTGCCGCGGCCTCCGGCGGCGTCGCCACGCCCAGGTCGCGTGCGAAGTGGTTCAGCGTTCCCGCGGGAACGACGGCCAGCGGCAGTCCGAACTCCAGCGCGACGGCCGCAGCTGCCGCGACGCTGCCGTCGCCGCCGGCCACGCCCAGTGCCCGGGCGCGCCCCGACCGCGCGGCCTCGCCGAGCAGCTCAGCCACGCCCGCGTCCGCACGCAGCTCCAGCACCTCGGCGCGGGGCAGCAGCTCCCGGATGTCGGCGGCCGGGTCGTAGTCCTCGCGGCCGGACCGCGGGTTGACCGCGACCACCAGCCCCTCGCCGTCCGGCAGCGCCGGGGCGTCCCAGGCCTGCCACACCCGCGCGGGCTCGACCGGCCGCACCCGCCACCACCGCTGGGTGGCCAGCGCCACCGCGCTCCCGACGGCCATGCCGGCGGCGACGTCGCCCGGGTAGTGCACGCCGACGTGCACCCGCGAGTAGCCGACGCCCGCTGCGATCGGCGCGATGAGCGCCCCGGCGACGGGGCTCTCCAGGGCGACCCCGGTCGCGAACGCAGCCGCCGACGCCGAGTGACCGCTCGGGAAGGACAGGGTGTGCGGTGACCGCTTCAGTGCACGCGCGTGGTGGACGTCGGCCAGGTCCGGCCGCACACGACCGAAGAGCCGCTTGAGAACCGCGTTGACCAGCGCGCTCGACACCGCCAGCGCCCCGATCCCGCGGACCGCTGCGCGGCGCGACCGGCCCGGCTTCAGTCCGAGGACCGCCCCGATGGCGAGCCAGAGCTTGCCGTGGTCGGCGAAGGTGGAGAGCCTGCGCAGCCACCGGTCGACCCGCGTCGTCGGCAGGCGACCGACGCGCGCCAGCAGTGCGGCGTCCCAACGGCGCGGTGAGGGCACGGCGCGGACGTTAGTGCCCCGTTCAGGGACCCGGCGCGAGCTCGCGAGTGTCGGGGGGAACGGGGTGTTCCCTCAGGCGCGCTTGCGGGCCCGGTAGGCGGCGACCGTCGAGCGGCTGGCGCAGGTGTTGGAGCAGTAGCGGCGGCTGGCGTTGCGCGAGGTGTCGACGTAGACGTTGCCGCAGCCCTCCGCCGAGCAGACGCCCAGTCGCTGCCAGCCGTGCTGGACGACGACCTGCGACAGGCCCATCGCCACCGTCGTCGTCAGCTGCTCGACCGCGCCGGCGTCCGGGCGGGCGTAGTGCAGGTGCAGCTCGCCGTCGTGGTCGGTCGCGTACGGCCGGGGTGAGGCCAGCGCCAGCAGGGCGTTCAGCCGGGCCATCACGTCGGGCTCGCTCTCGGCCAGCGCGACGTCACGGACCAGCGTTGCGGTCTGGGCCACCTGCCCGGCGACCTGCTCGGGCAGGGACAGCGACGTGCCCTCGGTGAACCACTCGGTGTGGGCGTCGAGGAACGCCAGCACCCAGCCCGGGTCCTCGCGGTCGGCGTTGGCCAGGTCGATCGCCAACTCCACCGCATTCGACCCGTAGGTGTCGTAGTCCATTTGGCTCCCTACGCCGTGCTAGCCTCTGGAATCTGTAGGGACTCAACCGGCGTTGACCCCCTACAGATTCCCTCATCGCACAACCTGAAGTGAGCACAGTCATGCGTTCGTACCTCACCGTGTGGCGGTTGCCGTCCGCCCCGGTGCTCTTGCTCTCCGGCTTCGCCGGCCGTCTGCCGTCCTCCATGGTGCCGCTCGCGCTGCTCCTCATGGTGCAGGAGCAGACCGGTTCGTACGCGGTTGCCGGCGGCGTCTCGGCCACCTACGGCATCGCCACCGCCCTCGTCGCCCCGGTGCTCGGGCGGCTGGCCGACCGCCGCAGCCCGCGCGGCGTGCTGCTCGCGCAGTCCGCCCTGTACCCGCTGCTGCTGACGCTCGCGGCGGTCGTCGTCCTGCTCGGGTCCCCGGTGTGGGCGCTGCTCGCCGCGGCCGGCGCGGTTGGTGCGAGCACCCCGCTGGTCTCCGGCACCGTGCGGGCGCTGTGGTCCCGGGTCGACGCCCATGTGCGGCCCACCGCCTTTGCGCTGGACGCGACCGCCACCGAGCTGGTGTTCGTGGCCGGCCCCTCGCTGGTCGCCGTCCTCGCCCTGGTCGCGAGTCCGTCGATCGCCCTCGCGGTCGCCGGCGTGCTCGGCGTCGCCGGTGCGCTCGGCATCGCCACCAGTGCGGCCATGCGCGCCTGGGTCCCGGCGTCGGCCGAGCGGCGGCCGTTGTTCGCGACGGTGACCACGCCCGGTATGCCGCGCATCCTGCTCAGCGGCACCGCGCTGATGCTCGGCATCGGCGCGCTCGAGGTCGCCGTCCCGGCGTTCGCCGACGCGGCCGGCGCCCCCGGGATGTCCGGCCTGCTGCTCGCCGTCTGGGCGCTCGGCTCCGCCGGTGGCGGCCTCTGGTTCGGCGCCCGGATGATCAGCGCCACGTTGCCCCGCCAGTACCGCTGGGGGCTGCTCGGCGTGACCGTCGGCCTGGCCCCGCTCGCCGCCGTGTCCAGCCCGTGGCTGCTCGGCGTCCTGCTGTTCCTCGGCGGGACGGCGATCGCCCCGACGCTGACCGTGCAGAGCTCGCTGGTCGGCTCGATCGCCCCGGCGGCGGCCACCACCGAGGCGTTCACCTGGCTGTCGACGGTCTCCTTCGGCGCCTCCGCGATCGGGGCCGCCGTGGGTGGCGCGCTCATCGAGACCCACGTCGGCGTGGCCGGTGCGCTGGTGCTCGCCACCCTGGCCGGCGCGCTCGCCGTGCTGGTCACGCTGCTGCCGGGGCGCCGCCCGACGGCCCCGACCGCACCCCACCGGGACGTCGTCCACGCCTGAACCGACGGCGTCCCCCTACCCGTGTGGGGGGACGCCCGCGGGCGCTGGTAACCTCTCTTCTCGGTGGTTCCGAGGGAACTCGGAGCCCGGGAGGCTTCGCCTAGTCCGGTCTATGGCGCCGCACTGCTAATGCGGTTTGGGTTAATCCCCATCCCGGGTTCAAATCCCGGAGCCTCCGCGCACGACAACTGAACACGCACCCGTAGCTCAACGGATAGAGCATCTGACTACGGATCAGAAGGTTAGGGGTTCGAGTCCCTTCGGGTGCACGTCTGGTTGAGACAGCGCGCGGCCCCGTTCCTCCTCGTGAGGAGCGGGGCCGTCCGTGTTCCCGGGAGGGCCTCGTGGACCACCTGCAGCACCAGCGGCGGCGGCGCACCTTTGCGGGCCTCGCGCTGCTGGGCGTCGTCGTCCTCGCCGGTGGCACTGCGCTGGGCCGGTCCCTGCCCGGGCCCGACGGCGGCCCTGTCGGCCGGACGGCCGGCCAGACGGCCGGCACCCCCTCGTGCCCCGACGCCGCCACGCTCCTCGCCCTGCTGCCCTCGCCGGCGGACGGCGATCCGACACCCCGGCTCGCCTCGCCGGACACCGTCTGCGCCGGCGAGTGGGCGGTCATCGGTGTCGCACCGCAGGCCGTTGAGCTCTTCCGGCACGTCGACGGGTCCTGGGAGCGGGCCGACGCGGCGGACAGCTGCTCGGCCGGTGGGCTCCCGGCCGAGGTCGAGCAGTCGGTCTGCGGCGGCGGCTGAGCGGCAGACTGCCGGGCATGAACCGCGGCGACGTCCAGCAGGTCGCCGACGGCGTGTTCCGCGTCGACGGCGGCATCGTCAACTGGTACCTGCTGCGCGATGGCCGGGACCTCACGCTGGTCGACGCCGGCTACCCGGGCAACGCGGGGGACGTCGAGTCCTCGATCCGGCTGCTCGGGCACGACCCGCGCGACGTCCGGGCGCTGCTGATCACGCACGCGCACGCCGACCACATCGGCGCCGCCGGCCTCCTGCACGCGCAGCACGGCACCCCCGCCTGGTGCAGCGCCGCCGAGGTCCCGCACGCCCACCGGGAGTTCCTCGAGCAGGTCACGCCGGTGCAGGTGCTGGCCAACGCGTGGCGGCCGGGCGTGCTGCCGTGGGCGGTGCGGGCGATCCGGCTCGGCGGCACGACGCCGACCGCCGTCCCCTACGCGCAGCCGTTCCCCGGCGCCGGCCCGCTGGACCTGCCCGGCGGGCCGGTGCCGGTGCCGACGCCGGGGCACACCCGCGGGCACAGCGCCTTCCACCTGCCGGCCGTCGGGGCGGTGCTCACCGGCGACGGGCTGGTCACCGGGCACCCCACCTCGCGGCGCCGGGGTCCGCAGCTGCTGCCCGGCTTCTTCGACCACGACCGGGCGGCGACGGCGGCCGCGCTGGCGCCGCTGGCCGGGCTGCACGCCGAGCTGGTGCTGCCCGGGCACGGGGAGCCCTGGCGCGGGCCGGTCGCCGACGCGGTGACTGCGGCACGGGGCTGAGCACGCCCGGGCGCACGACCGGTCCGCGCGGAGGAGGTTGGCGGGCGGGGGGCCGGCCCTGACGGTCTGGCCGCGTTGGTCGGTCCCTCCAGCGGTGGAGGGCCACTCGTACCGGCTGCCCCCGCCCGCGTTCACTGTGACTCCGCTCACAGATCGAAGTCAAGGGCCGGTCGGCGCGCCGCACAGAGGGGCCGAGCTGTTCGCCGAAGGCACGCCTGGGGCGATCACCGGGTCAGGGGCGGCGGCGGAGGGTCTCGCGGCTGAGCTGGCCGACGGCGGTGTGCCCGGTCAGGCCCAGGGTCAGGTCGAACTCGCCGAGCACGTCCTCGACCACCTGCCGCACGCCCTCCTCGCCGGCCACGCCCAGCCCCCAGGCGTACGGCCGGCCGAGCAGCACCGCGCGGGCGCCCAGCGCGACGGCGACCAGCACGTCGGCGCCGCTGCGCACGCCGCTGTCGAACAGCACCGGCACCCGGTCGGCGATGGCGTCGACCGCGTCGGGCAACGCGTCCAGCGCGGCGATCGAGCGGTCCACCTGGCGCCCGCCGTGCGTGCTGACCACCAGGCCGTCGACCCCCTCGTCGACGGCCCGGCGCGCGTCGTCGGGGTGCAGCACGCCCTTGAGCACGATCGGCAGCCGGGTCCGCTGCCGCAGCCAGGCCAGGTCCGCCCAGGTGATCGAGGGCCGGGAGTAGATGCCGAGGAACACCTCCACGGCCGCACGGGGGAGCGGTGAGCGCAGCGCCTCGCGCAGCGGCATGCCGGTGGCCCGGGACCACGCCCGGGACATGCCCACCAGCGCCCGGACGGCGGAGGGGTTGGGCCGCGGCTGCGGGTCGCGGGGGCTGCCCGCCGCGGCCGCGCGCTCCTCGACGAGCCGGCGGAACACCGGGTCGGAGGTGTACTGCGCGATGCCCTTGCCCAGCGCGAACGGCAGGTGCCCGAGGTCGAGGTCGCGTGGCCGCCAGCCGAGCATCGTGGTGTCCAGGGTGACCACGACCGCGTCGCAGCCGCAGGCCTCCGCCCGGCCCAGCAGGCTCTCCACCAGCTCGTCGGAGGTCGACCAGTACAGCTGCATCCAGCGCGGCGCGGCGTCGGGACCAGAGCCCATCGCCGCCGCGGTGGTCTCCATCGGCACCGACGCCTGGTTGGAGAACACCATCGGGACGCCGATCGACGCGGCCGCCCGTGCGACGGCGAGGTCGGCCTCGGGGTGCACCAGCTCCAGCGCGCCGACCGGGCCCAGCAGCAGCGGTGCCGGCAGTCGCCGTCCGAACAGCTCGACGGAGGTGTCCCGCGCGCTGACGTCCCGCAGCACCCGGGGGACCACCGCCCAGCGGTCGAACGCCGCCCGGTCGGCGCGCTGGGTGTCCTCGTCGCCGGCGCCGCCGGCCACGTAGCCGTAGGCGCGGGCGCCGAGCCGGCGGCGCGCCTCGGTCGCCAGCTGCCGGTAGGCCGTCGGCACCCGCGGGTGCCGGCCGTACACGCCCGCCCGGTAGACCGCGTCCTGCCGCCGCCGCCCCGTGCCCGCCGCTGAGCTCACCCGGCCACCGTAGTGACCTGCCTCTCCCGGCCGCCCGCTGCGGGGCCGTCCCACGACACGCCCGGAGTGACACGCCGCTGACCCGCATGTGACTGGTGTGGCGTACGGGACTGGCGGTGCGTTCCTCGTACATGGTTGGGGCAGTTCCGGGGCAGGACACGGACACGCCGCGGGACCAGCCGTGCGACAGGCGCGAGATCGGGGGAACGACCGTGCCGACACACCTCTCCCTCCGTTCCGCGTCCGCCGCTGCCGTGCGGGTGCTGGCGACCACCGGTGTCCTGCTCACCATGGCGGTCGCGCTGGCCGGTCCCGCCGCCGCCATCGAGGACCCGCGCCGTCCCTTCGCCGAGATCACCCACGGCCCGAGCTGTGGGCCGGGCGTCGTCCGGGTCGAGGTCACCAACGGCACCCAGGCGCGCCGGGTGGCGCTCGTCTTCGACGGCGCCGCCGAGCAGGACGTCGCTCAGCTGGCCGCCGGCGAGCAGACCGAGCTGGCCAGCGACGACGTCGACTGGGGCCAGACGGTCGACGTGTCGGTGAGCGTGACCCGACCCGACGGCACCACCGAGGCGCCGATCGAGTTCGGCACCTACACCCGGCCGAGCGCCGAGGACTGCGCGGCGGTCGCGCCCGTCGCGCTGTCCTCCGGCACCGAGCCGGCGACCCGGACGAGCGCCACGGTGCCGACCGGCGGCACCGACGAGACGACCTGGGGGGACGACGACGCCGGTGCCGAGGCGGCCAGCGCCTCGTCGGCCTCCGTCGCGCCGGGCGGCGTGGTCACCGTGCGGGCCACCGGGTTCTCTCCCGGCGAGCCGGTCCAGGTCACCCTCGTCGGCCGGGACGGCGCGCTGACCACCGTCGAGGCGGCGCCCGACGGCAGCGTCGAGGCGGTCGTGCAGATCCCGCGGGCCGCCGCGCTCGGGACGGCGACCGTGCAGCTCGTCGGCGCGGTCTCCACCGCCACCGCCGGGCTGGACCTGCAGGTCGCCGCCCGCGTCCGGCCGCTGGCCGAGCAGACCACCTCCGTCCCCGTGCTCGCCGCGGGGGCCTCCCTGATCGGCGCCTCCGGGCTGCTGGGCCTGTGCGCGGCCCGGCGTCCCCGCGGCGCCGCGCTGCCGGCGCCCTGCTGAACGACGAGGACGTGGAACCCCCCATGGACCAGCACCTGGACCGGCGTCACGACGGCGCCCCGCCGCGTGGCGTGCCGCGGGACGTCCGTGGCCTGGCCGGCGCCGGCCCGAGCGCGACGGAGACCTGGCTGCGCATCGTCCAGGTGCACGACCGGATCACCCGCCGGGTCGACTCCGCGTTGCACCGCCAGCACGGGCTCTCCCTCACCGGCTTCGAGGTGCTCCGACGGATCGCCGAGTCACCCGACGAGCGGGCCTCGATGGGCGACCTGGCCGAGGCCGTCGGGCTCAGCCGGCCCGGCATCACCAGCACGGTGAACCGGCTGGTCGACGAGGGGCTGGTCACCCGCGAGCGGCACAGCGGCGACCGCCGGCTGCTGCACGCCAGCCTGACCGACGTCGGCCGGGAGCGGGTCCGCGCCGCCGGCTCGACCCACGACGACCTGGTCGCGCACCTGCTGACCATGCTCGGGGACGACGCCGCCCTGGTCACCGACGCCCTCGCCCGGGTGTCGTCCGCCGCGCGCCGCTACTGAGGAAAGAACCCCGCAGGCACGTGCGTGACGATCACCCGGACGGGTACGCCCCGATCTGGCCCCGGACAACTTAAAGCCCGTAGTGTTTCGGCCGGTGGAGCGCGGGAACCGATCGGGCATGACGGTTGTCCTGCGCGACTGCACGGTCGTCGTCCCGACGATCGGCCGGCCGTCGCTGGACGTCCTGCTCGACGCCCTCGCCGCCGGCACCGGGCCGCGCCCCGCTGAGCTGGTCCTGGTCGACGACCGCCCGACCGGTCCGCCGCTGTCCCCCGAGCGGCCGGGCCTCCCGCCGGTCCGCGTGGTGCGCACCGGCGGCGGCGGTCCGGCGGCCGCCCGCAACCTGGGCTGGCGCAGCGCCCGCACCGGCTGGATCGCCTTCCTCGACGACGACGTCGTCCCCGACCCCGACTGGTACGACCGGCTCGCCGAGGACCTCGCCGCGCTGCCGGCCGAGGTGGCCGGCACCCAGGGCCAGGTCCGGGTGCCGCTGCCCGAGGACCGCCGACCCACCGACTGGGAGCGCGGCACCGCGGGGCTGGCCACCAGCAGCTGGATCACCGCCGATCTCGCCTACCGCCGCGCCGCGCTCGCCGCGGTCGGCGGCTTCGACGAGCGCTTCCCGCGGGCCTTCCGCGAGGACTCCGACCTGGCGCTGCGGGTGATGGACACCGGCTCGACGCTGACCCGTGGCCGGCGGTGGATCACCCACCCGGTGCGACCGGTCGACCGCTGGGTGTCCGCCCGCGTGCAGGCCGGCAACGCCGACGACGTGCTGATGCGAGGGCTGCACGGGCCGACCTGGCGGAAGCGGGCCGACGCCGCCGTCGGCCGCCGTCCCCGCCACCTCGCGGTGACCGCCGCCGCCCTCGGTGCGGCCGGCCTGCTGGTGGCCGGCCGGCCCCGAGGGGCCGCGCTGGCCGCGCTCGGCTGGCTGGCCGGCACCGCCGAGTTCGCCTGGGCCAGGATCGCACCCGGCCCGCGGGATCGCGCCGAGGTCACCACCATGCTCGCCACCAGCGCGGTCATCCCGCCGCTGGCCACCTGGCACGTCCTGCGCGGCGCCGTGCAGCACCGGAAGATCACCGCCTGGCGCGGGCTGCCCGACCTGGTGCTCTTCGACCGCGACGGCACCCTGGTGCACGACGTGCCCTACAACGGCGACCCCGACCAGGTCCGCCCGGTCGACGGCGCCCGTGAGGCGCTCGACGAGCTGCGCGCCCGCGGTGTGCGGATCGGCCTGGTCAGCAACCAGTCCGGCGTCGGCCGCGGGCTGATCACCCGCGCGCAGGTCGACGCGGTGAACGCCCGGCTGGCCGAGCTGCTGGGCCCGTTCGACACCGTCCAGGTCTGCCCGCACACCGCCGAGGACGGCTGCGACTGCCGCAAGCCCGCGCCCGGCATGGTCACGGCGGCCTGCGCCGAGCTCGACGTCGACCCGGCCTGCTGCCTGGTCATCGGCGACATCGGCGCCGACGTCGGTGCCGCGACGGCGGCCGGTGCCGCATCGATCATCGTGCCGACGCCGGTCACCCGGCCGCAGGAGATCGCCGCCGCGCCACACCGGGCGGCCACGCTGACCGCGGCCGTCGCCGATGTCCTGGCCGGCTCGTGGTGAGCGCCCCTTCCCCGCTCTCGGCGCCGCAAGCGGCTCCGGTTCCGGCGCCGAGACCGGGGCGGACGGTGCTGGTCGCGCGGCTGGACAACGCCGGGGACGTCCTGCTGCAGGGCCCGCTGGTCCGGGCGGTGGCCGCCGCCGCGGACCGGGTGGTCTTCCTGGCCAGCCCGCAGGGCACCGCGGCCGCCGAGCTGCTCCCGGGTGTGGACGAGCTTCTGACCTGGCACTGCCCGTGGATCGACGGCGCCCCCCAGCCCGTCGACGCCGCCGACCTCGCCGCGCTCACCGAGCGGGTGCGGGCGCTGGGCGTCGACGAGGCGGTCCTCAGCACCTCCTTCCACCAGTCGCCGCTGCCGCTCGCGCTGCTGCTGCGCACCGCCGGGGTCGGCCGGATCTCAGCGATCAGCGTCGACTACCCCGGCTCGCTGCTCGACGTCCGGCACCGGGTGGACGACGACCTGCCCGAGCCCGAGCGCGCGCTCTCCCTGGCCCGGGCCGCCGGCTTCGACCTGCCCGACGGCGACGACGGGCGGCTCGCCGTCCGTCGTCCGCTGCCGTCGATCGACCGCGCGCCCGGGTACGTGGTGCTCCACCCCGGTGCCTCGGTGCCGGCGCGCGCCTGGCCGGCCGGCCGCTGTGCGGAGGCCGTCGAGGCGCTCGCCGACGCGGGCTGGCAGGTGCTGGTCACCGGCGGTCCTGGAGAGCGGGAGCTCACCGCGGCCGTCGCCGGCACCCGCGGCACCGACCTCGGCGGGGCGACCACGCTGGCCGGGATGGCCGCGCTGCTCGACGGCGCCGCGGCGGTGGTCGTCGGCAACACCGGCCCGGCGCACCTGGCCGCCGCCGTCGGCACCCCGGTCGTCTCGCTGTTCTCCCCGGTCGTGCCGGCCGTGCGCTGGGCGCCCTACGGCGTCCCCACCGTGCTGCTCGGTGACCAGTCGGCACCCTGCCGGGACACCCGCGCCCGCGAGTGCCCGGTGCCCGGGCACCCCTGCCTGTCCTCCGTCACCGCGGCCGACGTCGTCGCCGCCGTCGAGAAGCTGGTCACCGCATGAAGGTCCTGCTCTGGCACGTGCACGGGTCGTGGACGACGTCGTTCGTCCAGGGGCCGCACGAGTACCTGCTGCCCGTCACCCCCGATCGGGGCCCCGACGGGCTCGGCCGGGCGCGCACCTGGGACTGGCCGGCGTCGGTGCGCGAGGTGACCCCCGAAGAGCTGCGCACCGAGGACGTCGACGTGGTCGTCCTGCAGCGGGTGTCCGAGCTCGCGCTCGTCCGGGAGTGGCTGGGCCGCGAGCCGGGACACGACCTGCCCGCGGTCTTCCTCGAGCACAACGCCCCCGACGGGGCGGTGCCGAACACCCGGCACCCGCTCGCCGACCAGGCCGAGATCCCGATCGCCCACGTCACGTACTTCAACCAGCTGTTCTACGACAACGGGACGGCGCCGACCGTCGTCATCGAGCACGGCATCGTCGACCCCGGCGAGCGGTACACCGGCGAGCTGGCCCGGGCCGCGATCGTGGTGAACGAGCCGGTCCGGCGTGGCCGGTACACCGGCGGGGACCTGCTGCCGCTGCTGTCCTCGGCGGCCCCGCTGGACGTCTTCGGCATGGGGCTGACCGGCCTCGACGATAGCTATGGACTCGACCGGGAGCGGCTCGGCCTGTTCGAGGACCTGCCGCAGGCCGCGATGCACGCCGAGCTGGCCCGCCGCCGGGTGTACGTGCACCCGGTGCGCTGGACCTCCCTCGGGCTGTCGCTGCTGGAGGCGATGCACCTGGGCATGCCGGTGGTCGCGCTGGCCACCACGGAGGCCGTGGAGGCGGTCCCGGCCGAGGCCGGGGTGCTCTCCACCCGGCCGCAGCGGCTGGCCGACGCGGTGCGCACCTTCGTGCACGAGCCGGACGCGGCCCGGCTGGCCGGCAAGGCCGCCCGCGCGGCGGCGCTGGAGCGGTACGGGCTGGCGAGGTTCCTCGCCGACTGGGACCGGTTGCTGGAAGAGGTGACCCGATGAGGATCGACCTGGTCAGCGAACACGCCTCACCCCTCGCCGCCATCGGCGGGGTGGACGCCGGCGGGCAGAACGTGCACGTCGCCGCGCTGGCCGCCGGGCTGGCGACCCGCGGCCACGAGGTCACCGTGCACACCCGCCGCGACGACCCCGACCTGCCCGACCGGGTGCGCACCGCCGACGGCTACGACGTCGCGCACGTGACCGCCGGCCCGGCCACCACGCTGCCCAAGGACGACCTGCTGCAGCACATGGCCGCCTTCGCCGACGTGCTGCACGCCGAGTGGCCGGTCACCCGGCCCGACGTCGTGCACGCGCACTTCTGGATGAGCGGGCTGGCCGCCGTGCAGGCCGCCGCCGACCTCGGCATCCCGGTGCTGCAGACCTTCCACGCGCTCGGCTCGGTCAAGCGCCGTCACCAGGGCGACGCCGACACCTCGCCCGAGCAGCGCATCGACCTCGAGCGCGGGCTGTGCGCCGAGGTCGACCACGTCGTGGCCACCTGCAGCGACGAGGTGTTCGAGCTGCGCCGGCTGGGCCTGTCCAGCGACCGGGTCTCGATCGTGCCGTGCGGCGTGGACACCGCGGAGTTCACCCCGCGCGGCCCGGTCGCCGCCCGCTCGGGCCGGCCGCGGCTGCTGGTGCTCGGCCGGCTGGTCGAGCGCAAGGGCCAAGAGGACGCCGTCCGGGCGCTGGCCGCGGTGCCGGACGCCGAGCTCGTCGTCGTCGGCGGGCCGCCGGTCGACGCGGTCGACGACGACCCCCAGGTGCAGCGGCTGCGCGGCATCGCCGACTCGGTGGGGGTCGCCGACCGGCTGGTGTTCGCCGGCGCGGTCGCCCGGGCCGACGTGCCGGGCTGGATCCGCTCGGCCGACGTCGTCCTCGCGGTGCCCTGGTACGAGCCCTTCGGCATCACGCCGCTCGAGGCGATGGCCTGCGGCCGCCCCGTCGTCGCCACCGCCGTCGGCGGGCTGGTCGACAGCGTCGCCGACGGGGTCACCGGCGACCTGGTGCCGCCACGCGACCCGGCCGCCCTCGGCGCGGCCCTCGCCGCGCTGCTCGCCGACGACGAGCGGCGGGCCGCCTACGGCGCCGCCGGCGTCCGGCGGGCCCGCACCCGCTACCGCTGGTCCCGCGTCGTCGCCGACACCGACGCCGTCTACCGCCAGGTGCTCGCTGCCCGCACGCCCGTCCTGCTGGAGGAGTCCCGATGAGCACCGCCCCGAACCGGTCCACCGAGGTCGTCTCGCCGGACACCTGCACCCACCTCACCGGCCACGACCACGTCACCTCGCTGACCGTGGCGCTGCGCGGGCTCACCGACTCCGTCGACACCCTCGACCGCTGGGGCCAGCTGCTGGCCGACGTGCTGACCGGCGAGTCCCGGGGCCGGCTGCTGGCCGCGGGCAACGGCGGCAGCGCCGCCCAGGCCCAGCACCTCACCGCCGAGCTGGTCGGCCGCTACCGCGCCGACCGGCCGCCGTTCTCCGCGATCTGCCTGAACGCCGAGACCTCGTCGCTGACTGCGATCGCCAACGACTACCCGGCCGACGAGCTCTTCGCCCGCCAGGTGGAGGCGCACGGCCGGCCCGGGGACGTGCTCGTGCTGATGTCGACCTCCGGCCGGTCGCCGAACGCCGTCACCGCCGCCCGCCGTGCCCGCGACTGCGGCCTCACCGTGCTGGCGATGACCGGCCCGGCGCCCAACCCGCTGGCCGCCGTCGCCCACGAGACCCTGGCGATCGAGTCGGAGTGGACGGCGACCGTGCAGGAGTGCCACCTCGTCGCGCTGCACCTGCTCTGCGCCGCCTTCGACGCCGCGGTGCTCGCCGAGCCGGCGCGGGTGGCGACGGCGAACCACGTGCAGGTGGTGGAGTGAGCATCGTCGTCGTCGGTGACGCGCTCCTGGACGTCGACCTGGTCGGGACGGCGTCCCGGCTGACCCCGGACGCGCCGGTGCCGGTGGTCGAGGACGTCGAGCGCCGGGAGCGCCCCGGTGGTGCGGCGCTGGCCGCGGTCATCGCCGCCCGGTCCGGTGCCGACGTCGTCCTGGTGACCCCGCTCGGCGACGACGACGGGGCCCGGCGGCTGCGGGCGCTGCTCGCCGGCCGGGTCCGGCTGATCGAGATCCCGGCGACCAGCGCCACCCCGGTCAAGCAGCGGATCCGGGTGGGCGACCACTCGGTGGCGCGGCTGGACACCGGCGGGTCGGCCGCCACCTTCGGCGCGCTGCCGGCGGCCGCGGCCACCGCGATCGGCAGCGCCGCCGCCGTCCTGGTCGCCGACTACGGCCGGGGGACGACGTCGGCCGCCGACGTCCGCGCAGCCCTGTCCGCCGCCCGCGGGCCGGTGGTCTGGGACCCGCACCCGCGCGGCGCCGACCCGGTGCCCTCGACCCGGCTGGTCACCCCCAACGGCGCCGAGGCCGCCCGGGTGGCCGGGCCGGACATCACCGGCGACGGGCTGGCCGCCGTCGGGGCCCGGGCGCAGGCGCTGATCGCCCGCTGGGGGGTCGGCGCGGTCGCGGTCACCCTGGGCTCGCGGGGTGCGCTGCTGTCCTACGGCGAGGGCGCCCCGATGGTCGTGCCGGCGGTGCGGGTGACCGGCGGCGACCCGTGCGGGGCCGGGGACTCCTTCGCTGCCGCGGTCACCGTCGCGCTGGCCGGTGGCGCGGTCACCGGCGAGGCGGTCACCGCGGCGGTTGCCGCCGCCGGGGCGTTCGTCGCCCGTGGCGGGGCCACCGCCTGGGACGCCGTCCCCGACTCGCCGACCGCCCCGGCTCCTGGGGTCGACGCGCTGCTGGACCGGGTCCGCGCGGCCGGCGGGACGGTCGTGGCCACCGGCGGCTGCTTCGACCTGCTGCACGCCGGGCACGTCGCCACGCTGCGGGCCGCCCGCGGGCTGGGCGACTGCCTGGTGGTCTGCATCAACTCCGACGACTCGGTCCGCCGGCTCAAGGGGCCCACCCGGCCGCTGGTCACCGCCACCGACCGGGCCCGGGTGCTGGAGGCGCTGGAGTTCGTCGACGCGGTCGTCGTCTTCGACGAGGACACCCCGTCGGCCGTGCTGGACCAGCTCCGCCCCGACGTCTGGGCCAAGGGCGGCGACTACGCCGGCGCGGACCTCCCCGAGGCCGCGGTGCTGCAGAGCTGGGGCGGCCAGGCCGTCGTCCTGCCCTACCTGGACGGCCACTCGACCACCGCCCTGGTCGCCCGCTCCCGCGTATGAGCACCACCCCCTCGTCACTTTCGGCGCCGAAAAGCGACCGAACGGCTTCGCCTTCGGCGCCGAGAGCCGAGACGGCCGTCGTCCTCCGGCCGTTGGGGTTGGGGGACCTGCTGACCGGGGTGCCGGCGATCCGGGGGATCCGGGCTGCGGTCCCCGACCACCGGCTGGTGCTGGCCACCACCCCGGCGCTCGAGCCGCTCGCCGCGCTGATCGACGCCGTCGACGAGGTGCTGCCCGCGGTCGAGCTCGAGCCGCTGGACTGGGGCGGCCCACCGCCCGCGCTCGCGGTCGACCTGCACGGCAAGGGACCGCTGTCGCACGTCGTCGTCGCGGACCTGCACCCGCAGCGGCTGCTCACCTTCGACAGCCCCGGCTATCCCGGGCCGACCTGGTACGCGGGAGAGCACGAGGTCCGGCGCTGGTGCCGGCTGGTCGCCGAGGGTCTGGACGTCGACTGCGACCCGGACGCGCTGGACCTGGCGGTGCCCGACCTGGCCCCGCCGGCTCCCGGGGTCGCCGTCGTCCACCCGGGCGCGGCCTTCCCGGGGCGGCGCTGGCCGCCGGAGCGGTTCTCCGCCGTCGCGGCGCACCTGGCAGCGTCCGGGCTCGAGGTCGTGGTCACCGGCGGGCCGGCCGAGCGGGACCTCGCGCTCGGCGTCGCGGCCGGCGCCGGGCTGGGCGTGGACGCGGTGCTGGCCGGCCGGACGACGTCGCTGGAGCTGGCCGCCGTCATCGCCGCGGCCCGGGTCGTGGTCTGCGGGGACACCGGGGTCGCGCACCTGGCCAGCGCCTACCGCCGTCCCTCGGTGGTGCTGTTCGGCCCGGTGTCACCGGCGCTGTGGGGCCCGCCGCCGCGGCGCCAGCACGTCGTCCTGTGGCACGGCGACGGCACCGGCGACCCCTGGGGGACGACGCTGGACCCCGCGCTCGACCGGATCACCGTCGCCGAGGTGACCGCAGCCCTCGACCAGCTGCTGTCCTCCTCCTAGCTGCGGCGGCGGATGGCGTCGAAGAGCACGCTCTGCAGGTCCTCCGGGTCGAGTGCCGCGTAGGCGGCGCCGCCGGTGGCGTCCGCGATCTGCTGCAGCGCCCCCTGGTCGGCGTCCGGGCCGAGCGCGATCCCGACGACCTTCACCGGCCGGTCCGGGTCGGCCTCGGCCCGCAACGTGCTGAGCAGCTCGTCGAGGCCGATGCCGGTGTCGTCGTCGTTCTCGCCGTCGGTGATGAGGACGACGCTGTTCACCGAGGCGGGGTCGTAGGCGTTCTGGGCGGCGCGGACGGCGGCCAGCGTGGTGTCGTACAGCCCGGTGCCGCCGGGGGAGAGCAGGCCGGGCAGGCTGTCGAACTGCCCGTCGATCAGCTCGCGCTGGGTCTGGCCGCCGGCGTCGGCGCCGAACTGGCGGAGCGGGGCCAGCTCCACGTAGTCCCGGTCGCCGTCGAGCCGGTAGGCGAACGCCCAGACGCCCCCGGAGTAGGAGTCCGGCAGCAGGGTCAGCGCGCTCTTGGTCGCGTCCCGGGCCAGGGTCGCCCGGGTCCCGTCGCCGGCCGGGGCGCTCATCGAGGTGGAGACGTCGACGACGGTCAGCAGCCGGGACGGCGTGGCCAGGCTGGACAACCGCCCGAGCAGTCCCTGCAGTGCGGCGGCGTCCAGCTCCAGCGACGCGGGCGCCGCCTCCTGCACCCCGGTGTCCGGCCCGGCGCCCTCGGGAGCGCTGCCCTCCTGGTCGCGGAAGCCGGCGGCGCGCACCTGGGTGGCGGCCGAGGCGGCGGTCAGGGTCCGCACGACGGCGTCCACCGCCTCCGGGTGGGCGGCGTCGGCCGCGCCGACCTGCAGCACCGGGTAGTCGAGGGACGGCGAGCCGTCGCTGGGGTAGACCGCGACCAGCGAGTCCGAGCCGGCCGCGGTGTTGGCCGCCAGCACCTCCTGCTCGCTCACCGGCACCAGCGGCGCGTCGGCGCCGCCCTCGGTGCCGGCCGTCAGCGCGTCGGCGGGGGAGGGGACCTCCCCGCGGCCGGCGGCGAGCACCGCCGCCACGACGGCGTTGTCGGCGTCCGCGCCGCCACCCAGCGACTGCCGGACGGCGGCCAGCGCGGACAGTCCCTCGGCGCTCGCGGTCAGGTCGGGGACGGCGAGCGGGCGGCCGGTGCCGAGCGCCTGACCCCAGGTGGGCGGCGTGCTGGTCCACCCCAGCTGGTCGGCTGCCGCGCGGCTGGTGGCCAGCACCAGCGGTGAGGAGGCCAGCGAGCCGGCGGCCTGCACGTCGGCACCGCCGGCGCGGGCGGTCCACAGCGAGGAGTCGGGCACCCACACCTGCGGGAGGGCGGCGGCGTCCAGCGCCCCGACCGACGCCAGGGTCTGCAGCGGTTCCTCGGCGGTCACCTCGGCCACGGCGCAGGCGCCGCCGCCGAGCGGCTCCGGCCGGGACAGCAGCCGCTCCACCAGCGGGCCGACCTCGGGCGCGACAGTGACCCGCACGGTCTGCCGGTCGCTGCAGTCGGCCGCCTCGGCGTCGTCGTCCCCGGACCGCCACCAGACCAGGCCGAGGCCGATTGCCGCGATCAGCAGGACGGCCAGGCCGCCGAGCAGCGCGGGCCGGCCGGCGATCCTGGAGCGGGACGGTGTGGAGGCGTGCCGCCCCATCTGGCTTCTCCGTCGTGTTCGAGCCCTGTGCTGTGCCAGGGGCGCGCCGGAGCGCGGCTTCCCGGGCATCGGTCGGCCGGAACTCTACCCACTGCGAGGCGGTGATCGCCCCGCGTCAGGGGTCCTCGGCTCAGCTGGCGCGGGTGCTGCCCGCCTCGCGCTGGGCGGCGAACCAGGCGACCGTGTTCCGGAGCCCCTCCTCGGAGGTCACCGTCGGGCGCCAGCCCAGCGCCGTCTCGGCGGCGGTGGTGTCCGGGCGGCGCACCTTGGGGTCGTCGACCGGCAGGTCGATGAAGCCGATCTCCGACGACGAGCCGGTCAGCTCCACGATCCAGCGGGCCAGCTCGAGCATGGACAGCTCGTCGGGGTTGCCGATGTTCATCGGGCCGGTCTCGGTGGAGAAGGCGAGCGCGAGGATGCCGCGCACGGTGTCGTCGACGTAGCAGATCGAGCGGGTCTGCGAGCCGTCCCCGGCGACGGTCAGCGGCTCGCCGGCGAGCGCCTGGCCGACGAAGGCGGGGATGGCCCGGCCGTCGTTGGGGCGCATCCGCGGGCCGTAGGTGTTGAAGATCCGGACGATCGCGGTGTCGGTGCCCTGCGAGGTGCGGTACGCGGTGGTCAGCGCCTCGCTGAACCGCTTGGCCTCGTCGTAGACGCCGCGCGGGCCGACCGGGTTGACGTTGCCCCAGTACTCCTCGCGCTGCGGGTGCTCCAGCGGGTCGCCGTAGACCTCCGAGGTCGAGGCGAGCAGGTAGCGGGCGCCCTTCTCCTTGGCCAGGCCGAGGGTGTGCAGCGTGCCCAAGCTGCCGACCTTGAGGGTCTCGATCGGCATCCTCAGGTAGTCCAGCGGGCTCGCCGGGGACGCGAAGTGCAGCACCAGGTCGACCGGGCCGGGCACGTGCACGTAGTCGGTGACGTCGCAGCGGACCAGCCGGAAGCCCGGGTGCTCCATCAGGTGCAGCACGTTCTCCGGCGAGCCGGTGAGGAAGTTGTCCAGGCAGACGACCTCGACGCCGCGGTCGAGCAGCTGCTCGCACAGGTGGGAGCCCAGGAAGCCGGCGCCGCCGGTCACCACCGCCCGCTCGATCTCGCGCGTGCTGCGCACCGCACCCTGCACCGCCATGCCCTGCTCCCGTCCCGACCGCCCACGCGCCCTGCTCGTGGATCTGGGCGGTCCTACCCGTGATGATCTTCCGGCAACCACTTCGGAGGTGAAGTTCTCTCGGAGGCGGGTCGTGGTGCGGACGAGGTCGGCGACGGCCCGGGACCGGCTGTGCGCCGGCCACGCGATGACGGTGGTGACCTCGGGTGCGTCCACCACCGGCACGGCGACGAGCCCGTCGTGCAGCTGGGACCGGGCGGAGTCCGGCACCACCACCAGGGCCCGACCGAGCGAGACGAGCTGCAGCAGGGTCCGCTGCTCCGCCGCCACCACCGCGTCCCGCGCCGCGCGGCCGACGTGCAGCTCCGCACCGGTTGCTCGGTGGCCGACCCCCGCTCCCGGCTGCTGTGGCAGCTGGCGCTGCTGGAGGCCGGGCACCAGCGACCGATGCCGGCCCAGCCGCTACTGGAGGTAGTTCTCGACCTGGGGCTCGGGGCGGGCCTTGGCCTCGTCCGGGTCCTCGCCGTACTGGCGCTTGGCGTCCCGCTGGCGCAGCAGGTCCCACAGCTGGTCGCGGTCCTCCTCGATCTGGCGGAGCCGGGCGCGCTGCTCCGCGGTGTGCTCGCTGGCGTTGCGGAGCGTGTGCTCCTCCTCGACCAGGGCCTCGATCTGCGCGCGGATGTCCTTGTCGTCCATGTCTCCCTCTCCTCGTGCGTCGGTGTCAGCTTGCCCTGTCCCGCCCGGCTCCGCGCCTGCGGCCGGTCAGGCGCCCTCGGGCACCCAGCCCTCGACGAAGGCGGCCAGCCGCCGGGTCACCGCACCGCCGGCGCGGCCGAGCGCCAAGAGGGCCGTGCGGTCCAGCGGGACCCGCACCGGCCGGCGGCCCACCGCCGCAGCGCGGACGGCGTGCCCGTCGGCGACCAGGTCGGCCCACGGCCGGGCCAGCTGGGCGCGGACCCGGTCCAGGGCCGCGGCCGTCGGGCCGGCGTTGCCCTCGACCAGGGTGGTGACGAACGCCGGGTCGCTGCCGATCACCCGGGTGCCGTCCCGGAAGCTGCCGGCGGCGAGGGAGAGGGCGAGCGGCCCGGCCTGCCCGGCGGCGGCGGCCAGGGCGGCGGCCAGCAGGTGCGGGACGGCGCTGATGGCGGCGACCGCGTCGTCGTGCTCGGCCGCGGTCACCGGCACCACCTCGGCGCCGACGGCCAGCGCGATCTCGGCGACCCGCAGCCACCGCCGCAGGTCGGTGCCCGGTTCGAGGCACAGCGCCCAGCGGGCACCGGTGAACAGGCCCGGGTCCACGGCGGTGTGGCCGGACCGTTCCGTCCCGCACATCGGGTGACCTCCGACGAACCGGTCCCCGTGGGCGGCACCGAGCTCGGCGAGGACCGGCACCTTCACCGAGCCCAGGTCGGTGACGGTCGCGCCCGGGTCGATCCGCAGCCCGGTCAGCGCGCTGCCCATCACCGGCAGCGGCACCGCGAGGACGACGACACCGGTGAGCTCCTGGCTGATCCGCACGCCCTGGTCCTCGGCCGCGTCCCGGGCGGCCGGGTCGACGTCCCACCCGGTGACCGGCCGGCCGGCGCCGGCGAGGGCGGCGGCCAGCGAGCCCCCGAGCTGACCGAGGCCGACCACCGACACCGGCGGCGCGGGCATCGTGGGGACGGGGAAGTCGCTCACGCGCCGGTCTCCCACGGGGTGCCCAGCCGGAACACCCGGGCCAGGGCGGTGGCCACCCGACGTCCGTCGATGGTGGTCGCGTCGATCCGGTAGACCGCCGTCCGGCCGGAGCGGTGCACCTCCACGCCCTCGGCGACGAGTTGGTCGCCCGGCCGGCCCGCGGAGAGGAACTCGGTGTGCACGTCCTGGGCGACGGCGACCGTGCCGTGGCTGTTGCTCACCGCGCTGTGCACCACGTCGAGCAGCGCCATGGTCGCGCCGCCGTGCGCGGTGCCGACGGTGTTGAGCAGCTGCGGGCCCACGGTCATCGTCGCGCGGGCGTAGCCGGGCCGGACCTCGACCAGCTCGATGCCCAGGTGGGCGGCGAGCGGGTCCGCGGCCAGGGCCCGGAACAGGGCCGGGTCGACGGGCGTGCGGTCCTCGTCCGGGGCGTCGGCCATGATCAGAGGCTATGACGCCCCCACCGGATGCCGGCAGCACGTTGCGGCAGAGCTTTGCCGTCCGGGTCAGCCGCCTCGAGGACCGCTGGCAGTGCGAGCTGCTGGCCGCCGACGCCGACGACGAGCTGCCCGCGCTGGAGCGCGCCCTGGGCGCGCCGGGGTCCGCCGGCTGGCCGGGCCCCTTCGTGGTCGTGGTGGACAGCCGGCTGTACTTCGTCGTGCTGCGGCACGGGCCGGGCGGGATGGTGCGGGCGCTGATCTCCGATGCGACGTTCCAGGAGTGGGTGCTCGCCGCCGAGGTGGTCGAGCGGTACGGCATCGCGGTGGAGACCGGCACGACCATCGACGACGCGTTCGACGAGGACGGTCAGGGCTGGCCGGGCGGGGACCTCGACGTGTTCGCCGACGCCGGGATGCCGGCCGAGGAGCTCGCCCGGCTGCTGGACTCCGACGAGCTGTGGGCGGACGAGATGGTGCTCCGGATCGCCGAGCGGCTGGGCTTCGCCGCCGAGCTGCTCGCGGTGGCGACGGCGTGATGGCCGGCAGGCTGGTCGCGGAGTCGACCCCCATGAGCACCGTCACCGCGGTCGTCTTCGACCTGGGCGGCGTGATCACCGAGAGCCCGATGACCGCCTTCGCCGCCTACGAGGCCGAGTCCGGGCTGCCCGACGGGCTGGTGCGCCGGCTGAACAGCGCCGACCCGGACACGAACGCCTGGGCGCGCTACGAGCGCCGCGAGCTCGACGAGGCCGGGTTCCGGGTCGCGTTCGAGGCCGAGGCCGCGGCGGCCGGGTTCACCGTGGACGCCGGCCGGGTGCTCGCCGCCCTGCACGGGGACCTCCGCCCGGCGATGATGACCGCCGTCCAGCGGTTGCGGGCCGCCGGGCTGCCGCTGGCGCTGCTGTCGAACAACGTCGCGCCGATGGAGCGCACCGGGCGGCTGGGGGAGCTGCTCGGGTTGTTCGACACGGTCGTGGAGTCCTCGGTCGAGGGGGTGCGCAAGCCGGAGCCGGCGATCTACGAGCTCGCCCTGCGCCGGCTGTCCGAGGCCGTCGGCCGCCCGGTCGCGGCGGCCGACTGCGCCTACCTCGACGACCTGGGCATCAACCTCAAGCCCGCCCGGGCGCTGGGCATGCACACGATCAAGGTCGTCGACCCCGCTGCGGCGCTCGCCGAGCTGTCGGAGCTGACCGGGCTCGACCTGGCCTGACCCGAGCCGCTCAGGCGGGGACCAGCGCCGCCGGCGTGTCCGGCGCCGCCGGGGCGGAGGCCCGGAAGCCCCGGACGATGAGGTGGACCGCCAGGCTCATCTCCCACACGGTCACCGGCAGCGCCCCGAGGGCCGCCGGCGCGGACACCTGGTCGTAGAGGCCGAACAGCACCGCGGTCGACGAGGCGAGCACCAGCGGGCCGCTGATGAGCCCCACCGTGGCGATCCAGCGGGGCACCAGCCGCCCGCGGTGGACGAGGAGGGCGAGCAGCAGCGAGTTGACCCCGATGACCAGGCCGGGCCCGAGCAGGAACGACCAGTCGTGCAGGGCCACGAGCGCCCGGGTGACCGCGACCAGTGACGGGTCGTCCGGACCGGCCGCCCCCTGCACCCGGCGCAGCGTGACCACCGACAGCGTGCTCATGATGCCGACGGCGATGACCGCGGCCTCCGGCAGCCGGCCGCAGACGTAGCCCAGCGCGAGGCTCGCACCGTGCCGCTGGACGACGGGGTGCACGGCACCGGCCCTGGACCGACGCCGTCCGGCAACGCGTCCTCTCCGCCCGCCGCGCGGTGCTCCGGCACCGGTGGGCGCGGCAGGCGATCGAGTCCCCCACCCATCGGACGCCGGTCGTGCTGGGGCACATGGACGCCGTCGCCGGCATGTTCCGCGCCGGGGGGTGCTCGGTCGACCTCACCCACCACGTCATGCACGCGCTGGGCAACCGCATCTGGGGGTTCAGCCCGGAGCTCTTCGACGAGCCGCCGCCGGACCCGGCCGGTCCCGGGCCCACCCCGGAGGAGCAGGAGGCGATGGTGCGCGAGTTCGGACGGCGGTTCCCGCACGTCCTGGAGATCGCCACGGTCGCCACCGAGGGCGACCTGTCCGCCGTCGGCCAGGGTTGCGACGAGCAGTTCGAGTTCGAGTTCGCCCTCGACCTGCTCCTCGACGGCGCCGACCGGCTGCGCCGGCAGGGCTGGACATCCCCGGGGCGGGCCGGTGCCCGTCCGACGAGTTGAGCTCTGCTCCACATGTGGAGCAGAGCTCGACCGTCCGCGAAGGTGATCCGGGTGACCGACGACGAGGCGATGCTGCGGGCGCTCGAGCTGGCCGCCGCAGCGCAGGAGTGGGGAGACACGCCGATCGGCGCCGTCGTCCTCGGGCCCGACGGGGCGGTGCTGGCCGAGGCCGCCAACGAGCGGGAGAAGCGCGGCGACCCGACCGCCCACGCCGAGGTGCTGGCGCTGCGCGAGGCGGCACGCCTGCACGGCGACGGCTGGCGGCTGACCGGCGCGTCGCTGGTGGTCACCCTCGAGCCGTGCACGATGTGCGCCGGCGCCAGCGTGCTGTCGCGGGTGGCCCGGGTGGTCTACGGCGCCGACGACCCGAAGGCCGGCGCAGCCGGGTCGCTGTGGGACGTCGTCCGGGACCGGCGGCTGAACCACCGGCCGGAGGTCGTTGCCGGGGTCCGGGCCGAGGAGTCCGGCGCGCTGCTACGTGCGTTCTTCCGCGCCAGGCGGGCCCTGTAGTCTCTTCGGCGGTGGCGTGTCCGAGCGGCCGAAGGAGCACGCCTCGAAAGCGTGTGAGGTTCACGCCTCCGTGGGTTCAAATCCCACCGCCACCGCAACACGACGGCGGCGCCCGATCCCCAGGATCCGGCGCCGCCGTCGTCGTCTCGGCAATTGGTCAGCCCGCGCGGTCCGAGTCGATGAGCAGCTGCCCGTCCTCGCCCCGGACCAGCACGAACGTGTGCTGCTCGGGCAGCCTGCGGCCGTTCTCGACGTAGGTGACCGGCGCGGTGGCGGTGAGCGAGCCGTCGGTGGCCGACACCGGGCCGAGGGTGACCGAGCTGAACCGGTTCCAGAACGCGATGTAGTTGCCGCGGTTCTCGGCGCTGCGCAGCGTCGGCCCGGTGAGGTCGTAGGCGCTCTGCGCGTCCTGCGGCAGCAGGGCGTAGTAGTTGGTGATCGCCTGCCGCACCTCGGCCGCGGACCCCGCGCCCGGGGCGGCGGAGGTCGCGGGCGGGCTCGTCGACGGCGGGGTGGACGGCGCGCTCTGCGACGTCGACGGCACACGGGACGCGGTCGTCGGCGACGGCGTCGGGGTGGGCGTCGAGGCCGTGGGGGTGGGCTCGGAGG